>NZ_JBWZOR010000001.1:0-684861 GCF_056730635.1 Diaphorobacter sp. B2A2W2
AGACAGGGATGAAGCGGGGAACACCCAGAACCATCCCAACGTTGTCCCATGCCGGGATATTTTGTCTCCAGTGCATGCGGAACGTCCACGCCACCGCGCTGCGCTTGCCGGTCTTGCTCCCACAGCGCGCGCGCAGCAAGCACCTGTTGGTGCAGCTCGGCTGCCAAGCTGCGCGGCAGCATTACGACCCGATCCTTGTCGCCCTTGGCTTGGCGTACCACGACCACCCCACGATCAAAATCCAGGTCCTTGACCCGCAAGCGCAGACCTTCCATCAGCCGCATGCCGGTACCGTACAGCAGTCGGGCCAGCAAGGCCATATCGGTCGGCAGCGCCGATAGCAGAACAGCCACCTCATCTACCGTCAAAACCGAAGGAATGCGCTTGGGCGTGCGCGGGCGTTGCACGCCATCGAGCCATGGCAGGTCCATGCCCAACACCTCACGGTAGAGGAATAGCAGTGCACTCAACGCCTGGTTGTGCGTGGCAGCCGCCACCCGTCGCTCGTTGGCTAACATGGCTAGAAAACCTTCGATTTCCAGCTGCCCCATGTCTCGTGGATGCCGCAAGACGTGCCATTTCACGAACATGTGCACCCATTGCACATAGGCCTGCTCGATGCGCAGGCTATAGTGTTTGTAACGAATTCGCTCACGGACCTGGTCCAGCAACCGTGTGGCGCGCAACACAGGAGGGGCGGCGGGTTTCATGGCTGAATTTAGTACTGTATTTTCATACAGCATATACGCCGTCAAGCTCGGCTACAAGCCCATTTCCGCGTTTTTTTCGCGCCAATTTAGACCGCAAGCGCCAGATATGGCCTGCGGCTTGGTGCGGTCTACATTACGTTAGCTGGCACGAAGCGCGTTTCCTCCATGCTCAAACTTCTCAGATCCCTGCTGCTCCCGGGAAACTCCCGCAACACAGAGGCAGCTAACCAAAACGTCCTGTCTGCGCTGAATCTGGAACTGATGAGTCATCCAGACGACGCAAGTCGCCAAGTTCTGCAGGTTGAGCTGGAGCATTGCTACGAATTCCAAGCATCATTCGCAGCACAGAAGGCACGAGTCCTAAGCATCACACCGTATGCTCGGTAAACATTTCGCTGCTATTCAAGTCATGTGCGCCACCGCGACGCCTAACTATTCCTTCAAGCGGACATGCCTTCGGCATGCCGCTTAAGTCAAACGTTAGAACAGATGAAAGCCATTGTGATTTCTGGCTGGCTACTAATCGGAGCCTCAGTCATGGCCGGGCTCTACTATGCGTACCTAGGACTCGTTGCTCTCAAACATTTACGTGATGCCACAGACATTGAAAAAACCGTCGGCTGGACACTTTGGTGGTTTTTAGAGGTAGATCGCTATGACGAAGTCGGCAAGAAAATATGCAGGCGCGGAAGCACTGTTTTCGTGCTCGCATGGTGCCTTGCCGCTCCCGGGTACTACTTGGCTTTTCGCGGCTAATATGTTGTGTCCTAACCCAGCGGTCAAGCGGATCCGCCTTCGGCGGCCCGCTTACCTAGTCCGTTGAGCGTCCGCTTTCAGCTGCCACCACAGACTGCTCCTGGCCGATTGCTGACTTAAAGCGTGTCAGTGCAACGTGACAGCATTGGCGAGTGACGGCGATGTTTGGCGAGCGAAGACGAGCTAAGTTGTTGAAATATAAGGGCTCTTAGACCCCTTTTAATCCATTGGTCACAAGTTCGAATCTTGTACGTCCTACCAAGTTTCAAAGGCTCTGTAGCGATACAGGGCCTTTTTTGTTTTTGCTTGGCCAATTGTGAGGGTAGGGGTGCGCCAACGTTTTGCCCCCCCCAATAGCTCCGTGATCAACATAGAAGGCACCCATGACCTGACTGCTTACCTGCTAGCGATGAGTAGTACAGCGTCGTATTACTCCACCGTACGAGTTTCAATCAGTCCGGGAACAACGGGGCGCTTCTAAAATGCCTGGACGTCCATCCACATTTTCAGCCATGAAGACTCTGCTTGCCATTGTGGTTGCTGCATTCACGCTTTCCGGTTGCGCGGTCTATCACGACCATTACGACAACCGTGGAGCGGGTCCCAAGAGCCACCCGCACGGGTGCCCTCCCGGTCAGGCGAAAAAAGGCAACTGCTGATGTGACGCCGCGCTTCGCGCCGTATCGGACTTTTTTTGGGAAAGCTCGGTGTGGCGCAAGAGAGGGCAAAATGCAGGCGCCCCGGCCCTCTGCGGCAGATTACGGCGTGCCCAGGCGTTGGTTCGGTCGGTCAGGGCGCGCCAAGTGCGCCTTGCGACCCGGGATCACCGCTAAAGTGATGGGCTAGGCGGCGCGCTCAGCGCGAGTGCTTTCCTTCCTCCCGCATCCCGGCAAAGTTCCCATGACACTTCACCTCAGCATTGGCCCCCTGGTTTCCCTCATCGCAGGCATCCTGATTCTGATCATGCCCAAACTGCTCAACGTGATCGTTGCGCTGTACCTGATCGTGATGGGCATCCTCGGCCTGTTGGGTATGCACACGCTGCGTTTCTAGCCAGACTTACCGTTTGCGTTTCGACGGTGTGCCGCCCTTGCGTGCGGGCGCACCGGCCTTTGCCGAGCGGACTGTCGCCCGGCTGATGGGTTGTTTCGCGCTGGTGCGCGCCAGCGAGGTCGCGGCAAGCCGCACGGGCAGGTACATCACGACCTGTTCTCCGGGCTTGAACTTGCCCGAAGTCTTCACGTCGTTCCAGTCGGCAACGTCTGCGGTGCTGACCTTGTAGCGCCGCGCGATGCTGGCCACGGTGTCGCGCTTGCCCGCGCGCACCGTGGTGCGCCGCGTCACGATTTCGGGCGTGAAGCTGACTTGGCCGTTGTCGGCGAGATGGCCCGGGACGTCTGCGCGCATGGTGGCCGCGCGGGGCACCATGAGGGCCGAGCCGGCCTTGATCATCATGCGTGGTGGAATGCCATTCACCTGACGCAAATCGTTTTCGCTCATGCCCGTGCGTTGCGCCGCGGTGGAGACGCTCATCGTGTTGGGCACCGTCCATACCGTCCAACTGGCGTATTGGCCTTCGGTGTAGGCCTCCAGGTTCTTGCGGAACACCTGGGCGTTGTCCCAGGGCAGCAGGATCTGCGGCATGCCCGCCGCAAGGATCACGGGCTTGTGCAGCGACGGGTTCAGGGCGCGGAAATCCTCGATGCGTACGCCGGCGAGACTGGCTACCAGGGTGACGTCCATGTCGCGCGTGATCTCCACGCTCTGAAAGTACGGATGGTTCTCGATCAACGGCAGCTCGGTGCTGAACTTGTCGGGATTGGCCACGATGTTCTTCACGGCCTGCAGTTTGGGAACGTACATGCGGGTTTCGGCGGGCATCGTCAACTCGGTGTAGCGCGTGCCCAGACCCTGTTTCTCGTTGCGCGCGATCGCGCGGGCCACGCTGCCTTCCCCCCAGTTGTAGGCGGCCAGGGCCAGATGCCAGTCGCCGAACATGCCGTAGAGCTTCTGCAGGTAGTCCAGTGCCGCGCGCGTGGACGCCAGCACATCGCGCCGGTCGTCGCGGAAGGCGTTCTGCTTCAAGTCGAAATAGGTTCCCGTGGCCGGCATGAACTGCCACATACCCGCGGCCTTGGCGCTGGACACTGCCTGGGGGTTGAAGGCGCTCTCGATGTAGGGCAGCAGCGCCAGTTCTGTGGGCATGCCCCGGCGTTCCAGCTCTTCGACGATATGGAACAGGTACTTGCTGGAACGCTCGGTCATGCGCTGCATGTAGTCGGGGCGCGTGGCATACCACTGTTCCCGGTCGCGTACCAGATCGGTGTCCAGGTCGGGCATGGAAAAGCCGCGCCGGATGCGGTCCCACAGATCGGCTGGCGCACTGACGCCAGCCACTGTGTGGCCGCTGGCGGCACTCGCCGTGATGGGCTGCAATGGTCCCGACGGATACAGCGGCGTATGGCTGGCAGTAGTGGGGTCGGTGGTGGATGCGGCGTTGTCCGTAGGGGCAGTGGTCGCGCAACCGGTCAACCACAGCAGGCTTGCCAGCCCCAGGATGTGCAGAAGTCTCATCGAAATTCGTTTTTCCATTGGCGCAGCGCGGCCAGTACGGCTGCGGGTTCGCGCGGGTCTATGAGGGCGTCGAAGCCGTGTGCGGCTTGGGCTACCGTAGCAACGCGCGTGCGCAGAAAAGGGTTGATGTCGCGCTCGATGGCAATGCGCGACGGCAGTGTGGGCTGATCCGCGCGGCGCCGGGACTCGCATTCGGTGATGTACTGGAGTAGCGCAGCGTTATGGGGTTCCACCGCGCGGGCGAACTTCAGGTTGGACAGCGTGTATTCATGGGCGCAGCATACGCGGGTGTTGCCGGGCAATGCGGCCAACGTATCCAGCGAGGCCTGCATTTGCGTGGGCGTGCCTTCGAACAAGCGCCCGCATCCACCTGAGAACAGCGTGTCCCCGCACAACAGCAGGGGCTCGCCTTCCATGTCCGCACAGTAGTAGGCGATATGCCCCGCCGTATGCCCCGGCACGTCCAGCACGGAAAACGTGAGGCCTAGCACCTCAAGAGTGTCGCCGCCCGACAGACGGATGAGGGGCTCGGGCATGGGCTCCGTGGCAGGGCCATACACGGTTGCGCCCGTGGCTTCGCGCAGGGCGTTCACCCCGCCCACGTGGTCGCCATGGTGGTGCGTGACTAGAATCGCTTCCAATGGCAGCCCAATGCTGCGCAGCGCCTGCAACACGGGTTCTGCATCGCCGGGATCCACAACGACCGCACGCTGCGCGTCGTACATCATCCAGATGTAGTTGTCGGCGAAGGCGGGCAATGGCAGCAAGTTCTTCATGACCGGCGAAATTATAGGTTTGCACCACTGGTTCGATACTGCCCCTGGCCGCTACCTGCTGGCCTGGGAGCAGGAGCGTTACGACGAGCTGGTGGCGGACATCTTCGGCTACCACGCGCTGCAGCTGGGCATGCCGGGCCTGCAGGCATTGCGCAGCAACCGCATGCCGCACCGCTGGCTGGCCGTAATGCCGCCGGAGTTGCTGCTAGAGCGTAGCGATGCGCAGGAGCCACCGGCGCTGCTGGCGGATGCGGTCGCGCTGCCGTTTGCCGAGGCCAGCCTGGACCTGCTGGCGCTGCCCCACACCCTGGAGCTGAGCGTGGACCCGCACACGGCGCTGCGCGAGGTGCACCGCGTGCTGGTGCCCGAGGGCAAGGTGGTCATCAGTGGACTCAACCCGCTCAGTCTGTGGGGGTTACGGCAGCGGCGATCGCGCCTGTACCAGCGCTGTGGCGCAGGGGGGCGGCTGTTCCTTCCGGACGTGGGGGAGTTCATTTCACCCGGGCGCCTGCGCGACTGGCTGCGCCTGCTTGGCTTTGAGCTGGAATCCATGAGCTTCGGCTGCTACCGGCCCGCCGTGGCCGGCGACCGCTGGCTGCAGCGCTATGGCTGGATGGACGCGCTGGGCGCGCGCTGGTGGCCGATCTTCGGGGCCGCGTATGTGATCGTCGCCGTCAAGCGCGTGCAGGGCATGCGCCTGCTGGAGCCTTCGTGGCGCAAGGCGCCGCAGGCGGCTGCCGCGCAGGTGCAGGTAGCGCGGCGCCATGGCCCGGGCTGAGGCGACGGGCCATTTTCTTTATTTCTGGGAGCTATTTTTTGAATCAGGTGGTGATCTATACCGACGGTGCGTGCAAGGGCAATCCGGGCCCCGGCGGTTGGGGGGCAGTGCTGCGTTCAGGCACGCTGGAGAAAGAGCTGTTCGGTGGCGAACTGGGAACGACCAACAACCGCATGGAACTGATGGCCGTGATCCAGGCGCTGGGCGCGCTCAAGCGCCCCTGCCAGGTGGCGTTGTACCTGGACAGCCAGTACGTCCGCCAGGGCATCACCGAATGGATTCACGGCTGGAAGAAAAAGGGCTGGCGCACGGCGGCCGGCCAGCCCGTGAAGAACGTGGAGCTGTGGCAGCGCCTGGACGAGCTGGCGCACCAAGCGGGCCACCGCATCGAATGGCACTGGGTGCGCGGCCATGCGGGCGATCCCGGCAACGAGCGCGCCGACATGCTGGCCAACAAGGGTGTGGAGCAGGCGCTGGGCCGCTGAGACCGGGTTCCGGGCCTTGCGGGTGATCAGCCGGTGGTGGCGGTGATGCCCTGCACCGCTTCATGGATGCTCTGAGCCGTCTGCGGGCGCACCAGCCGTGCCGTTTCGCGCCCGTCGCGCAGGAACACGAGCGTGGGCCAGAGTTTCACGCCAAAACTGCGGCCCAGGCGCTGGCCGGGGCCGTCCTCCACCTTGACGTGGCGCACATCGTCCCGGTCTTCGAGGGCCTGCTCGATGAGCGGCTGGGCGCGCTGGCAGTGGCCACACCAGGGCGTACCGAACTCCAGCACGGTGGGGCCCAGCCACTGGTCCACCGTTTCACGCGAAGGCGGCTGAGCGAGATGGGTGGCGGCAAACGGCATGGCGGCTCCTGCAAGGATGGCGATGGGGGCAGGGTAGGGCTGCGGCGCACGCGGCCAAGCCGGCCGCCGCTGCGCGGGCGTGTCAGATCACGCCGTCAAACATCATCACATCGACCATGTCGCCAGGTGCCACGTTGCCCTGGCCGTGGTGCAGCACGATGAGGCCGTTGGCTTGCACCATGGAACTGAGCACCCCTGAGCCCTGGTTGCCCGTGGTGCGCACCTGCAACGTGCCGTCTGCGGCCGTGGTGACCAGGCCGCGCTGGTATTCGGTGCGGCCGGGTTTCTTGCGCATGGCCTCGGTGCTGACGGCGCGCAGCAGCGGCGGTGCGCTGCGTGTGCAGCCCATCATGCGCAGCAGCGCGGGGCGGACGAAAGCCAGGAAGGTGACCATCACCGCCACCGGATTGCCCGGCAGGCCGAACAGCACGCTGCTGCCGTCTGCACTCTGAATGCTTCCATCTTGATAGCTGTTGACGCTTGATGGACGAGCGTTAGGATCGGATTTGGCTTGTAATTCGGGCCGAAGGCGGCCCACCGCCATCGGCCGGCCCGGGCGCATGGCGATGCGCCAGAACGCCACGTCGCCCAGCTGCTTCATCATGGTGCGCGTGTGGTCGGCCTCGCCGACGCTCACCCCGCCGCTGGTAATGATGGCGTCGGCCTCGGCGGCGGCACGGCGGAAGGCAGCTTCCAGCAGTGTGGGCTCGTCGCGCACCACACCCAGGTCGATCACCTGGACGCCCAGACGTGTCAGCAGGCCAAAGACTGTGTAGCGGTTGCTGTCGTACACCGCGCCCTCCCGCGGTGGCTCGCCCAGGCTGAGGATCTCATCGCCCGTGGAGAAATAGGCGACGCGCACCCGGCGGTACACCGTCACCGTTTTTAGACCCAAACTGGCCACCAGGCCAATAGCAGCAGGCGCTAGCGGCTCTCCTTTTGCTAGCGCTACGCGGCCTTGCATGAGGTCTTCCCCCAGCAGGCGGCGGTTGTCGCCCCGGCGCAGCACGTCGGGTGCGATGCGGATGTGGCCGTCGGGCTCGGCGGTGGTGAACTCCTGCGGCACCACGGTGTCCAGCCCTGCCGGCATGATGGCGCCGGTCATGATCTTCACGCACTCGCCTGCGGCCACGGTGCCGGTCCAGGCGGCGCCGGCAAAGGCTGTGGAGCCCACCGGGCGCAGCACCAGCGGTTGGCCGGGCTGCAGTTGGGCGCCGTCGAAGGCGTAGCCGTCCATGGCCGAGTTGTCGTGTGGCGGCACGCTGACGGGCGAGACCACGTCCCGCGCCAGCACGCGGCCCAGGGCGTCGAAGATGCCGACTTCTTCGGTGCGGGTGACGGGCGCGACCAGGCGCTCCAGGAAGGTGTTCACATCGGCGGCACGCAGCGCCTGCGGGTCGTAGCCCTGCAACTCGGCGGCGATCTGGTCAATGGTTTTCATGCGGTACGGGCAAGGAGGGTTGCAGCTCAGCGGTGGCCCAGGCCTTCCAGGGCGTGCAGCTCGGCCAGGGTGTTGGCGTTGTAGAAAGCATGCGGGTCGTCTCCCGGCTGGTCGAACGGAACCACGGCGCAGGCGTGCTGTTCGGTCCAGCGGTCGATTTTGCGCCCGCCGCCCTGCGTGAAGCGCACCAGGCTCTCCAGCAGCGTCACGCGCAGCAGGCAAAACACCGGTTGGGTGCGCACGCGCACGGTGCCATCGCGCTCGTCGGCCTCGGGTGCCGCTGCCATGGCAATGTCGGCGCCCTCGCGCATGGCGGCCTGGGCCAGGCGTGCGGCAAGGTCTGGCGGGAACAGCGGTGTGTCGCAGGGCACGGTGAGCAGCCAAGGGGTCTCGCAGCGCTCCAGCCCTGTGAGAAAGCCCGCCAGCGGGCCTGCGTAGTCGGCAAGGCCATCAGGCCACACCGGCACTCCGAATGATTCATAGGCCGCCAGGTTGCGGTTGGCGTTGATCATCACGTCGCCCACCTGCGGCTGCAGCCGCATCAGCGTGTGCAGCGCCAGCGGCAAGCCGCGGAAGTTCTGCAGGCCTTTGTCCACCCCGCCCATGCGGGAGCCGCGGCCGCCGGCGAGGATGAGGCCTGTGATGTCGTGGGTGTCGATCATGGGAAAGAAGAAGGGTGGTGAACGGCGCGCCGGGGCAGGTCCCTGCGGCGCAGCGGCGGCTCAGCCGCCGATGTAGCTCATCTCGATGCGCCGCTGGCCGCTGCCCGTCTCGGATGGCAGGCTGGCACGCAGCTCGGAATAGCGGTCGCCGCGCCCCTGCCAGATGTGGGCGATGGCGGCGCTGATCTGCACGTCACTGGCATTGCCGCGCAGCAGGCTGCGCAGGTCCCAGCCTTGCGAGGCAAACAGGCACAGGTACAGCCGGCCCTCCATGGACAGGCGCGCGCGGTTGCAGTCGCCGCAGAAGGCCTGCGTGACGCTGCTGATCACGCCCACTTCGCCCAAGCGCGGGTCGTGGCGACCGTCGGGGCCGGCGTAGCCCCAGCGCTTGGCGGTCTCGCCGGCGGACTGCGCGGCCAGCGGCACCAGCGGCAGATCGGCCTGCAGCTGCGCGATGACTTCGGCGGAGGGCAGCACCTCATCCATGCGCCAGCCGTTGGTGGCGCCCACGTCCATGTATTCGATGAAGCGCAGCGTGATGCCGGTGCCGCGAAAGTGGCGCGCCATCGCCGGGATCTCGTGGTCGTTGGTGCCGCGCTTGACCACCATGTTGACCTTGATGTGCTCCAGGCCCACCGCCTGCGCGGCCTCGATACCGGCGAGTACGTCGGCCACCGGAAAGTCCACGTCGTTCATGCGGCGGAACACGTCGTCCTGCAGGCTGTCCAGGCTCACGGTGACGCGCCGCAGGCCCGCGGCCTTGAGGGCGCGCGCCTTGCGCGCCAGCAGCGATCCATTGGTGGTCAGCGTGAGGTCGGGCACGAGGCCCTCCAGCGTGCGCAGTTCCGCCAACTGGGCAACCAGGTTCTCCAGGTCCTTGCGCAGCAGCGGCTCGCCGCCGGTGAGGCGGATCTTGCGCACCCCATGCGCCATGAACAGGCGCGCCAGCCGCGTGATCTCTTCAAAGCTCAGCAGGTCGCTGTGCGGCAGGTAGCGGTAGTGCTTGTCGAACACTTCCTTCGGCATGCAGTAGCCGCAGCGGAAGTTGCAGCGGTCCGTCACGCTGATGCGCAGGTCGCGCAAGGGACGGGAGAGCGTGTCCTGCAGCAGTCCGGTAGCGGGTGCCGCGGCCAGGGGCGCAGGGGGCTGCAGCACCTTGCTGCGCTGGTCCACGAGGGGAATGACACGTTCAGCCATGGCGAAATTGTGCCCCATCGGCGTCGTAGGGGTATGGCGGCTGCCCGCTAAATTGATGTTGATCAATCTGCTGTCACGGCAGCGACATGAGGTGCCTTTGACCAGTGTCATAGGGGGCGCGGGAGGGCGATTTGAGAATACGGCGCATGCAGAACCAACGCCCAGTCCCCACCCCTTCCTCCGTCGCCACCTGCCGGCGCGGCCGCCGCACCGCTGTGCGCGCGCTGGCCACCGTGTTGCTGGTGCCGGCCCTGCCGCTGTCGGCCCAGGCGCGCATGGCCCTGGCCACGGCCATCAACCGCACGGCGCGCTTTCGGGCGCTGTCCCAGCGCACCGCCAAGGTCTACGGCCAGCTGTACCTGAACGTGGGCGCCGCGCGCGCCCGCGATGCGCTGGAACACACCCGCCGGCAGGTGCATTCCGGCTTTGAGGACATGGACCGCCAGAGCTGGCCGCCCGAGGTGGCGCGGCTGCTGGCGGACGTGCGCCGCAACGCGGACCGCCTGGACGCGCTCACGGCCCAGGCGCCGACGAAGGAGGGCTTTCAGGCCGTGTCGGCCCAGGCCGACCAGATGCTGGCTGCTGCCAACACCACCACCGAGGCCCTCGAGCGCCTGGCCCAGGCGCCCACGGCACGCCTGGTCAACACCGCCGGGCGCCAGCGCATGCTGTCGCAGCGCCTGGCCAAGAACTATGAGCTGTTGGCCGCCGGCCTTGACAGCCGCACGGTGCGCGAGCAGATGACGGGCGACGCCGATGAGTTCCAGCGTGCCCTCGCGCAGTTGAACAAGGCACCCATCTCCACCCCTGCCATCCGCTCGGCACTGGAACTGGGCCAGGCGCAGTGGGTGTTTTTCGAGGCCGCCCTCAAGCGCCAACCAGACCCGCGCGGCCTGGAAAACGTGGCCACCACCAGCGAGCGCCTGCTGGAGGTTACGGACAGCTTGACTTCGCTGTACGAGGTGGCCCTGCAGGACGTGCTGGGCTGACCCCTGCGGCCACAGAGCAACTGCGTGTCTCATCGGCGCGGCGCCCGGCTGCACCGCTTTTCCGGGGGAGGGAAGGCCGACGTGGCTGGGCTGGTTGCCCCGCTGGGCAGCAGCTGTGGCGCGCGGGACACGGCTTTGGCTCGACCGCCCCAGCCGCGCGCCCCCGGCGGATGTGCCACGCCACTCTCCACTCGCTCTACTAACCAGGGGCTGGCTAACCAGGGGTTGGCGCAGGCCGTCCGTCGGGCCGAGCCGTTCAAGCGCTATTCAGCCTCCGCGAGTGTTCGCATGGTGAACCTGAGCCGCGCGCCAGCACATGCGGTCGATCTAAATCAGGCCTATGGGCAAAAAGTGCCTCTAGCGCCCGTGTAGAAAGCGCGGGCAGCTATTGAATCGGGAGCGATTGCCGATCAGGCTGCCTTCGGCGTGCGCGGCGCGCGGCCGTAGAACTGCGGGTAGTGCTCCTTCACTCCCTGACCGCTGAAGTCCCAACCCGTGCACTGGCCCAAGTGGCGCGGCGGCTCGTCGCCTTCATTCTGGAATGCGGCGTGAATCGTCTGGAACGTGGCCGTGGCCAGGTTGAACAGCAGTTCCCGCAGATGGGTGCAACCGGCCACGCCGCCCAGGTGGGTCTGGATGGACTGGCGCCAGCCGCGCGCCATGCTGCAGCCCACCATCGCCTGGAGGGCGCGCTGCGCTTGTGTGCAGCCCGCCAGGGGGTGGGCATCCATGGCGGATTCGATGGCGCGCACCACCAGGTCGCGGTCCACGGTGACGCGCAGCCACAGGTGGTGGATGGGTTCGCCGGCGCGGCGCACGCCGTCCGGGTAGCGCAGCGACGGCAGGTCCTGCGGCTTGCTGTCGTGCAGCTCGCCCTCGATGTCCCAGAGCCCGTCCTCGCGCTCGTAACCCTGGTAGGTGACGCGTCGGACATGGCGGGCAGTGCGGGGGGAAGGGGATGACAGAGGCATGGGTCGAGATGGGAAACGTATCAGCGGGCAAGCGAGCACTGGAAAGGCACCGCAGGGCACGCGGTTCGCAGGGATCAGCCGTGGCGGATGGCCACGGTCTTGAGGGTGGTGAAGCCGTAGAGCGCCTCGAAACCCTTCTCGCGTCCGTGTCCGCTGGACTTCACGCCGCCAAACGGCAATTCGACGCCGCCGGCCGCGCCGTAGTTGTTGATGAACACCTGGCCGCTGGCAATGCGCCGCGCCATGCGGAACTGGCGCGCGCCATCGCGCGTCCACACCCCCGCCACCAGGCCAAAGGGCGTGCCGTTGGCGAGCTCCACGGCGTGGTCTTCGTCGTCGAAGGGCATGGCGGCCAGCACGGGTCCGAAGATTTCCTCCTGCGCCAGGCGGTGCTGCGCCGGTACGTCGCGCAGCAGGGTGGGTGCCTGGTAGAAGCCCGTGTCGGGCGCTTCGTCCACCACGGTGCCCTGCGCGGCCAGGGGAATGCCAGCCACCTGCGCATCGGACAGGTAATCCCACACGCGCTGCTGCTGGCTCTGGCGGATCAGCGGCCCCAGGTCCAGGTCCATGGCGGCGGGGCCCACGCGCAGCGCCTCGAAGGCCTTTGACAGGCGCTCCAGCAGCGGTTCGTAGATCAGGGAATCGATCAGCACGCGCGAGCCGGCCGAGCAGGTTTGCCCAGCGTTCTGCACGATGGCGTTCACGAGCACGGGCACGGCGGCGTCCAGGTCGGCGTCGGCAAAGACGATCTGCGGGCTCTTGCCGCCCAGCTCCAGCGTGACCGGGCAGTGGCGCTCTGCGGCGGCCTGCTGGATCAGCGTGCCCACCTTGGGGCTGCCGGTGAAGCTGATGTGCTGGATGCCGGGGTGGCGCGCCAGCGCGTCGCCGACCTCGTGGCCGTAGCCGGTCACGATGTTCAGCGCGCCGGCGGGGAAGCCCACCTCGACCGCCAACTGGGCCACGCGCAGCAGGGACAGGCAGGCGTCCTCGGCCGGCTTGACCACGCACACGTTGCCGGCCGCCAGTGCGGCGCCCACGCAGCGCCCGAAGATCTGCATGGGGTAGTTCCACGGCACGATGTGGCCGGTCACGCCATGCGGCTCGCGCCAGGTCAACACGCTGAAGCCGTCGGGGTAGGGAATGGTCTCGCCGTGCAGCTTGTCGCAGGCGCCGGCGTAGAACTCGAAGTAGCGCGCCAGGGCGTGTGCGTCGGCCCGTGCCTGCCGGGTGGGCTTGCCGCAGTCGCGTTGCTCGATGGCGGCCAACTCCTCGGCATGCTCGGTGATCTTGGCCGACAGCCGCATCAGCAGCCTGCCACGCTCGGCCGGGGCCAGCTTGCGCCACACGCTGTGGTAGCACTGCTGCGCCGCATGCACGGCGGCATCGATGTCCTCGGCCGTGCCGCGCTGGATTTCGTCGTACGGCTGGCCGTCGGAGGGGTCGATCACGGCAATGGTGCGGCCCGAAGTCGAGGCCACGCCGGCGTTGGCGATGTGGTGGAGCTGCATGGGCCTGATTGTGCGGCAGGCGCGCGCAGCGTGCTGGGCTACGAGCCGGAGTGCCGTCCAACGCCCAAGGGACGGGCGCTGGCAGCTTCTTTTTTGATAGTGTCGGGTCAGCCGGCGTGGAACTTCACCACCAGCGGCACGATGAGCAGCGCCACGATATTGATGATCTTGATGAGCGGGTTCACCGCCGGGCCGGCCGTGTCCTTGTAGGGGTCGCCCACGGTGTCGCCGGTGACGGCGGCCTTGTGCGCGTCGCTGCCCTTGCCGCCGTGGTGGCCGTCCTCGATGAACTTTTTGGCGTTGTCCCAGGCGCCACCGCCGGTGCACATGCTGATGGCCACGAACAGGCCCGTGACGATGGTGCCCATGAGCAGGCCGCCCAGCGCCTTCGGCCCCAGCGCCAGGCCCACGATGATGGGCACGGCCACGGGCAGCAGGCTGGGGATGATCATCTCCTTGATGGCGGCGCTGGTCAGCATGTCCACCGCGCGGCCGTACTCGGGCTTGGCCGTGCCTTCCATGATGCCTGGGATCTCGCTGAACTGGCGACGCACCTCCACTACCACGCTGCCGGCGGCGCGGCCCACGGCCTCCATGGCCATGGCGCCGAAAAGGTAGGGAATGAGCCCGCCGATGAACAGGCCCACGATGACCATCGGGTCGCTCAGGTCGAAGCGGATCGCCTGGCCGAAGCTCTCCAGCTTGTGCGTGTAGTCGGCGAACAGCACCAGTGCTGCCAGGCCCGCCGAGCCGATGGCGTAGCCCTTGGTCACGGCCTTGGTGGTGTTGCCCACGGCGTCCAGCGGGTCGGTGATGTCGCGCACACTGCTGGGCAGCTCGGCCATCTCGGCAATGCCGCCAGCGTTGTCGGTGATGGGGCCGTAGGCGTCCAGCGCCACCACGATGCCCGCCATGCTGAGCATGGACATGGCGGCCACGGCCACGCCGTACAGGCCCGCCAGCGTGTACGACACGATGATGGCCGCGCACACGAAGATCACCGGCCAGGCCGTGGAGCGCATGGACACGCCCAGACCCGCAATGATGTTGGTGCCATGCCCCGTGGTGGACGCCTGCGCGATGTGGCGCACGGGCGAATATTGCGTGCCGGTGTAGAACTCCGTGATCCACACCAGCGCCGCCGTCAGCACCAGGCCGGTGGCGCAGGCGCCGAACAGCCGCATCTGCGCGCCCGTGCCGCCCAGCGCGTTGTCGGGGATGACCCAGGCCGTGACGAACCAGAAGGCGACGAGCGACAACACGCCCGCGATGGCCAGCCCCCGGTACAGCGCGGGCATCACGTTGCGCATGCCCGGGCCGGCCTGCACGAAGAAGCAGCCGATGATGGAGGCGATGATGGAGACGGCCCCCAGCGCCAGCGGGTAGGTCACGGCCGCGACGGGCGCAGCACCCACCAGCAGCGCGCCCAGCGCCATCGTGGCGATGAGGGTGACGGCATAGGTCTCGAACAGGTCGGCCGCCATACCGGCGCAGTCACCGACGTTGTCGCCCACGTTGTCGGCGATCACGGCGGGGTTGCGAGGGTCGTCCTCGGGGATGCCGGCCTCCACCTTGCCGACCAGGTCCGCGCCCACGTCGGCACCCTTGGTGAAGATGCCCCCGCCCAGGCGGGCAAAGATGGAAATCAGCGACGAGCCGAACGCAAAGCCGATCAGCGGGTTGAGCAGCGCCGGCAGGCTGGCCGTGGGGGTGAGCCGGCCATTGCCGATCAGGAACCACGCGAAGGCGGTCACGCCCAGCAGGCCCAGGCCCACCACCAGCATGCCCGTGATGGCCCCGCCGCGGAAGGCAACCTGCAGCGCCGGGCCCATGCCCTGCGTGGCGGCCTGGGCCGTGCGCACGTTGGCGCGCACCGAGACGTTCATGCCGATGAAGCCGCAGGCGCCGGAGAGTACCGCGCCGATGACGAAGCCCACGGCGGTGGTGCCGTCCAGGAACGCCGCAATGAGGATGGCCAGCACGATGCCGACGAAGGCGATGGTCTTGTATTGCCGTGCGAGGTAGGCCGCCGCGCCCATCTGGATGGCGCCGGCGATCTCCTGCATGCGGGCGTTGCCCGCGTCCTTGGAAAGGATCCAGCTGCGTGCCCACAGTCCGTAGGCCACAGCAATCAGTCCGCAAACCAGAGCCAGGATGAGAGGGGCAGTCAGCGCCGAGGTGGAACCAGCCATTCGTTATCTCCATCGGTTGTCAGTTGCACGGAGGGGGAAGCGCAACGCATGGGGGAAGTGCTTCCGCTGCGTTGCTTCCTCGTGCCCCGGTGGCGGGAGACGATTGGCCAACGCAGCCATTTAACGCGAAACCCCCGGTGCAAGCAAGCTGCAAGGGGCGTGCGCCTAAAATCACGGGCCGCCTTGCGCACCGCCCCCGGGGCGAAGGCCGTGTCATTCCAACCACTCAACCCCCAAACCATGTCGCTGAACAACGTCAAGCCCGGCAAGAACATTCCCGAAACCTTCAATGTGGTGATCGAGATCCCGGCGGAATCCGATCCCATCAAGTACGAAGTGGACAAGGAGTCGGGTGCCGTCTTCGTGGACCGTTTCCTGACCACGGCCATGTACTACCCCTGCAACTACGGCTACGTGCCCCAGACCCTGTCGGGCGACGGCGACCCGGTGGACGTGTTGGTGATCACCCCGTACCCGCTGCACCCCGGCGTGGTGGTGCCCTGCCGCGCGCTGGGCATCCTGAAGATGGAAGACGAGGCCGGCGTGGACGGCAAAGTGCTGGCCGTCCCCACTACCAAGATCCTCAAGATGTACGAGCCCTGGAAGACCGTGGCGGATGTGAACCCCATGCGCCTGAAGGCCATCAGCCACTTCTTCGAGCACTACAAGGACCTGGAAGAAGGCAAGTGGGTCAAGGTGCTGGGCTGGGAAGGCATCGATGCCGCCCACAAGGAAATCCTGGACGGCGTGGAAAACTACAAGAAAGCCTGATGGTGGCGGGGTGCGGCCCGTATCGCACCCACTCCCTCATCCAGCTCGCTGGCACATGCCCGCGGGCTTTTTTCTTGCGGGGATTTCGGCTTCTGGCAAAATTGTCAGCATAAGTAACCGATGACTGCTATGCTGCCAGGGCGTGCGCGACGCTGGTGTGGCCGGCGGTGCCCGACCTGCGCGCAAGCGCGAGAACATTTCCCTAGGAGTTGCCATGTCGTCTTCCATCGCCCAGCGTCCTTCGTACGGCAACGCCAACGCCAGCGGTGCCGCGGAATACCTGACCTTCCGCCTGGGTGAGGAGGAATACGGCATCGACATCCTGCGCGTGCAGGAAATCCGCTCCTACGAGCAACCCACCCGCATGGCGCACGCGCCGGAGTTCATCAAGGGCGTGATCGATCTGCGCGGCGTGATCGTGCCGATCGTCGACCTGCGCCTGAAGTTGCACTGCGCCAGCGCCGACTACACCGACTTCACCGTGGTCATCATCCTCAACGTGGGTGGCACGGTGCTGGGCGCTGTGGTGGATGCCGTGGCCGACGTGGTGGCTCTGCCGGCCGATGCCATCAAGCCCGCACCGCAGTTCCAGGGGCAGGTGGATTCGTCCTTTGTGCGCGGCATCGCGACCGTGGGCGAGCGCATGCTGATCGTGGTGGACATCGAATCGTTGCTCAGCAGTTCTGAGATGGGATTGGTGCAGTCGGTCGCGACGGCCTGAGGGCCTTCTCGCTGTATCTCTGCCAAGCGCGCCCATGGGCGCGCTTTTTCATGGCCGCGTCCAGCCCGTCAGCCTGCCCGACGGAAGGGGTTGCGCGCGTGCAGATCCTCCAGGTACTGCTCCACGCCTTCGCCTTCACGCGCCAGGAACCGGTCCACGGCTTCGGCAAACGCCGGGTGCGCCAGCCAGTGGGCGCTCTGCGCGCGCACGGGCAGGAGGGCGCGCGCCATCTTGTGTTCGCCCTGCGCACCGCCTTCGAAACGGTGCACGCCCTGCGCGATGCACCACTCGATGGGCTGGTAGTAGCAGGCCTCGAAATGCAGGCAGTCCACCCGTTCTAGCGCACCCCAGTAGCGGCCATAGGCCACGGATTGCATGTCATTTGGGGAGTTTACGCAGTTGGAATAAGCGTCAACAGCTATCAAACTGGTAGCGATGGGGCGGCCTGCGCGCTCCGCCACGAAAAGCACCCAGGCCTCGGGCATGTGCTGCTGCATGGCGTGGAAGAAGGCCCGCGTCAGGTAGGGCGGATTGCCGTGCTCCAGGTAGGTGCGCTCGTAGCAGCGGTAGAAGAAGTCCCAGTTTGCCGTGGTGATCTGCGTGCCCCGCAGCACGCGAAAGCACACCCCCGCCTGGGCCACGCGCCGGCGCTCCTGGCGGATCTTCTTGCGCTTGTCCTGGTTCAGGGAGGCGAGGAAGTCCTCGAAATCCGCGAACCTTGCACCGTCCATGGGCCGCCGGTTGTGCCAGTGGAACTGCACGGTGCTGCGCAGCAGCATCCCCGCCTGGTGCGCTGCAGCCAGATCCTGCTGCGCGCCGAACAGCAGGTGCAGGGACGACAGCCCCGCCTGCTTCGCCCAGTCCAGCACGGCACGCAGCAGGGCGTCCCGCGCGGCATCGTCGCAGGCCAACAGCCGGGTGCCGGGCACCGGCGTGAACGGCACGGCGGCCACGGCCTTGGGGTAGTACGCCAGCCCGTGGCGGGCGTAGGCATCGGCCCAGGCCCAATCGAACACGTACTCACCGTACGAGTGCGCCTTGGCGTACACGATGCAGGCGGCCTGCAGGTCCGTGCCCGCCCACAGGGTGAACACGACGGGCGTCCAGCCCTGGGCGGGCGTGGCGCTGCCGCTGTCTTCGAGCGCGCACAGGTAGGCATGGCGCAGGAAGGGCGTGGGGTGGGGCTGGTGCGCCAGCAGTGCGTCCCATGCATCGGCGCCCACGCGATGGATCGAGTCGTGCAGGTGCAATGCGTAAGCAGGCGTGCTGGCAGGGCAGGGTGTGGTCATGCAGTGGGCGGTGCCGCAATCAGGGCAGAGCGCATCATGTCCCCAAAGCCCGGACCGCGTAGCCGTGGGGATTTCTCCGCGGTGGCGCAGCCTGCTTAAAAATGAGGCGGTGCAGGGGCGGGCGTTATGAATCAACCACTTAAGCCGCATGTGCCCGCCTCGCCCGCAGCTTATCCACAGGTCTGTCCCTGGCCTGTGGGGACAAGCGCGCAGCCGGGGCGTGCCGCAGGGGCAAGGCGCGGCTCGGGGCGGCGCCAGGGCCCGGGTGACATAATCGTCCGAGACCAACCCGCCCCGCTATTCCCATGCCGTTCGTCATCAGCATCGCCCAACTCAACTTCGTGGTGGGCGACGTGCCGGGCAATGCCCAGAAGATTCTTGCGGCCGCGCGCGATGCCCATGCTGCCGGCGCCCGGCTGCTCCTCACGCCCGAACTGGCACTGTGCGGCTACGCGGCCGAGGATCTGTACCTGCGGCCAGCCTTCGTGCAAGCGTGCGAGCAGGCACTGGAAGGGTTGGCGGCCGCTACGGCGGATTGGCCAGGGCTGACGGTGGTCGTGGGGCACCCGCGGCGCGTGGCGCACGGGGTGGGCGAGGGGGGGCGCGGCCTGTGCCACAACGCGGCCAGCGTGCTGCGCGCGGGGCGTATCGAGCACACCTACGCCAAGCAGTACCTGCCCAACTACGAAGTCTTCGACGAACGCCGCTATTTCGTCCCCGGGGATGAGAACTGCGTGTTCGAGGTCGAGGGCGTGCGCATGGGCCTGCTGATCTGCGAGGACGCGTGGTACCCCGGGCCGGCGCGCAGCGCGCGGGAGGCGGGCGCGCAGGTGCTGGTCACGCTCAATGCGTCGCCCTACCACCTGGGCAAGGCTGTCGAGCGCGAACAGGTGATGCGCGAGCGCGTGCTGGAAACCGGCCTGCCCCTGGTCTATGCGCACTTGGTCGGCGGGCAGGACGAGGTGGTTTTCGAGGGCCGGTCCTTCGCGCTGAATGCCGATGGCAGCGTGGCGGCTCGTGCGCCAGGATTTGAAGAAAAAACGCTGCTGATCAAGGTGCAGCAAGCGCAAGCAGCTATTGTTTTGGAAGCGCCAGTGGCGCCACACGAGGGCTGGGAGGCGGAGCTGTGGTCCGCCCTGGTGCTGGGCGTGCGCGACTACGTGGGCAAGAACGGCTTCCCCGGCGTGCTGCTGGGCCTGTCGGGGGGCATGGACTCGGCGCTGGTGCTGGCTATTGCCGTGGACGCGCTGGGCGCCGACAAGGTGCGCACAGTGATGATGCCCTCGCCCTACACGGCCGACATCAGCTGGATCGATGCCCGCGACATGGCCGGGCGGCTGGGGGTGCGCTATGACGAAATCGCCATCGCCCCGCAGTTCGAGGCTTTCAAGACTGCGCTGGCGCCGCAGTTCGCCGGCCTGCCCGAGGACACGACGGAAGAGAATCTGCAAGCGCGCATCCGCGGCATGCTGCTGATGGCGCTGTCGAACAAGTTCGGCAGCCTGGTGCTGACCACGGGCAACAAGAGCGAGCTGGCCACGGGCTACTGCACGCTTTACGGCGACATGGCCGGGGGCTTTGCCGTGATCAAGGACGTGGTCAAGACGCGCGTGTTCGCCATGGCCCGCTGGCGCAACGCCAATGACCCGTATGGCACCGGCGCGAATCCCATTCCCGAGCGCATCATCACCCGTCCGCCCAGTGCCGAACTGCGTCCCGACCAAAAAGACCAGGACAGTCTGCCGCCCTACGAGGTACTGGACGCCATCGTCGAGCGCTATATGGAAAATGACGAGCCTCTGGAAGACATCGTGCGCGCCGGCTTTGAACGTGCCGATGTCGAACGTGTAACCCGGCTCATCAAGCTCAACGAATACAAGCGCCGCCAGGCGCCTGTGGGCGTGCGCGTCACGCGCCGCAGCTTCGGCAAGGATTGGCGCTACCCCATCACCAACCGATTCAGGGCCTGAGCCCCCTGTGGCGGCCGCTGGGTCGCCGTGCCATGCCCGCCGCTTTTTAGATATTTGAGGAGTTCCCCATGCAAATGATCACCGCCGTCATCAAGCCCTTCAAACTGGAGGAAGTCCGCGAGGCCTTGGCCGAATGTGGTGTAACGGGGCTGACGGTGACCGAGGTGAAGGGCTTCGGCCGGCAAAAGGGCCATACCGAGCTGTACCGTGGTGCTGAATACGTGGTGGACTTCCTGCCCAAGGTCAAGATCGAGGTGGTGGTACGCACCGAAGACGTGGACCGCTGCGTGGACGCGATCGTAGGCGCGGCGCGCACCGGCAAGATCGGCGACGGCAAGATTTTCGTCACCGCCGTGGAGCGCGTGGTGCGCATCCGCACCGGCGACATGGACGACGCCGCGGTGTAACGAACGGCACGTCTGCCAATCCCGCGCACGCCAGCGCGGTGGGACAGCCGTCAGATCACGCTGCGCAGGGGGATGGCGCTGGCATTCGCGCCTGCGTCCTGCACCAGCGCGGTGAGCAGGGCATCGGGCTCCGTACCCACACGGATCAGGCCCATCTGCCATTCCCCCATGAGCCCGCCATGTACCGCATGCTGCAGGAAGCCCAGCATGCCGCCGTAGTAGCCGTCGGTGTCCAACAGGCCGATAGGCTTGTCGTGGTAGCCCAGCTGGCGCCAAGTCCAGACTTCGAACAGCTCTTCCAGTGTGCCGATGCCGCCCGGCAGGGCGACGAAGGCATCGCTGCGCTCGGCCATCATGGCCTTGCGCTCGTGCATGGTCTGCACGATGTGCAGCTCATCGCAGAAGTGGTTGGCCAGCTCCTTGTCCACCAGAGCCTGCGGAATGATGCCCACGACCCGGCCGCCTGCCACGCGCGTGGCCTCCGCCACCGTGCCCATGAGGCCGCTGCGGCCGCCGCCGTAGACCAACTGGCCGCCGTGGCGGCCTATCCAGTGGCCCACGGCCGTGGCCGCTTCTGTGAACAAGGGGTTGTTGCCCGGGCGAGAGCCCAGGTACACGCAGATTGAAAAAGCGACATCAGCCATGTAGGAACCTTTGGTAGAGCGCGGCCGCCCACACGGCTGCGCACAGCAGCAGGCTGAGCAGCACCGCTGCGCTGCCCAAGTCCTTGGCGCGCTTGGACAGCGGATGCAGTTCATGCCCGACGCGGTCGATGGCGGCCTCGATGCCAGAGTTGAGCAATTCGGTGATCAGCACCAACACCACCACCGCCGCCAGTACAGCAGTCTGCATCCAGTCCCGACCGACGTAAAAGGACGAGGGCAGCAGCAGGGCTGCCAGGCACACCTCCTGGCGAAACGCCTTTTCTTCCCATCCTGCCCGCAGGCCCGTCAGGGAGTAGCCCGTGGCATGCCACAGCCGGCGCAAGCCGGTGCGTTGCTTGTGGGGGTGTGGTGCGGAGGAGGTGGGATCAGGCATTCGGACGGTGATTGTCGCGCTATGGGAAGGCGAACTGCAGGGGTTGTGCGCATAGCTTGCGCGTCAGATGCACGCGTGCGTGGCCCAGTCCGCTCCTCAACCCTTGCGGCGGGGCGGCACTTCGTAATGCACCAGGCGGGTACCGGCGAGTGCGTCGTGCCAGAACTGGCGTTGCGGGTGAAATCGGCTGAGCAGGGCCCACACCGCGACCCAGCCCGCCACGATGACGGTCGCTTCGCCCGCGGACAGTTGAAAGGGTGCGATCACCGCCAATGGGGGCAGGAACCACAGCCAGCACAACAAGTAGCGCAGCAGCGCCCGTGGTTGCGAGAGGGAGCGCCCCTGCCGGTCTTCCACCCGGATGTGCCAGGTCTTCATGGCAAGCGTGTGTCCCTGGGACCAGAACCAGACGAAGTAGATGCCGAACACCACGAACAGAAAGGCCTGCAGCGCGTGGCGGTTGTCCAGCCCATGCCGCGTCTGTGTCAGTGTGCCGAACAGGTAGCCCGCGATGAACACCACCCCGAACATCAACATGCCCTCATACAACCAGCAGGCCATGCGGCGCCGCAGCGGAGGTGCGATCTCGCGGGATGCCGCCGGGGCGGCAGCGTCGGAAGGGTGGGGGGGCTGCGGATTGGCGCGCGAGGCAGTCATGCGGGACGGCGAACGGAGGTCATGCACCGATCATTGCGGCGGATGCAGGGGGGTCAGGTCCACTGGCGGTTCCGGAGCGGGTTCGGGAGCCGAGGCGGGCGCAAGGGGGGGGAGCGGCGCAGGCAGTGCGGACGGGATCGTGACCGGCGATGTTTCCACGACCACGGGGGGCGGCACCGGCAGGGCCTGGGGCGAATGGAATTCCGCTGGCGGCTGGATTTTCGGAGGGTTGGGGACGGCCGGCGGCGCATTGGTGGCTGCAGGGACGCGGGCCAGTTTCTTGGGGGAAACCGGGCGTACCGTGGTGGCTGCACCGGTCGGCCGCGGCGCCGCCTTGGCCGCCAGGCGCTTCTTCTCTTCCGCACTCAGCGCCTGGTATGCCTCCCATCGGGCACGCCGGCTGTCGGCCGGGAGCCTGCTGGCGGCGGCATAGTTCAGTCGCGCCTGGCTGCGCTGCTGGGTGCTGAGGCTGGCCCAATCGGTAATGCGTGCGAGCATCTTCGCCTGCTCGTCCTCAGAGAGTGCGTGAAAGCCCGCCGCCAGGTTGAGCCAGTTGCGCTTTTGCCCTTCGCTGAGCACGCTCCAGCGGTCTGCAAGGGGGTAGAGCGCTTCTTTCTGAGGAGTGCTCAATTCTGTCCAGCGGGGGCCAGCCTCGGCTTGCGGAGCCTGCCGGGGCTCGCTGTAGATTTTGTGCCTGCCATCTCCCAGCGCCTCGGCCGGGACAGGGGTACTGGGCGCCACCCGCACATAGGCAGCCATCCACCACCCCGTCGTCGCCAGCGCACCCAGCAAGACAAAAGCCAGCAAGAATGCTGGCAGGTGGGGGCGTGGGGCGTGCGGGGACGGCTCGTGCATGCAGGCAGTGATCTTATTGCGTCGTATTGGCTGTCTTGAGGTATTGCAGGAAGCCGGGGTCAGCATAGGCCGACGGGGGAAGATCGTCGGTCAGAAGCGCAGCGTCGACTTCGGCGATTTCGGTGGCCACCGTCTCATCCTGCGCCATATTGATGAAGACCAGCCCCACCACCAGCGCCGTCAGCGGCACGGCGGATACCAGGGCGCGCCACCAGTTGCCACCTTCGCTGCCCCAGCCGCTGAGCGTGGCGGTGGAGCCTTGCGAAGACACGTGCGTTGCCGCGGCTGTCTGACGGGCAGACTGTACGGCGGGGCGCTTGCGCTGCGCCAACGCCTGCATGCGGGCGGCGCGCAGGCGCTCGGTGATGTCGTAGGGAAGGCTGGCATTGCCTTCGCTCAGGCGCGCCGTAAGGCGGCGGGCGAACGCATCCGCGGCCTGGGTGATTTCCGGCGGGTATTCTGGAGGGCGGTTCATAGCACGATTCCTTTGGCCTTCAGTGCCTTGCTGAGGGTTTGGATGGCCCGAAAGCAGTGTGTCTTGACGCTGCCTTCGGAGCAACCCATGGCGGCTGCGGTTTCTGCGACATCCATTTCTTCCCAGTAACGCATCAAAAATGCCTCCCGTTGACGCGGGGGCAGTTCTTGGATCTCGGCATCGATATCGCGCAGTACCTGGGCGCGACGCACAGAATCCTCTGCACTCTGTGCCATTTCGCCATTGGCAGCGGCGTGTACCTCGAGAAAATCAAAATCTGAACCATCGTCCGACGGGCCCTCGAAGTCGCTCAGGCTGGAAAAAAGCGCATTGCGCGTCTTCTGTCGCCGGAACCAATCCAGCATGCAGTTGGTGAGGATGCGCTGGAAGAGCATGGGTAGCTCGGCCGGCGGTTTGTCGCCATAGTGCTCGGCCAGCTTGAGCATGCTGTCCTGAACGATGTCCAACGCGGCCTCCTCATTGCGCACATGGTAAAGCGTGCGCTTGAAAGCACGCTTGTCCACGCTTTTGAGGAAGTCGGAGAGCTCTTGTTCAGTAGCCAAAGGCAAAAACCCAAGGAGGGCGAAAGCGGAGTGCGCGCAGGTGCGTGCAGCAAGCTGCGAAAGGCGGATTATCGCATTGCCGCGTATTTTTTATGCCGTGCTGCGCCAACTGCATGTGTGCAGTGCAATAATGTGTACTGCAATTCAAAAAGGCAAACGGGTCCCGGTCCGGCGCAACACTCATGGCGCCCATGGCCGAGGCCTCAAGTCCCAAGTCGGCTTCACAAGAGTTCGTACAAGGGGCACCCAAGGTTTTTCGTTAGAGAAATTCGCAAAGGTTGATCATGGAAATCTCCAAGGCCGAACTCACGTCGGCGGCTGCGGCCTCTCGCGGCGGCAACTCCTCATCTTCTCCCGGCGCCCAGGACCTCATGGGGTCCGAGATCCTCGTCAAGGCTCTGCAGGCCGAGAACGTCCAGTACATCTGGGGCTACCCCGGCGGCGCCGTGCTGTACATCTACGACGCGCTGTACAAGCAGGACACCATTCAGCACGTGCTGGTGCGCCACGAACAGGCGGCGGTGCACGCGGCCGACGGTTATGCCCGCGCGACGGGCGAGGTCGGGGTGGCGCTGGTGACTTCCGGCCCAGGATTGACGAATGCCGTGACGGGCATCGCCACGGCGTATATGGATTCGATCCCCATGGTGATCATCTCCGGCCAGGTGCCCACGCCCGCGATCGGGCTGGATGCCTTTCAGGAGTGCGACACCGTGGGCATCACGCGTCCCATCGTCAAGCACAACTTCCTGGTCAAAGATGTGCGCGAACTGGCGGTGACGCTCAAAAAAGCCTTCCATATCGCGCGCACCGGCCGTCCCGGCCCCGTGGTGGTGGATATCCCGAAGGATGTGTCGTTCAAGAAGACGGCTTTCCATGGTTATCCGCAGAGCGTGGAAATGCGCTCTTACAACCCCGTCAAGAAGGGGCATGGCGGCCAGATCCGCAAGGCACTGCAACTGCTGCTGGCCGCGAAAAGACCTTATATCTACACCGGCGGCGGCGTGCTGCTGGGCAATGCGGTGCCCGAGCTGCGCACGCTGGTCGACATGCTGGGCTATCCGGTCACCCACACGCTGATGGGTCTGGGTGCCTACCCGGCCACCGACCGCAAATTCCTGGGCATGCTGGGCATGCACGGCACGATCGAGGCCAACAATGCCATGCAGAACTGCGACGTGCTGCTGGCCGTGGGCGCGCGCTTTGATGACCGCGTGATCGGCAATCCCAAGCATTTCGCGCAGAACGAGCGCAAGATCATCCATATCGATATCGACCCGTCGAGCATTTCCAAGCGCGTGAAGGTGGACATTCCGATCGTGGGCGATGTCAAGGACGTGTTGACTGAGCTGATCTCTATGATCCGCGAGACCACGACACGCCCCGACGCTGGTGCGCTGTCGGCGTGGTGGGAGCAGATCGAGAACTGGCGCGGCCGCGACTGCCTGAAGTACGACCGCGGGAACACCGAGGTGATCAAGCCGCAGTACGTGATCGAGACGCTGTGGAATATGACCCGCGATGCGGATGCCTACGTCACCTCCGATGTGGGCCAGCATCAGATGTGGGCCGCCCAGTTTTACAAATTCGACGAGCCGCGCCGCTGGATCAACTCCGGCGGCCTGGGCACCATGGGCGTGGGCATTCCCTATGCCATGGGCATCAAGCTGGCCAAGCCCGAGTCTGAGGTGTTCTGCGTGACGGGCGAAGGCTCGGTGCAGATGAACATCCAGGAGCTCTCCACCTGCCTGCAGTACAACACCCCTATCAAGGTGCTGTCGCTCAACAACCGCTACTTGGGCATGGTGCGCCAGTGGCAAGAAATTGAATACTCGGGCCGCTACAGCCACAGCTACATGGATGCGCTGCCCAACTTCGTGAAGCTGGCCGAGGCCTATGGCCACGTGGGCATGCTCATCGAGCGCCCGCAGGACGTGGAGCCGGCGCTGCGCGAAGCGCGCAAGCTCAAGGACCGCACGGTGTTCCTGGACTTCCGGACCGACCCCACCGAGAACGTGTTCCCGATGGTGCAGGCTGGCAAGGGCATCACCGAGATGCTGCTGGGGTCGGAAGACCTTTAAGCATCAAAAAGGCCTGTAACGCTTGTCTGACGAGCGCTAGTAGCTATTTATTTAATAGCGTTTTCTGACGAATCTATTGTCTGCCAAGCCTGACGCTTACCGGCGCCAGGGGAGGGCAGCGAGAAGAGGAAGCTCATCCCATGAAACACATCATCGCCGTCCTGCTGGAGAACGAACCGGGTGCGCTGTCGCGCGTCGTTGGCCTGTTTTCCGCGCGGGGCTACAACATCGAATCGCTGACAGTGGCGCCCACCGAGGACGCGTCCCTGTCGCGCATGACCATCCAGACCCATGGATCGGAAGACGTGATCGAGCAGATCACCAAGCACCTGAACCGCCTCATCGAGGTGGTCAAGGTGGTTGACCTGACCGAAGGCGCCTACACCGAGCGCGAACTCATGATGGTGAAGGTGCGCGCCGTGGGCAAAGAGCGCGAAGAGATGAAGCGCATGGCCGACATCTTTCGCGGACGCATCATCGACGTGACCGAAAAGAGCTACACGATCGAGCTGACCGGCGACCAGTCCAAGAACGACGCTTTCCTGCAGGCCATCGACCGTACCGCCATTTTGGAGACGGTGCGCACGGGCGCCAGCGGCATCGGCCGTGGCGAACGCATCCTGCGTGTGTAAGTACGACAATCCCCCGTTTTCCTTTCCCCCTGAACAGAATCCCAACCGGAGCGACCATGAAAGTTTTCTACGACAAAGACTGTGATCTGAGCCTCATCAAGGGCAAGACCGTGGCCATCATCGGCTATGGCAGCCAAGGCCACGCCCATGCCCAAAACCTCAACGACAGCGGCGTGAAGGTCGTGGTCGGCCTGCGCAAGGGCGGCGCTTCGTGGGACAAGGTCGGCAAGGCCGGCCTGACGGTCAAGGAAGTGAACGACGCCGTGAAGGAAGCCGACGTCGTCATGATCCTGCTGCCCGACGAGCAGATCGCCGAGGTCTATAAGAACAACGTTGAGCCCCACATCAAGCAGGGCGCCTCGCTGGCCTTCGCCCACGGCTTCAACGTGCACTACAACCAGGTCGTGCCCCGCGCCGATCTGGACGTGTGGATGGTGGCGCCCAAGGCCCCCGGCCACACCGTGCGCAACACCTACACCCAGGGCGGCGGCGTGCCCCACCTGGTGGCCGTGCACCAGGACAAGTCCGGCAAGGCGCGTGACCTGGCGCTGTCCTACGCCATGGCCAATGGTGGCGGCAAGGCCGGCATCATCGAGACCAACTTCAAGGAAGAGACCGAGACCGACCTGTTCGGCGAGCAGGCCGTGCTGTGCGGTGGCGCTGTCGAGCTGATCAAGATGGGCTACGAAACGCTGGTGGAAGCCGGCTACGCCCCCGAGATGGCCTACTTCGAGTGCCTGCACGAGCTCAAGCTCATCGTGGACCTGATCTACGAAGGCGGCATCGCCAACATGAACTACTCGATCTCGAACAACGCCGAGTTCGGCGAGTACGTGACCGGCCCCGAAGTGATCAACGAGCAGTCGCGCGCCGCCATGCGCAATGCCCTGAAGCGCATCCAGAACGGCGACTACGCCAAGATGTTCATCCAGGAAGGCCGCCTGAACTACCCGAGCATGACGGCCCGCCGCCGCAACACCGCCGACCACAGCATCGAAGTGGTGGGTGCCCAGCTGCGTGCGATGATGCCCTGGATCGCCAAGAACAAGCTGGTGGACCAGACGCGCAACTGATGCGTGAGCGCGGCCGGGCCGCGCTGGCGTCTTTCCCCAAGGCCACCCCGGTGGCCTTTTTTGCGTGCGGGGCAGCGGCTACACTGCGTCCTTTTCCGCACGCGTGTGCGGAACAAGAATACTATTGATTTAATAGCTGTTGGCGCTTGCTGGATAGGCGCTGGAGGTCGATTGAATGCATGATGGCAACGACGCCGCCGAAAACACGGGCGTGATGGTGCGCAAGCGCCGCAAGGGCATCTACATCCTGCCCAACCTGTTCACGCTGGCTGCGTTGTTTGGCGGGTTCTACGCCATTGTCATGGCCATGAATGGCCGCTTCGACTATGCGGCGGTGGGAGTGTTCTGCGCCATGGTGCTGGACAGCCTGGATGGCCGCGTGGCGCGCATGACCAACACGCAAAGCGCGTTCGGCGAGCAGATGGACTCGCTGTCGGACATGGTGTCCTTCGGCGTGGCGCCTGCACTGATCGCCTACGAGTGGGCCCTCAGCGGCCTGGGGCGCTGGGGCTGGATCGCGGCCTTCGTCTACTGTTCGTGCGCTGCCTTGCGGCTGGCGCGCTTCAACGTCAACACCGGCACCGTCGACAAGCGCTGGTTCCAGGGGCTTCCATCCCCGGCCGCGGCGGCGCTGGTGACGGGCTTCATCTGGCTGCTGTCCGACGCGGGTGTGCAGCGTGGGCAGGACGGCCTGCTGACCTGGAGCCAGCTCACCTGGGTGATGTTCGGGCTGACGCTGTACGCCGGGCTCACCATGGTGACCAATGCGCCGTTCTATAGCTTCAAGGACCTGCACCTCAAGCGCAGCGTGCCCTTTACGGCCATCGTGCTCATCGTGCTGGGGATCGCCATCATCAACATCCATGCGCCCACGGTGCTGTTCAGCATCTTCGTGGCTTATGGATTGAGCGGCTACGGCGTGTATGCATGGCGGCGCGCCAAGGGGTATCGGGCCAGCGTGATCAGCACCTCCAAGGACGAGCCCGAGGAGCGCGGGTTGCACGAGTAGCCCTGCGTGTCGCCGTGGGTTTTTTGTGCTAGAGTCGTTCGCATGCATTTCCTGTCGCTAGCACTACTACTGAACTTGTCCCTCGGGCAGGCATAGTAGCGCGCGCGTACACACCTACTTCCCACGGCCCGTGAGCACCAGCGACGGGCCGTTTTTGTTTTTCCGGGGTCGCTGGAGCACAGGTCAGACACCTACCTTGTTCCACGAAAGAGAGAATTCCGATGCTGCAGAACCCCGCCGCCAAATACCGTCCCTTTGCCCCCGTGCGCCTGACGGACCGCACCTGGCCCGACGCGGTGATCGACCGCGCGCCCATCTGGTGCAGTGTGGACCTGCGCGACGGCAACCAGGCGTTGATCGAGCCCATGGACATCGCGCGCAAGATGCGCATGTTCGAGCAACTGGTGAAGATCGGATTCAAGGAGATCGAGGTAGGCTTCCCGTCGGCCTCCCAGGTCGAGTTCGACTTCGTGCGCAAGCTCATCGAGGAAGACCGCATTCCTGACGACGTGACCATTCAGGTGTTGACCCAGGCGCGTGACCATCTGATCCGTCGCACGTTTGAGGCACTGGAAGGCGCGCCCCGCGCCATCGTCCACCTCTACAACGCGACCGCGCCTGTGATGCGCCGCGTGGTGCTGGACATGAGCGAGGAGGAAATCGTGGAACTGGCGCGTGGCAACGCGCAGATGTTCAAGGACATTGCTGCCCAGTACCCCCTTACCGACTGGACGTTCCAGTATTCGCCTGAGATGTACTCGGACACCGAACTGGAGTTTTCCAAGCGTGTGATCGATGCGGTGACCGATGTGTGGCAGCCGACACCCCAGAAGAAGTGCATCGTCAATCTGCCGACCACGGTGGAACACTCCACGCCGAACATCTTCGCGGACATGGTCGAGTGGACGCACCGCCACATCCAGCGCCGCGACAGCGTGGTGCTGTCGGTGCACCCGCACAACGACCGCGGCACCGGCACGGCAACGGCAGAGCTGGCCTTGATGGCGGGCGCTGACCGCCTGGAGGGCTGCCTCTTCGGCAACGGCGAACGTACGGGTAACCTGGACGTGGTGAACGTGGCCCTCAACATGTACACGCAAGGCGTGCATCCGGGGCTGGACTTTTCGGACATCGACGGCATCCGCAGCACCGTGGAGTATTGCAACCAGTTACCCGTGCACCCGCGCCATCCGTACGTGGGCGATCTGGTCTATACCTCGTTCTCCGGTTCGCATCAGGACGCCATCAAGAAAGCATTTGCCGCCCGGCGCGAGGGCGACATCTGGGAGATGCCCTACCTGCCGATCGATCCCAAGGATCTGGGGCGCAGTTATGAAGCCATCATTCGCGTCAACAGCCAGTCCGGCAAGGGTGGCATCGCGTATCTGTTGGAGAGTGAATACGGCGTGCAACTGCCGCGGCGCTTGCAGATCGAGTTCAGCCAGGCAGTGCAGCGCGAAATGGACGCCAGCGGCAAGGAGCTCACGGCCGCCGATCTGTGGAGTTTGTTCGAGCGCGAATACCGTCTGGACGAGGCAGCAACGCCGGTATACCGTATGGAAGGCGAAAACGGCACGGTTGCATTGCGCGGACAACTGCCCTGGCAAGGCCAGACGCTGCAGATTGAAGGCGAAGGCACAGGCCCGATCGACGCTTTCGTGCAGGCCGTGGCCGCTGCGCTGGACTGCGATGTGCGCGTGCTGGACTACAACGAACATGCCATCAGCGAGGGCGCCCACGCCAAGGCCGTGGCCTATGTCGAGATGCGCATCGATGATCGCCACACCGTATATGGCGTGGGCATGGATGCCAACATCGTGTCAGCCTCGATCCGTGCCATCCTTTCGGGGCTGCAGCGTGCTCCACAAGTCCAAGCCCAGGTGATGGTTGCCTGATTCCCTATCCCCACAACGACCTCAAGAGACGATCCATGACCGATAAGCTCATCATTTTCGACACCACCTTGCGCGACGGCGAACAGTCGCCGGGAGCTTCCATGACGCGCGATGAAAAGCTGCGCATTGCCCGTCAACTGGAGCGGCTGCGTGTGGATGTGATCGAGGCGGGTTTTGCCGCCAGTTCCAACGGCGACTTCGAATCGGTGCAGGCCATTGCGCGCGCAGTGAAGGACTCCACGGTCTGCTCGCTGGCACGTGCCAACGACCGGGACATCGCACGTGCTGCCGAGGCGCTCAAAGAGGCAAACCGCGCGCGCATCCATACGTTCATCGCCACCAGCGCGCTGCACATGGAAAAGAAGCTGCGCATGACGCCCGAGCAGGTGCTGGAGCAAGCCAGGCAGGCGGTGCGTTTTGCACGCAACCTGGTGGAGGACATCGAATTCAGCCCCGAGGATGGCTACCGCAGCGATCCGGACTTCCTGTGCCGCGTGATCGAGACGGTGATCGCGGAGGGCGCCACCACCATCAACGTGCCCGACACCGTGGGTTACGCCATTCCCGAGCTGTACGGCAACTTCATCAAGAACCTTCGCGAGCGCATTCCCAACAGTGACAAGGCCATCTGGTCCGTGCACTGCCACAACGATCTGGGCATGGCGGTCGCCAACTCGCTGGCGGGTGTGAAGATCGGTGGGGCACGCCAGGTGGAGTGCACCATCAACGGCCTGGGCGAGCGTGCGGGCAACTGTTCGCTGGAGGAGGTGGTGATGGCCGTGAAGACGCGGCGCGACTACTTCGGCCTGGACGTCGGCATCGATACCCAGCACATCGTGGCCGCCAGCCGCATGGTCAGCCAGACCACCGGCTTTGTGGTGCAGCCCAACAAGGCCGTGGTGGGCGCCAATGCGTTCGCCCACGCCTCGGGCATCCACCAGGACGGCGTGCTCAAGGCGCGCGACACGTACGAGATCATGCGCGCCGAGGACGTGGGCTGGAGCGCCAACAAGATCGTGCTGGGCAAACTCAGCGGCCGCAATGCGTTCAAGCAACGTCTGCAGGAACTGGGCGTCCAGTTGGAGAGCGAAGGCGAAATCAACGTGGCGTTTGCCAAATTCAAGGAACTCGCCGACCGCAAGAGCGAGATCTTTGACGAGGACATCCTGGCACTCGTGAGCGACGAAAGCGTGACCAGCGAGAAGGAGCAGTTCGGCTTCGTGTCCCTGGCGCAGCACAGCGAAACGGGCGAACGGCCCGAGGCGACCATCGTGTTCACCGTGGACGGTAAGGAAGTCCGCAGCTCCTCGGAGGGCAACGGCCCGGTCGATGCCTCGATGAAGGCCATCGAGGCGCATGTGCGCAGCGGTGCCGAGATGGTGCTGTACTCGGTGAATGCCATCAGTGGCTCCACCGAAAGCCAGGGCGAAGTCACCGTGCGGTTGCAGAGCGCCGGCCGCGTGGTGAATGGCGTAGGGGCCGACCCCGACATCGTGGTGGCATCGGCCAAGGCCTACCTCAGTGCCCTGAATAAATTACAAAGTAAAGCTGAGCGCGTGGCAGCGCAGGGCTGATACCGCATCCTATAATTCAGGCACTTTCTAAAAGAGTCGCGCAAGGCATTGATCTTGCGCGACTTTTTTTGATTTTGTACACTGCCACACAGTTTTTGCTGCTTGGAGCATTTGATGCATATGCGCGCTCGCATCGTCTCCCGTATCTCTCAGGGATTGGCCCTTCTGGTGATGGGCATCGCACTGGCCTCGCCGGGCGTGCATGCGGCCGAACGCAAGAAGGCGGTGGCAAAAAAAGCCGCGTCCACCACGGTTGCCAAACGCACCCCCGCTAAATCGTCGGCCAAGGCGCCCCGCCGGACCGTGGCCGTGAAGGCGGCGCGCGCGTCTGCAGTGAGTGCCCGGGCGCCCGTGCGCGTAGCGGCGGAGCCCGCGCGCCTCTCATTCGGGCAGTTGGCAGGGCTGCACGATGTGAGCGATCCGCTGGACCTGAAGTCGAGCGTGGCCCTGGTGATCGATCAGGACACGAAGGAAGTTCTCCTCAGCAAGAATGACCATGCCGTGCTGCCCATCGCTTCGTTGACCAAGCTGATGACCGGCTTGCTGGTTTCCGAGGCGAACTTGCCCATGGACGAGCTCATCACGATCACGCAGGACGACGTGGATACGGAAAAGGGCAGCGGCTCGCGGCTTGCGGTGGGAACGACACTCTCGCGCGGTGAACTGCTGCACCTGGCACTCATGTCCAGTGAGAACCGCGCCGCCCATGCGCTGGGACGCACCTTCCCGGGCGGGCTGGATACGTTCGTGGCGCGCATGAATGCCAAGGCCAAGCTGCTGGGCATGGCGGATACGCGCTTTGTCGAGCCCACCGGCCTGTCCAGCCGCAACCAGTCCAGCGCGCACGACCTGGCGACGCTCGTGAATGTGGCGCATGGCGACGCATTGCTGCGTGAACTCTCCACGTCTCCAAGCCACGAGGTCGCCGTTGGCCGGCGCACCCTGCAGTACAACAACACCAACCGGCTGGTGAAGAGCCCTTCGTGGGATATCGGCCTGCAGAAGACCGGCTACATCTCGGAAGCGGGGCGCTGCCTGGTGATGCAGGCTGAGGTGGCGGGCCGCAAGTTGATCATGGTGTTCCTCGATTCGGCAGGAAAGTTCAGCCGTCTGGGCGACGCGGAGCGCGTGCGCTCCTGGGTCGAGAAGACCCACCCTAGCGCCGGCGCCATCCTGCACGCAGGAACCAACGGTTAGCCGCGGCTGACTGCGGCCACGGGTCGCATGCGTCTTGCGACACACCCGCCGGACGGCCGGCGTCAGGCCGTTCAGGTCTTGAGCGGGCCGTCCAGGGCCGTGCGCTGCCCCGCCGTATAACCCAGCGCCTGGGAGATTTCATCGGCGGTGGACTGGAGCTTGGGCAGCCATCCGTCATCCAGTCGGTCAGCGGGCGCTGAAATTGACAGGCCTGCCACGAGCTGGCCCTGGTCGTCAAAGACCCCCGCCGCGATGCAGCGCACCCCGAGTTCCAACTCCTCGTTGTCCCGCGCAATGCCGTATTGGCGCGCCTTGCCCAGTTCACGTTCCAGGATGGGCAACTGGGTGATGCTGTTGCGCGTGTGCCCTGGCAGGCCGGTACGCGTGGCGTACGCGCGCACGCGCTGCGGATCGTCGGCCGCAAGGAAGAGCTTGCCCGTAGAGGTGAGGTGCAGCGGGGCGTGGCCGCCAATGGCGCGCACCACCTGCATGCCCGAACGCTCGCTGTAGGCGCGTTCCACGTACACGATCTCGTCCCCCTGGCGCACGCTGAGGTTCACCGGCTGCTGGATCTGCTTGTGCAATTGCCGCATGGGTGCCATCGCGGCGTCGCGCACGCTCAGGCGCCCCTTCACCAGATTGCCCAGCTCCAACAGGCGCATGCCCAGGCGATAGCTGCCCGACTCAGGACGGTCCACGAAACGGCCGATGGTCAGGTCATTGAGGATGCGGTGGGTGGTGGACGGATGCAGGCCCGTCTTCTCGCTGATCTCCTTCAGCGAGATGGCTTCCTCGCGCGAAGCGAGTACGTCAATCAACTGGAACATGCGCTCCAGCACCTGGACACTGGGTTTGGCGGGCGCGTCCGGCGAGTGTTTCTTCATGAGGCAGGGCAGAACCAAGGAACCGGTGATTTTATCTTGTGAAATGCCGCGCTGCTTCTACGCACTGGTTGTCCGGCCGGTCCGTGCCTTCCTTAGTGCGGCGCCAGGCCTAGTGCAGGGAGCCGCCGCAGCGAAGACTTGAACGCAGGCTGATAAAAACTTGCGGCCTAGCCACCCCAATGGGTAGGCCAGGCCGGGACCGGATCTTCAACTGCGGAGCAAGGTCCCGCTGCGCTCAAGCGCCGCGGGTGACCGGTTGGGCCGCACCACGACCGTAGGTGCCGTACTTGCCCAGTTCCCATTTTGCAATGGCGTTGCGGTGCACCTCATCCGGGCCGTCGGCGAAGCGCAGGGTGCGCGCGTTGGCATAGGCGTAGGCCAGCGGGAAATCGTCGCTCACGCCGCCGCCGCCATGCACCTGCATGGCCCAGTCGATCACCTGGCAGGCCATGCTGGGGGCGACGACCTTGATCATGGCGATCTCGGTCTTGGCGACCTTATTGCCCACGGTGTCCATCATCCAGGCGGCCTTGAGCGTGAGCAGGCGCGCCATGTCGATCTTGCAGCGGGCTTCGGCAATGCGCTCCTGGGTCACGCTCTGTTGTGCCAGCGTCTTGCCGAAGGCCACCCGGTTGCTGGCGCGGCGGCACATCAGTTCCAGCGCGCGCTCGGCCTGGCCGATCAGGCGCATGCAGTGGTGGATGCGCCCGGGGCCCAGGCGTCCCTGGGCGATCTCGAACCCACGGCCTTCGCCCAGCAGGATGTTGTCCACCGGTACGCGCACGTTCTCGAAGAGGACTTCGGCGTGGCCGTGCGGCGCATCGTCATAACCGAACACGTTGAGTGCTCGCACCACCGTGATGCCTGGCGTGTCGGCTGGCACCACGATCATGCTTTGTTGCGAGTGCTTGGGCGCCTCGGGGTCGGTCTTGCCCATGGTGATGAACACCTTGCAGCGCGGGTCGTTGGCGCCGCTGGTCCACCACTTGCGCCCATTGATCACGTAATGGTCGCCCTGGCGCTCGATGCGCGTTTCGATGTTGGTGGCGTCGCTGGAGGCGACATCGGGCTCGGTCATGGCAAAGGCCGAGCGCATGCGCCCTTCCAGCAGCGGCTTGAGCCACTGGGCCTTGATCGCCTCGGAGCCATAACGCGCGATGGTCTCCATGTTGCCCGTGTCAGGGGCCGAGCAGTTGAACACCTCGCTGGACCACAGCACGCGGCCCATGATCTCCGCCAGCGGCGCGTACTCGGCGTTGGTCAACCCGGCGCCTTCGTAGCCAGATGCTTGGGCGGTGTCCACCGGCAGGAACAGGTTCCACAGCCCCGCGGCCTGCGCCTTGGGTTTCAGGTTTTCGATGGTTTGCAGTGGTGTCCAGCGCCTGCCTGCGGCCGTGTTGGCCGCCATCTCCTCGGCATAGGCCTTCTCAGCGGGGTAGATGTGGTCGTCCATGAACTGGATCAGGCGCGCCTGCAGTTCCTTGGTCTTGGGCGAGTAATCGAAGTCCATGGGGTGCTTTCTCGTCAGTGGGAAGGGGGATCAACTCTTTTGCGCGAAGGACCAGGCCAGCTGCGCCATGGGCCGTGCGGTGGCGCCAGCGGCCTTGGCCTGTGCGCTGGCGGCCGTGCCGGCCTCCACGCGCTTGGCAATGCCTTGCAGGATGGCGGCGATGCGGAACATGTTGTAGGCCAGGTAGAAGTTCCAGTCCCGGTGCAGCGCATCCACGTCGGTGATGCCGGTGCGTTCGCAGTAGCGCTGGATGTAGTCGCGCTCGCACGGGATGCCCAGCGCCGCCAGGTCCAGCCCGCCGATACCCCGGCTCAGCGATGCGGGGATGTGCCAGCTCATGCAGTGGTAGGCAAAGTCCGCGAGCGGATGGCCCAGGGTGGACAGCTCCCAGTCCAGCACCGCGATCACACGTGGCTCGGTGGGGTGAAACACGAGGTTGTCCAGCCGATAGTCGCCATGCACGATGGACACGCGGGTTGCGTCGCGCGCGCTGTCGGGCATGTGCGCGGGCAGCCATTGCATCAGTGCGTCCATCTCGGCGATGGGCTGGGTGACCGAGGCGGTGTACTGCTTGCTCCAGCGCGAGATCTGGCGTTCGAAGTAATTGCCCGGCTTGCCGTAGTCCGCCAGGCCACGCGCCGTGAAGTCCACTCGGTGCAGGGCAGCGATCACGCGGTTCATCTCGTCGTAGATCGCCGCGCGTTCGGCCGGCTGCATGCCAGGCAGCGACTGGTCCCACAGCACGCGGCCCTGCATGAACTCCATCAGATAAAACGCGCGCCCGATGACGGACTCGTCCTCGCACAGCGCAATCATGCGCGGCACGGGCACGTCGGTGCCGGCGAGCCCGCGCATGACCGCGTATTCGCGCTCGATGGCGTGTGCCGACGGCAGCAGCTTGGCCACCGGGCCGGGCTTGGCGCGCATCACATAGCTGCGCGTGGGGGTCACGAGCTTGTAGGTGGGGTTGGACTGGCCGCCTTTGAACATCTCCACCGTCAGCGGTCCGGCAAACCCTTCCACATGCTGCGACAGCCAGGCAGTGAGCGCGTTGGTGTCGAAGGCATGCTGCTCGGAGACGGGGCGTGTGCCGATGAAGTGCTCGAAGTTGCTCATGGGGATGGAGGGTTCTTTCAAAAAAGTGAGCTGCTTGCGCTTGTCAGCTATGGAATCCAAAGGCTTTTCACATGGAAACCATTGCGGGACAAGCGCTGGAAGCTATGGTTTTTGTAAACCTGGCTCATTGGTTGGCTTCGGAGATGCGCATCAGCGCATCCCGGTCGCGTATCACGAGGCCGCCGGGCTCGATGCGGATGGCGTCCTCGCGCTCCATGGCCTTCAGCTCCTGGTTCACGCGCTGGCGTGACGCGCCCAGCAACTGCGCCAGTTCTTCCTGGGCCAGTTGCAGGCTGATGCGCACTTCGTTGCCGTCGGACAGGCTGGGCACGCCATAGCTGCGCACCAGGTGCAGCAACTGCTTGGCCAGCCGCGAGCGCAGGGGCAGGGTGTTGAGGTCTTCCACCAGCCCGAACAACTGCCGGATGCGCCGCGCATGCAGCCGCAGCATGGCCTCGTAGAGTTCCGAGTGCTGTGCAAGGATCTTCTTGAAGTCGGCCCGCGCCACGCACAGGATGGTGGTGTCGCCATGGGCGTAGGCATCGTGCGTGCGCCGGTCCCCGTCGAAGATCGCCACGTCGCCGAACCAGATGCCCGGCTCCACATAGGTCAGCGTGATCTGCTTGCCGGAGATCGAGGTGGAGCTCACGCGCACGGCGCCGCGTGCGCAGGCAATCCATTCCTCGGGCGGGTCGCCGCGTGCTGCGATGAGTGCGCCATCCTTGAAGCGTTTGACGTAGGAGCATCGCAGTATGTCGTGGCGCAAAGAAGGGGAGAGGGAAGAAAACCAGCGACCTGAGTTGATCGCCTCGCGTTCATCGATGGTAAGAATCGGATCGTCCATGGTCTGTCGTTTGCGTGACTGGGTTGCAGTCCATTGTCGCGTGAGGGACCGGGGCGCGGGGAGCGGGCTGTCACATGGGCGTCCGCGGGCGCGCGCGTGCTGGCGCCGCTGCCGCGGAGCCAGCAATGCCATGGATGGGTTTGAATGAGACAAGCCGCCGGCGCTTGACCGTCAAGCGCTAGCAGCTATAAAAATAGTAGCTTTAAGCGCGTGGGTCGGCAGAAGCCGCCCGGGTTTCGCCCGCCGGGGCATGCTGGAGGTTGCGCACGAAATGGCTGCGTTCCAGCGCGAGGTGTTCGGTGAAGCTGTGGTGTCGCGCCTCGCTCACCAGTTCCTTGATGCTCGCCAGCGCATGGGGCGGGCCATCGTTCAGGCGCTGGGCCAGCGCCAGCGCCTCATGCAGGGCGCGGCCGGGATCGGCCAGCCGGTTGACCATGCCCAGGGACTGCAGTCGTGCGGCGTCGATGCGGTCCCCGCACATCAGGATCTCATGCGCCAGCGCGCGGGGCAGCATTTGCGCCAGGCTCCAGCTGGCGCCGCCATCGGGCGACAGGCCCGCGTGGACATGGTTCATGGCAAACACCGCGTTGCGCGCGGCCACCATCAGGTCGCATGCCAGCGCGAGTGAAAACCCCGCGCCCTTGGCTTCACCCTCCACGGCGGCGATCACGGGCTTGGGATGGGTGCGTATCGCCTCGATCCAGTGGTGCAGCAGATCCAGGCCATGCACCTGCGCTGGCGCGCTCTGATGCCGCAACGCCTGTAGCCGCTGGAGACTGCTGCCGGCGCTGAACAGGCCGTCCGCGCCCGTGATGACCACGCAGCGCACATCGGGATTGCGCTCCGCCACGTTCAGGGCCTCGATGCCCGCTGCGCAGATGGCCGGCTCCAGGGCATTGCGCAGCTCGGGGTGGCGAAGGGTCAGGACCAGGGTCTGGCCCTGGCTGGTGCTTTGCAGTTCGGCGGGCATGGCGGCGCGGGTGGTTGCAGGGTCAGGGCTCTTCGTGCGTCAGGCTCAGGCCGATGGCGCCGCGCCGGCGCAGCCAGGGGCTGGGGCGGTAGCGCGGGTCGCCATACACGGTCTGCATGTTGAAGAGCACTTCCAGGATGTTGGTGGGGCCCCAGCGGTCGCCCATGGCCAGCGGGCCCAGCGGGTAGCCCAGGCCCAGGGTCACGGCGGTCTCCAGGTCCTTGGGGCTGCAGATGCGCTGCTGGCAGATGTCCGCGGCGATGTTGACGATGCTGGCCACGACGCGCTGTGTGACGAAGCCGCCGCTGTCGCGGATCACGCTCACTGGCTTGCCGTCGCGCGCGAACAGCGCGTGCGCGGCGTCGCGCATGTCTTCGCGCGTGGCGGGGTTGGTCGCCAGCACGCGCCGGCGGGTGGCCGCGTCGTCGATCAGCATGTCGATGCCGATGGTGCGCGCGGGGTCCAGGCGCTCCACCACGGCCACGGTGGTCACGTCAAAGCCGAGTGGCGCGACCAGCGTGAGCGCCTGGGCCGAGGGCGAGGTGCCCGTCTCGATCGTTGCCCCCAGGTCCTTGAGCAACTGGTACAGCTCGGCGCGGCGGGCGGCGCGCGTGGAGACCCAGACCGGCGGCAGGCCCGATACCTCGGGCACCGGCGGCTCGGCCGGCAGCTCGGGCGCACCGTCCACGTAGCGGTAAAAGCCCTCGCCGGACTTGCGGCCCAGCAGGCCGCCGCTCAAGCGCTGCGCCGTGATCACGCTGGGGCGAAAGCGCGGCTCGTCGTAGTACTGGCGGTAGATCGATTCCATGACCGGGTGCGACACATCGAGCGCGATGAGGTCCAGCAACTCGAAGGGGCCGAGCTTGAATCCCACCTGGTCGCGCAGGATGCGGTCCACGGTGGCGAAATCGGCCACGCCCTCGCTCACGATGCGCAGCGCCTCGGTGCCATAGCCCCGCCCCGCATGGTTGACGATGAAGCCCGGCGTGTCCTGCGCCATCACCGGGGTGTGGCCCATGGCGCGCGCATAGCCGGCCAAGCGGGTGCAGACATGGGGGTCCGTTCGCAGGCCGGCCACGACCTCCACCACCTTCATCAGCGGCACCGGGTTGAAGAAGTGAAAGCCTGCCATGCGCTGCGGCCGCTGCAGCGGTGCGGCCACGGCGGTGATGGACAGCGATGACGTGTTGCTGGCCAGCACGGCTTCGGGCGAGACGATGGCTTCGAGCTGTTTGAGCAGTTCCTGCTTGGCATCCAGTCGCTCGACGATGGCTTCCACCACCAATTCGCAAGCCGCGAAGTCGTGCAGCGACGTGACGGGAACCAGCCGCTGCACCAGAGCCGGCAACAGGCTCTCGTCCAGCCGACCCTTGTCCACCAGACGCTGCCACTGCTGTTGGATGTGGGTGCGGGCGGAGTCGGCGGCGCCGCCATGGGTGTCGTAGAGGTAGACCGTGCTGCCTGCCTGGGCGGCGATCTGCGCGATGCCGCGGCCCATGGCGCCAGTGCCCACGATGCCGATTGAAGTGAAGACCGTTTGCATGGCGGCAATTATCTAGCGCTATCGGATGCGGCAGGGTTATGGCAAAATTTATAAACAAATTGAAACCATTGTGTTTATGCGTAACCTACTTGTCGGCGCCTGGATCTATGCCGCAGCGTTTGGGGCCAGCGCGCTTTCGCTTGGCGGCAGCCACGGCACAGTGGTTCTGGGGTCCACGATCGATCTCACCTTCGAGGTACGGCCTGATCTCGGCAAGACCGTCGCGTCTTCCTGCCTCGGGGCGCGGCTGGTCTTAGGCGCAACCACTGTCCCCGAAACGCGTGTGCATGTCACTCCCCTGGAAGGAGGCGCCATTCCGATGGTGCGCGTGCAGGCGCTCATTCCCGTGGATGAGCCGGTGCTGACTGCCACGCTCACGGCCGGCTGCGAAGGGCGTGTGTCGCGCACCTACACGTTCTTGGCAGACCCGCCCGGCACTGCACCCCCAGCGGCACGGCAGCCCATCGATCTGTCGCGCCTGGCGGTGCCCGGACCACGCGCTACACCGCAGGTGCGGAGTGCATTGGGTGGCGAGGGGGAGGGCGCACGCACGGTCCGGCGGCCTCGTGCGCAGCCGCGTGTTCCCGCGGCGTCCACGCATGCCCCGGCCGAGCGGGCGACACGCCCATCGCGGGCGGCTAATACCGCCACGACGCTGCGCACCAGCGCCAAAGTCTCGCCGCCCGCGGCTGCGGCGGCTCCCTCCCGCCTGGTAATGGAACCCCTGGATTTGGGTTCTGACAATGCGTCCGCGCTGCAGCTCACGCGCGAGCCGCCCCAGATGTCGCCGCGCCCCAGCGAGGCCTTGCGTGCGGAGTCGGCCGCGTGGTGGCAGGCGATGGACACTTCGACGGCCCAAACACAGCGGTTTGAAGAGCGGCTCAAGAGGCTCGAGGCTGATGCGGCCGCGCAGGGCCAGCTGGTGGAGCGCGAGCGCGCAACGGCGGCTGAGCTGCGCGAGCGCCTGGCGCAGGTGGAGTCGCAGGGGTTCCCCGCGACCGTGGTGTACATGCTCGCGGGGCTGCTGGTGCTCGCGCTGGCCTGCATTGCCTGGCTGCTGCGCCGCACGCGGCGCGAGGCGCTGCAGGCATGGCGTGACTCGGTGGCACTCAGCGGTGGCCTGCGGGACGGGGCCGTGGCCGCGGAAGGCCCTGACGGCAAGCTCCGGCTGCAGGTGGAGCCGGATGCGCGCGATGTCTGGCAGCCGACAGCGCCACCGCCGCAAGGGTCGGACAGTGGGCCGCTTCCACTCACGCCTACCGCCGCGCCAGTGAGTGCACCCGTGGCGGCTCCAGGCCCCGCGGTGGCGGCGCCGGCTGTGGAGCCCTTGCAGGCAAGGGCCCAGTCCGGTGTGCAGCCCGAGTCGCTGTTCGATCTGCAACAGCAGGCCGAATTTTTCACCTCGGTGGGCGAGCACGAGCAGGCGATCCATGTGCTGCGCCAATTCATCGCGCAGCACGGCGAAGACTCGCCGCTGGCGCATCTCGAACTGCTGCGCCTGTACCACCAACTGGGGCGAACCGACAGCTTCGACGGCCTGCGCGCGCAGGTCGAGGAGCGGTTCAACGTACGCGTGCCTCCATTTGCGCAGTTCCAGCAACTGGGCCGGAGCCTGGAAGAGCATCCCGAGGCGCTGGCACGGGTCGAGGCGGCGTGGTCCTCGCCCGAGGTGCTGGCCGTGCTGGAGGGCCTCTTATTTCACCGGGGACAGACGCAGGGCGAGGGGCCCTTCGACCTGGCGGCGCTGGACGATCTGCTGCTGCTGCTGTCCATCGCCCAGACCACGCCCGCACATTTGCGCGGTGCGCAGCCGCCCCGCGCGCGCACCACCCCGCGTGCCACGCCAGCGCTCCACCCGATGGGCGCGCAGGATGGGACGGGCCGGTCGTTGGACTCGATGGCGGCCGGCCTGGCGCTGCTGCCGGTGGATGACGGCTCGCCAGCATCCACTTGCGCCGCCGCGGTGGACGTGGACGTGTCCGGGCCGCCTCACATCACCCTCAGCGATCTGCCGCCCGTGCCCGTCACCCCGGCGCCCGCGCAAGGGCAGGCCGTGGGTTTTGGCATGGAAAACGACAAGCTGGAGTTGCGCTTCGAACTGGAGCAGTCGCAAAAGAACCGCTTCTGAAGCGCGAACGCCCCCCGTGCGCGGACGGGGCTATCGCCTGCCGGCGTCCATGGCCCGCATGAGCTGCGCCGCAGCGGCTTCCGGCTGATCGGCCGCCACCACGGCGCGCACCACGGCGATCGACCCCACTCCGGTGGCCAGGACTTGCGGGAACTGGCCCAGGCCAATGCCGCCGATGGCAACCAGCGGATAGCCGCGCATCAGCCGGGCATAGCCCGCCAGCCGCGCCACGCCCTGGGGCACTGTGGCCATTTTCTTGAGCGTGGTGGGGAACACCGCGCCCATGGCGATGTAGCTGGGGCTGGCCGCGTCGGCGCGCACCATCTCGGCGTAGCCATGCGTGCTCACGCCCAGGCGCACCCCGGACTCGCGCAGCGTGCGCAGCTCTTCGGGGCCCAGCGCATCCAGATCCTCCTGGCCCAGGTGCACGCCATAGGCCCCGGCCGCGATGGCCTGGCGCCAATGGTCGTTGATGAACAGCAGCGAAGCGGTGCCTTGCACGGCCTGCACTGCGGCGCGTACCTCGCGTGTGATGGCCGCAGGGTCGTCACTTTTGAAGCGCAGCTGCACCGTCGGCACGCCGGCCTGCGCCATGCGGCCCACCCATTGGGCATCGGGCAATACGGCGTAGAGACCCAGGTTCTGCGGGCAGGCTGCAAAGGGGTGCGCATGGGGGCGCGGCTGCAGTCCGAAGTCTGCGGGCTCGTCGGGCCACTGCGCCGGGTCGAAGCAGCCGGTACGCCGCGTCTGCGCAGCCCAGGCACGGGCCAGGCAGTCTGCGTCATGGGCGATGAAACCCAGGGCGCTGCAGGCCGCAAGGGCTGCGCGGTACACGGGGTCTTCCAGGGTTGTCGCCGGCATCGGCTGGGGCGGGAAGTCCGCAAACGCCGACGCATGGTGCTGGCGGATGGCTTGCTCCATGGCGGCTGCAGAAGGCAATGGCGCGGCGGCTTGCGGCATGCTCAGCCCTGCGTGTGGTGCCAGAACGGCGTGCCCAGCACGGGCGTGCTGGGTTGCGCCGCCTCCTGCGGCGTCATCGCGCCGGCCATGCGGGCGGCGCGGCCTGCGGCCACGGCATCGGCAAAGGCACCGGCCATTTGCACGGGGTCGGTCGCCAGGGCCACGGCCGTGTTGAGCAGTACGCCGTCGTAACCCCATTCCATCACCTGGCAGGCGTGGGACGGCAGGCCGAGGCCGGCGTCCACGAGCAGCGGCACGTCCAGGCGCTCGCGCAGCAGCTGCAGGCCATAGGGGTTCACCGGGCCGCGGCCCGTGCCGATGGGCGCCGCCCACGGCATGACGGCCTGGCAGCCCACGTCCACCAGGCGCTGGCACAGCACCAGGTCTTCAGTGCAGTAGGGCAGCACGTAGAAGCCTTCGCGGACCAGTTGCTCGGCTGCTTGCACCAGGTTCAGCGTATCGGGCTGCAGCGTGTAGTCGTCGCCGATCAGCTCCAGCTTGATCCAGGGGGTCTCGAAGACTTCACGCGCCATATGGGCGGTGGTGATGGCTTCCTGCAGGCTATGGCAGCCGGCGGTGTTGGGCAGCACCGGCACCTGCAGGCGCTTGAGCAGTTCCCAGAAGCTGCTGCCGGATTCGGCCGGGTTGCTGCCCTGGCGGCGCAGCGATGCGGTGAGCATCGCGGGCCGCGCGCGCTGCACGGCGGCCTCCAGCACGGCGGGAGACGGGTAGCGCGCGGTGCCCAGCAGCAGGCGGCTCTGGAACGCCTGGCCGTAGAGCACCAGCGTGTCGGGGGAGGATGTAGGACTGTTCATGGGTGAAAAAGGCTCAACCGCCGGTGACCGGCGCAATGATTTCGATCTGGTCGCCGGACTGCAGGGCGTGCGCGGCATAGCGGGCACTGGGCACGAACTGCAGGTTCACGGCCACGGCAAACGGAGGCTGGGGTGCCAGGTGGGCCACGGCGTCGGCGACGGTAGCGCCATCGGGCAGTTGCACGGCGTTTTGGTTGATGAATACGTTCATGTGTGCAGCGCAGCTTCGCGGTCGAGCTGCAGCGAGAGGTCGAATCCAGGGGCGAGCTCGGATTGTCCCGTGTTCAGCACCTGCATGACCACATCGAGCATGGCCGGCGCGATCATGAAGCCGTGGCGGTACAGACCGTTGACCTCCAGCACGCGATCCTGCACTACGCGCACGGCGGGCAGGTTGTCGGGCAGGGTGGGGCGGCAGTGGGTGGAGATCTCCAGGATACGCGCCTCGGCAAAGCCCGGGTGTACGGCGTAGGCGGCGCTCAGCAGCTCCAGCGTGGAGCGCACGCTGGCGGGCGACATGTCGTCGGATTCGATCTCGGTCGCGCCGATGACGAACACGTGGTTCTCCTTCGGTGCGATGTAGATCGGGTAGCGGGGATGCACGATGCGCGTGGGGCGCTGCAGCGTCACGTCGGGCGCGTGCAGGCGTACCACCTCGCCGCGCAGCCCGCGCAGTTGCGGCCATTGCGCACGCGCGCCCAGGCCTCGGCAGTCCAGCACCCAGTCGGGCTGGCCGGCCTGGCCGGGAGTGAAGTCGGCCGGCTGGCGCGCGCTGCCCCAATGCGTGACCACGCCCAACTGGTCCATGGTGGCGGCCAGCGCGGCCAGGGCCTGGCGGTTGTCCAATTGGCCCTCGCCGGGCAGGTACAGGCCCTGGTGGAAGCGCTGTGCGGCCGTGGGCTCCAGTGCGGCCACACCAGCGCTGTCCAGCGCCTGCATGCGCGGCAGCCCGGGCACCAGGCCTTGGGTCTGCTCGAACTTCAGGCGCATGCGCGCGGCTTCGGGTGCGTCCTGGCGGTGCCACAGGATCAACGTGCCGTCATGTTGGAAGTACACCGGTGCGGCCAGCGGTGCCAGCAGCTCGGGCCAGCGCGCCAGCGAGTGCACGCCCATGCGCACCACGCCGGGCTCGGCCACGATGGATTCGGCCAGGGGGGCCACCATGGCGGCGGCCACGTAGGCTGCGGCGCCTTCGGCAGCACGGGTGCCGGCCTCGTGCACCTCAACGGCGTGGCCCTGGCGGGCGAGTTCGACGGCCAGCAGGCGGCCCATGAGGCCCGCGCCTAGGATGGTGACGCGGGAGGAGGAGCGAAGGGTGGGGAAAGTGTGCATCGTGTCCGTGATGAAAGGCCAGGCCAAACAACCAAAGGACAAAACGGGAGCGCGCGGCGCGCCGATGCTGTTGAAACTCCCCACGCCAGCATGACCTGGATCGGGTGCTTAGGGTATTTCTCAGTCGCCTGCCGCTTTCGTCAACACGTTCTTAGTGTGGCGGGGACACCCCTGTTTCGTCCGTGGCCGGCATTACAGCACAGGGGTGGTGCCCCTGTTGTTGACGTGGCGCAGGCTCTGGCGTTGCCGCGGCTGCGTTGAATGCGCTGCGGCTTGGCCGATAATTTTTGCCATGAACCAAGAGACACAGACGCCCGGCGGTGGCCGGCGCTATGCGCGCGTGTTGACCATCGCGGGCTCGGACAGCGGCGGCGGCGCGGGCATTCAGGCCGACCTGAAGACCTTCAGCGCCCTGGGCTGCTACGGCATGACCGCGATCACCGCCATCACCGCGCAGAACACGCGCGGCGTGACGGGCATCCACGGCATTCCGCCCGAGATGCTGCGCGCACAGATCGACGCCGTGGTCGAGGACATCGGCGTAGACGCGGTGAAGATCGGCATGCTGCATTCGCCTGAGGTGGTGCAGGTGGTGGCCGACGCGATTCTTCGCCATGGCTTGCCCAACGTGGTGCTGGACCCGGTGATGGTCGCCACCAGCGGCGACCGGCTGATTGCCGAGGAGACCGTGGGCACGCTGGTGCGCGAGCTGTTCCCGCTGGCCGCCGTGGTCACCCCCAACCTGGACGAGGCCGGCTGGCTGCTGGGCCGCGCCATTGCCGACGAAAGCGCGCTGGACGCGGCCGCTACCGACCTGCTGGCGCTGGGCGCGCGCGCGGTGCTGCTCAAGGGCGGGCATCTGCCGGGCGACCGGGTGGTGGATGTGCTGGCCCTGCCTGGCGACGAGCGCCACCGCCTGGAAGCTGCGCGCATCGTCACGCACAACGGCCACGGCACGGGCTGCACCTTGTCGTCGGCGATCGCTGCGCATCTCGCATTGGGCCAGCCGCTGGCGCAGGCGGTGCGGTTGGCTCGCCAGTACATCCTGGGCGCGATCGCTGCGGGGGCCGATGTGCGCACCGGTCACGGCCACGGGCCGCTCAACCATGGCTATGCGCCGGTGGCGCAGCGTGTGATCGAGTAACGGGCGGCTGAGGGAGCGCCGGGCACCGCGCGCGCCACAGGCCCACACCGCCGCGGCACCTGAAATATCACCAGCCCCAGGTCAGGCGCCGGGCCACCCAGCCCTTTTGCCCGTCTTCGCGCTGCACCCGGGCCCAGCTGCCCGACTGGCCCAGGCTGCGCACCACCTCATGCTGTTGCAGCTTGCCCACGGTTTTGTGCTGCTGGCCGGGGCCGGCGCGCAGGTTGGCGACGCGTGCCGTCACCACGCGGTGCGGCGTCTTGCTGGTCAGCGGCGCATACACCCAGCCGAGCGGCTCCTCGAAATCCCGCACTTGGAGCCAACGGCCCTTGCGCTGCTGCACCTGCAGCGGATAGCCCCGGCCCAGCTCCCACAGCGTCGCCGAGCGGGTGCTGGGTTTCTCGCGTACGTTGACCGCATTGCCCTTGATGCTGACGAACTCGCGCGCCTGCACGCCGGCGGGCATGAGCAGGGGCAGGGCCAGCGCGGCGGCGGCCAGGGCTTTGGACAGGATGCGATGCGGCAAGGGCAGTGCGAAGGGCACGGGGTGATCTCCTTGGAGTTGGAACTGAGGGATGACAACCCCCAGGTGGAGGGCCGCCCGCGTGCGAAGTTCCGGCCGTTTCAGGCGCGAACCGATGGCCGAAACGTCAATCGCTATGAAAAATAGAGCTACCAGCGCACTCTACAAGCCATTCTTAGACATTTTTCTATTTGGAAACAAGGCAGAACGCGCGCTGCAAGCTCCTGCTTCAATAGCGCCTCGCGCATTGCCGCAGGGCGCGCCGCGCCGTCGCCGCAGGTCAGCGGGCCGGGGCGACGCCCAGCCGGGCCTGCAGCCGTTCGCTGCTGGTGGTGTATTCCAGGGGCAGCTTGTGGCCCGCCTGCCGTTCGGCCTCGGCGAAGGCGGCGAGGGTGGCTTCGTGGAAGCCGCACAGGATCAGCTTGCGCTTACCGGGGTAGGTGTTGATGTCGCCGACGGCGTAGATGCCGGGGACGCTGGTGGCGAAAGTGGCCGTGTCCACGGTCAGCTGCTTGCGGTCCATCGCCAGGCCCCAGTCGGCGATGGGCCCCAGGCGGGGAGAGATGCCCAGGTAGGCCAGCAGCAGGTCCAGCGGCTGGCGCTGTGGCTGGCCTTGTGGGTCCAGCAGGGCCAGCGCCTGCAGGGTGCCGTCGGGCGCGGTCTCCACGCCCGTGATCTGGCCGATCACGACCTGGATGCGGCCCGCCTCGCGCAGTGCCTGCAGTTGCGCCAGCGGCGCGGGCGCGGCCTGGAAGGCATCGCGCCGGTGCAGTAGCAGCACCTGCGCGGCAGCGTCCACGCAGTCCAGCGCCGCCTGCACGGCCGCCTCGTCGCCGCCATGTACCACCACGCGCTTGCCGGTCGCGGCACGGGTGGCCGTAGCGGCGTCAGGGTGGTAGAGCAACTGGCCGGGTGCCAGCGCCTCTACCCCCTCGGCCTTGATGGCGCGCGGCACGAAGGCGCCCACGCCCGCGGCGATGAAGACGCTGCGTGCCAGCAGCGCGGTGCCGGCGGTGGTGGTGAGCAGAATCCGTTCGTCGGCCTGCGCGGCCAGCGTGTGGACCTGCTGGCCCAGGTGCAGCGTGGGGGCGAAAGGGGCGATCTGCCGCTGCAGCAGTTCCACGAGCCCCTGGCCCGTGCACACAGGGATGCCGGGAATGTCGTAGATGGGTTTGTCGGGATACAGCTCGGCGCACTGGCCGCCCACATGGGGCAGCGCGTCAACCAGGTGCGCCGCGATGCCCTGCAGCCCGAGCTGGAAGACCTGGAAGAGCCCCACCGGCCCGGCGCCGATCACCACGGCGTCCGCGGCCTGGGGCGTCGGGCTGCTGGGGGATGGGTGCATGCGGGCGTGGCGGGAGCGCGGGAGTCAGCGCTCCAGCTGGTCCAGCTTGCCGGGCTTGCCGTTCCAGTCGTCAGCGTCGGGCAGCGCTGCCTTGCGCTTAGTGATGCTCTTGAACTTGGGCGTCAGCTCGGCGTTGATCTTGATGAAGGCCAGCTGGTCGCTGGGCAGGTCTTCCTCGGCAAAGATGGCGTTGGCCGGGCATTCGGGGATGCACACGGCGCAGTCGATGCACTCGTCGGGGTCGATCACGAGGAAGTTGGGACCTTCGCGGAAGCAGTCCACGGGGCACACATCCACGCAATCGGTGTATTTGCACTTGATGCAGTTTTCGGTGACGACGTGAGTCATGAGTAGTTGTGTTCTGGTATGGGGTTAGCCCGCGATTTTAGGCCGACCGCCGCCTCAGCAGGCCAGCCAACCATGCCTGAGGCGCGGAAACCTTAACGTTGATCAAGCTTTTGGGGCCGGCGCGTTCACCAGCACGGCGCCCGCCGTCTTGTGGCTGGCGGTGTCGACCAGGATGAGCGAACCGAGCACGCGGCTGCGCGCGAACGGCGCCGCGGGCAGGGGTTCCTGCAGCAGCAGCTCCACATGGCCGATGGCATTGGGCTCCAGCTGGGTGGCGTCTTCCTCGGCCAGGGTGTTGATGTCCAGGCGGTGGACCACGCGGCGCACCTTGACCTTGACCCAGCGGTGGCCGTGCAGCGCCCAGTACACCCGGCCCGCCACCAACGGCTCGTCGTCCATCCACGCGACGGTGGCGGTGATCTCGCGCTGGCCGGGCCATGCGGGCACGGTGGCGGGGGTGTCGAAGTCGTCCTCGGCCGCGGCAGCGGGTGCGGGTGCGGGCGCAGCCACGATCCAGTCGCCGCGCGAGACGTCCACCTCGCGGTCGAGGGTGATGCCCGCGCTCTGGCCCGCGGCCACGCCGGTGGCGCGGCGCGCATGGTCCAGCACCTGCGTCACCTGCGCCAGCTGTCCGCTGGGGAAGATGGCGACCTGCGCACCCGGCTGCACGCGGCCCGTGCCCACCCGGCCCCAGAACACGCGGCGCCCCTGCGAAGTGTCGGACGAGGAAGAAAATTTCTCCACCCACTGCACCGGGAAGGCCAGGGGCAGGCCGGCGTCGGGCGGGGTGTTGGGCAGCCGCTCCAGGATCTGCAGCAGGCTCGGGCCCGCGTAGTCACACCAGCCGGGCTTGGCCTCTACCACGTTCCAGCCCTTTAGCGCCGACAACGGCACCACGCCCGCCACCGCGATGCCCGCGTGCCGGGCGAACTGCTCCAGCGCGGCACGGATGTGACGGTAGGCGAGCTGTGGGTCGGCCACGGCGTCGAGCTTGTTCACGGCAAACACCAGCGAATGCACACGCAGCAGGTGCACCAGCAGGCTGTGGCGGCGCGTTTGCGGCAGCAGCGTGAGTTGCGGGTTCTGCCAATCAAGTTTGGTGGCGTCCACCAGCACCACGGCGGCGTCTGCCTGGGAGGCGGCGGTGACCATGTTGCGCGTGTACTGTTCGTGGCCGGGCGCGTCGCCGATGATGAACTTGCGCGCCTCGGTGGCGAAGTAGCGGTAGGCCACGTCGATGGTGATGCCCTGCTCGCGCTCGGCACTGAGGCCGTCGGTCAGCAGCGCCAGGTCGGTCTCTCCGCCGCGCTGCACGCCGGCCAGGTGGTCCTGCAGCACGGCGCGGCTGTCCACCAGCAGGCGGCCGATCAGCGTGCTCTTGCCATCGTCCACGCTGCCGCAGGTGATGAAGCGCAGCGCGGAAATGTGATCATTTGTGCCGCTAGCGCTTTCTGGTTGTGCGCTGGAAGCTATTGAATTGATAGTGGCGGTGGTCATCAGAAATACCCGTCTTTCTTGCGCTTTTCCATCGAGGCGTCGCTGGTCTTGTCGTCCATGCGCGTGGCGCCGCGCTCGCTGACCTCGGCGGCCAGGGTCTCCATCACGATTTCGCCCGCCGTGGCGGCCGGGCTTTCCACCGGGCAGGTGCAGGTGATGTCGCCCACGGTGCGAAAGCGCACGGTGCGCGTCTGCACCGCTTCGCCGTCCTTCGGGGGCGTGAGCGGCGTGACGGGCACCAGCAGGCCGCGGCGCTCCACCACTTCGCGCGGGTGGGCGTAGTACAGCGATGGCAGGGCGACCTGCTCGCGCTCGATGTACTGCCACACGTCCAGCTCGGTCCAGTTGCTGATGGGGAACACGCGGAAATGCTCGCCGGGGGCCAGGCGCGTGTTGAACAGCGTCCACAGCTCGGGGCGCTGCGCCTTGGGCTGCCATTGGCCGAAGCTGTCGCGGTGGCTGAAGATGCGCTCCTTGGCGCGCGCCTTCTCCTCGTCCCGGCGCGCACCGCCGATCAAGGCGTCGAAACGGAACTCCTCAATCGCTTCGAGCAGCGTGACGGACTGGTGCACGTTGCGCGATTCGCCGGGGTGGGCCAGGCGCACGGTGCCGCGCGCCATCGAGTCCTCGACGCTGCGCACGATGAGTTCGGCGCCCAGTTCCTTCGCGCGCAAGTCGCGGAAGTCGGTCACCTCGGGGAAGTTGTGGCCCGTGTCGATCATCAGCAGCGGGTAGGGAATGCGGCCCGCGCCGAAGGCCTTCTCGGCGCACTTGAGCATGACCAGCGAGTCCTTGCCGCCCGAGAACAGCAGGGCGGGGCGCTCGAAGGCCGCAGCCACCTCGCGCAGGATGAAGATGGTTTCTTCTTCCAGCGCGTCCAGGTGGCGGTTGCTGAGCTGGTTGAGCACTTGGGAGTCAACACGGGCGTTCATTCGATGTTCCAGTCAAATCTGGCTCCAGCGCTTGTGGGGCAAGCGCAGGCAGCTATCGTTTTTAGTGGGCCAGGTGCAGGCCGCATTCGCGGTTGTCTTCGCCCTTGGTGGGGTCCACGTAGTCAAAGTTGTTGGGCAGGCCGTGCTGCTGGCAGTACTCGTGCAGCTGTTTGGACGACCAGTGCAATAGCGGCGCGACCTTGATCAGGCCGTCGGGGTTGATGCTCACGGGCTCCATCTGCGCGCGCACGGCGGTGTCGGTCGCGCGCAGCGCGGTGAACCACACCCGCGGTGCCGTTTCGCGCAGGGCGCGGGCGAAGGGTTCGAGCTTCACCTCTTCGGTGAACGCGGCGTGGCGCGGGTCGTCCAGTGCGGGTGTGGGGCCTTCGATGGCCTCGCGGTGGGCGCGGGAGCGGCGCGGCAAGTAGATCTTCAGGTTGAGCCCCAGCTGCTTCGTCACCGCGTCGGCAAAGCGGTAGGTGGCCTCGGTGTTGTAGCCGTTGTCCATCCAGACCACGGGCACGCCCGGCTGCACGCGGGTGACCAGGTGCAGGATCACGGCCTCGAACGGGCGGAAGTTGGTGGTGACGATGGGCGTCTGGCCCAGGCCCAGCGCCCAGGCCACCAGGGCGGCGGCATCGTGGCCGTGCTCGGCGTTGACGCGGGCGAGTTCGGCGGCGTTGACCGCCGTGGCGGTGCTCATGCGGCCTCCCGGGCGAACAGCGGGCGCGGCTCCAGCACGTCGCCCTGGTAGAAGGCGGCATAGCGCGCGAACTGGCGTTCGGCCGCGGCCGGGTCCACGCCGGGCGCCAGCACCGCGCTGCTGAAGCCGCTGCGGTGCATGTGCACCAGTTGGTCGATCAGCACGTCGCCCGTGGCGCGGATATCGCCCGCAAAGCGGTAGCGGCGGCGCAGCAGCAGGGCCTGACTGTAGGCGCGGCCGTCGGTGAACTTGGGGAACTGCAGCTCGATGCGCTGCACGCCCTCCAGCGCGCCTTCGGCGGCCAGCGCGGCCAGGTCGGCGTCGTTGGTGATCTGTAGGGTTTTGAGGTCGTCAGCGCCCAGGGATAAAGCGCCAGCAGCTATGATTTTCATAGTGTTCAAGGTCTTTTGAGTGGGGTCAGGCCACGGCCTCTTCGGCCGCCTTGGGGTGGCGCGCACCATTGGCGGCGGCCTTGAAGGGGTCCTGGCCCACGCGGCGCAGGGTGTCGATGAACAGCTCGTTGCCCTTGCGCAGCGCGCGGTAGGTGTCCAGCAGCGCTTCGATCACGTCGGGCACTTCGGCGGCCGAGAACGACGGGCCGACCACCTTGCCGCCGATGGCGGGGCCGGACAGCTGCGTGCCGTCGGAGCCGCCCAGCGTGATCTGGTACCACTCCTTGCCGTCCTTGTCCACGCCCAGGATGCCGATGTGGCCGCTGTGGTGGTGGCCGCAGCTGTTGATGCAGCCGCTCATGTGCAGGTCGATGGGGCCGATGTCGAACAGTTCGTCCAAATCCTGGTAGCGCTCGGTGATCGCCGCGGCGATGGGCAGTGAACGCGCGTTGGCCAGTGAGCAGAAGTCGCCGCCCGGGCAGGCGATCATGTCCGTCAGCAGGCCGATGTTGGGCTGCGCCAGGCCCAGCTTGCGCGCGGCCTCGTACAGCGCGGGCAGGTCGGCTTCGTGCACCCAGGGCAGCAGCAGGTTCTGCTCGTGCGTCAGGCGCGCCTCGCCGGCGCTGAACTGGTCGGCCAGCTGGGCCAGGGCGTCCAGCGTGTCGCCGTCGGCATCGCCGGGCGCAAAGCCCACGCGCTTGAACGACAGTGTCACCGCCTTCAGGCCGGCCATGCGGTGGCCGCGCACGTTCTGCTGCAGCCAGCGCTGGTACAGCTGGCCGGAGGTGTTCACGCCGTGCGGCCGGCCGGCGGGCCGCAGTGGTGGCACGACGAAATGGCCGGTCACGCGGTCCAGCTCGGCCTGGGTGATGGTGTGGGGGGCGCCGTCCTGCTCCAGGATGGCGCGGTATTCGGCCTCCACCGCGTCGATGAACTGCTGGCCTTCGCTCTTGACCAGGATCTTGATGCGCGCCTTCCACTTGTTGTCGCGGCGGCCGTAGCTGTTGTACACGCGCACGATGGCTTCGATGTAGTTCAGCAGCTGGTCCCACGGCAGAAATTCACGCACCACGGTGCCGATGACGGGCGTGCGCCCCATGCCGCCGCCCACCTTGACGGCAAAGCCCACCTCGCCAGCCGCGTTCTTCAGCGCTTGCAGGCCGATGTCATACCAGCCGGTGGCGGCACGGTCTTCCGCGGCGCCGTTGAAGGCGATCTTGAACTTGCGCGGCAGGTAGGTGAATTCGGGGTGCAGCGAGCTCCACTGGCGCGTGATCTCGGCGAACGGCCGGGTGTCCACGATCTCGTCCTCGGCGATGCCGGCGTAGGCCTCGCAGGTGATGTTGCGGATGTCGTTGCCGCTGGTCTGGATGCCGTGCATGTGCACGCTGGCCAGCAGGTCCATCACGTCGGCCGCCCGGGTGATGGGAATCCAGTTGAACTGCACGTTGGTGCGCGTGGTGAAGTGGCCGTAGCCGTAGCGCAGCGGGGGCGCGGCCAGTGTCAGGCCCGGCTGGGCGGCCTGCAGCTGGTCCTGCGTGGCCTGGGCATGGGCCAGCAGCTCGGGCGTGGGGCGGTCGTATTCGCGGGCGATGTGGGCCAGCATGCGCAGCTGAGCGCTGTTGATGTCGCCATAGGGCACGGCGATGCGGGCCATGGGCGCGTAGCGCTGGATGTACCAGCCGTTTTGCAGGCGCAGGGGCAGCAGTTGCTCGTCGGTCAACTCGCCGCGCTGCCAGCGTTCGAGCTGATCGCGGAATTGCTGGGCGCGCAGGTGGACGAACTGGCGGTCGAATTCGGTGTACTGGTACATGGCAGGGCCGTGGGCGTTTCAACACAGGTGCCGCCGGGCCCCGAATGGCGCCCGCAGCATCGATGGGCGCACTTTAAAAGTCTGTCTTATAAAGACAAACTATTTTTTAATGCTTCATATATTCCGTTATTTGTATATGAAATGCGTGTCGGCTCACTGTGGCTCATACCCTAGCCAGCGCTCGCTGCTCAACGCGCGCGCCAGAGGGGCGTCCAGCGGCAGGGGCTCACTGTGCAGCCGCGCGGCGATCAGTTCGCCGCACAGCAATGACAGCGTGAGCCCGCGCGCGCCCATGGCAGTGCACAGCCACAGGCCGGGTTGGCGCACCGAGTCCACCGGCCCCACGATGGGGCGGCGGTCCAGCGCGCCGCAGCGCACGGCCGCCCAGGTGCGCACGGGGCCGTCCGGCGCGGTGGCAGCCTGGGTGAAGGCGGCGTCCATGGCAGCGCCCAGGGGGGGCAGCAGCGCGTGCAGTTTGGCCTGATTGGTGGCCAAGCCCTTGGCGTGGTCGTCAGGGCTGGGGGGCAGGGCGGTCTTCAGGCGCTCGAACGTGGAGCCCAGCACCCAGCCTGCGCCGTCCTGCAGCGGCACACGGGGCACCAGGTTGCCGTTGCCATTGAGCGGCTGGGGCGGCCAGGGGGCGCCCGCGGGGGCCTGGGCATGCAGGCCCCAGGCCAACTGGCCGCGCAACGGGTTCATGGGCCAATGCGCGTGCGTGAGCGGGCCGGTGTGGTGCCCGGCGCAGACCACGGCAAGTTCCGCCTCGGCCAGGACGCGCCCTTCGGCGTCCAGTGCCTGCCAGAGGGGCTGGCCGTCGACGGTGGTGCGGCGCAACTCCGCCACCGCCGCGCTGCCGTGCCAGCGGATGGCCGGGTCGTTCAGCAGGTGGGCGATGAGCTGGGGCGGGCGCACCCAGCCTGCGTGCTCGTGCCAGCAGGCCACCGTGCCTGCCGATAAGCCGTTGGCCTGCAGTTGTGCGGGTGTTGCGGGGCGACTCCAGTCCAGGCCAGGCCCGTCGCTCCAGGCCAATCCGGTGGTGCCGTCTACACGGTGCTCCAGCGTGCCGCACGCGCTCCAGTCGGTGCCGCGCGTCTCGGCTGGAAGCTGCGCCAGCGTATTCAGCGTGGTGCGTACCCCCGCGCGCGACAGGCGCGAGATCAGGTTGTCGTCCTGCGAGACATTGGGCGCGAACACCCCCGCCGGCAGGCCGGATGCACCGGCGGCAGGGTGATCGGCCCGGTCCAGCACCTGGACCTGCCAGCCACGGTGCGCCAGGCTGGCCGCCACGGCGGCGCCCGCCAGTCCTGCGCCCACCACCAGGCAGCGGGCCGGGGCGGCCACCGTGGCGTCTGGCAGCACGGGCTGGCCGGCGCGTGGCTCCCAGCGGGGCGCGTAGGTGGCCTGCAGGTTGTCGCGCTTGGGGCGGACACCCGGCACCTTCTGCACCTCAAAGCCGCACTGCACCAGCCCGTCCCGCACGCCGCGCGCCACCGTCCACGTCGCCAGGCGGGTGCCGCGGCGGCAGCAGCGCGCCACGGCCTTGAGGGTGTGGATGTCCCACATTTGCGGGTTGTGCTGGGGGTCGAAGCCGTCCAGGTACACCGAATCCGCCGTGGGCTGCTGCTGCCTCAGCAGGGCTTGCGCGTCACCGATGTACAGCGTGAGCAGCACCTGCCCGCCGTCGAAGGAGAGCCGGTGCACGCCCGGCAGCAAGCCCCAGTACTGCGCCGCCAACTGCTGGGCCAGCGATTGCAGTGTGGAATCGATGGGCGTGGCGCGCAGCAGATCGGCCGCGCTCACGGGCCAGGCCTCGCAGGAAACGAAGTGCAGCCGCTGTGGCCGGTGGGGGTCGGCGCGCCACGCGGCCCAGGTCACGAGGAAATTCAGGCCCAGGCCGAAGCCGGTTTCCAGCACCCGCCACTGCGGCTGGTTCTGCCAGGCCTGGGGCAGGCCGCAGCCGGCGAGAAATGTGCCGCGGGCTTGTTCCAGGCCGCCGTGCTCGCTGTGGTACCGGTCTGAGAAGCGCGGGCTGTAGGGCGTGCCGTCTTCCAGCCATTCAATCGGTTCGGACATGGTGTCGGGAGGCGCGAAAAGATTACAGAAACAGTGTCATTCCCAGCGCTGCTGGTACGAGAACACCGGCAGGCGCCAGTGGTAGTGCAGTGCCAGCAGCCGCAGCGCCAGGCCGGCGGCGAAACACACCAAAGTGCTGAGGTTGTTTTCCACTTCCATCGTGCGCAGTCCCAGAAACAGCAGGCACACGGCCAGGGACACGCTGGCGTACAGCTCGCGCCGAAAGACCACGGGCACCTGGTTGCACAGCACGTCGCGCAGGATGCCGCCGCTGATGCCCGTGAGCATGCCGGACATCACCACCACCACGGGCGGGTAGCCCAGTTCCAGGGCCACATTGCATCCGATCAGCGAGAACGCGATCAGTCCCATGGCGTCCAGCAGCAGGAACACGCGCTTGATCCGGTGCAGGTAGCGCGCGACCACCGTCGTCAGCAGGCCTGCGGAAATCACCAGGTACACGTATTCCGGGTGCTGCGTCCAGCCGATCGGGTAGTGGCCCAGCACCATGTCACGGATGGTGCCGCCGCCCAGCGCGGTCACAAAGGCGATCACGCTGACACCGAAGATGTCCATGTTGCGCCGGCCTGCGGCCAGCGCGCCAGACATGGCCTCGGCCGTGATGGCCACAAGGTAGATCACCAGCAGGGTGGTGAACTGTGAGAACTGGAACGAGTCCAGCAATGACACCGACGGCAACATGAATATCTCCTCAGGGAGCCGGGCCTGGGCCGCCTGCCAGGCGCCGTGGGCTACAACGGCAACGCCCCCGCCACAGTGATGCGACGGGGGCGACTGCAAAGAGGCGCTGCTTCAGCGCAGCGCTGCGTTATGCGCCGGGCGGGACGCAGCCAGCCTCAGCGTCTGCGCCGCGCCAAAAAAGTGGCTTTAGCGAAACCGCTTCTTGCAGCGCTGCACTGCGTTACGCGCTGGGCGGCACATAACCCGCCGCAGCGTCTGCGCCGCTGCCGAAGAAGTGGTTTTCCATCTGGCGGGCGAGGTATTGACGGGCGCGCGCGTCGGCCAGGTTCAGGCGGTTCTCGTTGACCAGCATGGTCTGGTGCTTGATCCAGTCGGCCCAGGCTTGCTTGCTCACGTTGTCATAGATGCGTTTGCCCAGATCGCCGGGGTAGGGCGCAAAGTCGAGGCCTTCGGCTTCCTTGCCGAGCTTGATGCAGTGGACGGTACGTGCCATGGAGCGATTCCTTGCTGAAACTTCAGACGTCAATGGAATAACGAACTGAAATCTTATTGGTTTGGATTTTGAAGGGCGACTTCCAGAATGCCTTGCATCGGTGAACCGCACCGACGCACCCTGCAACGAAAGCCCTTCATGAACAATCGCCGCGACTTTATCAAGTTTCCCCTGGCCACCGCCCTGACGGCGGTCATGTCCCTGACGTCTTTGCCGTCGTTCGCGCAGCCCGCCCAGTTCCTCAACGTGTCCTACGACCCCACGCGTGAACTCTATGTGGCCTACAACCAGGCCTTCGCACGCCACTGGAAGGCCAAGACGGGGCAGGAAGTGCAGTTCAAACAGTCGCACGGCGGCTCGGGCAAGCAGGCGCGTTCGATCATCGATGGCATCGACGCCGACGTGGCTACGCTGGCCCTGGGCGGAGACGTGGATGCGCTGGCCCAGCACGGCCTGCTGGCGCCCGCTTGGCAAAAGCGCCTCCCGCACAACTCGGCGCCCTATACCTCCACCATCGTGTTCTTGGTGAAGAAGGGCAACCCCAAGGGCGTGAAGGACTGGGATGACTTGGTCAAGCCCGGCGTGCAAGTCATCACACCCAACCCCAAGACCAGCGGCGGGGCCCGTTGGAACTATCTTGCCGCCTGGGAGTTCGCCAAGCGCAAGTACGGCAGCGACACTCAAGCCAAGGATTTCGTGTCCAAGCTCTACAAGAACGTGCCGGTGCTCGACACGGGTGCGCGCGGCTCGACCATCACCTTCGTGCAGCGCGGTGTGGGCGACGTGCTGCTGGCCTGGGAGAACGAGGCGTTTCTTGCGCTCAAGGAGTTCGGCAAGGACAAGTTCGAGATCGTCGTGCCATCGCTGTCCATCCTGGCCGAACCCACGGTGGCGGTGGTAGACAAGGTGGTGGACAAGAAGGGCACGCGCGCGCTGGCGGAGGAGTACCTTGCCTACCTCTATTCCGACGAGGGGCAGGACATCGCTGGAAAGAACTTCTACCGTCCAACCAGCGAGAAGGCCAAGGCCCAGTACGACAAGCAATTCCCCAAGCTCACACTGGCCACCATCGACCAGGCTTTCGGTGGCTGGGCCAAGGCCAATCGGGAGCATTTTGCGGACGGCGCACTGTTTGACCAGATCTACAGCCGGCGTTGATCCGTCTTTGGATGAAAATCGGCGCTAAGCGTTGATGAGTAAGCGCTATAAGCTATCAAAAATATAGTTTGCAAAGCGCCCCGCGCTCCTTTGGCGAAGTGAGGGACGTGGGTCCGGGCCTCGGCGCGAGGGACAGCACACCCATGGCGGGGCACGCCGTGCCGCGGCAGGCGCCAACCCTTCGCGCGCGACTGCACTACCATGCCGCCCATGCTGACCGTTCACCACCTGGAAACCTCGCGCTCCCAGCGCATTCTGTGGCTGCTGGAAGAACTGGGCGTGCCCTACGATATCCGCCGTTACTCGCGTGACCCCGCGACCAAGCTGGCGCCCCCAGAGCTCAAGCGGGTGCACCCGCTGGGCAAGTCGCCCGTCATCACCGAAGGCGACATGGTGGTGGCCGAATCTGGCGCCATCATCGAGTATCTGGCCGAGCGCTACGGCGCACAGGCGCCGGCGGATCTGGCCCATCTGGAACCCGCGCGCGGCACGGGAGAACAGCGCCAGTGCAGGTTCTGGATGCACTACGCCGAGGGGTCCCTGATGAATTGGCTGGTGATGAAGCTGGTGTTTGACACCATTGCGCGCCAGCCCATGCCGTTTTTTGTGCGCCCCATCGCGCGCACCCTGTGCGCCAAAGTGCAGCAAAGACTCATCGGCCCGAATGTGCAAACCGCGCTGGCTTTCATGGACGCGCACCTGGCACAGCACGACTGGTTCGCCGGGGGCTACCTGACCATGGCCGATTTTCAGATGAGCTTTGCCGTGGAGGCGGCCCTCGCGCGCGGGGGCGACGAAACGGCCTGGCCGCACCTGGTGGCCTACCGCCAGCGTATGCGGGCGCGTCCGGCCTACCAGCGGGCGCTGGAGCAGGGCGGCCCCGTGGTGATGCAGGCCTGAGGGGCACTGCCGCGCCGTCAGCCAGACCAGTCCTTCCCGTCCCATGCCAGCCAGCGCCCTTGTGTGGCTGCGGCGCGATCTGCGCTGCCATGACCACGCCGCCCTGTACCACGCACTGCGCCGTTTCGAACGCGTGTACTGCGTCTTCGTCTTTGACACCGACATCCTCGATGCGCTGCCGACCCGGTGCGACCGGCGGGTGGAGTTCATTCACGCCAGCGTGTGCGCATTGGATGAGGACCTGCGCGCGCTGGCGGCGCGTAGTGGCGCCCCCGGCGGCGGCCTGATCGTGCGCCACGGTACGGCGGTGCAGTGCATCGTGCAATTGGCCCGCAGCCTGGGCGTGCGCGAAGTGCTGGCCAATCGCGACTACGAACCTGCAGCCCTGGCCCGCGACCGACGGGTGGCAGACGGCCTGGCGGCGTGTGGCATCGCGTTCAGCGACTACAAGGACCAGGTGCTGCTGGAGCAGGGCGAGGTGCTGAACCAGCAGGGCCAGCCCTACAGCGTCTTCACGCCATACAAACGCACTTGGCTGCAGAAGCTGGATGCCTTCCAGACCAAGCCTTATCCCGTGGAGCGCCACGCACATCACCTGGCCGTGCCCCCGGCGGGGGAGCGGCTGCCCACGCTGGCGGATCTGGGCTTCGTGGCCACCAACCTGGCTGATTTGCAGCTGCCTGTGGGCTCGCGCGGCGCGCAGCAGTTGCTGCAGGATTTTCTGCCGCGCATGGCGGCTTACAAGCTGGCGCGCGACTTTCCTGGGCGTAAAGGCGTGTCCTACCTGTCGGTGCATCTGCGCTTTGGCACCGTGTCCATCCGCCAGCTGGCCTCACTGGCCGCGCGACAGGCCGCGCAAGGCTGCGAAGGCGCGCAGACCTGGCTGTCCGAACTGGCGTGGCGCGACTTCTATTTCATGATTCTGTGGCACCACCCGCACGTGGTCACCCAGGCATTCCGCCCCGAGTACGACCGGGTCCAGTGGGATGACGCGCCTGAGTACTGGCAGGCATGGTGCGCAGCGCGCACTGGCTATCCGTTGGTCGACGCCGCCATGCGCCAACTGCTGCAGACGGGCTACATGCACAACCGGCTGCGCATGGTGGTGGCGAGCTTCTTGACCAAGGATTTGGGTATCGATTGGCGCCGTGGCGAGCGCTTCTTTGCCCAGCACCTGAACGACTACGACCTGGCTGCCAACAATGGCGGCTGGCAATGGGCGGCGTCAACCGGCTGCGACGCTCAGCCCTGGTTTCGCATCTTCAACCCGGTGGCGCAGTCGCAGAAGTTTGACCCCGATGGCAGGTTCATCCGCCGCTATCTCCCGGAGCTGGCGTGTGTTCCTGATAAGCACCTCCACTTCCCTGCAAGCATGAAGCCGCTGGAATTGCAGGCCTGTGGACTGCGTTTAGGCATCGACTATCCACTGCCGGTAGTGGACCACGCCAGAGCACGGGAGCGTACCCTGATGCGGTTCCATTTCTTAGGTCGCCCGCGAGAGGCATCCTGAAAGGCGGGGAACCCGGATGTTTCATCTTGGGACCCGTGAGGAAGCATGTTTTTTCAAGGGAACAGTCAGATCTTTGAAAAAGTGTCTGTGCAGCATCTATAATGGAGGGCTTCGGAGAGGTGGATGAGCGGTTTAAGTCGCACGCCTGGAAAGCGTGTGTGGGCTAATCCCCACCGCGGGTTCGAATCCCGCCCTCTCCGCCATATTCAACATCGGCCCCTTGTGGGCCGTTGTTTTTTAAGGGTTTTTTGCGAATCAGGCACTTGCGGTAGGTCGTCATGGGAACAAAGCTGGGAACAACCGGCACAAGTACACCTCACGACAGCGACATGGCCTACCCGCCTGGAATGGAGCTACATGGCTCCAAATGGCGCATCAAGAAGCGGGTTCCGCAAGACCTGCTGCGCAAGCACCCTGACCTCTACCCCTCCCAGTTTCTGACGCTCAAGACCGACGAGAGCGACCGCCGTGCTGCGGCTTCAAAAGCCTGGGTTTGGCTGGGAACACTGGAAGAAGAGTTCCTCCGGGTTCGGGAGACCGGCTCCAAGTTCAAGCGCGTATTGCCCCAAGGAGCGGCTGAAGAGATCATTCATGCGGCCATCCATAGCTCACTCAGCGCGGATGAAGAAAGCCGCCTGGATGGACTGGACGACTTCATGTTCAAGCGCCTTGGTTTGTCCATTGCAGAGCGTCGAGAGCGGGAGCGGCGTGTCATCGCTCGGGGGCAGATCGACGCTGAGGCCGAGGACATGGTCCATGATTGGCTCCAGGCCTTCGGGTATGACCTGGATCGGTCATCCACTGAGTTCAAGCAGTTCGCCGTCGAGTTCTTCAGGCGGACTCAGCGGGCAACTCAAACAATGCATTCACGGTCGGAGGGGGAATGGGTCGAAACACCCCCTGCATTGCCAGCCATCACACCAAAGCCCGAGGTTCCGAAACTGTCGCGGGTGATTGAGTACTTCATTTCCAAGCAGGACTCCTCAGTCCCGATGTTCAAGAAGTACCGCCCTGCTCTTGACCTCTTCTTGGAGTTCATGGGAGACCGCCCCGTCGATCAGATCAGGCAGATGGACATCGAGAACTACTTCGACCTCTTGTGCAAGCTGCCGCCACGCTGGTTTGACGAGAAGCGAATTCGGAAGGCCACCGCCATTGAGCTGGCGGCAATGGAGTGGGACAAGTGCATCTCTTACAAGACCTTCAAGGACGGCTACCTTGCGGCATTTCGACCGTTCCTAAGCGCCTCCATCCGCACGTTCCGTGACCAGGGTTTCCCTGCCGCACTTACCGTGGAAGGCATCAAGTACACGGGTGAGCGTACCCACACGGGTCTGGGAGCCATTGGAGAGGATGATGAATGCGTTGGGGTGGAAAAGTTGCGGGACGCTCTGGCCCTTGTAGTCCTTCAGGTTGTCGTCATAGGCAGACTTCAGGGGGACGTGTGGCCCCTTCAGCTCGATGAAGACCAGCGGAATACCGTTGACGAAGCCCACAAGGTCACATCGGCGCTTGTACATCTCCCCCGAGACCCACATCTGCTGTGTGAGGAAACCTAGCGAAACGCTGCATTTGCATTCCGGTTCTACGTGAGTAGCTACGGCGTCCGAAGTGCTCTTGTATCCAAGGGCTTTGCAGACATCCGTAGCAACAAACCAAGGCTCCCCACGATGGTGGATCATTCGGATTGCCCCGAACATCTCATGCTCAAACGTGGCGGGGACGAATACAGCGGCTTTTGCAGGTTGCCCTGTTTGTGTCTTATTCATGATGTGTGGCTTTCTTTGGTTGAAACCCTCCAGCCGAGTCCACTCCGCAATGCGGCCCAAGACAGGACACACATGAGAAACCTTTACCGAATTGCGGCAAGGCGGGAGGGCTTCAGCCAAAGAAGGGTCTTGGTTGAAAATTGGCCGTGGATGGCCGTGTCACCCCCTGAATCAAGGGGATGGATGGGTCAGTGAATGACCATGTTGGAGGTGCTATCGGGAGCAGGTTGAAGAGCCAATTCAGTCCTGTCTTCCGTGACCACTGCCGTGGTTCCTGGAAGTTCATCGGAAGCTGACTTCAGCGTTCCTGACACAAGGTCTCGATCTCGCAAAGAGTGGTCTGCATCGCAAATCGAGCGAAAAGCTGGTGGCACGCTACCGATTCTGAGATCGTGGCCCTGGGCATGCCGCAGAAGTCCCGGCGCGCCGACGAAGGCGCGATCATGGGCAACCCGCGGTCCTGAAAAGGCCGCGCGCAGTGACCGAAACGAACAACGGGCCTTGCAGGCCCGTTGGTTCTTCAAGCAAGGGCGGTGTGGCGCCCCCACCCCGCAGTCATCGCCGCAGGCTTATACCTGGTCTGCCGAGAGCCCGGCGGTTTGGCTGAAGCCACCGTCCACATAGGTGATCTCGGCGGTCACGCCGCTGGCCAGGTCGGACAGCAGGAACGCGGCCACGTTGCCCACGTCTTCGATCGTCACGTTGCGGCGCAGCGGGGCGGCGTCAGCCACGCGGCCCAGCAGCTTGCCGAAGTCCTTGATGCCGCTGGCGGCCAGGGTCTTGATGGGGCCCGCGCTGATGCCGTTGGCACGGATGCAGCGGCCGTCTTCAGTGCGGCCCACCGCTTCTGCCAGGTAGCGCACGCTGGCTTCCAGGCTCGCCTTGGCCAGGCCCATGGTGTTGTAGTTGGGGATGGAGCGCAGGGCGCCCAGGTAGGACAGCGTCAGCAGCGCCGATTTGTCGTTCAGATAGGGCAGGGCTGCCTTGGCCATGGCCGGGAAGCTGTAGGCACTGATGTCGTGGGCCACCTTGAAGGCTTCGCGAGAGAGGCCTTCCAGGAAGTTGCCGGCGATGGCCTCGCGCGGAGCAAAGCCGATGGAGTGCACGAAGCCATCGAACTTGCCCCAGGCGGCGCCGATGTCGGCGAACAATTTGTCGATCTGCGCGTCGTCGGCCACGTCGCAGTCAAAGACCAGCTTGGAGTCGAATTCGGCGGCGAACTCGGTGATGCGGTCCTTGAAGCGCTCGCCCACGTAGCTGAAGGCCAGTTCCGCGCCTTGTTGGTGGCAGGCCCTGGCGATGCCGTACGCGATCGAGCGATTGGACAGCACGCCCGTGATGAGCAGCTTCTTGCCGGCGAGAAAACCCATTGTTGTTCTCCTGAAATGCGATGTGCGAAGGGAAATGGCAAGCGTGGCGCGGGGGCTTGCGGGCCGCTTGCGTGGTGCAGAATTGTCGCATGCGGTTCTGGCGTATCTGTTTATTGATCGGTTGGCTGGGAGGGAGCAGCGTGGCGGGCGGGGCGGCCTGGGCCGCGCATGCCTACGCGATGTGGGGGGCGCCCGCGCTGGCGACCGACTTCGCGCACTTCCCCTACGTCAACCCACAGGCGCCCAAGGGCGGCGAGCTGCGCCTGGTGAGCAATCTGCGCACCTCCACCTTCGACAAGTACAACCCATTCACGATCCGCGGCAACGCACCGGCCTACCTGTCGGCGCTGATGTTCGACTCGCTGCTCACCGGATCGCTGGACGAAACGGCCACCGGCTATGGACTGCTGGCCGAGGATGTGGCGGTGGCGCCGGATGGCCTGTCAGCCACCTTCAGGCTGCGGCCCGAGGCGCGCTTTCACAACGGCAAGCCGGTGCTGGCCCAGGATGTAAAGCACAGTTTCGACACCCTGATGGGCCCTTACACCTCACCGGGCTACAAAACGCTCCTGATCGAGGTGGCCGGTGTGGATGTGCTGGACGACCGCACCGTGCGCTACCGCTTCAAGGCGCCCAACCGCGAACTGCCGCTCACCGTCGGGGGGCTACCCGTGTTCAGCCGCGACTGGGGGCTGGACACCGACGGCAAGCCCAAGCCGTTCGACCAGGTGGTGATGGACATCCCCATCGGCAGCGGACCGTACAAGATTGGGCCTGTCAACTTCGGCAAGGACATCACCTATGTGCGCGACCCCCAGTATTGGGCGCGCGACCTGCCCGTGCGCAAGGGGACGGCCAACTTTGACCGTGTGCTGGTCAAGATCTACAAGGACAACACCGCGCGGCTGGAGGCGCTGAAGGCCGGCGAGTTCGATCTGATGCGGTTTTTCAGTGCGGGCGACTGGGCGCGGCGGGTCAACGGCCGCAAGTTCGACACGGGTGAGTTGGTCAAGGGCGAGTTCGCCAACAAGCTGCCCTCGGGCTTTCAGAGCTACGTACTGAACACGCGCCGCCCGCTACTGCAGGACCGCCGCGTGCGAGAGGCCCTGGGGCTGGCGTTCGACTTTGAGTGGATGAGCCGCCAGCTTTTCTATGGTGCCTATCAGCGCGTGCGCGGCATTTTCGGCAACACCATGTGCGAGACGCAGGGCATGCCCACGCCGCAGGAGCTGGCGCTGCTGGAGCCCTGGCGCAAGGATCTGCCCCCCGCGGTCTTCGGCCCCATGTTCGAGCCGCCCACCACCGACGGCGCCACCACGCTGCGCGACAACCTGCGCCGCGCACAGGCGCTGCTCCAGGAGGCAGGCTGGCAGGTGCAGGATGGCGTGCTGCGCAACGCCAGCGGCCAGGCCATGGTGCTGGAATACATGGACAGCAGCGAAGGCGGCGTGCGCACGTTGTCCTCGTGGATGCGCAACCTGCAGAAGCTCGGCATCACCCTCAAGTTCCGCTCGGTGGATTTCGCGCTGTACCAGCAGCGTCTGCAGAAGTTCGACTTCGACATCACCACCATTGCCTACCAGGGCACCAACAACCCGGGGCAGGAGTTTGCCGACCTGTTCGGCAGCGCGGCGGCAGACCAGGAAGACTCGGGCAATTTCCCCGGCGTAAAGAGCCCGGCCGTGGACGCAATGATCCGTGCCATGGTGTCCGCCAAGACGCAGGAACAGATGTTGCCCGCGTGCCATGCGCTGGACCGCATCATTGCGCATGGCCACTACCTCATTCCGCAGTGGTCCGCGGGCACCCATCGCATGGTCTACAACGCTTGGCGCCTGGACCGGCCCGAAGTGGTGCCGCCGTATTCGACCGGAGAGATGTGGGCGGTGGATACGTGGTGGGCCCGTTCACCTGCGTTGACCGCCGAGACCGCGCCCAAGGCCGCGACGCCGCGCAAGGACTGAAACCGCCATGTTCGCCTACATCCTCAAGCGCATCCTGCTCATGCTGCCTACGCTGTTGGGCGTGTTGCTGTTGACCTTTGTCGTGATCCAGTTCGTGCCGGGCGGGCCGGTGGAGCAGTATCTGGCCGAGGCCAAGGCCGGCGCTGCCGGCATGGGCGGGGGCGGCGAGGGTGGCGGCATGGCCTATCGCGGCGCGCAGGGCGTGGATCCCAAGCGGCTGGAGCAGATCAAGCAGCTCTATGGCTTTGACAAGCCGGCGCACGAGCGCTTCTTCCAGATGCTGGGCCAGTTCGCGCGCTTCGACCTGGGGCGCAGCTTCTTTCAGAACAAGGAGGTGTGGCAACTCGTGAAGGAGAAGCTGCCCGTGTCCGTCAGCCTGGGGTTGTGGACCTTCTTCATCAGCTACCTCGTGGCGGTGCCGCTGGGCGTGGCCAAGGCGGTGCGCGCCGGCTCGCGCTTTGACTTCGTTACCACGCTCATCATCCTGGTGGGCTACGCGATTCCGGGTTTCGTACTCGGCGTGGCGCTGCTGGTGATCTTTGGTGGGCAATTGCAGTGGTTCCCGCTGCGCGGGCTGACCTCGGCCAACTGGGACGAGCTGGGCCTGTGGGCCAAGGTGACGGATTACCTGTGGCATATCGCGCTGCCCATCACGGCCATGGTGGCCGGCAGCTTTGCGGTGACGGCGATGCTGACCAAGAACGCTTTTCTGGAAGAGATCCGCAAGCAATATGTGCTCACCGCGCGTGCCAAGGGACTGACCGACCGGCAGGTGCTCTACAAGCACGTGTTTCGCAATGCGCTAATTCCCATCATCACGGGCTTCCCATCCGCCTTCATCGGCGCGTTCTTCGCGGGCTCGCTGCTCATCGAGACGCTGTTCTCGCTCGACGGCCTGGGCTTGCTGTCCTATGAGAGCGTGATCCGCCGCGACTACCCCGTGGTGCTGGGCACGCTCTACCTGTTCACGCTGATCGGGCTGGTGACCAAGCTCATCAGCGACCTGTGCTACGTGTGGGTGGATCCCCGCGTCAAGTTCGATTGAAATATGGCTCCAACGCCCGACCATCAAGCGCTAGCAGCTATTGATTCGGTAGCTAATGGGGCGCCAGCTGCGCCCGTTGCCGCCTCGGCGTCACCCAGCCGGCGCGCCTGGCAGCGCTTTCGTGCCAACCGCCTGGGGTTCTGGAGCCTGCTGGTGTTCTGCGCGCTGGTCGTGGTCAGCCTGGGGGCAGAACTGGTCAGCAACGACCGGCCCCTGGTCGTGCGCTATGAGGGTCAGACGTATTTCCCGTTGTTCAACGATTACCCCGAGACGACTTTCGGCGGTGACTTCCAGACGCCCACTGACTACCTCGACCCCTTCATTCGCGAGCGGCTGTCGCAGGGGGATAACTGGGCGCTGTACACGCTCAACCGCTACGGGCCCGACACCCTGAACTACTTCGCGAAGGAACCCAACCCCTCGGGCCCGTCGCGCGACAACTGGCTGGGCACGGACGACCGCGGGCGTGACCTGTTGGCGCAACTGATCTACGGCTTTCGCGTGAGCGTGTTGTTCGGCATTGCCCTCACCGTGGTGGGGGTGGCGCTGGGCGTGGCGGCGGGGGCGGTGCAGGGCTTCTTTGGCGGCAAGACCGACCTGGCTTTCCAGCGCTTCATCGAGATCTGGGGCTCCATGCCCGAGCTGTACCTGCTCATCATCTTCAGCGCCGTGTTCGCGCCCAGCATCGGGCTGCTGCTGGTATTGCTTTCGCTGTTTGGCTGGATGGGGCTGTCGGACTATGTGCGCGCCGAATTCCTGCGCAACCGGCAACTGGACTATGTGAAGGCCGCGCGGGCGCTGGGCGTGTCCAACGGCCAGATCATCCGCCGCCACATCCTGCCCAACAGCATGACGCCCGTGGTCACCTTTCTGCCGTTTCGCATGGGTGCGGCGATCCTGGCGCTGACGTCGCTGGACTTCCTGGGCCTGGGCGTGCCGCCCGGCACCCCCAGCCTGGGCGAGCTGCTGTCGCAGGGTAAGAACAACATCGACGCGTGGTGGATCTCCATCTTCACCTTCGGGGTGCTGGTCACCACGCTGCTGCTGCTCACCTTCATGGGCGATGCGCTGCGCGACGCGCTGGACCCCCGCAAGAACTGAGGCATCGTGAACCCTTCTGCCATGCGCGCTGCGCCCCCCCTGTCTCCATCGTCCGCGCCGCTGTTGCAGGTGCGGGATCTGCGGGTGCGCTTCGGCGCCAAGCAGGTGGTGCATGGCGTGAGCTTCGACATGGCCCCGGGCGAAAAGCTCGCGCTGGTGGGTGAATCCGGCTCGGGCAAGACAGTGACCGCGCTGGCGCTGCTGCGCCTGACGGGCGATGCGCAACTGGAGGGGAGCGCGCTGATGCACGGGCGCGACCTGCTACAACTGCCTGAGCGCGAACTGCGCGGCGTGCGCGGCGGCGATATCGCCATGGTGTTCCAGGAGCCCATGACGGCGCTGAACCCGCTGATGACGATTGGCGACCAGGTAGCCGAGGTCTTGGTGCTAAAACAGGCCCTGAGCAAGGCGCAGAGCGCGCAAGCAGCTATCGAACTGCTAGCGAGTACCGGCATCCCCGAGCCGGCGCGGCGCGCGGGCAGTTTTCCGCACCAGCTTTCGGGTGGGCAGCGCCAGCGCGCCATGATCGCCATGGCCCTGGCCAGCCGACCGAAGCTGTTGTTGGCCGACGAGCCCACCACCGCGCTGGATGTGACGCTGCGCGGCCAGATCCTGGACCTGCTGTCCGACCTGCAGCGCCAGACAGGCATGGCCGTGCTGCTCATCACGCACGACCTACTGCTGGTGCGCCGCTTTGCCGATCGCGTGGCCGTCATGGAGCAGGGCGCCGTGGTGGAGCAGGGTACCGTCGCCCAGGTGTTCGACGCACCGCAGCATGCCTACACGCGCAAGCTGATCGGCAGTACGCCGCGGCGGGACGTGGTGGAAGGCGGTGCCGACGGCGACGCCGTGCCTGCCGCGCAGGCAAGCGGCCTGCGCGTGGCCTACCCCGTGCCGGTGCCGGGCATCCGCGGCTGGTTTGCCAAAGGCGAATTCGTGGCCGTGAAGGATGCGGGCTTTCGCATTGCGCGGGCGCGCACGCTGGGGGTCGTGGGCGAATCGGGCTCGGGCAAGTCGACGCTGGCCCAGGCGCTGCTGGGCCTGCTGCCGTCGCGCGGTGACCTGCAGGTCGCCGGCCAGGCCTGGCAGCAGCCCGCCCACCGCAACACCGCGCACAACCAGCAGCTGCGCCGGCAGGTGCAGGTGGTGTTCCAGGACCCGTTCTCATCCCTGTCGCCGCGCATGACCGTGGAGGAGATCGTGGGCGAGGGCCTGCGCGTGCACATGCCTGCGCTGGACGTGGCCGAGCGCCGCACGCGCGTGGCCGCCATGCTGGCCGAGGTGGGCCTGACGGACGCGCAATTCCCCGGCCTGCTGGCGCGCTACCCGCATGAGTTCTCGGGCGGCCAGCGCCAGCGCCTGGCCATTGCGCGCGCGCTCATCGTCGAGCCGCAAGTGCTGGTGCTGGACGAGCCCACCAGCGCGCTGGACGTGACCATCCAGCAGCAGGTGCTGAGCCTGCTGCAGCGCCTGCAGAAGGAGCGGGCGCTGTCGTACCTGCTCATCACGCACGACGTGGCGGTGGTGCGCGCCATGGCGCATGAGGTCATCGTCATGAAGGACGGCGAGGTGGTGGAAAGCGGCAGCGTGCACCAGGTGCTGGATGCGCCGCGCCACGCCTACACGCAACGGCTGGTGCAGGCCGCGCAGCCGGTCTGACCTGCCCGGCGGCGGGGCGCGCAGCAGGGTGTGCGGGGCCGTGGGCGACTACCGCGTTTGGTGTAGGACACGGGCGCGATCTGCTTGCATGTCCGTTGGCCGGTAGCTCTGCTATTCATAGCGTTGAATTTCGATTTCATGTGCCTGTCCGGTGTTTTGCAGCGCACATGGCGGCTCCCGCTTTTCTGGCGATTTCATACATCAGGCAACACACCTGACACTTGGCTGCCAGGTCTAGCGGGGTGCCGCTCTCACAATGCGCCCCGGAGCGGTCAGGCTGATCTGACGGCACCTTCCTCGGCAAGAAAAACCCCGGAGGCGATGAACATCATGCGCACGAAAACCCTCTCCTGTTGCAAGTATCTGGCTGGCGCCACCGCGCTGGCTGCCCTGGTCGCCTGCGGCGGCGGTGGTGATGGCGGTGACGACACCGGCACGCTGAAGCTGGCGCTGACCGACGCCCCCAGTTGCGGCTATGACGCTGTGAACGTCACCGTGCAAAAAATACGCGTGCACCAAAGCGCTACGGCGGCGGATGACGCTTCCGGCTGGCATGAGCTCACGCTGAACCCCGCGCGCCGCGTGGACCTGCTGTCGCTCACCAACGGAGTGCTGGAGGAACTGGGCGAGCTGCCGCTGCCCACGGGCAAATACACCCAGATGCGTCTGGTGCTGGCCGGCAATGGCGGAGCGGCCCCCTTCGCCAACTCCGTGGTGCCCACGGGGTCGGGCGAAGTAGCGCTGACCACGCCCAGCGGCCAGCAAAGTGGCGTGAAGATGAACGTGAACATCGACATCGCCGCCAACCAGATGGCGGACTTCGTGCTCGACTTCGACGCCTGCAAGTCCGTGGTGACGGCCGGCGCATCGGGCCGTTACCTGCTCAAGCCCGTGGTGGCGGTGATTCCGCGCCTGGTCTCTGGTGTGCAGGGCTTCGTCGAACCCGTTGCTGGCACCACGGTGACGCTGCAGTCCCAGGGCGAGGTGGTGCGCGCCACCGTGCCGGACGCTTCGGGCCGCTACCTGCTGCGGCCGGTGGTGCCGGGCAGCTACACGCTGGTGCTGACGGCACCCGGCCGCACCACGGCCGTGGTGACCCAGGTGCCGGTGCAGTCCGAGCTGGTCACCTCCGTCGGCACGTCCACGCAGGCCGTGGCGCTGCCGGCATCGCCCGTTGCCACCGTGAACGGCACCACTTCGGTGGATGCCTGGGTGCGGGCCCTGCAGCCACTGGCAGCCGCTGGCACGGTGGAAGTGTCGGCCAAGCCCGTGGACGGCGTGACCGGCGCCTACAGCTTCACGCTGCCCACGGCCGCCCCGCTGGTGGCGCCGTATGCCGCGGCGCCCACTCCGCTGGTGTTCACGGCCGATGCCGGCGCCGCAGGGCGCTACACCATCCAGGCGCGTCTGGCGGGGCAGGCCGACAAGCAGCAGGCCCTGACGCTGGGCGCGGGAACGACCCAGACGGTGAACTTCACGTTCCCCTGACGCCCGCCACGCGTTCCTAGAATGAAGGGCGCCAGTCCGCGACTGGCGCCCTTTTTTTTTGTGCGAACGCCCTTCCTGTCATGCCCCGCCTTGCTGCTAACCTCTCCATGCTCTACGCCGAGCATGCCTTCCTGGACCGCTTTGCCGCTGCCGCGCGCGACGGCTTCCGGGGTGTGGAATACCTCTTTCCCTACGACCATCCTGCGGAGCAGATCGCGCAGCGCCTGGCCGAACATGGACTGACGCAGGTACTGTTCAATGCCCCGCCGGGGGACTGGGCGGCGGGCGAGCGCGGTCTGGCCTGTCTGCCGGGGCGCGAGGCGCAATTCCAGGAGGGGCTGCAACAGGCGCTGCACTATGCGCAGGCGCTGCGCTGCGAGCGCCTGCACGTGATGGCTGGCGTAGTGCCGCCCGGGCTGGCGCACGCCGACGCACGCGCCTGCTACCTGCGCAACCTGCGCTGGGCCGCCGGCCAGGCCGGGCGCCAGGGCGTGCGGCTGATGATCGAGCCCATCAACGGGCGCGACATGCCCGGCTACTTCCTGCAGCGCCAGCAGGACGCCCATGCCGTGCTGCAGGAACTGGGCGCTTCCAACGTGCAGGTGCAGTTCGACCTGTACCACTGCCAGGTCATGGAGGGCGACGTGGCCACGAAGATCCGCCACTACCTGCCCACGGGACGGGTGGGGCATTTCCAGATCGCCGGCGTACCTGAGCGGCACGAGCCCGACCAGGGAGAGCTGCAGGTCGACTACCTGCTGGGCGTGATCGACGAGGTGGGGGCCACCTGCGGCTTCGACGGCTGGGTGGGCTGTGAATACCGTCCGGCGATCGCGGGCCCGGGCGGCACCTCGCAGGGGCTGGCCTGGGCGCGGCGCTGGGGTGTCGTGCCGCGCGGCGCGGATTGAGGGCGTTCGCCCCGGCGCGGGGCGGGGGCTAGCGTGGGGACGTCACAGTTCAGATAAAAAAGGCCTGCAGCGCTTATGCAGTAAGCGCTAGCAGCTATTGAATCGATAGTTAACCCGTCAGCGCAGCACCAGCACCGGCACGCTGCACAGCCGCAGCAGTGCAGTGGTGGTGCTGCCGACGATGAGCTGGCGGATGCGCGAGTGCCCGTAGGCGCCCAGCACCAGCAGTACGTTGCCGTGCGACTGCAGCAGGGCCGGCAGCGCCTCCTCCGGCACGCCCGGCACGATCTGCGTGGTGATGTCGAAGCCTGCGGCCTCCAGGTGTGACTGGGCGCTTTGCAGCGCTTCCAGCATCTCCAGCGTGGGCTCGCCGGCCAGGGCCAACAGGCCGGGCATGCCGCGCAGCAGCGGGCTGCGGCCCACGGCCTCTACGGCGCGGCGCGCGGTGGCGCTGCCGTCAAAGGCCACGACGAAGCCCGCCGGCGCCACGAACTCCGGCATGGTCACCACCATCACCGGCTGGCGCACGTTGCGCACCACGCCTTCCACACGGTAGTCCAGCCGCAGCTTGCGCGCGGCGGTGGCGCGGTGCTGGCGCCCCAGCACGAACAGGCGCGCGCTGGGTTCGTGCTCCAGCAGCACGTCGGTCAACTCGCCCTGGCGCAGCAGCGCCTGCAGCGACGGCACGCGTGCGGCATCCACGCGCGCCTGGGCCTCGGCCAGCATGCGGCGCGCGGCCTCCTGTGCGACGTGGCTGCGCTCTTCATCGAGGGTATTCAGGCGCTGCAGCAGCAGGTCCTGCGCGCCCATGCCGATGACGCCGCTGTAGTCGCCCACGGGCGGCATGGGTTCAGGCCGCTCCAGTGCGTGCAGCAGCGCCAGGGGTGCCTGCAGGCGCTGCGCGGCCCACAGGGCCCCGTCCACCACGGCGTGGGTGGTGGCCAGCCCGTCGATGCAGGCATACACGGTGTCGTGGGTGTTCATTGCTTCCTCCTGCGCACGCATGTGATGGCCCGAGTGTGGCATCGCAGAGCGTGCAGTGCCACCGGGGGTGCCCCGCAGGCCGTGGTCGCAGGTGAATGCAATTCACAAGAAAATCGCGCTCTAGCGCTTATCCATCAAGCGCTGCCAGCTATTGTTTTGATGGCATTTCGGCATGCATCGGCCGCTGCTGCATCACCCGTGCGTACAGCGCCTGCGCGGCCACCGACAGGCCCCGGTCGCGCCGGCGCACCAGGTAGATCTGCCGCGTGAGCCCGGGCAGGGCCAGCGGCCGGGTGGCCAGGCCCTCCTGCTGGAAGTGGAACAGCGTGAGCGTGGGCACCACGCTGATGCCCAGCCCGGCCCGCACCATGCCCATGACGGTGGCCAACTGCTCCACTTCCATCAGCGTGCGCATCGCATGGGGATGGAAGGCCGCCTCCAGGTATTGGCGCACGCTGCTGTGCCGCGCGAGATGGATGAATGGCCACTCGGCCAGGGCGCGCCATTGCGCGGCGGCGCTGCGCCGGCCGGCGGGCAAGGGCTGCCGGGCGAGCGGATGGTCCGCGCGGCAGACCAGGTGAAAGCCGTCCTCGCAGAAGGGCTCGGCCTGCAGCTCGGGCGTGTCCGCGCGGATGGCGGCCAGCGCGAAGTCGGCCTTGCCCGAGGCCACGCGCTCGATGCAAGGCTCAGACAGCACGTCGGCAATGTCCAGTTCCACACCCGGGTGCTGTGCGCGAAAGCCGGCCAGCACACCGGGCAGCCACCCTGCGGCCAGCGAGGGCAGCAGCGCGACGGACACGCGCCCGCGCCGCAGCAGTGCGGCGTCGCGCAGAGTGGCCAGCGCGGCATCCACCTCGGCGCGAATGCGCAGCGCCGACGCATGGAAGTTCTCGCCCTCGGCCGTCAGGCTCACATGGCGCGTGCTGCGGTCGAACAGGCGCAGACCCAGGTCGTCCTCCAGCGCGCGGATGAGCGCGCTGAAGGCCGGCTGCGACAAGTGGCACTGCGCCGCGGCGCGCGTGAAGCTGCGCTGCGCCGCCAGGGCAAGGAAGGCGTCGACCTGCCGTGTGGAGATATTCATTTGATATCCAGATGAATTGATCTTGACAATCTATTTCACAGAATAACCTGCCGTGCCTACAGTGCGCCCTGGAGACATTCCCCAAGGACCCCTGCAATGGCGAACCCCTCACCCCTGCTCATCGGCTGTGCGGCCGGCTTCTCGGGCGACCGCCTGGATGCTGCCGCACCCGTGGTGCAGGCGCTGGTGGACAGCGGCCGGCCCGGCGTGCTGATCTTCGAGACCCTGGCCGAGCGCACGCTGGCGCTGGCCCAACTGGCGCGCCGCGCCAATCCCGATGCGGGCTATGAGCCGCTGCTGGATGAGCTGCTGCGGCCGGTGCTCGCGCAATGCCTTCAACACGGCGTGCGCATCGTGAGCAACTTTGGCGCGGCCAATCCTCGGGGCGCTGCGCTGCGTATCCAGCAACTGGCAGCCGAGCTGGGCGCGCGCCGCCCGCGCGTGGCGGTGGTGCACGGCGACGACCTGAGCGGCGCACAGCACCGCGCCGTGCTGGAGCGGGCGTTGGGCCCGTCCATGCCCGCGCAGCCCATCGTGAGCGCCAATGCCTACATTGGCGCGGAACCCATCGCCCAGGCGCTGCGCGCGGGGGCCGACATCGTGGTCTGCGGCCGCGTGGCCGACCCTGCGCTGGTGCTGGGCCCGGCGCTGGCGCATTACGGCTGGTGCATGGACGACTGGGACCGCCTGGCGCGCGCCACCATGGCGGGCCACCTGCTGGAATGCGGCGCGCAGGTCACGGGCGGCTACTTTGCCGACCCGGGCTACAAGGACGTGCCGGGCCTGGCCCGGCTGGGCTACCCGATCGCCGAGATCGACGCCGACGGCCATTGCACCCTTACCAAGCCGCCGGGCACGGGGGGGCGCGTGGACGAGCGCACGGTCAAGGAGCAGCTGCTGTATGAACTGCACGACCCCGCCGCTTACCTGACGCCCGACGTGGTGGCCGACATCACCCAGGCGAGCGTGGCGCAGGTCGGCAGCGACCGCGTGCACCTGCAGGGCGTGCGCGGCCATGCGCGGCCGCCGTCGCTGAAGGTGAACGTGTGCTTCGAGTCCGGCTGGTTTGCCGAGGGCGAAATTTCGTATGCCGGCGCGCGCGCCGAGGAGCGCGCCCGCCTGGCGGGCGACGTGTTGCGCGAGCGGCTTGCGAGCGTGGCACCGCTGCGCGTGGACCTGATCGGCGTGGCCAGCGTTTGGGGTGACGACGCAGGGCGGTGGCTGGCGGCGCAGGCAAGCCAGGGCGCGCGGGACGTACGCCTGCGCGTGGCGCTGCAGCACCGCGACCATGCCAGCGCGCAGCGCCTGGTGCGCGAGGTGACGGCGCTGTACTGCTGCGGCCCGGCGGGGGGCGGCGGTGTGCGCACGGCCATGCGCCCGCGCCTGGGCACCGTTTCCTGCCTCGTGCCGCGCGAGGCGGTCAATCCTGGCTACACGCTGCTGGACTGAAGGACCACGATGAACCCTACCGATCTCACGGTTCCCCTGTACCGCCTGGCGCACGGCCGCACGGGTGACAAGGGTGACCGCTCCAACATCAGCGTGATCGCCTGGCACCCGGCCCTGTGGGACGTGCTGGTGCAGCAGGTTACCGAGGAGGCCGTGGCGCGCCAGTTCGCGGCGCGGGGGCCCACGCGCGTCACGCGCTATCTGCTGCCCCAACTGCAGGCGATGAATTTCGTTCTGGATGGCGTGCTGGACGGCGGCGTGAACGACGCGCTTAACCTCGACAGCCATGGCAAGGCGCTGTCCTTTCTGTTGCTGGACCTGCCGGTGCGGATGCCGGCGGCGCTTGTACATCACCTGGCCGGAGCGCATTGACGCGCGCCGGCGGCATTTTTCATCACCACAACCAAGGAGACACCATGAACCCGTTCCCGCATCGCCGCCGTGTACTGGCTGCCACCGCTGCGGCCGTCCTGTGTGCCGCGGCCGGCGCCGCCAACGCACAGGCTCCCGCCTATCCTGCCAAGCCCGTCACTTTCGTAGTGCCGTTTGCGGCCGGCAGTGCCACCGACCAACTGGCGCGGGCATTGGGCCAGGCCGTGAGCACCGATGCGCGGCAACCCGTGGTCGTGGAGAACAAGGCCGGCGCCAGCGGCATGATCGCCGCGCAGTCCGTCGCCAAGGCACCGGCGGATGGGTACACGGTGCTCATCACCACCAACACCACGCATGCCGCGAACGAACACCTGTACAAGAAACTGCCCTACGACCCGGTGAAGGATTTCGCTCCCGTCACCGGCCTGGGCAAGGGCGGCCAGGTGCTGGTGGTGAACGCGGGCGCTCCCTACAAGAACGTGGGCGACCTGCTGGCCGCCGCCCGCAAGAACCCCGGCAAGCTGAGCTTTGGCAGCGGCAGTTCTTCCAGCCGCATGGCCGGCGAGATGCTCAAGCAACTGGCGGGGGTGGACATTCTGCATGTGCCGTACAAGAGCAACCCGTTGGCCATCACCGATCTGCTCGGCGGGCAGATCGACCTGATGATCACCGACACGTCCACCGGCGTCCCGCAGGTCAAGGCGGGAAAGCTGCGCGCGCTGGGGTACTCCACGCAAAAGCGCAGCACGCAGCTGCCCGAGGTGCCCACGCTGGATGAGGCCGGCGTGAGGGGCTATGACATGGGCTACTGGTTTGCGGCCTACGTGCCCGCCGGCACGCCCGCGCCCGTGGTGGCGCGGCTGAACGCGCTGCTGGCGCAGGCGACGAGGAGCCAGGCCGCCCAGTCGTTCTTCGAGACCGCAGGCTCCGAGGCCTGGACCACCACGCCCGAAGAGCTGGCGCGCTTTCAGGCCGCCGAGACCCAGAAGTGGGGCAGGGTGATCAAGGCCGCGGGTATTGAGGCGGAATGAGTGCGCCGGCGGGGTTGAAGGCGTTTTGGCCTTCAGCGCCCGCCCATCAAGCGCTAGCAGCTACTATTTCAGGAGCGTTCTGCGCCGTCGTGCGGCGCGAACAGGTCCCAGGTGGCGATGAACAGTGCGGCGATCATCGGGCCGATCACAAAGCCCGTGAGCCCGAACAGCGCCATGCCGCCCAAGGTGGAGATCAGCACCACGTAGTCGGGCAGCTTGGTGTCCTTGCCGACCAGCACGGGACGCAGTACGTTGTCCACCAGCCCGATGACGAATACGCCATAGGCGGTGAGGATCACGGCCTGCCCCGGCGCGCCGGTCGCCAGGAAGTAGATGGCCACCGGCCCCCAGATCAGGCTGGCGCCCACGGCGGGCAGCAGCGACAGGAACGCCATCAGCACGCCCCACATCACCGGCCCCTGGATGTTCAACAGCCAGAAGATCAGGCCGCCCAGGGCGCCCTGGGCGGCGGCCACCACGATGTTGCCCTTCACGGTGGCGCGGATCACGGTGGTGAACTTGATGGCCAACTGCTCCTTGTGCCGCGCATCCAGGGGGATGGCCTCGCGGATGCGCGCCGCCAGCCGCGCGCCGTCGCGCAGCAGGAAAAACAACAGGTAGAGCATGACGCCGAAGCTCACCACGAACTGCAGCGTGTTCTGGCCCACGTCCAGCGCCTTGGTGGCCAGGAACTGGCTGGCCTGGGCGCCGATCGTGGTCAGGCGGGCTTGCAGCTCCGCGCGGGTGGTGAGGTGAAAGCGGTCCAGCAGCTCCAGCATCCAGGGGGGCAGCGCGGCCAGCACCTGCTGCAGGTAGGCGCCGAAGTTCAACTGCCCCGAGCGGGCGCGCTCGTAGGCCACGCTGGCCTCCTGCACCAGCGAAGCGCCGATCAGCGTGACCGGCAGGATCACGATCACCAGGCACACGCCCAGGGTGGCAAGCGCGGCCAGGTTGCGCCTGCGCGGCATGCGCCGCTGCAGCCGCCGGTGCAGCGGCGTGAACAGGATGGCGAGCACCACACCCCAGAAGATGGCGCCGTTGAGCGGCCAGAGGATGGCGCCAAAGGCCAGCGTCACGACGGTGAGCAGGAGCAGCAGGGTGCGGGACTGGAGCGTGGGCGGGTTCATGGGGGCGGTGGAAGGAGCGAAGCCCAAAATGTAAGCCACACAGACGCCTGTCTTGATACACCACTCGCCGCGCGCGCAGGCGTTCAATGGCACAATAGCGGCCGCAAACGAGGCCCTTCCCCTGCCACAGTCGCATCCGCCAACCGGTTCAGCCGTGACGCGGAAGGTTTGTTAACCAGCTAACGCTTCCTTCAGGGAAGTGGAGGTCAGCGGAATATGAGCGATCCGACATCCGTCTACCAAGCCTACCAAGGCAACACCTATCTTTTCGGCGGCAACGCGCCCTACGTCGAAGAGATGTATGAGAACTACCTTGCCAACCCTGGCAGCGTGCCAGACTCCTGGCGCGAATACTTTGACGCACTGCAACATGTGCCCGCGGTAGACGGCAGCAATGCCAAGGATGTTCCCCACCTGCCCGTTATCAACGCCTTTGCCGAGCGTGCCAAGGCCGGCGGCACCAAGGTCGTGGTGGCCAGCGCCGACGCCGAGATGGGCCGCAAGCGCACCGCCGTCCAGCAACTGATCGCCGCGTACCGCAACGTGGGCCAGCGCTGGGCCGACCTGGACCCCCTCAAGCGCACCGAGCGCCCCCAGATTCCCGAACTGGAGCCGTCGTTCTACGGCTTCAGCGATGCCGACCAGGAAACGGTGTTCGACGCGAGCAACACCTTCTTCGGCAAGGACAAGATGCCCCTGCGTGAGCTGCTGAACGCGCTGCGCGAGACCTACTGCGGCACCATCGGCGTGGAGTACATGTACGCCACCGACCAGGTGCAAAAGCGCTGGTGGCAGCAAAAGCTGGAAAGCATCCGCAGCAAGCCCAACTTCTCTGCCGACAAGAAAAAGCGCATCCTGGAGCGCCTGACGGCCGCCGAAGGCCTGGAACGCTATCTGCACACCAAGTACGTGGGCCAGAAGCGCTTCTCGCTCGAGGGGGGCGAGTCCTTCATCGCCGCCATGGACGAGTTGATCAACTCCGCAGGCGCGAAGGGCGTGCAGGAAGTGGTGATCGGCATGGCCCACCGCGGCCGCCTGAACGTGCTGGTCAACACCCTGGGCAAGATGCCCAAGGACCTGTTCGCCGAGTTCGACCACACCGCCCCCGAGGACCTGCCCGCCGGTGACGTGAAATACCACCAGGGCTTCAGCTCCGACGTCTCCACGGCCGGCGGCCCGGTGCACCTGTCGCTCGCGTTCAACCCCTCGCACCTGGAAATCGTCAACCCGGTGGTCGAGGGCTCCGTGCGCTCGCGCATGGACCGCCGCGGCGACCCCAAGGGGAAACAGGTGCTGCCCGTGCTGGTGCACGGTGACGCGGCCTTTGCCGGCCAGGGCGTGAATCAGGAAACCCTGGCGCTGTCCGAAACCCGTGGCTACACCACGGGCGGTACGGTGCACCTGATCATCAACAACCAGATCGGCTTCACCACGTCCGATCCGCGCGACCTGCGCTCTACGCTGTACTGCACCGACATCGTGAAGATGATCGAGTCGCCCGTGCTGCACGTGAACGGTGACGATCCCGAGGCCGTGTGCCTGGCCATGCAGCTGGCGCTGGATTTCCGCATGGAATTCGCCAAGGACGTGGTGGTGGACATCATCTGCTACCGCAAGCTGGGCCACAACGAGCAGGACACGCCGGCGCTGACCCAGCCGCTGATGTACAAGAAGATCGGTCAACACCCCGGCACGCGCAAGCTCTACGCCGACAAGCTGGCAGCCCAGGGTCTGGGCGAGACGCTGGGCGACGACATGGCCAAGGCCTATCGCGCCGCCATGGACGAGGGCAAGCACACGGTCGATCCGGTGCTGACCAACTTCAAGAGCAAGTACGCCGTGGACTGGAGTCCCTTCCTGGACCAGAAGTGGACCGATGCCGGCGACACCGCCATCCCGCTGGCCGAGTGGAAGCGCATCGCCGAGAAGATCACGACCATTCCAGAGACCGTCGCACCGCACCAACTGGTGAAGAAGGTCTACGACGACCGCGCCGCCATGGGCCGTGGCGAGGTCAACGTGGACTGGGGCATGGGCGAGCACATGGCCTTCGCATCGCTGGTGGCATCGGGCTATCCGGTGCGCCTGTCTGGCGAGGATTGCGGCCGCGGTACGTTCACGCACCGCCACGCCGTGATTCATGACCAGAAGCGTGAGAAGTGGGACGAAGGCACCTACATCCCGCTGCAGAACGTGGCCGAGAACCAGGCGCCGTTCACGGTGATCGACTCCATCCTGTCCGAGGAGGCCGTTCTGGCCTTCGAATACGGCTACGCCTCCAACGACCCCAACACGCTGGTGGTCTGGGAAGCGCAGTTCGGCGACTTCGCCAACGGCGCACAGGTGGTGATCGACCAGTTCATCGCCTCGGGCGAAGTGAAGTGGGGCCGCGTGAACGGCATCACGCTGATGCTGCCGCACGGCTACGAAGGCCAGGGCCCCGAGCACAGCTCGGCCCGCCTGGAGCGCTTCATGCAGCTGGCCGCTGACACCAACATGCAGATCGTGCAGCCCACCACGGCCAGCCAGATCTTCCATGTGCTGCGCCGCCAGATGGTGCGCAACCTGCGCAAGCCCCTGGTCATCATGACGCCGAAGTCGCTGCTGCGTAACAAGGACGCCACGTCGCCGCTGTCCGAGTTCACCAAGGGCGGTTTTCAGACCGTCATCTCGGAGCAGGACGAAGCGATCGCCAAGAAGGCCGACAAGGTCAAGCGCGTGATCGCCTGCTCGGGCAAGGTCTACTACGACCTCGTGAAGAAGCGCGTGGAGAAGGAAGCTACCGACGTGGCCATCATCCGCGTCGAGCAGCTCTACCCGTTCCCGCACAAGGCCTTTGCCGCCGAGCTCAAGAAGTACCCGAATGCCACCGACATCGTGTGGTGCCAGGACGAACCGCAGAACCAGGGCGCCTGGTTCTTCATCCAGCACAACATCCACGAGAACATGCTCGATGGCCAGAAGCTGGGCTATGCCGGCCGCGCCGCATCTGCCTCCCCCGCAGTGGGTTACGCCCATCTGCACCAGGAGCAGCAAAAGGCCCTGGTGGAAGCCGCTTTCGCCAAGCTCAAGGGTTTTGTCCTGACCAAGTAAGGCCGCAAACCCACACCTTCAGTACAGAACCCTCTTTGGAAAGAATCAAATGGCTATCGTAGAAGTCAAAGTCCCCCAGCTGTCCGAGTCCGTGGCCGAGGCCACCCTGCTGCAGTGGAAGAAGAAGCCCGGCGAGGCCGTGGCAATCGATGAAATCCTGATCGAGATCGAGACCGACAAGGTGGTGCTGGAAGTGCCCGCACCGGCCGCTGGCGTGATGGCCGAGATCGTGGTTGCCGACGGCGGCACCGTGGCTTCGGACCAGGTCATCGCCAAGATCGACACCGAGGGCAAGGCCGGCGCGGCCGCGCCGGCAGCTGCTGCCGCTGCACCGGCGCCCGCAGCGGCATCTGCCCCGGCGGCCGCTGCGCCTGCCGCTGCTGGCGGCAGCAAGGGCGACGTGGCCATGCCGGCCGCCGCCAAGCTGCTGGCCGACAACAACCTGTCGGTCGGCGATGTGACGGGCTCCGGCAAGGACGGACGCGTGACCAAGGGCGATGTGCTGGCCGCAGTGGCAGGCGGCGTGAAGTCGACGGCCGCCGTGATCCCCACCGGCGTGCCCACCAAGGCGCTGCCCCAGGTAGCAGCCCCGTCGTCCGCTGCTGATCTGGGCGAGCGCCCCGAGCAGCGCGTGCCCATGAGCCGCTTGCGTGCCCGCGTGGCCGAGCGTCTGCTGCAATCGCAGTCCACCAACGCCATCCTCACCACGTTCAACGAAGTGAACATGGCGCCGGTGATGGACCTGCGCAAGAAGTTCCAGGACGCATTCACCAAGGAGCACGGTGTGAAGCTGGGCTTCATGTCCTTCTTCGTGAAGGCCGCGGTGCATGCCCTCAAGAAGTACCCGGTGCTCAACGCCTCGGTGGACGGCAACGACATCGTCTACCACGGCTACTTCGACATCGGTATCGCCGTGGGCTCGCCGCGCGGCCTGGTGGTGCCCATCCTGCGCAACGCAGACCAGATGAGCTTTGCCGACATCGAAAAGAAGATCGCCGAATTCGGCAAGAAGGCGGCCGACGGCAAGCTGGGCATCGAAGAGATGACCGGTGGCACGTTCTCCATCTCCAACGGCGGCACCTTCGGCTCGATGATGTCCACCCCCATCATCAACCCGCCGCAGTCGGCCATCCTGGGCGTGCACGCCACCAAGGACCGCGCCGTGGTCGAAAACGGCCAGGTCGTGGTGCGTCCGATGAACTACCTGGCCATGTCTTATGACCACCGCATCATCGACGGCCGCGAAGCCGTGCTGGGCCTCGTGGCCATGAAGGACGCGCTGGAAGACCCGTCGCGCCTGTTGTTCGACCTGTAATTCCCACAGGGTTCGACGCATACGAAAACCCACCCCCGGCCCGGTCCAGCGGTGGGTTTTTTCTCATCACCAGATACTGTTTTTGAACCATGAGCAAGCAATTTGACGTCATCGTGATCGGCGCAGGCCCTGGCGGCTACATCGCCGCCATCCGCGCCGCCCAGTTGGGCATGAATGTGGCCTGTATCGACGAGTGGAAGAACGCCGCTGGCGGCGCCGCACCCGGCGGTACCTGCACCAACGTGGGCTGCATTCCCTCCAAGGCGTTACTGCAGTCGTCCGAGCATTTCGAACATGCCAACCTGCACTTTGCCGACCACGGCATCACCGCTACGGGCGTGAAGATGGACGTGGCCAAGATGATTGCCCGTAAGGACAACGTCGTGAAGCAGAACAACGACGGCATCCTGTACCTGTTCAAGAAGAACAAGGTGACCTTCTTCCACGGCCGCGGCTCCTTCGTGAAGGCGGTGGACGGGGGCTATGAAATCAAGGTCACCGGCAAGGCCGAAGAAACGCTGACCGCCAAGCAGGTCATCGTGGCCACCGGATCCAACGCACGTGCGCTGCCCGGTGCGGCCTTCGACGAAGAGCAGATCCTGTCCAACGACGGCGCGCTCGCCATCGGCAGCGTGCCGAAGAAGCTGGGCGTGATCGGCTCCGGCGTGATCGGCCTGGAAATGGGCAGCGTGTGGCGCCGCCTGGGTGCCGACGTGACCATTCTGGAAGGCTTGCCCACGTTCCTGGGCGCGGTGGACGAGCAGATCGCCAAGGAGGCCAAGAAGGCCTTCGACAAGCAAGGCCTGAAGATCGAGCTGGGCGTGAAGATTGGCGAAGTCAAGACTGGCAAGACGGGCGTGAGCATCGCCTACACCAACGCCAAGGGCGAGGCCCAGGCGTTGGAAGTGGACAAGCTGATCGTCTCCATCGGCCGCGTGCCCAACACCACCGGCCTGAACGCCGAAGGGGTGGGCCTGAAGCTGGATGAGCGCGGCGCCGTGGTGGTCGACGGTGACTGCAAGACCAACCTGCCCGGCGTGTGGGCGGTGGGCGACGTGGTGCGCGGCCCCATGCTGGCGCACAAGGCCGAGGAAGAGGGCGTGGCCGTGGCCGAGCGCATGGCTGGCCAGCACGGCCATGTCAACTTCAACACCATCCCCTGGGTCATCTACACCAGCCCCGAGATCGCCTGGGTCGGACGCACCGAGCAGCAGCTCAAGGCCGACGGCGTGAAGTACAAGGCGGGCACCTTCCCGTTCCTGGCCAATGGCCGCGCGCGCGCGCTGGGCGACACCACCGGCATGGTGAAGTTCCTGGCCGACGCCGCCACGGACGAAATCCTGGGCGTGCACATCGTCGGTCCGATGGCTTCCGAACTGATCGCCGAAGCCGTGGTCGCCATGGAGTTCAAGGCATCGAGCGAAGACATTGCGCGCATCTGCCATGCCCACCCCTCGCTGTCCGAAGCCACCAAGGAAGCGGCGCTGGCCGTGGACAAGCGCACCCTCAATTTCTGATAATTTGAGGCAAAAATGGCTGCCAGCGCTTGTGTGGCAAGTGCTGGCAGCTATTGTTTTTGAAGCATAGGGATAACATGCGGGTGAACGTCAGGCAGGCGTACGAGGCCGAGCTGGCCGCCAAGGGCTTCAAGAGCGATCCGGCCCAGTTGCGGGCCGTGGATGCACTGGAGCGTTGTGCCCAGGAATGGGGAGCGTACAAGCAGCGCCGCTCCAACACGCTGAAGAAGCTCATCAACCGGCCCCAGGTGCCGCGTGGCGTGTACATGTACGGCGGTGTGGGGCGAGGCAAGAGCTTCCTCATGGACTGCTTCTTCAACGCCGTACCCATCAAGCGCAAGGTGCGCCTGCACTTTCACGAATTCATGCGCGAAGTGCACCGTGAGCTGGCTGGCCTGCAGGGGACGCAGAACCCCCTGGATGTGCTGGGTGCGCGCATCGCCAAGCGCTATAAGCTGATCTGCTTTGACGAGTTCCACGTCGCGGACATCACTGACGCGATGATCCTGCACCGCCTGCTGGCGGCGCTGTTCGACAACGACGTGGGCTTTGTCACCACTTCCAACTTCAAGCCCGACGAACTGTACCCCGGCGGCCTGCACCGCGACCGCATCCTGCCTGCCATCGACCTGCTCAACGAGCGCATGGAGGTGGTGAACGTGGACAACGGCACGGACTATCGGCGCCGTGCGCTGGAGCTGGTCGAGCTCTACCACACGCCCCTGGGCCCCGCGGCGGACGCGGCCATGCAGCACGCCTTCGAGCAGCTGGCCGAGGTGCGTGACGAAGACCCGGTGCTGCACATCGAGGCGCGCGAGATCAAGGCCATCCGCCGTGCGGGCGGCGTGGTGTGGTTCGACTTCCGCGAGCTGTGCATGGGCCCCCGGTCGCAGAACGACTATCTGGAAATCGCCTCGCAGTTCCACACGGTGCTGCTGTCCAACGTGCCCTACATGCCTGTCAGCATGGCGTCGCCCGCGCGCCGGTTTACCTGGCTGGTGGACGTGCTCTACGATAGGCGCGTGAAACTCGTCGTCTCCGCCGCCGTGCCGCCCGAGCAGCTCTATACGGAAGGCCCCCTGGCGCATGAATTTCCACGCACCATTTCGCGCCTCAACGAGATGCAATCCAAGGAATTCCTGGCGCTTGAGCGGCGCGTCGTCGATACCGGACTGACCTGATGCCTGCACTGCCTTCCCGCTTTCTTGCTGCAGCTCTCCTGTGCGTGGGTGGGGCAGCGCTGCCTCCCCTGGCGGCGTGGGCTGCCGACGCTCCATTGACCGATGCAGCGCAGGCGCAGCGGCAGCGCCAGACCCAGCGTGAGCACATCCAGGCGCAGCGCCGGGAGATCGAGGCGCAGCGTGAGCGCGGCGAGGCGGCTTGCTACCAGCAATTTGCCGTGGAGGATTGCCTGCGCAGGGTGCGTGTACAGGCACGTGAGGCCGACAACGTGCTGCACCGCCAGGAAGTGCAGATCAACGATGCGGAGCGCCGGGAGAAGGCGGGGCAACGCCTGCAAGCAATCGAGGAGCGCAAGCAGGAGCAACGCCAGAAACTGGAAGCAGGGGAGCGTCCCGCCCCGATGCGGGTGGCGCCCCGCAACGCGCCGCAGAAGCCCCGCGAGCAGGAGGCGCGCGACCGTGCGCAGCAGCAGAGCCGCCGCGCAGCCGAGCATGCGGCCGATGTGCAACGCCGTGAGCAAACGCAGCCCCAGCGCATCCAGGATTCCCGCGCCCGCTACGAGGCCAAGCAGCAGAAAGCACGTGAGCGCCGCGAACGCCTTGAGCGCCAGCAAGCCGAGGCGGCCGGCCGCAAGCCGTCGCCGGCATTGCCGCCGCCGGCCCCGGCCGCGAGCAGCGACCGTTGAGTGCCCTTTAGGGCCCGGTGGACGCCACGGCCCATGCGGGGCCGTCTTCCACGCGCGTTTTAGGTGGCGGGTGTGAGTTGCGCCAAGCGTGGAGGCTTCTTTTCCTCTACCAGCGTTTCGATCTTCACGATGGCGAGCGACAGGTTGTCGCCGCCCCCGCGTGCGCGCGAGCGCGCCTTGTCGATGAGGAACTCGGTGGCCTCGCGCGGCGTCAGCGAATCCAGGACCGATGCCAGTTCCGCAGGTGAGAAATAGTGCCACACGCCGTCGCTGCAGGCCAGCAGTACGTCGCCCGGCTGCATCTGGGGAATCAGGTGGGTGGTGATGGGAGGGTCGCTCTCGGTGCCCAGACAGCCGACGAGGATGTTGGAGTGGGGGTGGGTGTTGGCCTCGGCTTCCGTGATCTCGCCACGGTCCACGAGCGCCTGCACATAGGAGTGGTCGCTGGTGCGGAACACCAGCCGCCCCCCCTGGAAGTGGTAGATGCGCGAGTCCCCTGCGTGGGCCCAGTGGCAATCGCCGCGTGGGTTGATCACGAATGCCGCGATGGTGCTGTGTGGCTCCTGTTCCGCGGAAATCGCGGTGAGGCGGATCACGATGTGCGCCTCCTCTACGATGTGCTTGAGCAGGGCGGCGGCGTCGTCCGTTTCTGGCGAATAGCGTTCAAACAACTGGCGCGCGGTGAGCATCACCTGGTCGGACGCCTTGCGCCCTCCGCTGCGGCCACCCATGCCATCGGCCACCACGCCCAGTACGCATCCATTGAAACGCGGGTGCGACAGCAGGGCGACCTGGTCTTGCTGGTACTCGCGGTCACCCTTGTGGATGCCGGTCGACGCAATGAGGCGGAACGCTTTGGTCATGGGATTGGAGCGGAGGACGAAAGGCCGCCTCGCAGTCGCGAAAGCGGGGGGAGCCGCCTATTATGATCAACTCCCGGGCCTTGTCATCGCTGGTGCGTCTGCTTGTGTTTTTAGAGCATCACGGCTGGTGCAAGGCCATTCCTTTCTGACACTTCTTTTGGCCCGCGGCGCATGTCCTTGAGCGATCTCGTCCTCCCGGTGTTTGCGCCCGACGGACCCCTGGCGCGTGTGCGGCCTGATCTGCGTTCCCGCCCGGGGCAGGCGGCCATGGCCCTCGCTGTGGCGCAGGCCATCAACGCCCGGGAGTCACTGGTGGTGGAAGCGGGAACGGGGATTGGCAAGACCTTTGCCTATTTGGTTCCCGCACTGCTGAGCGGCGAGCGTGTGCTCATTTCCACGGCCACCAAGACACTGCAGGACCAACTGTTGACGCGCGACCTGCCGCTGCTGCAGCAGGCGCTGGCGCTCCCGCTACGCGTAGCGGCCCTCAAAGGCCGGGCCAATTACCTTTGCCTTTACCGACTGGAGCAGGCGCGTCGCGACGGGGAGGGGCATGACGAAGCAGTCGCCCACGATCTGGCGTGTGTTGAGCGATGGGCCCAGTCCACGCGCAGCGGAGACCTGGCGGAGGTCCCCGGTCTGGATGAATACTCAGCCGCCTGGAGGCAGGTCACTTCGACGGTAGACAACTGCCTGGGTTCCATGTGCCCGCGGTTGCGCCAATGCCATGTCTACCGCGCACGGCACGACGCGCAGGCGGCGGATGTGCTCATCATCAACCACCACCTGTTCTTTGCGGACCTCGGTGCGCAGGGGGCGGGGGCCGCGCAACTGCTACCGGACACCGGGGTCGTGGTGTTCGATGAAGCCCATCGGTTGGCCGAGACTGCGGCCCAGTTCCTGGGCACGCATGTCAGCACCAGCCAGCTGCTGCAACTTGGGCAGGATGTGGTGGCGGCTGGGGCGCGGCATGCGCGCGGCGCTGCGGATTGGCAGGGGTTGCTCCAGCACCTGCGCCAGTGCGCGCACGCGCTGCGCCTGGCGGTCGCTCCGGGCGAAGATGCCGATGCAGCCGGCTCCCGCATCGCCTGGACGGGCGTCACACCCGAGGCCTTGGATCCGTCAGCCTGGGACGGTGCGCTGGAGGGGGCGGTGGCGGCACTCCGCGCGGTGCTGGCCGCACTGGACGGCGTGGCGCAGCACGCTCCCGATCTGGCCCACCTGCACAGCCGGACGGTCGCGTTGCTGGAGCGTGTACTGCATTTCTGTTCCGACGCGGAAGCTGGCACGGTGCGCTGGGTTGAATCTGCAGGTGCGTTGCGCATGGTGGAAACGCCCCTGGATGTGGCCGGCGCCCTGCGCACGCTGTGGGAGGGAAAGCCCCCCACGGAGGGCGCCTGGGACGAGAGCGACGAACCGCCTGCCGCGTCCGCACCGCGTTCGTGGATCTATACCTCCGCCACGCTGGGCGATGGCAAGGACCTGCGCTGGTTTACCGATGCCTGTGGTTTGGAGGGCGCTCGTATCCTGCAGGTGCCTAGCCCCTTCGACTACGCGCGGCAGGCGGCGCTGTATGTGCCACCCGCACTCCCGCTGCCTTCCGACGCGGGGCACAGCGTTCAGCTTGCGCGCTGGGTGGGTGATGCCGTAGCACGGCTTGGCGGGCATACGCTGGTGTTGACCACCAGTCTGCGGGCGCTTGCGGTGATCGCGGATGAGCTATGCCGCCGGTTCGCGCCCGGCGGCGGCATCGAGGTGCTGGTGCAGGGACATGCCTCACGGTCGCGCATGGTGGAGCGCTTTCGTGCCCAGCTTGACGCGAGCGGCCGGCCGGCGGGCCATGTGCTCGTGGGGGCGGCGTCGTTCTGGGAGGGGATCGACGTGCCGGGCGAGGCCCTGCAGATGGTGGTGATCGACAAGCTGCCATTCCCCGCTCCGGGTGACCCGTGGGAGCAGGCGCAGGCACGGCGGCTGGCGGACCAGGGAGGCAACGTGTTCCGCAGCCACGCCCTGCCATCGGCGGCAGTGGCGCTCAAGCAGGGGGCCGGCCGGCTGATCCGCAACGAGAACGACCACGGCATACTGGTCATCGCCGACACACGCCTGTTGCACAAGGGCTATGGCAAGCCTCTGCTGCGGGCATTGCCCCCCATGCGGAGGCTGCATACGCAGGAAGAGTTCGGCGCGGCGCTGGATGCCCTTACCAGAACTTCCACCAGGGGTTCGCCTTCGCCTTGAATCCCGTCTGCGGCAGGCTGCTCTGAGGATAGGTCGCATCCATCACGCGGCGGGTGTCGTCACGCAGTTGTGTGAGTCCCAGCGCGTCGTACGACCGAACCAGGATGTACAGAGCCTCTTCCGTCGCTGGAACGTCCTTGTAGTCGGCAACCGCACTCTGCGCGCGACTCACGGCGGCCACATACGCGCCGCGCTCATAGTAGTAGCGCGCCACGTGTACTTCGTACTGCGCCAGCGAGTTGACGATGTAGGTCATGCGCTGGCGCGCGTCGGGCGTGTAGCGCGACTCGGGGAAGCGGGTCACCAGTTCGCGGAAGGACTCGAACGAGTCCTTGGCGGCCTTCTGGTCGCGCTCCGACAGGTCCTGGCGCGAGAGCCACGAGAACAGGCCCAGGTTGTCGTTGAAGTTCACCAAGCCTTTGAGGTACAGCGCATAGTCGTACGCTGGGCTGGCGGGGTGCAGTTTCATGAAGCGGTCCAGCGTGGCAATAGCCTGCGCCTTCTCGCCGCCCTTGTATTGCGCGTAGGCCTTTTCCAACTGGGCCTGTTGTGCCAACGGCGTGCCGGCGGCGCGTCCTTCCAGCTTTTCCAGCAGCGGCACGGCTTTGTCGTAAGAGCCGCCATTGAGCTCGTCGCGTGCTTCCGAATAAATCTTGTCGGTACTCCAGCCAGCGGTCTTGTCTTCAGGCGTGCTGGAGCAGGCAGCCAGCAGGCCGGCGGCGAGCAGGGCAGAAATCAAAGGCAGGGGAAAACGCGGCATGGCGGCAGCTCTTGTACTAAGGGTGTGCGACGGCGGCGGCACCTCCATGGAGCGGCCGCATGGCACCATTGTAAGGATGCTGCGCGCGGGGCCCTGAGCAAGCATGGGACATGCCCGCGTTCCTACAATGCCGCATGTTTGTCCACTTGCGCTTGCACACTGAATTTTCCGTCGTGGACGGAACCACCCGTATCGACGAGGTCGTGAAGGCGGCGGCGAAAGACGGCCAGCCCGCCCTGGCGATCACGGACCTGAACAACCTGTTCGGCGCGATCAAGTTCTACAAGGAAGGCCGGGGCAAGGGCGTCAAGCCCATCCTGGGCGCCGAAATCTACCTGGAGGGGGAAGCGGCAGGCGCACCCTCGCGCATGGTGTTGCTGGTGCAGAACCGCACCGGGTATCTGAACCTCTCCGAACTGCTGGCCCGCGCGTGGACGCGCAACATCGTCAGGAACCAGGCGCTGTGCACCTGGGAGTGGCTGCAGGAATTGGGCGATGGCCTGATTGCCCTCGCTGGAGCACAGGCCGGTCCCGTGGGGCAGGCGCTCATGAAGGGCGATGACGCCGGAGCTGCGCAGCTGGCGCTGCGTCTGGCGGGCATTTTCCCGCACCGCTTCTACCTGGAGGTCCAGCGCGCCGGACGCACTGACGACGAAGCCCATGTCACCGCCGCGGTGCAGCTTGCCGCGCGCCTGGCCCTGCCGGTGGTAGCCACCCACCCGGTGCAGTTCGCAACGCCGGACGATTACGAGGCGCACGAGGCGCGCGTGTGCATTGCCGAGGGCGAGATCTTGGCGAATCCGCGGCGCGTGCGCCGTTTCACGCGCGAGCAGTATTTCAAGAGCAGTGCCGAGATGGAAGCGCTATTCGCCGATGTACCCAGCGCGCTCGCCAACACCGTTGAGGTGGCCAAGCGCTGCAATGTGTCGCTGGTGCTGGGCAAGCCGCAACTGCCGCACTTCCCCATTCCGGGCGGCATGACGATGGAGCAGTACTTCCGCCACGCGTCCCACGAGGGCCTGGAGGAGCGGCTGCTGCACCTGTACCCGGACACCGCCGAGCGCGACCGCCAGCGCCCCCGCTACCAGGAGCGGCTGGAGTTTGAACTGGGCACCATCCTGAAGATGGGCTTTCCCGGCTACTTCCTCATCGTGGGTGACTTCATCCAGTGGGCCAAGAAGAACGGCTGCCCGGTGGGCCCCGGGCGCGGCTCGGGTGCGGGCTCGCTCGTGGCCTACGCGCTCAAGATCACGGATCTGGATCCGCTGCAATACAACCTGCTGTTCGAGCGCTTCCTGAACCCCGAACGGGTGTCCATGCCCGACTTCGACATCGATTTTTGCCAGGCCAACCGCGACCGGGTGATCGACTATGTGAAGGATAAATACGGCAAGGAGGCCGTGAGCCAGATCGCCACCTTCGGCACGATGGCGGCCAAGGCTGCCATCCGCGACGTGGGGCGGGTGATGGACATGAGCTACACGTTCTGTGACGGTATCTCGAAGCTGGTGCCGGGCAAACCCGGCCAGACCTATACGCTGGCCTACCCGCCAGAGCCCAAGAAGGAAGGGGACAAGAACAACTACGCCCTGGAGTTGGAACCCATCCTGTACGAGCGCGTGCGCAAGGAGGAGGACGTGCGCACCATCATCGAAATGGCGCAAAAGCTCGAAGGGATGACGCGCAATATTGGCATGCACGCCGGCGGCGTGCTGATCGCGCCGGGCAAGCTGACCGATTTCTGCCCGCTGTACCAGCAGCCAGGCAGCGAATCGGCGGTGAGCCAGTACGACAAGGACGATGTGGAGGCCATCGGCCTGGTGAAATTCGACTTCCTGGGCCTGGCGACGCTGACCATCCTGGAAATCGCGCGTGAGTTCATCATGCAGCGTCACAAAGGGCAGGAAAACTTCGCGTTCGAGAACATTCCCCTGGACGATGCTGCGACCTACAAACTGTTCTCGGACGGCAAGACCGAAGCCGTGTTCCAGTTTGAAAGCCGGGGCATGCAAGGCATGCTCAAGGAAGCGCGCCCAAGCAGGCTGGAAGACCTGATCGCCTTGAATGCCCTGTACCGGCCCGGCCCCATGGACCTGATTCCCAGCTTCGTGAACCGCAAGCACGGCAAGGAGGTGGTGGAGTACCCGCATCCGCTGGTGGAGCCCGTGCTGGCCGAGACCTACGGCATCATGGTCTACCAGGAGCAGGTGATGCAGACCGCCCAGGTGCTGGGCGGCTACAGCCTGGGCGGCGCCGACATGCTGCGCCGTGCCATGGGCAAGAAGAAGGCCGAGGAGATGGCCGAGCACCGTGCCATCTTCCGCAAGGGTGCAGCCGAAAAGGGTATCAGTCAGGATAAGGCCGACGAGGTCTTCGACCTGATGGAGAAGTTTGCGGGTTACGGCTTCAACAAGTCTCACGCCGCCGCCTATTCGCTGCTGGCCTACCACACGGGGTGGCTCAAGGTGCACTACACGGCGGAGTTTTACTGCGCCAATATGACCGTGGAAATGGACGACACCGACAAGCTCAAGGTGCTCTATGAAGACGCGGTCAAACATTTCGGCATGACCTTCGAGCCGCCGGACATCAACCGCGGCAATTACCGCTTCGAGCCGGTGACGGACAAGGTCATCCGCTATGGCCTGGGCGCCGTTAAGGGCACGGGACAGCAGGCGATCGAGGCCATCATCGCCGCACGCGAAGGGCAGGGCGTGGGTCCGCAGGGCGCAACCCGGGGGCCTTTCAAGAGCTTGTTTGACTTTTGCGTACGCGTGGACCGCACGCGCGTCAACAAGCGCACGGTGGAGGCGCTCATCAAGGCGGGCGCCTTCGATGCCCTGCAACTCAACCGTGCCGCGCTCGTGGCATCCCTCGACCGGGCGTTCGAGTTTGCCAATGCGCAGATCGCCAACGCCAACCAAGGCGGGCTGTTCGACATGATGGGCGATGACGCCATCGGCTCCAGCACGCAGGAGCCTGATTTGGTGGATGTGATGCCCTGGGGCATCAAGGAACGGCTGATGCAGGAGAAGACCGCGGTGGGCTTCTACCTCTCGGGCCACTTGTTCGATGAAGTGCACCAGGAAGTGCGCCGCTTCGTGCGCACCGCTATCGACGAACTGGTAGACAGCCGCGAGACGCAGGTGGTAGCCGGCATCGTGAGCGACTACCGCGTCATTAACGGGCAGCGCGGCAGGCTGGCGTTGTTCAAGCTGGACGACAAGTCGGGCGTCATCGAGGCTTCCGCCGACGAAGGGCTGATCAACGCGAACGCCGGCCTGCTCAAGGACGATGAATTCGTAGTGGTGAGTGGTCGGTTGCAGTTGGACCACTTCAGCGGAGGCCTGCGTATGAAGGTGCAGCAGGTCTGGGATTTGGCGGGTGCGCGGGCACGCTATGGGCGCTATCTGCAGGTGTGCCTGGGGCAGCAGTTGCCAGACATCGGGGCGCTGGTGCGTGACTATCCTCCGCAACGGGAGGAGACAGAACACGGCGAGGTGCTTGCCCATGGCCTGCGCGTGCGCATGCAGTTGCGCTGCACAGCGGCGGCCGGCGCGGCCACGGCCGAGGTGCAGTTGGGAGAGGCCAGCCGGTTCTTTCCCAGCGATGCCGCGCTGGCCGCGTGGAGCGCTCAGGCGGGCAGCGGTGCTGTGAATGTGGTCTATGAGTAGGGCTGTGATCAGCGCTTGAAAAAAGCCCGCGCGGCACCATGTGCGGTCTGCTCCGGTGCCGCATCGGCCTCGCTAGAATGAAATTCATGGCAACCACTCCCCCAATCCCCGCGCCGGTGCCGGCTCCCACCCCTCCGTCCTGGGACGAGGGTGGTTCGGTCGTGCTGGAGCGGCGTACACAGAAGACCCAGCCGCCCCAGATGTACCAGGTGGTCATGCTCAACGACGACTACACCCCCATGGAGTTCGTCGTCGTCGTGTTGCAGGAGTTCTTCAACAAGGACCGCGAGGCCGCCACGCAGATCATGCTGAAGATTCATCTGGACGGCAAAGGCGTGTGCGGTGTGTACACGCGCGATGTCGCCGCTACCAAGGTGGACCAAGTGCTGGAAGCGGCGCACAAGGCAGGCCACCCCCTGCAATGTTTGAGTGAGCCCGTTGAATAAGGGGGCATTGCTCCCGATCTACAGTCATCCCTAACACGCAAGCACAAAGGAGTTCTCACATGATTGCCCAGGAACTGGAAGTCAGCTTGCACATGGCCTTTGTCGAGGCCCGCCAGCAACGCCACGAGTTCATCACCGTGGAACATCTGCTGCTGGCACTGCTCGATAACCCCAGCGCGGCCGAGGTGCTGCGTTCATGCGCTGCCAACATCGACGATCTGCGCGCATCGCTGACCAACTTCATCAAGGACAACACCCCGCAGGTCGCCGGTACCGACGAGGTGGACACACAACCCACGCTGGGCTTCCAGCGGGTGATTCAACGCGCCATCATGCACGTGCAGTCCACGGGCAACGGCAAGAAGGAAGTCACGGGCGCCAACGTGCTTGTGGCCATCTTCGGCGAAAAGGACTCCCATGCCGTGTACTACCTGCACCAGCAGGGCGTGACGCGCCTGGACGTGGTGAACTACATCGCCCACGGCATCAAGAAGGGCGAGCCGCCGGAGCCTGCCAAGGCCGAGGGCCAGGCCGACGGGGAAGAGGGCGCGCAAGGCGAGCGCAGTGAAAAGGCGTCGCCCCTGGAGCAATACACCCAGAACCTGAACCAGGCGGCCAAGGACGGGAAGATCGACCCCCTAATCGGCCGCAACTACGAGGTCGAGCGCACGATCCAGATCCTGTGCCGCCGCCGCAAGAACAACCCGCTGCTGGTGGGTGAGGCCGGCGTGGGCAAGACCGCGATTGCCGAGGGCCTGGCTTGGCGCATCACGCAGAACGACGTGCCCGAGATCCTGGCCGAGGCCACGGTGTATTCGCTGGACATGGGCGCATTGCTGGCGGGCACCAAATACCGCGGCGACTTCGAGCAGCGCCTCAAGGGCGTCTTGAAGAGCCTGAAAGACAAGCCCAACGCCATCCTGTTCATCGACGAGATCCACACGCTGATCGGTGCGGGCGCGGCGTCGGGCGGGACACTGGATGCGTCCAACCTGCTGAAGCCTGCGCTGTCCAGCGGGCAGCTCAAGTGCATCGGCGCAACGACATTCACCGAATACCGGGGCATCTTCGAAAAGGACGCGGCGCTGTCGCGGCGTTTCCAGAAGGTGGACGTGGTCGAGCCAACGGTACAGGAGACCATCGACATCCTCAAGGGACTCAAGAGCCGCTTTGAGGAGCACCACAGCGTGAAGTACGCCGCCGCTGCCTTGCAGGCCGCGGCCGAGCTGAGTGCCAAGTACATCAATGACCGCCACCTGCCCGACAAGGCCATCGACGTGATCGACGAGGCTGGCGCAGCGCAGCGCATCCTCACGCCGTCCAAGCGCAAAAAGACCATCGGCAAGGCCGAGATCGAGGAGATCGTGGCAAAGATCGCCCGCATCCCGCCTGCCAACGTGTCCAATGACGACCGCGGCAAGCTGCAGACGCTTGAGCGCGACCTCAAGAGCGTGGTTTTCGGTCAGGACAAAGCGCTGGAGGTGCTTGCCGCCGCCGTCAAGATGGCACGCTCGGGACTGGGTAAGGCGGACAAGCCGATCGGCTCCTTCCTGTTCTCCGGCCCCACAGGCGTGGGAAAAACCGAGGCCGCCAAGCAGCTCGCCTACATCATGGGTGTGGACCTGATCCGTTTCGACATGTCGGAGTACATGGAGCGCCACGCCGTGAGCCGCCTCATCGGTGCGCCTCCGGGCTACGTGGGCTTCGACCAAGGTGGCCTGTTGACCGAGGCAATCACCAAGAAGCCGCATGCGGTGCTGCTGCTCGACGAAATCGAGAAGGCACATCCGGACATCTTCAACGTACTGCTGCAGGTCATGGACCACGGCACGTTGACGGACAACAACGGGCGCAAGGCCGACTTCCGCAACGTCATCATCATCATGACGACGAATGCGGGCGCCGAGACCATGAACAAGGCCGCTATCGGCTTCACGAATCCGCGCCAGGCGGGCGACGAGATGGGCGACATCAAGCGCCTGTTCACGCCCGAGTTCCGCAACCGCCTGGATGCCATCGTGAGCTTCAAGCCGCTGGATGAGCAGATCATCCTGCGCGTGGTGGACAAGTTCCTGCTGCAGCTCGAGCAGCAACTCGCCGAGAAGAAGGTGGAAGTTACCTTTACCGACGCGCTGCGCAAGCACTTGGCCAAGAAGGGCTTTGATCCGCTCATGGGCGCGCGCCCCATGCAGCGCTTGATCCAAGACACCATCCGCAAGGCGCTGGCCGACGAGTTGCTTTTCGGTCGCCTGACCGAAGGCGGGCGTCTGACGGTGGACATCGAGGTCAAGACGGACGACAAGGGCGTGGAGACTTCCGAGGTGCTGCTGGACATCCAGCCGGTGCCCAAGAAGGAGCGCGGAGCCAAGTCCGAACCGGCCGAACCCGAAGAAGCCACCGCCGACTGATTCCGGCACCGCCGCGTTTTAACAAACCCGCAGCTCGCGCTGCGGGTTTTTTATGGGCGCGCGCCATGCTTATGAACAAAAGCGCCTCCGGCGCCCAACCACCAAGCGAGAGCAGCTATCGATAAGAGAGTGAATTGCTGGGGGGGTCGTGCGAATGGGAGCCCTGGGGACGCTCCAGGGGGCTGCGTGCCTTGTGCCGAACGTTTTTATCGATAAGATAGTAATAAATTACTTTCTTTTGGTGATTGCATGAGTGAGCTGCCCAAGTACCTGCCCGCCGACGAACGGCGCACCGCCACGGTGGAGGCCGTGGTCGATCTGGCGGCCCAGCAGAACCCCAGCGACATCACCACCACCGCCATTGCCCAGCATATGGGCGTGACGCAGGGGGCACTGTTTCGGCATTTCGCGTCCAAGGACGCCATCCTGCAGGCGGTGATGTCGTGGGTGGCGCAGCGTCTCATGGCTCGCGTGGACGCGGCCGCGGATGGGGCAGCCTCTCCCCTGGCGGCGCTGGAGGCGGTGTTCATGGCGCACATCCATTTCGTGTGCGAGCGGCCCGGTGTGCCACGCCTCATCTTTGGGGAGCTCCAACGCCCTGGCCAAACCCTGCCCAAGCAGATGGTGCAGACCCTGATCACGGCCTACGGCGAGCGCCTGCGCGGGCTGCTGGAGACCGGCAAAGCCGCGGGAGAGCTGGACCCGCAACTGGATGCGCAGGCCGCTGCCGTGCTGTTCATCGGCACCGTGCAGGGGCTGGTGATGCAGTCGCTGCTCGCGGGCGACGTGCAGCGCATGCGCCGCGATGCGCAGGGCGTGTTTGCCATTTACCGCCGCGGCATCGGAAGGGCGCTATGAAGTTTCCCCGTCTGCGGCGCCGCACGCTGGCGCTGATCGCCGTCATTGCGCCGCTGGTGGCGCTGTTCGTCTATGTCGCTCTGCGTTCGGGGCCGCTGGCGCCCGTGGCGGTCACGCTGGGCAGCGTGCAATCGCGCGCCATTGCCCCGGCACTCTCGGGCATCGGCACGGTGCAGGCGCGGTATCTGTACAAGATCGGCCCCACCTTCGCGGGGCGCGTGCAGCGCCTGGACGTGCAGGTGGGCGACAGGGTTGAGGCTGGGCAGGTGCTGGGCGAAATGGACCCGGTGGACCTGGACGACCGCGTGCGCGCACAGCAGGCGGCCATCAAGAGCGCCGAAGCCGCGCTGCGCCAGGCAGAGGCCAGACAGAGCTATGCGCAGACCCAGCACCAGCGCTACGGGAAACTGGTGGCCGTGCGCGGCACCAGTGAGGAAAGCTACGCCACCAAACAGCAGGAGCTGGCCGTGGCAGACGCCGCGCTCGCCGCTGCCCGCGAGGATGCGAGCCGTCTGCGCGCTGACTTGCAGGCATTGCGCGCGCAGCGTGGCAACCTGCGGCTGGTGTCGCCCGTGGCCGGCATGGTGGCTGCGCGCGATGCCGACCCTGGCACGACCGTGGTGGCGGGGCAGGCGGTGGTAAAGCTCATCGACCCGGCCAGCCTGTGGATCGACACGCGCTTTGACCAGATCACCGCCCAAGGGTTGGCGGCACAGCTACCGGCCGAGGTGGTGCTGCGCTCGCGCCGCGGGGACAACCTGGTCGGCAGCGTGCTGCGCGTCGAGCCCCTGGCGGACGCGGTGACAGAGGAGACGCTGGCCAAGATCGTCTTCGATGCACCGGTTACACCGCTGCCCCCCGTCGGTGAGCTGGCCGAGGTCACTGTGCGCCTGCCGGCACTGCCCGAGGCGCCCACCATTCCCAATGCGGCCATCCGCTTCGTGGACGGGCAGCGCGGCGTGTGGAAGCTGGTCAGTGGCAAGCCGCAGTTTGCGCAGGTACGCCTGGGCCGTGCGGACCTCGACGGCCATGTGCAGGTGCTGGACGGGCTGGCCGTGGGCGACTCCATCGTGGTGTACAGCGAGAGGGCGCTCACTGCGCGCAGCCGCGTGCACGTGGTCGAGCGCATTGCCGGGGTGGCGCCTTGATCAGCCTGGCAGGGCGCGACATTCTGCATGCCTGGGGAAAGTTCGTCTTCACAGGCATCGGCCTGGGCCTGCTGATCGGCGTGACGCTGACCATGGCGGGCGTCTACCGCGGCATGGTGGACGACGGCAAGGTGCTGCTGGACAACAGCGGCGCCGACCTGTGGGTGGTGCAGAAAGACACGCTGGGCCCCTACGCGGAATCCTCCAGCGTGCCCGACGACCTGTGGCGCGGCATCCGCGCCATGCCGGGCGTGGCGCAGGCCGCGAACATCACCTACCTGACCATGCAAGTGGGCCATGGCGACAAGGATGTGCGCTCCATGGTGGTGGGCATCACCGCGAGCGGCCCGGGCGCGCCCGGCTGGCCGCCGCAGTTGGTGGCAGGGCGCCAGATCACGCGCGGCCATTACGAGGCCGTCGCCGACGTGGCGGCCGGCGTGCGTCTGGGCGATGTGCTGAAGATCCGTCGCAACCACTACACGGTGGTGGGCCTCACGCGGCGCATGGTCTCGTCCAGCGGCGACCCGATGGTGTTCATACCGTTGAAAGATGCGCAGGAGGCGCAGTTCCTCAAAGACAACGACGCCATCCTCATGCAGCGCCGGCGCACCGAGGCCAACCCGGCCTTCAACCGCCCCGGCGTTCCCGACCTGCTGGATGCGGTGGTGGCCTCGCAAACCAGCAACAGCTATGTGAATGCCGTGCTGGTGCGCATGCAGCCGGGCTTCACATCCCAGGAGGTGGCCGAGCCCATCCGCCGCTGGAAGCGGCTCACGGTTTACGACCGGGCGCAGATGGAAGGCATCCTCGTGGGCAAGCTCATCGCGACATCGGCCAAGCAGATTGGCATGTTCCTGGTGATCCTGGCGCTGGTCAGTGCGGCCATCGTGGCTTTTCTCATCTACACGCTGACGATGGACAAGATCCGCGAGATTGCCGTGCTCAAGCTCATCGGCACACGCAACCGCACCATCGCCTGGATGATCCTGCAGCAGGCGCTGGTGCTCGGCGTGATCGGTTTCGTTGTCGGCAAGATCACGGCCACCTTTGCCGCGCCGCTGTTTCCCAAATACGTGCTGCTGGTGCCGTTCGATACGGTGGCGGGGTTCATCGCGGTGCTGGCGATCTGCGTGCTCTCCAGCGTGGTGGCCATCCGCATGGCGCTGCGGGTCGATCCGGCCGAGGCGATAGGGTGAGGACGCAGCAATGAGCAGGAAAGGGATCCACATCGAGCGCCTGACCAAGCGCTACGGCTCCGGCGACACGGCGTTCCTCGCCCTCAAGGACGTGAACATGCACGTTGCACCGGGTGAGGTGGTGGGCCTGATCGGCCCGTCCGGCTCGGGCAAGAGCACGCTGCTCAAGTGCCTGGGCGCGGTGATCGATCCCACGTCGGGCCGCATGACGCTGGGCGATACGGTGATCTATGACGACGGCTGGCAAGTACCCGACCTGCGCGCGCTGCGCCGCGACCAGATCGGCTTCGTGTTCCAGGCGCCGTACCTGATCCAGTTTCTGGATGCCACCGACAACGTGGCGCTGCTGCCCATGCTGGCCGGCGTGCCCAACGACGAGGCGCGCCGCCGCGCACTGGAGTTGCTCACGGCCCTGGACGTGCAGCACCGCGCCACGGCCATGCCATCGCAACTGTCGGGCGGGGAGCAGCAGCGTGTGGCCATCGCCCGCGGCTTGGTCAACCGCCCGCCGGTGATCCTGGCCGACGAGCCCACGGCGCCGCTGGATTCGCAACGTGCCATGGCGGTGATCCGCATCCTGAACGACATGGCTCGGCGCCTGGAAACGGCCATCATTGTCGTCACGCACGACGAGAAGATCATTCCCACCTTCAAGCGCATCTACCACATACGCGACGGCGTGACCCACGAAGAGGCGGGCGAGGGGCGCGGCTTCGAGTGAAGCGGCGATCTTGATGAAATCAGGCTCTAGCGCCCGTCCAGCAAGCGCGAGAAGCTATTAAAAGTGGAGTAACGCCCGCTCAATGCGTCAGCAGTCGCTGCAATAGTTCGCGCGTGGCATAGCCATCGGCGGGCAAGCCCACACTTTGCTGGTAGCGGCGCACCCCAGCGCGCGTGGCAGGCCCTGCCACGCCGTCGGGCGTGCCGGTGTCCAGGCCGCGCGCGTTCAGCGCCTCCTGCAGCGCGCGTACTTCGCTGCGCGACAGAGGCTGCAGTTCGCGCGGCCAGGCGGATGCCAGGCCCGCGCCGCCGTCGATCTGCCGTGCCAGCAGGCCCACGGCCAGGGCGTAGTTCACCGAGTTGTTGTAGCGCAGCAGCGCGCGGAAGTTGGGCCCGACCAGGATGGCGGGACCACGCGCGCCTGCCGGGGTAAGGACGGAGGCGTCCTGCAGCGGCGGCAGTTCTGCGCCATCCACCCCGCGCACCCCTTCAGCGGCCCAGTCGCTGCTGGCCTGGCGCACGCTCAGTTCGGCGCGTGCGTAGTCGAAGCCGGGCGGCAGCAGCACTTCGGCGCCCCACGGCTCACCGCTCTTCCAGCCCGAATGGGACAGGAAGTTGGCGGTGGACGCCACCACGTCGGGCACGCTGCCCCAGATGTCGCGCCGCCCGTCCCCGTCGGCATCCACCGCATGGGCAAGGAACACCGAAGGCAGAAACTGCGTGTGCCCCATGGCCCCGGCCCAGGAGCCGATGAGCGCGTCGGCCGCGATGTCGCCCTGGTCCACGATGCGCAACGCGGCCAGCAGCTCGCGCTGGGCCCATGCGCTGCGGCGCCCGTCGTAGGCGAGGGTGGCCAGCGCATCCACGGTGCGGAAGCTGCCGAAGTTGCGGCCATAGTTGCTCTCCATGCCCCAGATGGCCGTGACCACGCTGGCGGGCACGCCGTAGCGCTGCGCGGCCGCGTCCAGCGCGTCGGCGTACTGGCGCCTCTGCTCGCGTCCCTGCGCAATACGCTGGGGTGACACGGCGCTGTCCAGGTAGGCCCAGGGCGGGCGGGTGAATTCGGGCTGGGCGCGGTCCAGTTCCACCACGCGCGGTTGCCACTGCACCTGGCCCAGGGTGGCGGCCACGGTCTGCGGTCGGATGCCGGCGGCCAGCGCCTCGCGTTCAAAGGCGCTCACCCAGGCGTGAAAGCCGGCCAGTGTGGCCGCAGTGGTGCCCGCCTGCGCCAGGGCTACCGGCGTGCTCGCAGGTTCCACGGTGGATGCTGCCGGGGCAGGCGCCGGGGTGGTGGGCGCTGCGGGCGAGGGCAGTTGGGGGATGACCGGCGCGGGAGCAAGGGCGCTGGGTGCAGCGGATGGAGCCGCTACGGCGGGGGTCGCTGGCGGAGCGGAGGCGCACCCCGCCAGTGCTGCCAGGCCCAGTGCGGAGGCGGCGGCGCGGCGCCGGGCGAGGGTGTCGGGCATGAAGAGAAAACGCATGCGGCCATTGTGCCGGCCTGCCATGCATACTTCGCCCTGGCACTGTTTCCGGCTGCAACTTCTTCCTCATGCACACTTTCCTCTGGCACGACTACGAAACCTTTGGCGCCAACACGCGCCGCGACCGCCCCGCACAGTTCGCCGCCGTCCGCACCGATGCCGAGCTCAACGAGATCGGCGAGCCGCTGATGATCTATTGCCGCCCGACCAACGACTATCTGCCGGATCCGCAGTCGTGCCTGATCACTGGCATCACGCCCCAGCTGTGCCTGGAAAAGGGTTTGCCCGAGCGCGAATTCGCCGCCCGCATCGAGGCCGAGATGGCGCTGCCCGGCACCATTGGCGTGGGCTACAACACCATCCGTTTCGACGACGAGATCACGCGCTTCATGTTCTGGCGCAATCTCATGGACCCGTATGCGCGCGAGTGGCAGAACCAGTGCGGCCGCTGGGACCTGCTGGATGTGGTGCGCCTGACCTACGCGCTGCGCCCCGAGGGCATCGCGTGGCCCGAGGTGGACGGCAAGCCCAGCTTCCGCCTGGAGCATCTGTCCAAGGCCAACGGCCTGGCGCACGAGGCCGCGCACGACGCGCTGTCGGACGTGCGCGCAACCATCGCGCTGGCGCGGCTCATCCGTTCACGCAACCTCCGGCTGTTCGACTTCGCGCTGTCCCTGCACAAGAAGGACCGCGTGGCGGCTGAGCTGCGCCTGCCCACCACGGCGCAGGAGGCACGGCCGTTCCTGCACGTCTCGGGCATGTTCCCTGCCGAACGCGGCTGCCTGGCCGTGATGTGGCCGCTGGCCAGCCACCCGACCAACAAGAATGAGCTGCTGGCCTGGGACCTGGCGCAAGACCCTTCCGAACTGGCCCGGCTGTCCGCTGACGAGATCCGCACGCGCCTGTTCACGCGCGCAGCCGACCTGCCCGAGGGCGTGACGCGCCTGCCGCTCAAGAGCGTGCATCTGAACAAGTCGCCGATGGTGGTGGGTAACCTCAATACGCTCACGCCGGCCATGGCGCAGCGCTGGGGCATCGACCTGCCACAGGCCGCGCTGCATGCCGCCGCGGCGCGCGCGTTGCCCGACCTGACAGCCGTGTGGGCCCAGGTGTTCCAGCGCCCTGCGGAGGGGCCGCTGGATGTGGACCAGGACCTGTACGGGGGCTTCGTGGGCAATGAGGACCGCCGCCGCCTGAACCGTCTGCGCGCATTGCCCGGCGAAGAGCTGGCGCACGAGCGCCTGGGTTTTGACGACGCGCGCCTGGCCGAGCTGGTCTGGCGCTACCGTGCGCGCAACTTCCCGCACACGCTCTCGCCCGAGGAGCAGGAGCGCTGGGAGGCGCACCGCGTCGCCATGCTGGTGGAGGGCGAGGGCGGCGCGCTGACGTTCGACGCGCTGTTCGAGCGCCTGGACACGCTGGGTGCCGAGGCCGATGACGAACGCACCGAGGCCATCCTCGGCGCGGTGTACGACTACGCCGAGAGCATCGCGCCCGGCATGGACTGAGGGGCTGTGATGCAAGCTGCCGCCAACGTTGATGCGCTGCTTGACTTCGTGCGCCGCCATCCGTGGTTGTTCGTCATCACGGGCGCGGGCTGCAGTACGGAGGTGGGCATTCCCGACTACCGCGACCACAACGGTGAATGGAAGCGCCCCCAGCCCGTCACCTTCCAGGCCTTCATGGGCGATGAAGCCACGCGCCGGCGCTACTGGGCCCGCAGCCTGCTGGGCTGGCGGGTGATGGGCCGCGCCCAGCCCGGTTCTGCGCACCGTGCGCTGGCTGCGCTGGAAGCGGCGGGCCGCATCGAACTGCTGTTAACCCAGAACGTGGACGGCCTGCACAGCGCAGCGGGCAGCCAGCGCACGCTGGACCTGCACGGGCGCATCGACACCGTGCTGTGCATGGACTGCGGCATGCGTGCGCCGCGTGCCGCGTTGCAACACGAACTGGAGCGGCGCAATCCCGGATGGGTGGCCCTGCAGGCCGGCGCCGCGCCCGATGGGGACGCCGATCTAGAGGGTCTTGATTTCGGCGGCTTCGATGTGCCTTCCTGCGCACATTGCGGCAACGGCCTGCTCAAGCCCGACGTGGTGTTCTTTGGCGAGAGCGTGCCGCGCGAGCGTGTGGAGGCCGCGCGCGCGGCGCTGGCACGCTCGCACGCGGTGCTCGTCGTGGGCTCGTCGCTCATGGTGTATTCGGGCTTCCGGTTCGTGCAGGCGGCGGTCGATGCGGGCCTGCCCGTGGCAGCGGTCAACCAGGGGCGTACACGGGCCGACGGGCTGCTGGCGCTCAAGCTGGAGCAGGACGCAGGCACTGCCCTGCAGGCGTTGGCCCACGCGTGGGCGCAGCCCCATGCCTGCGTGCCCGCCGCGGTTGCTGGGCTCGTCAGCGGCCGTTGATGCTATCGTGCGGTCCCAAAGCGCCGCCTGGCCGCGTGCCGTGCAGCGCATAGCTTGCATAGGAGACACCATGCACCGCACCGCAACGCCCGGCGCGCATCCTTCCGCGGGTGCCGCGCTGGCGCTGACCACGGCAGGCGTCGTCGCCCAGGCCCACGCCCGCTCGCAGTCGTTCGGGCTGCAGCCCCATGAGCAGGCCGACCTGCACCTGCTGGACCGCCAGACCCTGGCCTGGACCGTGGCACGCAACGAGGCCCTGTGCGCCCATGCGCGCCCCGTCATGGAAACCCTGGCGCAGCAGCTGCGCGGCACGCAGAGCATGGTGATGCTGACCGACGCGCAGGGGGTGATCCTGCATGCCGAGGGCGATGATGCCTTCCTGGACCGCGCTGGCCGCGTGGCCCTGCAGCCCGGTGCGGGCTGGTCGGAGCGCAGCAAGGGCACCAACGCCATTGGTACGGCGTTGGCCCTGGGCGATGCGGTGCAGATCAACGGGCGCCAGCATTACCTGGAAGCCAACCAGTTCCTCACCTGTTCATGCGCTCCCATCCTGGATCCGCAGGGGCAGATCCTCGGCGCGCTGGACGTGAGCGGCGACCGCCGCGGCCACAGCGCCCACACGCTGGCGCTGGTGCGCATGTCCGCCGCGATGGTGGAGAACCACCTCTTCGGCAAGGTGTACGAGGATGCCGTGCGCCTGCGCTTTCATGCGCGCGCCGAGTTCCTGGGCACGCTCATGGAAGGGCTGGCGGCGTTCACCCCGCAGGGGCGCTTTCTGGCGGCCAACCGCAGCGCGCAGTTCCAGCTGGGGTTGTCGGGACCGGCGCTGGCGGCACACACCTTCACCTCGCTGTTCGGCCTGTCGATGGGCGCGTTGCTGGAGCATGCGCGCCGCTCGGTGCCCACGCTGCTGGCGCTGCAACTGCCGGCAGGCGTGTCGGTGCACGCACAGGTGGAGTTTGCGCCACGCGGCGGCGTCACGCTGCCGGTGTGCCCGGACGTCCCGGCCGAGGCTCCGCCGCCGCGCGCGCGGCCTGCTGCGGCCCCGGGCCTGTCCAGCCTGCGCTACCTGGACACGGGCGATGCCCAGCTGGCGCAGGTGATCGAGCGCGTCACGCGGCTGCTGGGGCGTGGCGTGCCCACGATGATCCTGGGTGAGACGGGCACCGGCAAGGAGCTGCTGGCGCGTGCCATCCATAACGACGGCCCGCGCGCGCGGGGGCCCTTCGTGGCGGTGAACTGCGCGTCCATTCCCGAGTCGCTGATCGAGGCCGAGCTGTTCGGCTACGAAGAGGGCGCCTTCACCGGCGCGCGCCGCAAGGGCAGCGTGGGCAAGATCGTGCAGGCGCACGGCGGCACGCTGTTCCTGGACGAGATTGGCGACATGCCGCTGGCCATGCAGGCGCGGCTGCTGCGCGTGCTGCAGGAGCGCAGCGTGGCGCCTCTGGGCAGCACGCGGCAGATCGAGGTGGACGTGAACGTGGTCTGCGCCACGCACCGCAACCTGCGCGCCATGATGGCCGACGGCCAGTTCCGTGACGACCTGTACTACCGGCTGAACGGCCTGGTGGTGCGACTGCCTGCGCTGCGCGAGCGCACGGACCTGGCGGTGATCGTGCAGCGGTTGCTGCGCGCCCAGCATGACTCTCCCGCCGCAGACAGCCCCATACCGGTGGCGCCCGAGGTGATGGCGCTGTTCGCCGCCCACGCCTGGTCGGGCAACCTGCGCCAGCTGTCCAACGTGCTGCGCACGGCGGCGCTGTTGGCCGAGGGCGCGGACGCGATCACGTGCGCGCACCTGCCGGAGGACTTCCTGGAGGAATGCGAGGCGCTGGCGCAGCAGGGCCGCGTGGTGGCGCAGGCGTTCTCTCAGCCAGCGGTGCCGCTAGCGGACGGCGCGCGCGCCGCGGTCCCGGCCCCGGCCCCGGCCAGCGTGCGGCCGCTGGGCGATGTGGCGGCCCATGCGCTGCAGCAGGCACTGGATGCGCACGCGGGCAATGTCTCCGCCGCCGCGCGCGCGCTGGGCGTGTCGCGCAACACGGTGTACCGCTACCTGCGCGCGCAGTCGTGTCGCTCCTGAAAAAGGAGCGCTTTGCGCTGGTTGGGCGGGCGATTTAGTCGAAATTGACCTGAAAAACGCCGCCGATACGGCGCGAGTAGCTATTAAATAAAGAGCAACACCAGGACCTGCTAACACTATGGGAGGGGATACCCTTCCATAGTGCTAACAGGCCCAACAAGAGCGTCACTGGCCGCCCGTTGGCGGCGGCCCCAGCGCTTCGATGGCGGCCCATTCCTCGTCGGTGTACAGCCGTGAGCGCGTGAGAAAGCGCATGCCCGTGGGTCCTTCGAGCGAGAACATGCCCCCGCCGCCCGGTACCGCATCGATGAGGAGGTGCGTGTGCTCCCAGTACGCGAACTGCGAGCGGCTCATGTAGAACGGCTGCCCGGCGATCTCGCCCAGCAGCACGTCGGCATCGCCCAGCAGGAACTCCCCGCGTGCAAAGCACATGGGCGCGCTGCCGTCGCAGCAGCCACCCGACTGGTGGAACATCAGCGGACCGTGCTGGGCCACCAGGCGCTTGATGAGCGCCGTGGCCTCGGGCGTGGCCGACACGCGGGTGGCGGGCGGCGCTGGCGTGGTCATGGCGTTGCCTGTGCCGCGGCGTCAGGCCGCCATGTCCAGCACCACGCGGCCCTGGATCTGGCCCTTGTGCATGCGCGCGAACACGTCGTTGATGTTCTCCAGCTTCTCGGTGCTCACCGTGGCCTTCACCTGGCCGCGCGCGGCGAAGTCCAGCGACTCCTGCAGGTCCAGCCGCGTGCCGACGATGGAGCCGCGCACGGTCACGCCGCGCAGCACCATGTCGAAGATGGGCAGCGGAAAGTTGCCCGGCGGCAACCCGTTGAGCGACACCGTGCCGCCACGCCGCACCATGCCCAGCGCCTGCTCGAAGGCCTTGGGCGACACGGCCGTGACCAGCGCGCCGTGCGCGCCGCCGATCTCCTTTTGCAGGAAGGCGGCCGGGTCGGTGTCGCGCGCGTTCACCGTCACGCTGGCGCCCAGCTGGCGGGCCAGCGCGAGCTTGTCGTCGTCCACGTCCACCGCAGCCACGTTCAGCCCCATGGCGCGGGCGTACTGCACGGCCATGTGGCCCAGGCCGCCAATGCCGGAAATCGCCACCCAGTCGCCGGGCTTGGTGTCGGTCACCTTCAGGCCTTTGTACACGGTCACGCCGGCGCACAGCACGGGGGCGATGTCCACGAAGCCCACGTCTTTCGGCAGGTGGCCCACGTAGTTGGGGTCGGCCAGCGCGTAGTCGGCAAAACCGCCGTTGACCGAATACCCCGTGTTGCTCTGCGACTCGCACAGCGTCTCCCAACCGCCCAGGCAGTGCGTGCAACAGCCGCAGGCCGAGTGCAGCCAGGGCACGCCCACGCGGTCGCCTTCCTTCACATGCTTGACGTTGGCGCCCACGGCGGCGACGAAGCCCACGCCCTCATGCCCGGGGATGAAGGGCGGATTGGGCTTGACGGGCCAGTCGCCCTCGGCGGCGTGCAGGTCGGTGTGGCACACGCCCGAGGCCTCGATCTTCACCAGGATCTGGTCGGCGGTGGGGGTGGGAACGGGCACCTCTTCGATCGTCAGCGGCTTGCCGAATTCACGGACCACGGCGGCTTTCATTGTCTTGGCTGGCATGGGATAAACCTCCTTCTCTGTGCAAATGAACGCAAGGGGAGCCCCCGTGCACCAGCCGCCCCCGCTGGGACGGCCAGTGGGGGCGCTGTATGGGCTTAGAAGAAGCCCAGCGGCTGCTGGGTGTAGCTCACCAGCAGGTTCTTGGTCTGCTGGTAGTGGTCCAGCATCATCTTGTGGTTCTCACGACCGATGCCCGACTGCTTGTAGCCGCCAAATGCCGCGTGCGCGGGGTAGTGGTGGTAGCAGTTGGTCCACACCCGCCCGGCCTGGATGCCCTTGCCCATGCGGAAGGCGCGCGCGCCATCACGGCTCCACACGCCCGCGCCCAGGCCGTAGAGCGTGTCGTTGGCGATCTCCAGCGCCTCTTCTTCGGTCTTGAAGGTGGTCACCGAGACCACGGGCCCGAAGATTTCCTCCTGGAAGATGCGCATCTTGTTGTGGCCCTTGAACACCGTGGGCTGTACGTAGTAGCCGCCGGCCAGGTCGCCGCCCAGGGCTGTGTTGCGCGCGCCGCCGATGAGGCACTGGGCGCCTTCCTGCTTGCCCAGGTCCAGGTAAGAAAGGATCTTTTCCAGTTGCTCCTGCGAGGCCTGGGCGCCGATCATGGTGTTCTTGTCCAGCGGGTGGCCCTGCTGGATGGCGGCCACGCGCTTGAGCGCGCGCTCCATGAAGCGCTCGTAGATCGATTCCTGGATCAACGCGCGGCTGGGGCAGGTGCAGACCTCGCCCTGGTTCAGCGCGAACATCGCAAAGCCTTCCAGCGCCTTGTCGAAGAAGCCGTCGTCGGCGGACATCACGTCCTCGAAGAAGATGTTGGGGCTCTTGCCGCCCAGCTCCAGCGTCACGGGGATGATGTTCTGGCTGGCGTACTGCATGATGAGCCGGCCCGTGGTGGTCTCGCCGGTGAAGGCTATTTTTGCGATCCGGTTGCTGGACGCCAGCGGCTTGCCGGCCTCCAGGCCAAAGCCGTTGACCACATTGACCACGCCCGGCGGCAGCAGGTCGCCAATGATCTCCATCAGCACCAGGATGGAGGCGGGCGTCTGCTCCGCGGGTTTCAGCACCACGCAGTTGCCCGCAGCCAGCGCGGGGGCGAGCTTCCACACCGCCATCAGGATGGGGAAGTTCCACGGAATGATCTGCCCGACCACGCCCAGCGGCTCATGGAAGTGGTAGGCGATGGTGTCGGCGTCGATCTCGCTGATGCCGCCCTCCTGCGCGCGCACCGCGCCGGCGAAGTAGCGGAAGTGGTCGATGGCCAGCGGAATGTCGGCCGCCATGGTCTCGCGCAGCGGCTTGCCGTTGTCGATGGTCTCGGCCACGGCGATCTGCAGCAGGTTGGCCTCCATGCGGTCGGCGATCCGGTTCAGGATGTTGGCGCGCTCGGTGGTCGAGGTGCGGCCCCACGCGGCCTTGGCTTTGTGCGCTGCGTCCAGTGCGGCGTCGATGTCCTTGCTGTTGGAGCGCGGCACGGCCGTGAACTTCTGGCCGTTGATGGGCGAGATGTTCTCGAAGTACTGCCCGTCCACGGGCGCCACCCACTGCCCGCCGATGTAGTTGCCGTACTGCTGCTTGTAGGGGTTGGCGATGCCAAGGCTGGCGATTTCGGCCATGTTCATGTGGTGTCTCCTGAGTGCTTATGAAGGAATGCCACCGATGCGGCGGCGGCAGTGCCTCAGTGCAAGCGCCGTGCCAGCACGGCGGCAGAGGGAAGGGGGCGGTGGGGCGTGCCGCGGCTGTGCCGCAGCGGCACAGCCGTGTGCCATAACGCAACAGTGCGTCGGCCCATGACGGAACACCCGTTGGGAGTGCAGCCGTACGGATGTGCTCAGATTGCTATGTTTTGTATAGCTGCCAGCGCAGTATGCAAGGGCGTTTCGGGCATTTTTTGCCTGAATCGCCAGTGAGGATCACTCGGCGCCGGGTGTGCCGCCTGTGGAGCCATTGGCGGGCGGGGTGGGCTTGAGACGCGGCAGGGCTGCCAGATGCTGCGCGGCCTTGTGGGCCTGTTCCACGGCGCGGCGCAGGTCGCCCAGCAGGCCCGTCCACTCGTGCACGGCTGTCACTGCCAGCAAGCCCTGGGCACCCGCGCGCAGCACGGCGGCCTTGGCGGCTTCATACGCCGCGTCGAACACGGCGTTTGCGGTGTTCACCTGGTCCAGGTCGTGGGCCTTGGGATCAGCGGCAGCAAAGAAATCCAGCGCCGCGGTGAAGGCCAGGGGCAGCGCGGCCAGGGGGTGGCCTTCGGGCGCGGTGGGCGCCACCGTTGCGGGGTGCGTGACGCGCAGCGCCTGCTGGCCCACCTGGTGCATGACACGCGCCAGCGTGTCGTAGTAGCCCGCAATGCGCAGCAGCTCGGGCATCTGGTCGGCCACGTCGCGCGACAGCGGCTGGCGGCTCACGTCGCTCACAAACTCGCCCACCTGCTGCTGCAGCTGCTCCAGCGCCTGCAACTGGCGCGTGAGCTGGCTCGCGGCCTGTGCGCCGGCCGGTTGCCAGGGCAGGGCGACGGGCGCCATGCGGGTGGCATCCGACGCCAGCTGCAGTGCCAGGTGGCCTACGCGCGCCATCTCGCGGCGCAGCGCCTGCAGGGCCAGCGCGGGCACGGCGGCCACGTTGTGGTCCAGGAACTGCGCACGGGCCACGTCTTCGTCCGCCGAGCGAAAGCGTGCCAGCAGAAAGCGCGCGAGCGGCCCCGACAGCGGCCACATGAGCAGCACGCCCAGCAGGTTGAACGCGGTGTGGAAGATCACGAGCTGCGTCACTGCGTCTCCCTCACCCGTGAGCCATACGCCCAGATGGTGGATGGCCGCGAGCAGGGGCGACAGCAGCGCCAGGGCCGCCGCGGCCGTCACCACGTTGAACAGCACGTGTGCCGCCGCCAGGCGCCGCGCGTTGGACGTGGCGTGGATGGCGGCCAGGATGCCCGTGAGCGTGGTGCCCACGTTGGCGCCGATGACCACGCCCGCGCCCACTTCCACCGCCAGCGAGCCGCCCGCCACGGCCGTGAGCACCACCGCCAGCGTGGCCGACGAGGCCTGCAGCACCACCGTCATGCCCAGGCCGATGAGCACTGCCAGCGCCAGGCCCGGCAGGTCGCTGGACAGCGGTGGCAGCGCTTGCGGACCCAGCCCGGTGAAGCCGTTGCGCAGCAGTTCGATACCCAGAAACAGCACGCCGAACCCCGCCACCGCCTGGCCCAGCGCCCCGCGCCGCGTGCCGCTGCCGGTGATTTGCAGCGCCATGCCGATGCCGATGAACGGAAGGGCGAAGGCATCGGCCTTCACCGCAAAGCCTAGCCACGCCACGAGCCAGCCGGTGACCGATGAACCCAGATTGGAGCCGAACACCACCCACAGCGCGGAGCTGAAGCCCAGCAACCCCGCGTTGACGAAACCGATGGCCGCCACCGTCATGGCGGTGGACGATTGCACCAGCGCCGTGAGCGCCACCCCGGTCACCAGCCCGTGCAGCGGCGTGCGCGTCCAGGCGGCCAGGATGCGCTCCAGCGCGCGCCCGGCCGCCAGCTTGAGCCCGTCGGTCAGCATGGTCATGCCCAGCAGGAACAGGCCGATGCCGCCCAGCAGGGTGCCGGCGGCAATCAGGGGAGTGGCGGTGGCGGTCAAGGCGGCGGCGCGGTGGCTTTGTTGGGGTGGACCGGTAGGTGCGTGCCGACGGGGCGGTGCGGCAGAGGCGCTTTTATTTTGATAGCTGCTCGCGCTTGCTACAAGCGCGCTGGGGCTATTTTAGGTCATTGATCGGTAGGGCGGAGCGCCCTGCGGGCGGCGCGGTGCACGGCGTGCGCTGTCAGTCGCCCGCCCGCGTGCAGTCTGTGGCGGCTGCCGCCTACAGGGGCGCGGGGCCGCGCAGCGGACAATACGCGCCGGACACGACTTCGAGAAGCGATGCAAGGGGACAACGCCATGGGCAACAGCGGGCCGCAGGAGCCGACCGATTCCAGGCCGGCCAGGGATAAGGGGGCGGCGCGCGGCGCCACCGCTTCGGGCTATCCGCCGCAGCGCACCGTGCACACCGCCACGGCCATGGACGCCACGGTGCCCAGCCTGCGGTTCATGATCGGCCTGGTGATCGCGGCGCTGGTGGTCGCGGGCCTGTATTTCGGCCGTACGCTACTGGTGCCGCTGGCATTGGCGTTCCTGCTGAGCTTCGTGCTGGAGCCGCTGGTGGCGCAGCTCAAGCGCATGGGCCTGCCGCGCCTGCCCTCGGTCATCGCGGTGGTGATGGCCATGCTGATGGTGCTGGGCGTGGGGGCGCTGTTCGTGGGTAACGAGGCGCGCGAGCTGAGCGCGCAGCTGCCCTCCTACCAGAGCACCATCCGCAAGAAGCTGCGCAGCCTGCGCCAGGAGTTGCGCGCGCCTGGCATGTTCGACGGCGCCAAGCGCACCTTCGACATCGTGCAGCGCGAGGTGGAGGCGGCCGCTCCCGCCTTGTCGGGTGCCGCGCGCGCGCCGGCCGTGCAAAAGGTGCAGGTGCAGCCGCCCGTGCTGTCGCCCGCCAACCAGCTTATGGCCGCGCTCTCGGCGGTCAGTGGGCCGCTCACCCAGGCGGGCCTGGTGCTGGTGTTCGTGATCTTCATCCTGCTGGACCGTGTAGACCTGCGCGACCGCCTGCTGCGCCTGTGGGGGGGCAATCTGCACCGCGCCACCGATGCCATGGACGAGGCGGGCGACCGCATCACGCGCTACCTGACCATGCAGTTGCTGGTCAACGTGACCTACGGCATCCCCATGGCGGCGGGCCTGTGGCTCATCGGCGTGCCCGGTGCCGTGCTGTGGGGGTCGCTGGCCGCGGTGATGCGCTTCGTGCCCTACCTGGGGCCGTTCATTGCCGCGGCGTTTCCGCTCACCCTCGCTTTCGCGGTGGACCCGGGCTGGGACCTGGTGCTGTGGACGCTCGGCCTCATCGTGCTGCTGGAACTGGTGAGCAACAACGTCATCGAGCCCTGGCTGTATGGCTCCAGCACCGGGCTGTCGGCGCTGTCGCTCATCGTGGCGGCCACCTTCTGGGCGGCGCTGTGGGGGCCGGTGGGGCTCATCATGTCCACGCCGCTCACCGTGTGCCTGCTGGTGATCGGCCGGTATCTGCCGCAGCTGGCCTTCCTGGAGGTGCTGCTGGGCAGCCGGCCGGTGCTGGATGAGCCCACGCGCATCTACCAGCGACTGCTGGCAGGCGACGCTGCGGAGGCCATCGAGTTGAGCACTACCCGCATCGAGGCCCTGAAGGGCGCCGTGCCCGCTTTCTACGGCCAGGTGGGCGTGCCCGTGCTGCGCATGGCCGTGGGCGACCATGCGCAGGTGGCCACGCCCGAGCACCGCCTGCGCCTGGTCGAAGGCATGGACGCGCTGCTGGACGAGCTGGAGGAGCAGTACCCGGTGCCCGACGCCGCTGCGCAAGAGCCGGTGGTGTGCCTGGGCGGCAAGTGGGAGGTAGACCTGTTCGCGGCGCGCATGCTGGCGCATGCGCTGTCGCTGCAGCATTGCCCGGCGCTGGCGCGCGTGGAGGGCGCCATGAGCGCCGAACATCTGGATGGCCTGGACCTGGACGCCGTGCGCGTGGTCTGCGTGGTGTGGCTCGCGCCCGAGCCCACCGCCGCCGCGCGGCACCTGTGCCGCAGGCTCAAGCGCCGCTGGCCGCATGTGCACATCGTGCTGGCGCTGTGGGGTGGGGTGCAGTCCCAGCCGCAGGACGAGCTGAGTGCCCAACTCGGCGCCGACGCGCTGGCGCTGTCGCTGGAGGAAACCCTGGCCCAGGTGGCGCAGCTGCAGGGCGCCAGCGTGGAAGGCGCCTACACCCCCGCGCCCATTCCCGCGGACGACGATGCGCGCCTGCGCGCCCTGCAGGCCAGCGGCGTGCTGGACAGCCCCGCGCTGCAGCAGTTGTGCCAGCACACGGCCCAGCGCGCGGCCGACATCTTCGACGTACCGTTGGCGATGGTGTCGCTGGTGGATCGCGAGCGGCAGGTCACGCTGTGTGCGCACGGCCCGTTGTCGGCCGGCGGGGGGCAGGCCTGCTCGGCGGGTCAGGGCCTGCCGCGCGGCCTGTCGCTGTGCGGGCATGTGGTGGCGCGGCAGCGGTCGCTGGTGGTGCCCGACATTGCGCGGGATGCGCGCTTTGCCGGCAATCCGGCGCTGCGCGAGCAGGGTCTGCGCTTTTACGCGGGCGTTCCGCTGCGCGACGCGGCGGGCCATGCGCTGGGCACGCTGTGCCTGATGGACACCGCGCCGCGCGCGTTCGATGAGCGGGAAAAGCGGTTGCTGCAGGCCATGGCCAACGACCTCATGGCTGGCTGGCGCGACGCCCAGGCCGCGGGCGGCCCGGCGCTACCCGCGGGCCAGGCCGCGCCATCGGCCACGGTGGGTCAGGTGGTGCCGCAGTAGCCGACGTCCGAAATCGTCCGAAATCGTCTGAAGTAGGAGCGACCGGCGCGGCCAGGGCCGGGGCAGGCCCTGTCGCCAGCGCGTTACTTGGTGCCGAAGATGCGGTCGCCCGCATCGCCCAGGCCGGGCAGGATGTAGCCGTGGTCGTTGAGCTCGCGGTCGATGGCGGCGGTGTAGATGGGCACGTCGGGGTGGGCCTTTTGCAGCGTGGCCACGCCCTCGGGTGCAGCCAGCAGGCACACAAACTTGATCGAGCGCGGCTGCAGTTGCTTGAGGCGCGCGACGGCCGCGGCGGCGGAGTTGCCGGTGGCGAGCATCGGGTCCACGACGATGATGTCGCGCTCGGCCATCTCGGAGGGCATCTTGAAGTAATACTCGACCGGCTGCAGCGTGTCCGGGTCGCGGTACAGGCCGATGTGGCCGATGCGCGCGCCCGGCACCACGTTGAGCATGCCGTCCAGGAAGCCGTTGCCCGCGCGCAGGATGGACACGAGCACGAGCTTCTTGCCGTCGATGACCTTGCCGGTCATGGTCTCCAGGGGGGTTTCGATCTGGATGTCCTGCAGCGGCATGTCGCGCGTGACTTCGTAAGCCATCAGGGTGGACAGCTCGCCCAGCAGGCGGCGGAAGCTGTTGGTGCTGGCGTCCTTCTTGCGCATCAGGGTCAGCTTGTGCTGTACCAGGGGGTGGTCGATGACGTGGACGTTGCTCATGGGCTGGTGCCTCTTATTGGGGTAGAAAAAAAGATCGAGACCGGAATTTTGCACTCTGGCGCCAAGCCCCTGCGCGCGGGCAGCGCCGACGCACCGCCGGCCAGCGGCCCATCCGCCTCAGGTCAATCTGCCGACGCCGCGGTCAGCAGCTGTGCGTAGCGGGTCATGTCCACGTTGCCGCCGCTGATGACGACGCCCACGCGCTTGCCCCGCAGCCGCACGCCGCCATGGCACGCGCCCGCCAGTCCCAGCGCGCCCGTGGGCTCGACCACGATCTTCATGCGTTCGGCAAAGAAGTGCATCGCGCTCATGAGCTGCGCATCGGTGGCGGTCACGATGTCAGAAACGCCGGCGTGGATGAGGGGGAAGGTGAGCGCGCCCAGTGCCTGCGTCTGTGCACCGTCAGCAATCGTCTGCGGTGTGTCGATGCGCACCACGTGGCCTGCGTTGAGGGACTGCTGTCCGTCGTTGCCGGTCTCGGGCTCCACGCCGACCACCTTGCACTGCGGCGCCAGTTCGCGCGCTGCCAGCAGGCAGCCCGACAGCAGGCCGCCGCCGCCCAGCGGCACGAACAGGTAGTCCAGGTGCGGCACGTCCTCGAACAGCTCCTTGGCCACCGTGCCCTGGCCGGCGATCACGTGGGCGTGGTCGAAGGGCGGAATCAGCGTCATGCCGCGCTCGGTGGCCAGGCGGCGGCTGATGGCCTCGCGGTCTTCGGTGAAGCGGTTGTAGGTGACCACCTCGGCGCCGTAGCCGCGCGTGGCTGCTATCTTTGCAAGCGGCGCATCCTCCGGCATGACGATGACTGCGGGAATCTCCAGCAGCCGCGCCGACAGCGCGATGGCCTGCGCATGGTTGCCCGACGAGAACGCGATCACTCCGCGCTGGCGCTGCGCGTCGCTGAACTGCACCAGTGCGTTGAACGCGCCGCGGAACTTGAACGCGCCCATGCGCTGCAGGTTTTCGCACTTGAAGAACACCTGCGCTCCGAGCAGCGCATCCAACGTGCTGGAACTCAGCACCGGCGTGCGGTGTGCCATGCCCTTGAGGCGATGGGCCGCTTCGGCAACGTCGTCGTAGGTGGGCAGCGGAGGGCGCGGCAGGTGCATGGCTGTGGGCGAACGCTGGTGAATGGAAACGCGGCGCGGTGCCGCGCCGCAGGCGGGTTGCCGCATCATAGCCCGACACCCGGCGGTATATGCCTCGATTGGCCTGCAACGCCCTTGCAGCAAGCGCGCCCAGCTATCAACTTTGAAACCGGGGCCGCGCGGCGCGTGCGTCAGCCGAGTTCGCTGAAGCGCTTGAGCGGCGCCAGCGCCGGGAAGTCGCCAGCGCGCTTGGCCTGCATGGCGGAGACGGCCTCGCCCACGTGGCGGTTGCTCCAGATGGCGCCCTGCAGCCAGCCCATCTGGCGCAGGCTGTCGTGCACGCCGTGGTCGCGCGCATAGCGCACGGCCTGCTTGGTGCCCCAGACGGCCACCGGCGGCTTGGTGGCAATCTCGTTCGCGCAGGCCAGGGCGCCGGCCACCAGCGCTTCGTGCGAGTCGAACAGCTGCGTGACCAGTCCGCATTCCAGCGCGCGCTCGGCCGGCAGGCGGCGGCCGGTGTAGGCCAGCTCGTTCAGCAGGCCCAGCGGCATGAGCTTGGGCAGGCGCTGCAGGCTGCCCACGTCGGCCACCATGCCGATGTTGATCTCCTGGATGCAGAAGAAGGCATCGCGCGTGGCATAGCGGATGCAGGCGGCCGCCACCATGTCCAGTGCGCCACCGATGCAGCCGCCGTGGATGGCCGCGATCACGGGGATGCGCAGCTCTTCGATGCGCGTGAAGGTGGCCTGCATGTCCGTCAGCAGGTCGAACACGGCGGCGCGCCCCTCGGGGCTGCGGTCGTCCAGCGTGATCGCGCCGCCGAAGGTCTCCAGCGCCATGCCCGCGCTGAAGTGCTTGCCCGTGCTGCTGATGACCAGCGCGCGCGCATCGCCGCCGCGGTGCAGGTCGGCTAGCACGGCGTCCAGCTCGCGCCAGAACTGCGGGTGCATGGTGTTCATGGCCTCGGGGCGGTTCAGCACCAGGTGGGCCACGTGGTCGGTGACGGTGAGGGTGAAGCAGGTGAGGGTGTTCATGGCACGACTGTAGGAGTGGCCGGCGGGCCGGGGCGTCGCTTGCGCGACGGTGCGGCGGTCATCGGGCACAGAGCGAAATCGGCCTGCAGCGCTTGTAGGGCAAGCGCAGGCAGCTATTTGATGCATAGCAAAGAAGCGCCATCTCGCGCGGCGCCACCGGCAGGCGCCCCTCTGTCGCGGTCCAGCCGGTCTGGCGGCGAGGTATACACTTTGCCGCTGCGGCGCAGGCCGCATTTTTTGTTGGCTCCAAGCAAAGGAATCGCAGCCATGGGCGCGCAATGGAAGGCAAAGGGCAAGGCGCTGGTCGCCGATGCCAAGGGCAGGCTTTTTGGGAAGCTGGTCAAGGAAATCATCGTCGCCGCGCGCGCGGGGGCCGACCCGGCCGGCAATTCGCGCCTGCGCCTGGCCATCGAGGCGGCGCGCAAGGCGTCCATGCCCAAGGACACGCTGGAGCGTGCCATCAAGAAGGGTTCGGGCGTGGGGGGTGACGCGGTGAACTACGAGCGCGTGATCTACGAGGGCTTTGCCCCGCACCAGGTGCCGGTGATGGTGGAGTGCCTGACCGACAACGTGAATCGCACGGCGCCCGAGATGCGCGTGTGCTTTCGCAAGGGGCAGATGAGCGCCGTGGCCTGGGACTTCGACCACGTGGGCATGATCGAGGGCGAGCCCGAGCAAGCCGGCGCCGACGCGGAGTTGGCCGCCATCGAGGCCGGTGCCCAGGACTTCGAGCCCGGCGAGGAAGAGGGCCAGACCCTGTTCCTGACCGACCCCTCGGACCTGGACGCGGTGGCCAAGGCATTGCCGGGCTTCGGTTTCAAGGTGCTGTCGGTCAAGCTGGGCTACAAGGCCAAGAACCCGGTGAGCATGGCCAGCCTTTCGCCCGAGGCGCAGGAGGAAGTGCAGGCTTTCCTGGCAGGCATCGAGAACAACGACGACGTGCAGAACGTGTTCGTGGGGCTCGTGGACTGATGCGCGCCATGCACCGTGCCGCCGAGGCCCCCGTCCACCCACGAAAAAGCCGCTGAACAGCGGCTTTTTTTCATGGGCGCCTCGGTGCTTGGTTAGCGGCGCACGGTGCCGGCGTCCTGGCCGAAGAGGATCTTCTTGGCCGCCTCGTCCACCGTGGGCGCGGTATTGATGGTCTGTGCCAGCGCGTAGGCGCGGCCGGTGGCGGGCCGTGCCTGGATGCGCTCGAACCAGGCCCTCAGGTGCGGGAAATCCGCCAGGTCCTGGCGCTGCCTCTCATGCGGCACGATCCAGGGGTAGCAGGCCATGTCAGCAATGGAATAGTCCCCTGCGATGTAGTCGCGCCCGTCGGCCAGGTGCTTGTCCAGCACACCGTACAGGCGCGCGGTTTCCTTCACGTAGCGGTCGATGGCGTAGGGCACCGGCTCAGGCGCGTACTGCGTGAAGTGGTGGTTCTGCCCGGCCATGGGCCCCAGTCCGCCCATTTGCCAGAACAGCCACTGCAGCGCCTCGTTGCGCCCGCGCAAGTCCTGCGGGATGAACCGGCCGGTCTTGTCGGTCAGGTACAGCAGGATGGCGCCGGACTCGAACACCGACAGCGGCGCGCCGCCATCCGCGGGCGCCTGGTCCACGATGGCGGGGATGCGGTTGTTGGGCGCGATGCGCAGAAAGTCCGGCGCGAACTGCTCGCCCCGGCCGATGTTCACCGGGTGCACGCGGTAGGGCAGGCCGCTTTCTTCCAGGAAGAGGGTGATCTTGTGGCCGTTGGGCGTGGTCCAGTAATACAGGTCGATCATCGGATGCTCCTTAAATAATAGCTGTTGGCGCTTGATAGACGGGCGCTGGAGCTGAATTTGGCTTGGAACGCCTCAGCGCTTCCTGCCGCCGAAGATGCCGCCCAGCACGCCGCGCAGTATTTCCTTGCCCAGGCTGGTGCCCATGGTGCGTACGGCCGACTTGGCCATGGTCTGCACCAGGCCGTCGCGCTTGCCGCCGCGCGGCCCGGTGCTGCCGAACAGCACATCGTTCAGGCCGCCCATGAGGCCGCTGTCGCCCTGCGCCGTGCCGTTGCCGGGGGCACTGGGGGCGGTGCTGGCAGCCTGCTCGGCGCGGCCGCGCAGCTTCTCGTAGGCAGATTCGCGGTCCACGGCCTGCTCGTAGGTGCCCGCGACGAGCGATTCGCCGATGAGTGCGCGGCGTTGCACGTCGGTGATGGGGCCGATCTGGCTGCCGGGCGGCAGCACGTACACGCGCTCGGTCTCGCTGGGGCGGCCCTTGGCGTCGAGAAAGCTCACCAGCGCCTCGCCCACGGCCAGCTCGGTGATGGCGGCCTCGATGTCCAGGCCCGCCTTGGGGCGCATGGTGGTGGCCGTGGCCTTCACGGCCTTCTGGTCGCGCGGGGTGAAGGCACGCAGCGCGTGCTGCACGCGGTTGCCCAGCTGGGCCAGCACGCTGTCGGGGATGTCCAGCGGGTTCTGGGTGACGAAATACACGCCGACCCCTTTGGAGCGCACCAGGCGCACCACCAGTTCGATACGCTCCACAAGCACCTTGGGCGCTTCGTTGAACAGCAGGTGGGCTTCGTCGAAGAAGAACACCAGCTTGGGCTTTTCGGGGTCGCCGATCTCGGGCAGTTGTTCGAACAGCTCCGACAGCATCCACAGGAGGAACGTGGCGTACAGGCGCGGCGAATTCATCAGCTTGTCGGCCGCCAGGATGTTGACCACACCGCGCCCGTCCACGGTCTGCATGAAGTCCTGGATGTTGAGCATGGGCTCGCCAAAGAACTGGTCGCCGCCCTGCGTCTCGATCTGCAGCAGCCCGCGCTGGATGGCGCCCACGCTGGCCGTGGAGATGTTGCCGTACTCGGTGGTGAAGTCCTTGGCGTTGTCGCCCACGTAGGTGAGCATGGCGCGCAGGTCCTTCAGGTCCAGCAGCAGCAGGCCGTTGTCGTCCGCGATCTTGAACACCAGGTTGAGCACGCCCAGCTGGGTTTCGTTCAGGTTCAGCATGCGCCCCAGCAAGAGCGGCCCCATGTCCGAGATGGTCGCGCGCACGGGGTGGCCCTGCGTGCCGAACACGTCCCACAGCGTGGTGGGGCAGGCCGTGGGCTCGGGCGCGGCCAAGCCGCGGTCGGCCAGCGTCTTGCCCAGCTTCTCGCCAATGCTGCCCTTCTGGCTGATGCCGGTGAGATCGCCCTTCACGTCGGCCATGAACACCGGCACGCCGATGCGCGAGAACTGCTCGGCCAGCGTTTGCAGCGTCACGGTCTTGCCGGTGCCGGTGGCGCCGGTGATCAGGCCGTGCCGGTTGGCCAGGCCCGGCAGCAGGTGGCATTGCGTGGAATCACGCTGTGCAATCAGGAGAGGTTCGGACATGGCGGTAGTGATGGGGTGAGTCAAAAGTAAAATCGCGGCCGCAAGATTAAATCAATCAAAGGACGCTGCAGTGGCAGGACACAGTAAATGGGCCAACATCCAGCACCGCAAGGGGCGCCAGGATGAAAAGCGCGGAAAGATCTGGACCCGCATCATTCGTGAAATCACCGTCGCGGCGCGCACGGGTGGCGGCGACCCCTCGGCCAACCCGCGTCTGCGCCTGGCCATCGACAAGGCCAAGGCCGCCAACATGCCGGCCGACCGCATCAAGTACAACATCGACAAGGCCTCGGGCACGCTGGAAGGCGTGAGCTACGAGGAAATCCGCTACGAGGGCTACGGCATCGGCGGCGCCGCGATCATCGTGGACACCATGACCGACAACCGCGTGCGCACCGTGGCCGAAGTGCGCCACGCCTTCAGCAAGTACGGCGGCAACATGGGCACGGAAGGCTCGGTGGCCTTTCAGTTCAAGAACGTGGGCCAGATCATCTTCGCCCCCGGCACCAGCGAGGACAAGGTCATGGAAGTGGCCCTGGAGGCGGGCGCCGAGGACGTGATCACCGATGATGAGGGTGCCATCGAGGTGCTGACCGCGCCCGGCGATTTCGAGGCGGTGCGCGATGCGCTGGGGGCTGCGGGCCTTCAGCCGGAGGTGGCCGAGGTCACCATGCGCCCCGAGAACACCATCGCCCTGGAGGGCGACGATGTCGCGCGCATGCAAAAGCTCCTGGACATGATCGAAGACCTCGACGATGTGCAAGAGGTCTACCACAACGCAGAGCTCTAGGAACTTGAGCACCGACACCCTATGAAAATCCTAGTCATTGGCGGCGGCGGCCGGGAACACGCACTGGCCTGGAAGCTGAGCCAGTCCCCCAAGACCTCCAAGGTGTACGTGGCGCCCGGCAACGGCGGCACGGCGCTGTCGCCAAAGTATGAGAACGTGCCCATCAGCGACGTGACGGCCCTGCGCGAGTGGGCGCAGGCGCAGAAGATCGCGCTCACCGTGGTCGGCCCCGAGGCACCGCTGGCCGCTGGCGTGGTGGACGAGTTCCGTACCCACGGCCTGCGCATCTTCGGCCCCACGCAGGCTGCCGCGCAACTGGAAAGCTCCAAGGCCTTCTCCAAGGCTTTCATGAAGCGCCACGGCATCCCCACGGCCGAGTACGAGACCTTCACCGACCCGCAGGCCGCGCATGCCTACGTGAACCGTCTGGGCGCACCCATTGTCATCAAGGCCGACGGCCTGGCGGCGGGCAAGGGCGTGGTGGTAGCCATGACGCTGCAGGAGGCCCACGACGCCGTGGACTTCATGCTGGTGGACAACAAGTACGGCGTGGCCCACAACGAAGGCGGCGCCCGCGTGGTGATTGAGCAATTCCTCGAAGGTGAGGAAGCCTCGTTCATTGTGCTGTGCGACGGCAAGAACGTCCTGGCGCTGGCCACCAGCCAGGACCACAAGCGCCTGAAGGATGGCGACCAAGGTCCCAACACCGGTGGCATGGGCGCGTATTCGCCTGCGCCGGTGGTCACGGCCGATGTGCATGCGCGCGCCATGCGCGAGGTGATCCTGCCCACCATCCGTGGCATGGAAAAAGACGGCATCCCCTACACGGGCTTTCTGTATGCCGGCCTGATGATCGACGCGACGGGCCATCCCAAAACGCTGGAGTTCAACTGCCGCATGGGCGACCCCGAGACACAGCCCATCCTCATGCGCCTCAAGAGCGACCTGGTGGAGGTGCTGGGGGCGGCCGTGGACGGCAAGCTCGACCAGGTGGAACTGCAGTGGGATCGCCGCACGGCGCTGGGCGTGGTGATGGCTGCCCAGGGCTATCCCGAGAACCCGCGCAAGGGCGATGCCATCACCGGCCTGCCGCAGGACGCGGACGACGCCATGGTCTTCCACGCCGGCACACAGCTCGTGGATGGCGTGGTGCGTACCAGTGGCGGGCGCGTGCTGTGCGTGACGGCGCTGGCCGACAGCGTCAAGCAGGCACAGCAGCGTGTGTACGACGTGGCGCGCGGCATTCACTTCGACGGCGCGCAGTACCGCCACGACATTGGCCACCGTGCGGTGAAGGCCAACGGATGACCACACAAAAAACCACCTTCAACACGGCGGACACCGTGGCCCGCGTGCGCGGCTATCTGGAGGGCCTGCAGGCGCGCATCACCAGCGCGCTGGAGGACATCGAGGGGCCGCAAAGCCAGGGCGGGGTGCGCTTTCGGTCCGATGCCTGGCGGCGCGAAAGCGGCTCTGCACTGCAGGGCGACGGCATCACGCGCATCCTGGAAGGTGGGCGCGTGTTCGAGCGCGCGGGCTGCGGCTTCTCGCATGTGAGCGGTCCGCGCCTGCCGCCCTCGGCCACGCAGCACCGGCCGGAGCTGGCGGGTGCGCCGTTCGAGGCCATGGGCGTGTCGCTGGTGTTCCACCCGCGCAACCCCTACGTGCCCACGGTGCACATGAACGTGCGCATGATCGCAGCCGGCACAGGTGCGGCGGGCACAGGTGCGGCAGATCAGGCAGGCCAGGACCCCATCTGCTGGTTCGGCGGCGGCATGGACCTCACGCCGTACTACGGTTTCGACGAGGATGCGGTGCACTTTCACCGTGCCTGCCGCGATGCGCTCGCGCCCTTCGGCGAAGGCCTGTACCCGCGCTTCAAGACCTGGTGCGACGAGTACTTCTACCTTAAACACCGCAATGAGCAGCGCGGCGTGGGCGGCATCTTCTTTGACGACTTCGCGGAGCTGGGCTTCGAGCAGAGCCTGGCCATGACGCAGAGCGTGGGCGATGCCTTCCTGGGCGCCTACCTGCCCATCGTGCAGCGGCGCATGCACATGGGCCATGGCGAGCGCGAACGCGAGTTCCAGCTCTACCGGCGTGGCCGCTATGTGGAGTTCAACCTGGTGTGGGACCGCGGCACGCACTTCGGCCTGCAGTCGGGCGGGCGCACGGAATCCATCCTGCTGTCCATGCCGCCGCTGGCGGCCTGGTCCTACCAGCGCGAGCCGCAGCCGGGCTCGCCCGAGGCGCTGTTGACCGAGCGCTTTCTGCAGCGCCGCGACTGGATCTGAGTGTGTGAGCGCGGGTAACTATAATTTCAATAGCTGCCTGCGCTTGATCATCAAGCGCCAGACCCGTTTTTGATATCTGAAACATGCCCTGACAACCGCTCCGCGCCCCCCTTGGCCGTGGCGGTGCTTGCAGGCTATATTGATTCCATTCCTTCACTGAAGACCACCTGATGACCACTTCCAGCAAATCGGAAACCGCCGCCAAGAAAGACGTCACCAAGCTCCAGCGCGCCATCGTCGATGGCCTGGAAGACGTCAAGGCGCAAGACATCCAGGTCTTCAACACCGAGCATCTCTCGCCGCTGTTCGAGCGCGTGGTCGTCGCCACCGGCAGCTCCAACCGCCAGACCAAGGCGCTGGCCGCCAGCGTGCGCGACGCCGTGCGCAAGGCCGGGTTCCCCAAGCCGCGCAGCGAGGGCGAGGACAACGGCGAATGGATCATCGTGGACTGCGGCCAGGCCGTGGTGCACGTCATGCAGCCCGCCATCCGCCAGTACTACCGGCTGGAGGAGATCTGGGGCGAGAAGCCCGTGCGCCTGAAGCTGGGCGCTGCCAAGCCGCGCAAGATCATGGCCTCGGAAGGCGACGACGAGGCGCCCGCGCGCAAGCCGGCCGCCAAGAAGGCAGCAGCCAAGCCCGCCACGAAGTCCGCAACCGGCAAAAAGCCGGCCAAGGCGGCAGCCCCCGCAGCGGCCAAGCCGGCAGCGAAATCCGCAGTGAAGCCCGCATCCAAGCCCGCTGGCAAGCTCGCGAGCAAGGCACAGAAGGCACCGGTCAAGGCCGCATCCAAACCCGCAGCGAAGAAGACCACGGCAAAGCCCGTGGCGGCGAAGAAGCCAGCTGTCAAGAACGCGGTGAAGACCGTCGTGGTGAACAAGCCTGTGGCCAAGAAGGCACCCGCCAAGGCCGCTGCTACCACCACGGCACGCAAGCCGGTCGCCAAATCCACCGGCAAGGCTGTTGCGAAGAAGGCCCCCGCACGCAAGAAGGCCTGAGCCTTGCGCTGACCCATGAAGCTGCTGATCGTGGCCGTGGGCCAGCGGGTTCCCGACTGGGCGCAGACGGCCTATGACGACTATGCCAAGCGATTCCCGCCCGAGCTGAAGGTCGAGCTCAAGGCCGTCAAGACCGAGCCGCGCGGCTCCAAGACGCTGGAGACGCTCTATGCTGCCGAGCGCGAGCGTATCGAAGCGGCCATCCCGCGTGGCACGCGTGTGGTGGTGCTGGACGAGCGGGGCACGAGTCTCACCACCAAGGCCCTGGCCCAGCGGCTGAAGGACTGGCAGCTCGGGGGGGATGATGTGGCCCTGGTCATCGGCGGCCCCGACGGCCTAGACCCGGCCTTCCGCCAGGCGGCGCACGAGCGCATCCGCCTGTCCGACCTGACCCTGCCGCATGCCATGGTGCGCGTGTTGCTTATCGAGCAGCTCTACCGTGCCTGGTCGGTGAATGCCGGGCACCCGTACCATCGCGAATAACTTCAGATTTGATAGCTGCTCGCGCTTGCTGGTCGGGCGCTGGAGGCACATTTGACTCAAGAAAACCGCTTCATCTACCTGGCCTCCCAGAGCCCGCGGCGCCGCCAGTTGCTGGAGCAGTTGGGGGTGCGCCATGAGCTGCTGCTGCCCAACGCGGCGGGGGACGAGGCCGAGGATGCCGAGGCCATCGAAGCCGTGCTGCCTGGTGAGACGCCCACGACCTATGTCGAGCGGGTGACGGGGCTCAAGCTGGACGCTGCCGTGGTGCGCCATGCGCGGCGCGGGCTGTCGCCAGCGCCCATTTTGTGCTCCGACACCACCGTGGCCCTGGCCCGCACCATCTACGGCAAGCCCGAGGATGCGCACGACGCGGTGCGTATGCTGGGGGAGTTGGCGGGGCATGAACACCGCGTATTGACGGCCGTCGCGCTGCAGGTGGGTCCCCGACGCCTCACGGCGCTGTCAGTCTCGCGCGTGCGCTTTGCGCCCATGTCGCGGGCGCAGATCGAGGACTACGTGGCTACGGGCGAGCCGCAGGGCAAGGCGGGCGCCTATGCGATCCAGGGGCGCGCCGCCGCCTATGTGGAGCACCTGTCGGGCAGTTACTCCGGCATCATGGGCCTGCCCATGTATGAGACGGCGCGCCTGTTGCGCGCAGCGGGCGTGCTGGCCGTCTAGGCGCAGCCTGTCAGGCCCGGAGCCTGGTTACATCGGGTATTTGGCCAGGCGCGCCGTATCCGGGATGTGGATGTCGCGCTTGTCGATGTGGATCAGGCCGGCGGCCTCTAGGTCGTGCAGTACGCGAGAGAAATACTCGGGCGTGATCGACAGCCGCGAAGCGATGGTGGCCTTGCTCACCGGCAGCGAGATGCTGCGCGCGCTGGCTGGCGGCGCGGGAGCAACGGACTGCAGTGCCGCGCGGGCCGGGCATTGCGGAGGCACAGGCGCGGTAGGGGGATGAGGCGCGTCCTCGGGCAGGGCGTGCAGCAGGTAGCCGATCACGCGCTGCGCGCCGTTGTGCAGCGTATAGGTCTGCACGTCATGCACCAGGCCGTGCAGGCGGCGCGAGATGCCGGCGAGCATGCGCATGGCAAAGCGCGGCTCGCTCTCGATCTCGCGCACCACGGCCGCCTTGCCTACAGAGAGCAGCAGGGTATCGGTCAGGGCCTGGGCGTTCACGATATAGGGACGATCAGTAAACATCAGCGCCTCGGCGAAGCTGATGCCGGGGCCGGCAAGCTCGATCACCTTCTCCTGCCCCGCTGGCGACAGTGCAAACAGCTTCACCTGCCCCATTACGGTGACGTGGAATTCCTCGCAGGGCATGCCAACGCTGAACACCATCTCGCCGCGCGCATAGCGGCGTAGCCGGCAACCCGTGCCCAGGCGTTCCAGCTCCTGGGGTGCCATTTCCTGGAACAGGGGCAGCGCCGCAAGGTAGCGCGGTATGTCGAAGTGCGCGATGTCCATGCGCGCATTACAGGGGAGACCCCTAGGTTTTGACTTGATCTATCTCAAATCGTTCAGTGCGATGTGCCCTCACTGCGGGTGATCTTGTTCCAGACGTTGTATTTCCCCACGGGCTTTTTCATGGGCAGGCGCTTGACTTCCTTGAAGGTGGCGGCGTCGTAGACCACCAGGGCGCCGTCCATTTCCCAGACACTGGCGAGGGCGTAGCGGCCATCGCGGGTGAACTCGATGTGCGCCAGCGTCTTGCCGGGCTCGCGCACCTGGGCCACCGGCTGCAGCGTGCGCTTGTCGATGATGGTCAGAGTGTCCTTGGCCGTGGGGCTCATCATGGAGTCGGTCCAGGCGTAGGGCGTGTCCTCATGGCTGCGCATGAAGAAACCCGGGCCGGGCGTGGCGATGGTGCGTACCGTCTTCCAGGTCTGCATGTCGATGACGTCCACGGCCCCGCCGCCCAGGTTGGGGCTGGCCAGCACAGTGGTGTCGCCCCAGGCGAAGGTGATGCCCGAGCCCAGGTGCGGCATGCCGGCGATGGGCAGATCGGCCACCTTGCGCCGGATGTCCAGGTTCACGACCTGCGCGCTTGCGCGTTCGTCGGCGCCACTGCGCGGGCGCGTGGCGCCGAGTACGTGGCGGTAGGACTGGTCGAAGAAGAAGTCGTCCAGCGGCTCGCTCAGGGGGGTGCGCCGCACGCCCAGGTAGCCAGGCTTGGCGATGGCCTCTCCCATCTTGTAGTCGTGCACCAGACCATCGTAGATGGGGGCCGCGTTCCGGTCGTACGAGATTTCCCAGAGCTCGGGGATGTCCTTGAGCGCCACCACGAAGCTCTTGCGCGGCGTGGCGTCGTACACGGCCGAAACGCGTGAACTCGCCTTGCCGTCGAGCGTGGCTGCGGCGTATGTCTGCACGAGGTTCAGATCGGCATCGAACAGCGCCAGCGTGTGGGGCAGGTAGTTGGCGGCCATCACCCAGCGCCCGTCGCCGCTCACGGCCACGTTGCGCATGTTCAAGCCCGCGCGCACCTCGGCCACCACGCGCAGGCGCCACAGGTCGTATTTGGTGATCCAGCCGTCGCGCGAACCGAAGAACACGTAGCGCCCGTCCGGCGTGAACTTGGGGCCGCCATGCAGCGCATAGCGGCTGGCAAAGCGCGTGATGACCTCGAAGCGGTCGCCGTCAAGCAGCGAGACATGGTGGTCGCCTCCTTCCACGACGAGGAAGAGGTTCATCGGGTCTGCATTCCACTTCGGCTTGGCGGGCTCATCGTCGGGCACGGGCGTGAACGTGCGCGACGCCCGGATATCGTCCTCGCCCCAGCGCGGCGCGGGCACCACGGGGGTACGTACCCACGCGGCCAGGGCGCGAATCTCCGCGTCGCCCAACTGCTCGGAGAACCCGGGCATCTGGGTGGCGGGGCGCCCTTGCTGGATGACGCGCAACACCTCGGCGGGGCGTACGCGCTCCAGGCTCTCGGGCAGCAGCGCGGGGCCCATGATGCCGGTGCGCTGCGCGCCGTGGCATACAGCGCAGTGCTGCTGGTACAGGGCGGGGGCGTTGGGCTGGAGGGCTTCGGTGGTTTGGGCGTGCAGGCCCGTGAGCCAGAACAGACCCAAGGCCGCCAGATAACGGCTCGGCCCAGACCAGCGGGCGCCGCGCAAGGGCCGCTTCGCCGCGGCGGTGTCCACCTTTTTCGCGATAGCGCAGAGAAGGGGGAAGCGGCGTAGCCGCTCAGGGAAATGTGTTTCTAGTTTACGCATGGGCAATCTCGATCGTGCGACGGCGCTCATGCTTGGCGGGGAACTCGAAGGGCGTGCTGGAGGCGCCCACTTCGGCATCGGTGAGGTAGCAGCCGGGGTCTTCGAACCAGGGGTTGCCCGTGAGCTGCTGTGCGCGCACGCGGGTGTTGCCATTGCAGATCGAGAGGTACTGGCAACCGGCGCAGCGGCCCTGGACAGGGCGCGGGTGCTGCTTGAGCCCCGCCATGAGCGGGTCGCTGGTGTCGTTCCAGATCTGCGAGAAGGGCCGTTCGCGCACGCTGCCCAGGTCGTGGTGCCACCACATGGTGTCGGGGTGCACATGGCCCAGGTTGTCGATATTGGCCACCATCTGGCCGCTGGCATTGCCGCCCCAGGCCAGCAGGCGCTGGCGCAAGGCGTCTTCCCATTGCGGCAGGTGCTCGCGTGCCCATTGCAGCAAATAGGGGCCGTCGGCATCGTTGTTGCCGCTCACGTAGTCGTCCAGGCTGCCGGCCTGGGCATCGGCCCAGGCGTGGTTGAACAGCAGGTCCATGGCCTGGCGTGTGGCCTGGTGGTGCGCGTCCTTGTCGCGGTGGATGTTGCCACGCCCCGCGTAGTTCAGGTGCGAGAAGTAGAACTTGTTGGCGCCCTCGTCCTTCATGAGCTGCAGCAGCGCGGGCAGATCGTGTGCATTCAGCGCTGTCATGGTGAAGCGCAGGCCCACCTTGACGTTGTGCGTGGCCAGGTGGCGGATGGCGGCCAGGCTGCGGTCGAACGCACCGTCCAGACGGCGGAACTTGTCGTGCGTGGGCTTCAGGCCATCCAGGCTGATGCCCACGTAGTCGAAGCCCGCGCCAGCGATGCGCGCGGCCATGGGCTCGTCGATCAGCGTGCCATTGGTCGAAAGGCCGGTGTAGAAGCCCAGGTCACGCGCGCGCGCCGCGATCTCGAAGAGGTCGGGGCGCAGCAGTGGCTCACCGCCCGAGAGGATGAGCGCAGGCACGCCGAAGGCCTTGAGGTCGTCCATGACGGTGTATACCTCTTGCAACGACAGCTCTCCAGCGTAGTCGTGGTCGGCCGAGAGCGCGTAGCAGTGCTTGCAGGTGAGGTTGCAGCGCCGGATCAGGTTCCAGATGACCACGGGGCCGCGCGCGTGCCGTTCGCGCGAAGTGGGGTAGGTTCCGGTGGCTTGGGCCTGGGCGAGTTCACGCAGGTACTGGCTGATGCGAAACATGGTCAGTCTTCCTTGAGGCGCAGGCCGGTCTTCTTGAGGATGGCCGTGGAGTACAGGATGTCGTGGGCGCGGCAGGCATCGCCCAGCAGGCCGGCAATCTGCTCGGCCTGTTGCTCGACATGCGCGCGGCTGGGGCCATGCAGCATGGCAAACAGGTTGTAGGGCCAGTGGGGCAGGTGGCGCGGGCGGCGGTAGCAGTGGCTCACGCTCGGCAGCGCGGCGACTTGGCGGCCCAGCGCGGCGACCTGGGTATCGTCCACGTCCCACACGCTCATGCCGTTGGCCGTGTAGCCCAGGCGGTAATGGTTGGGCACCGCGCCGATGCGGCGCACCAGGCCCTCGTCGATCATCCGGGCCAGGCGCTCGCGCACCTGCTCGCCAGGCACGCCCAGCATGGCGCCCACGGCTTCGTAGGGGCGCGCCACCAGCGGCAGCCCGCCCTGCGTGGCGGCGATCAGCGCACGGTCGAAGGCATCAAGCGCCATGGTGTTCTCCGGTGGACTGCGCCGGCAGGGGCGGCAGGCGCAACTCCACGAAATACTCTTCTTCCTTGGGAAAGGCGTAGACCGGCAGGCCAGTCGCGGCCTCGATGCGTGCCAGGGTCTCGCGCGCCAGCGCGGGGGACTCGGCCGCCACCACGAACCACATGTTCAGCGCATGCTCGCGGCGGTAGTTGTGCGCCACCTCAGTGAAGGCGTTGACGGCAGCGCACACGGCGTCAAAACGATCCTCGGGCACAGCCATGGCCGCGAGGACGAATTGGCCGCCTGCGCGTTCGATCTGGAACAGCGGGCCGAAGCGCGTGAGCACACCCTGGGCGAGCAGGCGGTGCAGGCGTTCGATGACCTGCTCTTCGGTCCAGCCGATGTCGGCGGCGACGGCGGCGAAAGGGTGGTCCACCAGCGGAAAGCCGCCGTGCAGGTGGTCGATCAGCCGAGCGTCTTCAGGGGAGAGCATCGACGGCCTCCTGCATGGGTTCGGGAATGGCATGGGGCGCATGGTGGGCAAACCGCCGCGCACCCGTCTGTTTGAAACGCCGCAGCGAGAACAGTACGGCGCTGGGGCAGGGGGCCAGGCCCGCCTGGGCCACGGCCTGCGCCAGTTGGGTATGCACCGCTGCGCGGTCGCGCCCATGCACCATGCAGTACAGGTTGTAGCGCCAGTCCGGCGTGCGCGCACGGCGGTACGCCAGCGTTACGCCGTGCGCATGGGCCAGGGCCAGGCCGTGGGTGTCCACGTGGTCGTCCGGCACGTCGAACACGGCCATGGCATTCGCTGTATAGCCCAGTTCATGGTGACGCACCACCACGCCGAAGCGGCTGAGCAGCCCTTCGTCCTGCCAGCGGGCAATGGTGGCCAGCACGGCGGGCGTGCTGCTGTGGAGCTGGTCGGCCCATACGTCATAGGGCCGCTCGGTCAGCGGCAGGCCCTGCTCGGCCAGCGCGGCCAGGGGCCAGTCGCCGGATGCCAGGGGGGTGCGTGCGCGGCCCGTGGGGCCCGTGGTGCCGACGCCGTCCCCCACGCCTGCGGACGTCCTCTCCAGGTCGAAGGCGGTGTCGATGCGGTAGGGGCGCAGCATGGGCAGGCGCTGCACGGGCAGGCCGGTGGTGTGCTCGATGGACTGGAGCAGGCGCTCCACCTGGTCCGTGTCATGGCCGGTGGCCACGAACCAGAGGTTGGTGGTGTGCTCGCGCTCGTAGTTGTGGTTGACGCCCGGGTGGGCCGACACCGTGGCGGCCACGTCGTCGAGCCGCTCGGGCGGCACGGCCATGGCCGCCAGCAGGGAGGCGCCCCCCGCGCCCGGCGCGAACACCGCGCCGATGCGGCTGAGCGCGCCCGCCTGCCACAACCGTGCGTAGCCGCTGAGCACCGCCTCGGCATCCACCCCCAGGCTGTGGCCGATGGCCGCGAAGGGTTCGGCGCACAGGGGAAAGCCGCGCTGCCAGTGGTTGAGCAGCGCGAGGTGGGTTGCGTTCTGGCTGCTCGGCATGGCTTAGAACCCCATGCGCTGTGCGCGGGCAGTGAAGAAGATGCCGCTGGGGGCGTCCACGTCCAGCCTGGCTTGGGACTGCAAGGTGTGCGTGTCGTAGACCTGAACGCGGTTGTCGTCACGGCAGCTGATCCAGACCGATTCGCCGCGCGGCGTGAATTCCATGTGCAGCACGGCCTTGCCGGGCTCCAGCGTCTGCACCACGCGCTGGCTCGGTGTGTCGATGACCTGCACGCGGTTGTAGTCTGGCACAGAGAAGTTGACCCACACCTGACGTCCGTCGGGCCGCGCCATCACGAACACCGGCTGGCCCGCGACCGGAATGCGGCCGACCTCGGCCCAGGTGGCGGTGTCGACAACCAGCACCTCATGGCGGCCAATGGCCGGCAGATAGGCATGGCCCCCCGCGATGGCCCAGCCGCGCAGATGGGGCATTTTGTACACCGGCAGCGGTTGCTGGCCGCGGCCGTAGCCTGCGAGGATGCGGCGCACGCGCGGCGGGTTGTCCCAGAGGTCCACCATGGCCAGGCCGTCTTCACCGAACAGGCCGGCGATGTAGTGGCGTCCGTTGGGCGAGACCAGTGCGTCGTAGGGCTGGCGGCCGATGTTGGGGATAGTGGTGACCTGCGGCTTTCGGGGGTTGGAGCAGTCGGCGATGCAGATGGCGTTCGCGTCGAACAGGCTGTAGATGAACCGGCGCTGCGGCAGGTCGGCCAGGCCGACGACGCGCGAGCGTTCGCCGCTGGCCGTGTGGGCGGGAAGGTCGGCCAGCAACTCAAGGGTGGCGGCGTCGAAGACCTTGACGCCGCCGGGCGTGTAGTTCTGCGCCACGACCAGGCTGCCGTCGGCGCTGATGGCGCCACCGATGGAGTTGCCGGCCTGCATCACGCGGCCCGTGATGTGCTGGGTGAGCAGGTCTACCTGGGTCAGGCCGCCGTCGCGGCCGAAGACGTAGGCAAAGCGCTCGTCACGCGAGAACACCACCGAGGCGTGCGACAGGTCGCCCAGGCCGGTAACGCGGCCCACGGCTTCGCGCCGGCTGGTGTTGATCAGGGTGAGTGCGCCCTTGGCGCGCTCGATGACCACGCCCAGATCGCCCGTGCCCTGCAGCGTGGCTGCAGGAGCGGCGGATGTGGAGGTGGTGGAAGAGGGAGCCGCACAGCCCGTGGCAATCAGGGGTGCACTGGCGGTAAGGGAGAGCAGGGCACGCCGTTTCATGGGGCGGACCTCCTGTTTTCTTCGGGGAACCCGTTGGCCAGCTGTTCGGCGATCCACAGGGCCTCGCTTCCCTGCAGCATGGCGCTCCAGGGCGGCATGGGTGTACCGGGGATGCCGTGGGTGATGACGGCAGCCAAATAGTGGGGTGGCTTGCCGGCCAGGGCCTCGCGGGTGAGCGCGGGACCCAGGCCGCCCGTCAGGCGCATGCCATGGCACGAACCGCAGTCCTGCCGCACCATGCGCACGAGCTGGGCGGCTCGGTCAGGGTCGGGCGTGCCCTGTGCGCCGGCCGCCGAAGCGGCCAATGCCAGGACCAGGGACAGGAACGCGGTGCGTGACATGGCTGGCCTTCGAAGTGCGTCAATAGACGTCGTGCTGGGTGTTGTACACGTTGAAGTGGCCGGTCGGCGTGATCAGGCGCGGATCCTTGATCACGGACTTCAGCTTGAGCGTCTTGTCGTCCACGACGACCAGCGCACTTTGCTTGTCCTTGGCCGACCACACGGCGAACCACACTTCGTCACCTGCCTTGTTGTACTCAGGCTGGGTCACGCGCTTGGCGCCACCGTCATCGGGCAGGCCTGCCCATTCGGCGATCGGCAGCGTGACGTAGCCCTTGTCCAGGTTGTTGATGTCGAACACCACCACGGCTTGCGAAACCTTGGGATCAGGATTCAGCGGTGCGTCGGACCACAGGTGCTTGGACTTGGGATGGGTCTTGATGAACAGCGCTCCGCCGCCCGGGCCCTTGAGCTTGGCCACTTCCTTGAAGGCGTATTGCTTGTTCTTCTGCGGGTCGGTGCCGATCAGCGAGATGGTCTCGTCGCCCAGGTGACCCGTGGCCCACACCGGACCGTACTTGGGGTGCGTGAAGTTGGCGCCGCGGCCGGGGTGGGGGATCTTGCCCACTTCGGTCAGACCGGCCAGCTTGCCGTCCTTGGCGTCGATCGCAGCAATCTTGTTGCTGTTGTTGGCAGCCACCATGAAGTAGCGCTTGGATGCATCCCAGCCACCGTCATGCAGGAAGGGGGCCGAGCCGATCTCGGTGGTCTTCAGCGCATTCAGGTTGGAGTAGTCCACCATCATCGTCTTGCCGGTTTCCTTCACGTTCACCAGGAACTCGGGCTTGTAGTGCGATGCCACGATGGAAGCCACGCGCGGCTCGGGGTGGTATTCCTGCGTGCCGACGACCATGCCGCGGGTGGACACGATCTTCAGGGGCTCCAGGGTGTTGCCGTCCATGATGGTGTACTGGGGAGGCCAGTATGCACCGGCGATCGCCAGCTTGTCCTCATAGCCCTTGAACTTGGAGGTGTCCACCGAGCGTGCTTCCAGGCCCACGCGGATTTCAGCCACGTTGTCGGGCTTTTCCATCCACAGGTCGATCATGTTGATCTTGGCATCGCGGCCGATCACGAACAGATAACGCCCCGAAGCCGACATGCGCGAGATGTGCACCGCGTAGCCGGTCTTGACGATGTTGATGATCTGCTTGGTGTCGCCGTCGATCAGCGCCACTTCGCCCGTGTCGCGCAGCGTGGTGGAGAAGATGTTGTCCAAGTTGTACTTGTTCATCTTCTTCTTGGGACGCTGGTCTGGCGGCACGATGACCTTCCAGGTGTTCTTGGCGTCGGCCAGGCTCCACTCGGGCGGTGTGGGAGGGTCCTGCTGGATGTAGCGGGCCATCAGGTCCACGGTCGCCTCGTCGAATTCGCCGGACGTCTGCCAGTTGGGCATGCCGGCAGGCGAGCCGTAGGCGATGAAGACCTTGAGGTAGTCCGTGCCCTTGGGCAGGGTCACGTCCGGTGTGAGCGGCTTGCCCGTGGCGCCCTTGCGCAGCACGCCGTGGCAGCCCGCGCAACGCTCGAAGTAAATCTGGCGTGCGCGGTCGAACTCGGCCTGCGTCATCTTGGGTGCCTTGGGGTTCGTGCTCTGGTACATGGGCACTTCCGCCAGCGGCGATCCGCCTGCCTGGTAGTTTTTCTCGGCCTCCGAGACTGGCTTGGCGTCCTGCGCCATAGCGGTGGCAGACACCAGGGTGGCGGCCGCTAATGCGACCAGCCTGGCGATCCTCTTTGCTGTCATTGTGGGTCCTCTGCGTCACGGATCAGCGCTTGGGTGGGCCCTGGCGGCTGCCACGGCCACTCTCGCGAGGTCGCTGTCCATCCCCTCTTCATGCGAGTGGGAGCATCGTCGCAGCGGGTGTTGCCGCTGTCCTTGAACTGGTTCAAGGACGCAAACGGTGCAGCCTTTGAACAATGGAGCCACCCCATGATCCGCAAAGGAGAGGCCCATATGAGCTTCATTGAAGATGCGCGCTGGTTCACCGTGGCACCCGCAGCAGGAGAGTCCGGACAGCCCCCGAAGCCTGGACACGTGACGCTGGTGGGCGCAGGCCCGGGCGACCCTGAGTTGCTCACGCTGCGCGCCGTCAAGGCCCTGCGCGGCGCGCGCCTGGTGCTCTACGACCACCTGGTCGGCAAGGAGGTGCTGCGCTACGTGGCTGAGGATGCCGACCTGATCTACGTGGGCAAGCAGTCCTCGCACCACACGCTGCCGCAGGAATCGATCATTGACCTCATGGTGCGCCTGGCGCGCAGCGGGCGCAGCCTGGTGCGTCTGAAAGGCGGCGATGGCTTCATCTTCGGCCGTGGCGGCGAAGAGGTGCAGGCACTGGCCGAGGCCGGTATCGCGTTCGACGTGGTGCCGGGCATCACCGCCGCGCAGGGCGCGGGCGCCTGCGCCGGCATCCCGCTCACGCACCGCGACCACTCCGCGACCCTGGTGTTTGCCACCGGCCACCTGCGCGGCGACAACGAAGTGGCGCTGGACTGGGAGGCGCTGGCGCGCCCGCGCCAGACCGTGGTGATCTACATGGGAATGGGCACGCTGCCGATCATCTGCCGCGAACTGGTGCGCCACGGCCTGCCGGACAGCACGCCCGCAGCGCTGGTGGAGCAAGCCTCGCTGCCCGGGCAGCGCTGCATCACCGGCACGCTGCAGGACCTGCCCGCGCTGGCGCAGCAGCACCGCGTGCGTCCGCCGGCGCTCATCATCGTGGGCGACGTGGTGGCGCTGCAGCCGCAACTCATGCAGGGCATGCTGGCGACGATGGTGTGACGGGCGCCGGCCGCCGGTAGGGCGGCGGGGAGCGCTGGTTCTGAGGCATCATGGGCGCCTCATCTGGCAAAAGCCCATGCAACAAGACATCCTCATCAACTGGTCGCCGCAGGAAACGCGCGTGGCCGTGGTCGAAAACGGCGCCGTGCAGGAACTGCACGTGGAGCGCACGCTGGAGCGGGGCCTGGTCGGCAACGTGTACCTGGGCAAGGTCTCGCGCGTGCTGCCGGGCATGCAATCGGCCTTCATCGACATCGGGCTGGAGCGTGCGGCCTTTCTGCACGTGGCGGACGTGTGGCACCGCCAGGAAGGCGGCGAGGCGCCGATGTTCGCGCGCAAGAACGAACCGCCCGTGCCCATCGAGAAGCAGGTCTTCGAGGGCCAGGCGCTCATGGTGCAGGTCATCAAGGACCCCATCGGCAGCAAGGGCGCACGCCTGTCCACGCAGATCAGCATCGCCGGGCGGTTGCTGGTCTTCCTGCCGCAGGACGACCACGTGGGCGTGTCGCAGAAGATTCCCCAGGCCGAGCGCGACGCCTTGCGCACGCGGTTGCAGAAGCTGGTGGATGACCAGGCATCGGGCAGCAGCGGCGGCTTCATTTTGCGCACCAATGGTGAGGACGCCAGCGACGAAGAGCTGGCCGAAGACATCGCCTACCTGCGCAAGACCTGGGCAGGCATCCGGCAGGCAGCGCTGACGCATCCGCCCACCTCGCTGCTGTACCAGGACCTGAGCCTGCTGCAGCGTGTGCTGCGCGACCTGGCGGGCGAGCAAACGCAGAGCATCCGCATCGATTCGCGCGAGCAGTTCGTGGCGCTGAAGGCGTTCGGCAATGAATTCATGCCTGCGGCCGCCGCCAAGCTGCAGCTGTACAAGGGCGAGCGCCCCATATTCGATCTGTATTCCATCGACGAGGAGATCGCCCTGGCGCTGGGCCGGCGCGTGCAGCTCAAGTCGGGCGGCTACCTCATCGTGGACCAGACCGAGGCGCTGACCACCATCGACGTGAATACCGGCGGCTACGTGGGCGCGCGCAACTTCGACGACACCATCTTCAAGACCAACCTGGAGGCCGCGGGCGCCATCGCGCGGCAGTTGCGCCTGCGCAACCTGGGCGGCATCGTCATTGCCGACTTCATCGACATGCTGCGCGAGGACCACCAGGCCGCGGTGTTGGCGGAGTTCCGCAAGCAGCTCGCGCGCGACCGGGTCAAGACCATGGTGGGCGGTTTTTCACAGCTGGGCCTGGTGGAGATGACGCGCAAGCGCACGCGCGAATCGCTGGCGCACATGCTGTGCGAGCCGTGCCCCACGTGCCAGGGCGCGGGCCAGGTGAAGACCGCGCGCAGTGTGTGTTACGACATCCTGCGCGAGGTGCTGCGCGAGGCACGACAGTTCAATCCACGCGAGTTCCGCGTGGTGGCATCCCCGCGCGTGGTGGAGCTGTTCCTGGACGAGGAGAGCCAGCACCTGGCGGGCCTGTCGGACTTCATTGGCAAGCCGATCTCCCTGCAGGCCGAAAGCGCCATGGGCCAGGCGCAGTACGACATCGTGCTGTTGTGAGTTGAGGTCAAATTGGTTTTTGGCGCTTGTGGGGCGGGCGCTAGCAGCTATCAAAAACATACCAAAGTCGTGAGCCAAGGTGCGCCGCGTCTGTCGCCCGTGCCGGTCGACGGCGGAAAGGTCGAGGTGAATACGATCCCCTCTCGTGCTCCCCAGGTGTTCCGGCGTTGGCGGGCGGGCAATGGTGGCGTCCGCCGTACTGCCCCACGGCTTGCTCGGCTGCGCGGCGCAGTGGCGCGACTTTCCGCGGCACCTGTGTGCCACACGGGGTGTCACAGGTGCTGGCCCGCGCCATGCGCTACGTCGCTCGCCGTCGATTGCGTGCGCCAGGAGGCAACGCTCCTGGGTGCTATTGAATGATGAGCTGCTAGCGCTTGCTGGATAAGCGCGGCGGCCTGTTTGGGCTTAAAGCGTGCGCAGGCGTTCGATGGCCGCACGCAGCGTTTCGTCCTTCTTGGCGAAGCAAAAACGCACGACGCGCTGGTCGAAGCCGTCGCCATAGAAGGCCGACAGGGGAATGGCGGCCACGCCGATCTCGCGCGTGAGCCACTGGCAGAAGTCCGCTTCGTTCAGGTCGCTCACGGCCGAGATGTCCACGCACTGGAAGTAGCTGCCGGTGCTGGGCAGCAGCTTGAGTCGCGAGCCCTCCAGACCCTGGCGGAACAGGTCGCGCTTGGCCTGGTAGAAGGCCGGCAGCTGCAGGTAGGGCGCGGGGTTCTGCAGATAGTCCGCGAGGCCGTACTGCATGGGTGTGTTTACGGTGAACACATTGAACTGGTGCACCTTGCGGAACTCCGCCGTCATGGCGGCGGGGGCAGCCACCGTGCCCACCTTCCAACCCGTGACGTGGAAGGTTTTGCCGAAGCTGGAGACGATGAAAGCGCGTTCCGCGAGGCCCGCGAAGCGCGCGGCGCTCTGGTGCTCGGCGCCGTCGAAGACCATGTGCTCGTACACCTCGTCGCTGATCAGGAGCACGTCCGTGGGGGCCAGCAGTTCCTCCAGCGTGCGCATGTCGTCGGCCGTCCACACGGTGGCGCTGGGGTTGTGCGGCGTGTTGATGATCAAGAGGCGCGTGCGCGGCGTGATGGCCGCCGCGATCTTGGCAAAGTCAGGGCGGAAGCTGCCCGGCGTGAGCGGCACCCGGACCACGACGCCGCCGGCCAGTGCGATGTTGGGCACGTAACTGTCGTAGCAGGGCTCCAGCACGATCACCTCGTCGCCCGGCTGCACGCAGGCGAGGATGACGGTGAGAATGGCTTGGGTCGCCCCGGCTGTGATGGTGATTTCGGCGTTGGGGCAATACTGGCGAGTGTGGAGTGCTTCAATTTTTGAAGCAACGGCCTGTCGCAGCGCGGGCACGCCGGCCATGGGAGGGTACTGGTTGTGGCCGGCCTGCATGGCGCGCGTGACGGCGTCGATCAGCTGCGGGTCGCAGTGGAAGTCAGGAAAGCCCTGGCCGAGGTTCACGGCCTGGTGTTCGGCCGCCAGCGCGGACATCACGGTGAAGATGGTGGTGCCCACGTTGGGCAGGCGGCTGGGAAAGTGGGGCGTGGTCATTGGGTGTCACTCATTCAAAACTGGCGCAACGCGTGGCGTTCCGACGGCCGCATGCTTTGCGAACACGGGTCTTGGGGCGGGCTTGCCCAGGCCGCTGGCGTCGTCCCCATGCGGGAAGCCTTAAAGCGGCTCAGGGCGCATCACAGCTCATAGTCGTTGACGTGCCCGGTCATGGCGCGGGCGATCAGGTCGCGGCTCAGGCGGTCGCTCAGCAGCTCGGCGAACTTGTAGACGAAGTTGCGCAGGTAAGCACCGCGCTTGAAAGCCACGCGCGCCACGCTCTGACCGAACAGATGGCCGACGGGGCGCACGACGAGGTCGCCCAGTGGGTCGTCGCGCATGGCCATCTCCGCCACGATGCCGATGCCCAGCCCCAGGCGCACGTAGGTCTTGATCACGTCGGAGTCGATGGCCTCCAGCACGATGCGCGGCTGCAGCTTGCGGGTGGCGAAGGCCTGGTCGATCTTGCCGCGCCCGGTGAATGAGGGGTGGTAGGTGATGAGCGACTCGTGCGCGATGTCCTCCAGCCCCACGCGCTCCTTTTGCGCCAGCGGATGGCTGGGTGGCAGCACCAGGACGTGCTGCCACTCGTAGCAGGGCAGGGTGACGAGGTCGGGATACTCCGCCAGCGACTCCGTGGCCATGCCGATCTCGGCCACTTCGTCGATCACCATGCGCGCCACCTCGTGCGGCGTGGCCTGGTGCAGGCTGATGTTGACCTTGGGATACGCCTCGCGCAGCTTGGCCACCGGTACGGGCAGCACATAACGCGCCTGGGTGTGGGTGGTGGCAATGGCGAGGGTGCCGCTGTCCTGGGCGCTGTACTGCTCGCCGATGCGTTTGAGGTTGCCCACCTCGCGCATGATGAGTTCGATGCTCTTGAGCACGTGCTGACCGGGCTCGGTCACGCGCTTGAGCCGCTTGCCGTGGCGCGCGAAGATGTCCACGCCCAACTCGTCCTCCAGCTCGATGATCGCCTTGGATACCCCCGGCTGCGAGGTGTGCAGTGCCTTGGCGGCCTCGGTGAGGTTGAGGTTGCGGCGCGCCGCCTCTTGAACGAAGCGAAACTGGTGCAGATTCATATTGAAATGCGGCTAAGAAGTCGCATCATTATGCTGCATCAATCTAACGATGGACGCGAAAGGCGCAGATATCGTTACGGCACCAATGCTTCGGCGGCAATGCGCGCCATCAGTGCCGTCATGCGTTCGTCCTCGCCGATGGGAGGGCTGAGGTGCAGGCGCATCTGTGGAAACGCCTGGGACAACTCCTCGACCATGCGGGGGAGATCTTCGCGCGCATGCCGCCCGGTGCCGAGAAACATGGGCACGATGCCCACCTGGGTGATGCCCTGCGCCGCCATCGCGGCAATCGTTGAAGGCAGGTCGGGCGTGCACAGCTCCAGGTAGGCGCAGCGCACATCCAGCGCGGGCTGCTCGGCGCGCATGCGCGCGAGCACCGCCTCCATGGGCAGGCGCCACAGGGGGTCGCGGGAGCCGTGTGCGAACAGCACGATGCCGTTGGTACTAGGGTTCGTCATGTGTCTACTGCGGTGGGTCTAGCGCCTCAATACCAGCCATCCAAACGCTGCCAGCGAAAGCACGGAATAGATCAGGCCCGGCGCGGCCGCGGTCAGCCAGGGCGACCAGTTCTGCAGATTGCCCGCGAAGCCGAACACATTGTTCAGCAGGAAGAAGCTGATGCCCGCCATCACCCCGCCGAACACATAGCCCGCAATACCCCCCGAGCGGAAATGCAGGTAGGCGAAGGGCAGGGAGAGCACCACCATCACCAGGCAGCTCAAGGGGTAGAAGACCTTGCGCCAGAACTCGATCTCGTAGCGCTGTGCCGACTGGCCGTTGGCCTCCAGGTGGCGTACGAAGCGGAACAGTTCGATCGTCGCCATCTTGTCCGGCTTGAGCAGCGACGCGGCCACCATGTCGGGGCTGATGCGCGTGGGCCAACGCAACGTGGGCTCTTGCAGGCGCGACACGCGCATGCCGCCATCGGCCTCGGCCTCAAAAAGGGTGCGCTCGACCTGCTGCAGATTCCACGCATCGCGGGCGTCGTCGAAGGTGGCCTGTTCCGCCTGGATGGTAGCGGCGACGCGTCCGCGCGCATCGAACTCGAACACCCGCACGCCGCGCATGGCGCCATTGGGGTCCACGGCACGCACATTCACAGCGATCGAATGGTCGCCCTGGCGCTCCTTCAGCCATGCGCCCGTGGCGCCAGTGCTGATCTGGCCCAGCCGGCGGGCTTTCACGAGGGAGGCCGCTTTTTCGCTCGCCGGGGCAATGTAGTCCCCGACGATGACTGTGACCATGACGAACGCGCAGCCGAGCATCAGCAGCGTGCTCAGCGCCCGCCAGGGACCCAGCCCACTGGTGCGCATGATGGTGAACTCCGAACTCTGCGCCAGCCGTGCCATCACGAAGATGGTGCCAATCAGCACGGTGATGGGCAGCAGTTCGTAGAGGTGCTGCGGCAAGCTCAGCGCCACGAACAGCAGCGCGTGCGAGAGCTGGTAGCCATTGGCGCCCGCGCGGCCCACCCAGCGTAGCTCGTCCACCATGTCGAAGAAGAAGAACAGCGCGAGGAAGGCGAGGGTGACGAAGGCCACACCCACGACGACTTCGCGGTAGATGAAGCGGCGGATGGTTTTCATGCCGTCCTCCTGCCCAGCAGGCTGCGCAGCGACCAGTGGTTGTGGCGCGCGGCCAGCAGCAGCAGGCCCAGGGCCAGGGTACCGCCGTGCAGCATCAGCATGAACGGTAGCAAGCCCAGCCTGCCCACGCCGATCCATGTCTGTCCAACGGTCATGAGGTTGTAGTACACGACAAAGGCGAACAGTGCGAACACCAGGCTGGTGCTGCGCCCCGCCCGCGGGTTGACGACGGCCACCGCCAGGCCCAGGACGACGAAGTTCAACGCGGCCAGCGCCATGCCGATGCGCCAGCCCAGTTCCGCCTGGTGGCGCGGCTGCGGGTCGATGACCAGCTCCCAGGTGTCGCGGGTCTTGATGGAGGCCGCCTCGGGGTCGTTCTGCGATCCGCCACCCACAAGCGTGCCGTACTCGGCAAATTCACTGACGCGCAGGCCCGGCTTGTCCCGCAGCGTCTCCAGCCGCTGCCCGTTGCTCAACAGCGCCATGCGTTCGCCATTGCGGATCTCCAGGCGCGCGCTTTGCGCGGAGGTGACCGTCTCGCGGTTGGGTTCGTTGGTGGCAATGAAAACGTTGCTGGCCGAGTTGGCATCCGGTGCGTCCTTGTCAATGAAGAACACGCGTGAGCCATTGGAGGATTCTTGGAATTCCCCAGGCGCGATACGGTCCACGTCGCTGCGCTGCTCGTATTGCGTCTTGAGCTCCTGGATCTGCCGGTTGGCCCAGGGCCAGACCACGAGCGACAGCGCGGCGATGGTCAGCATGACGGGCCAGGAAAACCGGAACAGCGGTGCCAGCAGGCTCATCAGTCCGCGTCCTGCCGAAAACCAGATGACCATCTCGCTGTCGCGGTACATGCGCGACAGCGCCCCCACCACAGTGACGAACAGGCTCAGGCTGAGGATGGTGGGCAGTTGTCCCAGCACCGTGAAACCCATGACCAGCATCACGTCGGAAGGGTTCACGCTGCCCCGGGATGCCTGGCCCAGCGTACGGATCAGCATCATGGTCATCACGACGGTGACCAGAACCACCAGGGTCGCGCCGAAGGTGCGGGCCAGCTCCTTGCGAATGGATGAATCGAATAACATTGGCTCGAAGGAAAACGCTGATTATGAACTTCGAACTGAAGACGCTTTCGCTGGCTGCCGCTGCTGCGTACAAATGCGACCTGCTGGTGGTGTTGGTGCCTGAAGGCTTCCTGCCGGGCAGCGACGTGTTGTCTACCCTGACGGCGCATGCGCTCAAGCAAGGCGATCTGGAGGTTAAACCGGGCAAGCTCCTGCAGTGCTACGCCCCCGCCGGTGTTGCGGCGCGTCGGGTTGTGCTGCTGGGGTGCGGTGCGGCCGATGCACATGCGGTGCGCCAGGCCATGCAAGCCTTGGCCCCCTCGTTCAAGTTGCCGTCGGTCAAGCGCGTGGCGCTGGTGTTTGGAACCTCGGCCCAGCGGGGCGCCATCGGCGCTGCGGTGCGTGCGGTGGCCGATGGGAGCTATGTCTATACCGCCACCAAGACCAAGGCTGAGCCGCGTGCCCTGCTGCGTGTCACCCTGGGCGTGCCCGATGCGGGTGCAGCGCAGCCGGAGTTCGCCACGGCCACGGCCGTGGCGGCCGGTGTAGAGTTTGCGCGCGAGTGGGCCAATCGCCCTGCCAACCATGCGACCCCCACGCTGGTGGCCAATGCCGCCAAGACGCTTGCGAAATACCCCGGCGTCCAGTGCCAGGTGCTGGGCCCTACTGAGGTGGCCAAGCTGGGCATGGGGGCGTTTCTGGCGGTGGCTCAAGGATCCGATCAGCCGCTTCGCCTGGTGGAATTGCGCTACAACGGCGCGGCCCGCACGCAGGCTCCCGTGGTGCTGGTGGGCAAGGGCATCACGTTCGACACTGGGGGGATCTCGCTGAAACCCGCGGCGGAGATGGACGAGATGAAGTTCGACATGGGCGGGGCGGCGAGCGTCCTGGGCGTGTTCCGGGCGCTGGCGGAACTCCGGCCGGCGATCAACGTGGTGGGCCTCATTCCTGCGTGCGAAAACATGCCCGATGGTAAAGCGGTCAAGCCGGGCGATGTCGTGACGAGCATGAGCGGCCAGACCATCGAAATCCTCAACACAGACGCAGAAGGGCGTCTGGTCCTGTGCGACGCGCTGACCTACGCGGCACGCTTCAAGCCAGCCGCCGTGGTGGACATTGCCACATTGACAGGCGCTTGTGTGGTGGCGCTTGGTGGCCTGCGCAGCGGACTGTTTGCCTCCGATGACCTATTGGCGGAACAGCTCCTATCGGCAGGCGATGCCGCGCTTGACCCCTGTTGGCGTATGCCCTTGGATGACGAGTACGCAGAAGGGCTCAAGAGCAATTTTGCCGACATGGCCAATGTCGCAGGCCGGGCCGGTGGTTCGATCACCGCCGCGAAGTTCCTGCAGCGCTTCGTCGGGGACACGCCGTGGGCACACCTGGACATTGCCGGGACGGCTTGGAAGGGCGGCGCCGCCAAGGGCGCCACCGGCCGGCCTGTGGGACTGCTGGTGCACTATCTGCTGGAGCGGGCGACGGTGAGTACCGTGAAACCCAAGCAAAAGACGCGCAGCCGCAAGTCGGTGGCTTGAGGGCCATGTCGTTGGAGGTGCGCGCATGACACAGGTGGCATTCCACTTCAATGCACCCGACAAACTGGCGTATGTCTGTCGCCTGGTGCGAAAAGCCACCCGGCAGGATGCGCGGGTGACGGTCACGGGTGATGCAGACACCTTGCTGCGGCTGGATCGCCAGCTCTGGGCGTTAGCGCCCTCGGATTTCGTTGGCCATTGCCTGGGAGACGCCGACGAGGAAATTCTGCATGCCTCTCCCACCGTGTTGGTGCAAGACCCTCGTACCAGTCCGAATCGGGACGTGTTGGTCAACCTGGGAAATGTCTTGCCCGAGGGATTTGCGCAGTACGCTCGGGTCGTGGAGGTGGTCAGCCAGGCGGATGAGGATGATCGGAAGCGCGCGCGGGAGCGCTGGCGCGGCTATGCCGCGCTGGGGTATGACATCGTTCGCCACGATCTGGTACTCAAGGAAAGCGCGGGATGACAACACCCACCAAGAAACCTCCCAGATTCGTGCCCACGCTCACCGACGTGGTGCAGATGCCCGAAGCCGAAGGGAGCTCGGCGCGTCCGTCGCCTACGGTGACACGACCTGCGACCACCGCTGCGTCGCTCTCTGTGCCTTTGCCAGCGGCTCCGCATTCACCACCGCCCCTCGCAGCTCCCGCGCCCGTTGCGCCGCTGCCTGCAGGGCTGCCCTACGGGTTTGAGGAGTACGTGGTGCATCGCGTGATGCAGCGCGTGGACGTCGTGCTGGACCAACGTTTGCGCGAGGCGATCGCAGTGGTGGTACAGGAGCAGACACGGTCCATGGTGCCTCGTCTGCGAGAGGAAGTGGAATCGGTAGTGCGGCAGGCCGTCTACGAAGCCGTGGCCGAGGAACTGGCAGGCGAGCGCAGCGGCCATTGATGCTGCGTCAGGGTATTTCCCTGTGTCGTTTCGCAGAACCTCCTTGTGTTCCCTAGTGATGTGGAACATAAATTGCGATATGTTTCTCCGCGTTGGTTCACAACAATATTTCCAGCGCTTTTCTTAATTGGAGATCCATATGCAACTGAAGTTGAAAATGACCGTGGCTGCTGCGATCGCAGCGGTTGCCGGTGTGGCCGCTGCTCAAGAGGTGGTGAAGATTGGTCACGTGGCACCGGTCTCCGGCGCCCAGGCGCACTACGGCAAGGACAACGAAAACGGCGCTCGCATGGCCATTGAAGAGCTGAACGCCCAGGGCGTCACGATCGGTGGCAAGAAGGTGAAGCTGGAATTGGTGGCGGAGGACGATGCCGCTGATCCCAAGCAAGGCACGGCGGCCGCACAGAAGTTGTGCGATGCCAAGGTCGCGGGGGTGGTCGGGCACCTGAACTCGGGCACCACGATCCCTGCTTCCAAGGTCTATAACGACTGCGGGATCCCCCACGTCACTGGCGCCGCAACCAACCCCAACCTGACGCGCCCCGGCTACAAAACCACCTTCCGCATCATTGCGAACGACAACGCTCTGGGTGCTGGACTGGCGGCTTACGCGGCGGAAACCCTGAAGCTGAAGACCGTGGCCATCGTGGATGACCGCACCGCTTATGGCCAGGGCGTTGCCAACGTGTTCAAGCGCGTGGCAGCCGAGAAAGGCATGAAGGTTGTGGACGAGCAGTTCACCACGGACAAGGCGACGGACTTCATGGCCATTCTGACGGCCATCAAGGCCAAGAACCCCGATGCGATCTTCTTCGGCGGCATGGATCCTCAGGCAGGTCCCATGTTGCGCCAGATGGAGCAACTGGGTTTGGCCAACACGAAGTATTTTGGTGGGGATGGCGTATGCACCACGGAAATTGCCAAGCTGGCGGCAGGCGCCAAGACGCTGGCTAACGTGATTTGCGCAGAGGGTGGCGCATCCCTGGCCAAGATGCCTGGCGGCACGGCCTGGAAGGCCAAATACGACGCCAAGTACCCCAACCAGTTCCAGGTCTACAGCCCGTACACCTATGACGCGACCATGCTGCTGGTGGACGCTATGAAGCGCGCCGGCTCCTGGGACCCGAAGGTGTATATCCCCGAGTTGCTCAAGTCCAACTACAAGGGCGTGACCGCGAACATTGCGTTTGAACCCAATGGCGAAATGAAGAACCCGGCCATTACGCTGTACACGTACAAGGAAGGCAAGAAGACGCCGTTGAACTGATCGATCTGGTCCGCCTCTCCTTGAGGCGGATCTCGTAAAAAAGGGCTCCTTGGGGAGCCCTTTCTCTTGATATCAGCAACCGTTCAGCGTCGAACCTGCAGCGCGCCGGGGTTGACGATATTCGAGGGCGTGCCTTTGATGTAGTTCACCACATTGTCAAAGGCGGCTCCGAAATAAAGCTCGTAACTGTCTTGTTCGACGTAGCCGATGTGTGGTGTACAAATACAGTTCTCAAGCCGCAACAGCGCGTGGCCTTGCAAAATGGGCTCGCTTTCAAATACATCCACTGCAGCCATGCCCGGGCGGCCTCTGTTCAATGCGGCGATCAGGGCGTCCGGCTCGATGAGCTCGGCACGTGACGTATTGACGAGAAGGGACGTCGGCCGCATGCACGACAGGTCCTCTAGTGTGATCATGCCCTGCGTTTCCTCGGTCAAACGCACATGCAGTGAAACCACATCGCATTGGGAGAAAAACTCTGCCCGTGTGGCCGCTACCTGCAGGCCGTCGCTCAGTGCCTGGACCCGTGAGGCTTCCCGCCCCCACACGCGCACGTTCATCCCAAAAGCGCGCCCATAACCTGCCACGATCTGCCCGATCCTGCCGTAGCCCCAGATGCCCAGCGTCTTGCCACGCAAGACATTGCCCACCCCGAAGTTAGGCGGCATGGATGCGGCGCGCAGGCCCGACTGTTGCCATGCGCCATGCTTGAGATTGGCGATGTACTGGGGAAGGCGGCGCATGGCGGCCATGATGAGAGCCCATGTGAGTTCCGCTGGCGCAACGGGGGAACTCACGCCTTCAGCGACGGCGATTCCCCGCTCGGTGCAGGCAGCAAGGTCAATGTGCGCGCCCACGCGGCCGGTCTGGGCAATCAGCTTCAGGCGCGGCAGCTTGTCCACCAGTTGGCGCGTGATCTGCGTGCGGTCGCGGATCAGCACGATGACATCTGCGTCCCGCAAGCGCACCGATAGCTGCCCCAACCCCTTGACGGTGTTCGTGTAGACCTTTGCGGAGTAGGGGTCCAGCCGTGCCGCGCAATGCAGCTTGCGCACGGCGTCCTGGTAATCGTCGAGTATTACGATGTTCATCTTGTCCACTTACTGCGCACACAGTGGCGCAGCTTTGTTTCTCTGCAATGGTTCCAACGGAGCGCATTGCCGGTCTCAATGAATCATTGTCGCTGATAAGAAAACCTGTGCAGCGTAGTTCCATCGACAAGCACCAGGCGCATTACCGTGGCGAATACGCTATTGCTTACATCTTTCAGAGAGTATCTGCGCCTTTTTCCCATTTGTGCAGTTACAAATGGCCGTGCATTCCACCAGTTTGTTTTTGGCATCAGCAATCACCATGAAAAACCGCGAGCCTCACTCCCTCTCCTCAACCCTCCAACTGGCCCGCGGTTTGGCTATGGCCTTGGCCGTGGCAGCCTCCGCCGGGGGCGTGGCAGCCCAGACCTACATCAACGCCACGGTGGGCGGACAAATTGCTCCCGGCGTCTACGGCCGCGTGGATATCGGCAACAGCGCGCCTGCGCTGCTGTACCCGCAGCCGGTGGTGATCGCACCTCCCGCGGTCTATGTTCCCCGTTCGCCCATCTATATGTATGTGCCGCCGGGCCATGCCAAGAACTGGTCCAAGCACTGCGCGCGCTACTCTGCTTGCGGTCAACCCGTGTATTTCGTAAAGGAGCCCCCGCGCCGGCCCGGCAAATTCCGCGATGACCGCGACCGGTTCGATGGCCGATCGTTTGACGATGGCCGCGGCCACTGGAACGGCCGCGACCGGGATGATGACCATCGCGGCCGTGGGAATGGAAAAGGCAACGGCAACGGCCGAGGCCACGGGCGCGGTGATCGCTGAGGCAGGCCTAAAGCCTGGTATCTGATGGCCGCAGCACGATGAGGGTTCAGGCTTTTCAAGGGAGACATTTCCCACCCGGAGTTTTCGCGCCAACACTGCGTGTGCTCGGCGGTGTTGCCTTAAGCTTGTGTGCCTATGGCACATGTGACGTTCTCCCCTCCCTATACACCGCCCTCACAGGTCGTCGCGCAGTTGCGTGACCGGGGTTATGCGGTGCTGCAACCCCGGGACACAGCGACATGGGTAGGATGTGCCCTGCGCGATTTGGAGGCCCTGGGGGCCGACTGGTCAGATCTGCCCCCGGATGACTACCTCAAGGACGGAGGCCGGTACCGCAGGCGGCGCCATTCCTGCTTCATTGTCGAGGGGCCCGCCGTGAACCAGGCACCGCACCGCGCGCACTGGCAGCCGGTGGAGTACAACGCGCTGCACGGAGGGCTGCAGCGCTGGTTTGCGCCCATGCGTGACGAAACGGTGGCTCGACCGGTGTGGCGGCAACTCATGCAGGCGGCTGCGGGCCTCTCGCAAGCGATGTGCGGGCAGCCGTCTCAACCCTGCTACATCGAAGCACATCAGTTCCGCATTGACACCGAGGGCGGCATCGGCCGTCCGACACCCGAAGGCGCGCACCGCGACGGCGTGGACCTGGTGGCGGTGTTCCTGGTAAGCCGCCAGGGCATCAAGGGTGGAGAGACCCGCATCTTCGAAGCCACGGGCCCGAATGGACAGCGGTTTACCTTGAGCGAGCCCTGGTCCGTCATGCTGCTGGACGATGCGCGCATGATCCATGAAACCACACCCATCCAGCCCACCGAAGATGGCGGCTGGCGCGATACCCTGGTGGTTACCTGCCGGGGCGGTGGCTTTCAAGGGGATGCGTCCCAATAATTGATGCGAATCAAGCCTTGGAGGCCGCGTACGCATCACACTCGTTGTTGTTGCGGGCCTTCCAGGCCTGCCACCCTAACCAAAAGGAGGTTCCATGTTCAAGCACATTCTGATTCCCGTCGATGGCTCGGAGACGTCCATGAAGGCCGTGGCCAAGGCGGCAGCGCTGGCCAAGACCTTCGGCAGCGCCGTGACGGCGCTGTACGTGATCGACCCTTATCCCTTCACGGGGGTGGGCGCCGATTTCGCCTACGGCCAGGCGCAATACCTCAGTGCCGCGACGGCCGAGGCGAACACGGCCCTGGACGCCGCCAAGGCCGCTGTCACCCAGGCAGGCGTCGCCAGCGTCAACACCATGGTAGGCGAGGGGCATGCGATCCACGACGGCATCCAGCGCGCCGTCGAGAGCACGGGCGCGGACCTCATCGTGATGGGATCGCACGGTCGCCGCGGGCTGGAAAAATTGGTGTTGGGCAGCGTCACACAGCGCGTGCTGGGCGTGGCCCACGTGCCGGTGCTGGTCGTGCGGGATTGACCCGGGGCGTACGTCGCCACACATGAAAACGGCTCGCAACGCGAGCCGTTGTCTTTTCGCGCCTCGGTCACGGAACGGGGCGCTGCGAGCACGGGTTATTCAATCCGTGCACCCGAGGCTTCCACGATACCCTTCCACTGCACGTATTCGTTCTTGAGCAGGGTCGAGAACTGTTCCGGCGACATGGCCTGCGGCTCTGCGCCTTGCGCTTGGATGGCAGCCTTCATGTCCGCGGTGGCGAGCAGCTTGTTGACTTCCGCGTTGAGCGTGTTCACCACGGCTGGCGGCGTGCCTGCCGGCGCCAGCACGCCGTACCAGGTGCTCACGTCAAAGCCCTTGAAGCCGGACTCGGCCACCGTGGGCACGTCGGGCAGCGACGAACTGCGCTTGGCCGAGGTGACCGCCAACGGGCGCAGCTTGCCCGCCTTGATCTGACCCATGGCCGAGGGCAGCGACGAAACCAGCAGTTCCACATTGCCCGCCAACGCATCCATGAGTGCCGGGTTGGAGCCTTTGTAGGGCACGTGGCTCAGCTTGATGCCGGCAGCTTTCTCGAACAGGTCGCCCGCCAAGTGAATGGAGGTGCCGTTGCCGGGCGAGCCATAGGTGACGGTGCCCGGCGCGGCCTTGGCGGCCGCCACCACGTCGGCCAAAGACTTGTACTTGGAGTTGACACTCGTGGCGATGACCACTGGCGTGTACGCCACGTGGGCCACGGCCGTCAGGTCCTTGGTGGGGTCCCACGGCAGGTTCTTGTACAGCCAGGGGCCGATGACCAGATTGTCCTTCTGGCCCATGACGATGTCATAGCCTGTGGGAGCGGCCTTCACCGCCTCGGTAATACCGATGGTGCCGCCAGCCCCCGGCTTGTTGTCGGCCACCACGGTCCATTTGTTGGCTTCCGTCAGCTTGGCGGCGACCAGGCGGGCCAGGATGTCGGTGCCGCCGCCGGGCGGGAAGGGCACGATCAAACGGATGGGCTTGGCGGGATAGGTGCCGGCAGCGGGTGCACTGGTCTGGGCATGGGCGGGCATAGCGCCCAAGGCACAGGCAAGGGTGGCAAGAGAAAGGATATGTCGACGAAGCATGGGGAAAAAGTCTCCTGGAGAACCTGGTATGGAACATGGCGCATCTGGCGCGCGCCCGCCTGGATGATGGCCCAGCCATCGTGGGCCGCACCGTGCCGAAGCGCGCGCATACCATCGCCATCGGCGATGGCGGGGCGTGGCGTGTCAGAGGCGCTCAAAAATGGCCGCGATGCCTTGCCCACCGCCGATGCACATGGTCACCAGCGCGTACCGGCCCTGGATGCGCTGCAGTTCGTGCAGTGCCTTCACGGTGATCAGCGCACCGGTGGCGCCGATGGGATGGCCCAGCGAAATGCCCGACCCGTTGGGGTTGACCTTGGCCGGGTCCAGGCCCAGGTCGCGCGTGACGGCGCAGGCCTGCGCGGCAAAGGCCTCGTTGGCCTCGATCACGTCCAGGTCGTTGACTGTGAGGCCTGCCTTCTTGAGCGCCAACTGAGTCGCGGGCACAGGGCCGATGCCCATGTACTTCGGGTCCACGCCCGCATGGGCGTAGGCCACCAAGCGCGCCAAAGGCTTTGCGCCACGGGCCTGCGCTGCCTTGGCATCCATCAGCACCACGGCGGCAGCCGCATCGTTGATGCCCGAGGCATTGCCCGCCGTCACCGTGCCGTTGTCTTTCGCAAACACGGGCTTGAGCTTGGCCATGTCGTCCAGTGTCGCGCCGGCGCGGAAGTGCTCGTCGGTGGCGTATTGCACCTCGCCCTTCTTGCTCTTGAGGGTGACCGGGACGATCTGGTCCTTGAAGTAGCCCGCTGCCGTGGCACGCTCGGCACGGTTGTGGCTCTCCACGGCCAGGCGGTCCTGGTCTTCGCGCGTGATGCCCCACTTGGCGGCGATGTTCTCGGCCGTCACGCCCATGTGGATGTTGTGGAAGGGGTCGTGCAGGGCGCCGATCATCATGTCGATCATCTTGAAGTCGCCCATGCGCGCGCCCCAGCGGCTGGCGAGGCTCGCGTAGGGTGCGCGGCTCATCACCTCCGCGCCGCCGCCGATGGCCACGTCGGCATCGCCCAGCTGGATGGTCTGTGCGGCCGACACGATGGCCTGCAAGCCCGAGCCGCACAGGCGGTTCACGTTGAACGCGGGCGTGCCCTCGGCGCAGCCGCCCTGGATGGCCGCCACGCGCGAGAGGTACATGTCCTTGGGCTCGGTGTTCACCACGTGGCCAAACACCACATGGCCGACGTCCTTGCCGTCCACTTGCGCGCGTGCCAGCGACGCGCGCACCACGAGCGCGCCCAGTTCGGTGGGCGGAATGTCCTTCAGGCTACCGCCAAAGGTGCCAATGGCGGTGCGCACGGCACTGACTACGACGACGTCACGGGACATGGTTTTCTCCTGTAATGGTTTTAAATCAAATCAGGCTCTAGCGCTTATTGGATAAGCGCTAACAGCTACAAAATGCATAGTAATGGTTGCACTGCGCCGGGGCACGGCATCAGGCCTCGCGCACGTCGGCCACGGGGTTGGCGCCGAAGTCTGTACGCTGCAGCCAGGCGAGCACGCGGGCAGCTGCGGCGTCTGGCGAGGTGAGCATGCCGCCCGTCTTGAGGGCGGCGAAGTTCTGCACATCCGGAAAGTCGGCCGGGTTGGCGCCGCGCAGTTGGATCTGCATGTCGGTGTCGATCACACCGGGAGCCAGCGAGCATACCTTGGCGCCGTGGTGCTTGGCGGCTTCGTCCAGCGCCAGGCACCGCGTGAAATGGTCCATGCCGGCCTTGGCCGCGCAGTAGCCCGACTGCGACGCCATGGCGCGACGCCCCAGCCCCGAAGAGATGTTCAGCACCCTGCGCGCCACGGAGTGGGGCGGTGCAGCCCAGCCTTCGGTCGCGCCCAGGAAGGCGGCCGTCAGCAGCATCGGCGCCTCCAGTCCCACGCGCAGCGCGTTGGCCAGCTCGGCCATGTCCTGCGGGCTGGTGCATGCCGACAGCGGCGCGATGCGGGGGATCACGCCGGCGTTGTTGATCAGCGTGGCGCTGGCGTACCGGCTGGCAGGCTGCGTGGCCAGCCATTCGCGCAGGCGCTGAGCGGCCTGCGCAGGCTGGGCCAGGTCCACGCTCCATTGCTCCAGCGTCGCGCCCTGCGGCACGGCCGTGGACAACGGCGCAGAGGTGCTGCGCGCCAGGCTGATCAGCGTGTTGCCGGGTTTCAGCAACTGGTGTGCCATGGCCAGGCCCATGCCGCGTGAGCCGCCGGTGAGGATGTAGAGGTGTTGCGTCATGCGGGCATGGTAACGGCCACGCACGCGGCGATCAAAACGGCGGTGCCGAGGCAAACGCGCACCAGCCACCCTGCAGCGGGTGCGCGAACTCCAGCACGCAGGCGTGCAGCAACAGGCGCGGTGCGCGGGCTTGTACGGACGCATCGGCATAGAGCTGGTCGCCCAGGATGGGGTGGCCCAGTGCCGCCAGGTGCACGCGCAGCTGGTGCGTGCGACCGGTGACGGGTTCCAGCTCCACGGAGGTGGTGTCGCCGGCGGCGTCGTGCGCCAGCACGCGCCAACGCGTGAGGCTGGGCTGGCCGTGCGTGGCATCCACCACGCGCAGCGGACGGCGTTCCCAGTCCGCCGCGATGGGCAGCGCGATCTCGCCCCAGCCGTCCGCGTGCGCAGGGTCGGGCGGCGGCATGCGGCCCGCCACCACGGCGCGGTAGCGCTTGTGCACCAGCCGCTGGGCGAAGCTGTGGCTGAGGGCCCGCTGCATCGCGGCGCCCCGCGCCATGAGCACCAGTCCCGACGTGGGCTGGTCCAGCCGGTGCACGATGAGCGCGTCGGGCCACAGCGCCTGGGCGCGCGTACTCAAGGCATCCTGCTTGTCGGGGCCCCGTCCGGGCACGCACAGCAATCCCCAGGGTTTCTCCAGCACCAGCAGCGTGTCGTCCACGTGCACGCTGCGGACGCCCTCTGATGGGCTGGCCGGCATGCCCTGCAAAGGTGCATGCGCCCCCGCCGTCTGCACGGCCTGCGGTGCTGTCAACTCAACCGCCATGGGCCAGCCGGTCCACGGTCGCGCACAGCTCTTCCACGTCATTGGGCTTGTGGATCAGCGCGCGTGCGCCTTCGGCCAGCGCGGCCTGTTCGATTTCCGCCGTCACATAGCCGGAGGCCAGGGCCACTGGCAGGTCGCTGCGGATGGTGCGGGCCGCGCGCACGAGATCCAGGCCCGAGTAGCCCGGCATGTTGTAGTCCGTCACCAGCAGGTCGTAGCGCTCGGGGTGGGCCTGCAGGGCGTCTGTGGCTTGGTGCGGGTCGGTGAAACCGCTGACCTCGTAGCCGCGGCGGCGCAGCAGGCGCTGCACCAGAAAGACCAGCGCCTCGTCGTCGTCCACGTACATCACGTGCAGCAGGCGGTCTGTTGCCGGCGCCACCGCGGGCGGGCTGGCGGGCGCGACCGGCGCGGGAACCTCCGGCAGGGCGGCCACCATGGCGTCCGATGCCACGGGAAAGTACAGCGTGAAGCGGCTGCCCTCGCCGGGTGCGCTGTGCACGTCCACGCCACCACCGTGGGTGCGCATCACGCCGTGCACCACCGCCAGTCCCAGGCCGGTGCCCTGGCCCACGGGCTTGGTGGTGAAGAAGGGTTCGAAGATGCGCGACTGGGTGGCGGCGTCCATGCCCGGGCCGTTGTCATGCACGCGCACGGCCACGTAGTCGCCCGCGCTCAGGCCCAGGCTTTCGCGCATGCGCTGGTCGGGCTGGATCAGCGCAGCATCCACGCGAATGCGGCCACGGCGGCTGCCGATGGCGTGCACGGCGTTGGTGCACAGGTTCAGCACCGCTTGCTCCACCTGCGTGGCATCCGCCAATACGGGGGGCAGGTCGGGGGGGACATGCACGGTCAGCTCGATCTCGGGCGGCAGCGTGACCCTCAGCAGCCGTTCGGTGTCGTGCACCACCTCTGCCAGGGTGACGGCCGCACGCTTGGGCGGCTCGTTGCGGCTGAAGGTGAGGATCTGCCGCACCAGGTCGCGGGCGCGCCGGCCGGCCTTGTCGATTTCCAGCAGGCTTTCGTACATCGGCGTGCAGGGCGGGCAATCGGCTTTGGCCAGCTCCACGTTGCCCAGGATCGCATGCAGGATGTTGTTGAAGTCGTGCGCGATGCCGCCGGCCATGGTGCCGACGGCCTGCATCTTGTGCGACTCGCGCAGCTGTCCCTCCAGCGCGTTGCGGCGGGCTTCTTCGCGCTTGCGGGCCGTGAGGTCGCGGGCAAACACGGTGGTGGTCTCGCCTTCCGCATGGCGCTCGAACGAAACGCTGATCTCCACCGCCAGCTCGCGGCCCGATGCCGTGAGCGCCGTCATCTCCCCCAGCGCCGCCTGCGTGGTCAGTTGCGCGAACGCCAACACCTGCTGGGCCTCGGGCAGAAAGCGGCTCAACGGGCTGCCCAGCGCGTCGCTGGTGGCGCACTGGAACAGCATCGCTGCTGTGGGGTTGAACACGGTGATGCGCTCGTGCTGGTCCACGCAGATGATCGCGTCGAGCGCGGAGTTGATCACCGCTTCCAGCCGGCGCTCGCTGGTGTGCAGTTGCACGTTGCGCTCCTGCAGCTCCTGTGCGCTGCGCTGCAGGGCCTGGCGTTCGGCAAGCAGCGGCCCTTGGTCGATCACGGCGCACAGAAACTGCGTGAGCGGCGCGTCCTGCTCGGAGCGCGACTCGATGCGTGCGATGTGCAAGTCGCCAGTGATGTGGCGGCCCTCGCTGATGTGGAACACAACCTCCGTGGCCTCGGCCGTGCCCATGGCCCGCGCCTGGTCGAAGGCCTCGCGTACACGCGGCGCGTGGCTGTCGCTCACGAAGGGCATCAGTGCCGTCAGGGGACGGTCCGTCTCGCGCGGTTGGAACGAGCGCTGTGCCATGGAGTTGGCCTGGATCACCATGTCATGCTCGTCCACCACCATGAGCGACAGCGGTACGCTGGAAAACAGGGCCTCGAATCGCTCGGAAGCGCTTTCGGCCGCGGCCTGGCTGTAGCGCAGCACCTGGTTTTGCGCCTCCAGCTCGGCCTGTGAGGCGCGCAGCTGCGCAATCAGCTCGGCCACGTCGCCGCTGGCCCGTTGAGGGCCGCGGCGCTCCGGCTGCTCAGGGGGGGACGAGGCAGGCTCCGCGGCGGGAAACAGCAGGGACAGGTCGGGGCGGCTCATGGGAATCGGGCAATCCGCAGGACTGCCAGTGTACGCGTCTGCCTGGTGCCCTACAGGCCGGTGCCGCTGCCTCGTTCAGCGGCGCACCGACAGCAGCTCGATCTCGAAATTCAGCGTGGCGTTGGGCGGAATCACGCCGCCCGCGCCGCGCGCGCCATACGCAATCGCCGGCGGGCAGGTCAGCTTGGCCTTACCGCCCGGCTTCATGCGCTGCACGCCTTCGGTCCAGCAGGGGATGACGCGGTTCAGCGGGAACTCGGTCGGCTCGCCGCGCTTGTAGGAGCTGTCGAACTCCTTGCCGTCGGGGAAGGTGCCGCGGTAGTGCACCTTGACGGTGTCGGTGGCCTTGGGTGATTCACCGCTGCCGTCCTTGAGCGACTCATAGACCAGGCCGCTGCCGGTGGTGACGGCAGGGGCCTGCGCCTGGGCTGCGGAGACGAGGGCAAGCGATGCGAGCAGTGCGAGAAGGGGGCGCATGGGTCAAATGTTCAGAAGCAACAAAGGCCCGATGGTAGGGCCTTTGTGAATGCCTGAGCGGAGAAGGCCGTCAGCCCAGTTCGCTCACCGGAACACAGCTGCAGAACAGGTTGCGGTCGCCGTAGACGTTGTCCACACGGCCCACGGGGCTCCAGTACTTGTTCTGGCGCAGGGCGGCAACGGGATAGGCTGCCGCATCGCGCGGGTAGGGGTGCTGCCAGTCGGCTGCCAGCAGGCACTCGGCCGTGTGGGGCGCGTTCTTGAGGGGGTTGTCGTCCTGCGGCCAGGTGCCGGCCTCGATCTGGCGGATCTCGCGCCGGATGGCGATCATCGCGTCGATGAAGCGGTCCAGCTCAAACAGCGTCTCGCTCTCGGTGGGCTCCACCATCAGCGTGTTGGGCACGGGGAATGACAGCGTGGGTGCGTGAAATCCGTAGTCGATCAGGCGTTTGGCCACGTCCTCGGCCATCACGCCGCTGGTGTCCTTCAATTGGCGCAGGTCCAGGATGCACTCGTGCGCCACATGGCCGTTGGCGGAAGCGTACAGCGTGGGATAGTGGTCCTTCAGGCGCGCGCTGATGTAGTTGGCGCTCAAGATCGCTGTCTCGGTCGCGGCCTGCAGACCGTCGGCACCCATCATGCGGATGTACATCCAGCTGATGGGTAAAACGGCCGCATTGCCCAAGGGAGCTGCGCTGACAGCTCCTGTTTTGGAAGCAATGCCGCCCGTGGCATGGCCGGGCAGGTAGGGCACGAGGTCCTCCACCACGCACACCGGGCCCACGCCGGGGCCGCCGCCGCCGTGGGGGATGCAGAAGGTCTTGTGCAGGTTCAGGTGGCTCACGTCGCCGCCGAACTCGCCCGGCGCGGCCACGCCGACCAGGGCGTTCATGTTGGCGCCGTCCACATACACGCGCCCGCCGTGGCGATGCACCAGCTCGCACAAGGCCTTCACCTGGGTCTCGAACACGCCATGCGTGCTGGGGTAGGTGATCATCACGCAGGCAAGGTTGGCACTGTGCTTCTCGCATTGGGCTTGCAGGTCCGCCATGTCCACGTTGCCGTTCTCGTCGCACTTGGTCACCACGACCTGCATGCCCACCATCTGGGCGCTGGCGGGGTTGGTGCCGTGCGCGCTACTGGGGATCAGGCAGATGTTGCGGTGGGCGTGCCCCTGCGCCGCGTGGTAGGCCTTGATGGCCAGCAGGCCGGCGTATTCGCCCTGGCTGCCTGCGTTGGGCTGCAGGCTGATGCCGGCGTAGCCCGTGGCCTGGCACAGCCAGGCGCGCAGTTGCTCGTCGAGCAGGCGGTAGCCTTCGAGCTGGTCGGCCGGGGCGAACGGGTGCACTTGGGCGAACTCGGGCCAGGTGATGGGGATCATCTCGCTGGTGGCGTTGAGCTTCATGGTGCACGAGCCCAGCGGGATCATGGTGCGGTCCAGCGCCAGATCCTTGTCGGACAGCTGGCGGATGTAGCGCAGCATGCCGGTTTCGGAATGGTGGGTATTGAACACCGGGTGCGTCATGAAGCGGCTGGTGCGCGCCAGAGCGTCGGGGAACAGCGCCGGTGCGCCGGCCGCGTCCATCGCCTCGATGGTGGGCAGTTGCTGGCCGTCCCGCGCAAAGATCTTCCACAGCAGCTCGATATCGGCGCGGGTGGTGGTCTCGTCCAGCGAGATGCACAGGTATTCATTCCAGGCTTTTCGCAGGTTTGCGCTCATCTGGACTGCGCGAGCAGCTATTGAATCCGTAGCATCCTTGGTGTGCAGGCTGAGTGTGTCGAAGGCCGAGCCATGGTGGCGGCTGGTGAACCCCAGCTGCGCCAGGCCGCGGCTCAGGATGGCGGTGAAGCGCGCCACGCGGCGGGCGATGCGCGTGAGGCCCTCGGGGCCGTGGTACACGGCGTACATGCTGGCGATCACGGCCGGCAGCACCTGGGCCGTGCAGATGTTGCTCGTGGCCTTCTCGCGGCGGATGTGCTGCTCGCGCGTTTGCAGCGCCAGGCGGTAGGCGGGCTTGCCGTGCACGTCCACGCTCACGCCCACCAGGCGGCCGGGCAGACTGCGCTTGAATTCGTCGCGGCAGGCCATGAAGGCGGCGTGCGGTCCGCCGGCGCCCATGGGCATGCCAAAGCGCTGGGTGGAGCCCACCACGATGTCGGCGTCCCACTCGCCGGGGGCCTTGAGCAGCGTGAGCGCCAGCAGGTCGGTAGCGAAGATGGCGGCGGCCTGCTTGGCGTGGATGGCGTCCACGTCGGCCTGCCAGTCCTGCACCCAGCCGCTGCTGGCAGGGTACTGGATGAGGGCGGCGAAGAAGTCGCCGGCCAGGGCCGCCTGCCATTCCTCCTGGGAATTGGCCACCACCACGGTGATGCCGATGGGGGCGGCGCGGGTCTGGATGACTTCGATGGTCTGCGGGTGCGCATCGCCGGCCACGATGAAGACGTCGCTCTTGGACTTGACCGAGCGCTTGGCCAGCGTCATGGCCTCGGCGGCAGCGGTGGCCTCGTCGAGCATGGAGGCGTTGGCGATGGGCATGGCCGTGAGGTCGCACACCATGGTCTGGAAGTTGAGCAGCGCCTCCATGCGGCCCTGGGAGATCTCGGCCTGGTAGGGCGTGTAGGCCGTGTACCAGGCAGGGTTTTCCAGCACGTTGCGCAGGATGACGCCCGGCGTGTGCGTGCCGTAGTAGCCCTGGCCGATGAAGCTCTTGAGGATGCGGTTCTTCGACGCAATGGCCTGGAGTTCAGCCAGCGCTGCGGCCTCGGTGGCCGGCGCGGGCAGGTCCATGGGGCGCTGGCGCGCGATGGAGCGCGGCACGATGGAATCAATGAGCGCGCGGCGCGAAGCCTCGCCGATCACCGACAGCATGTGTGCTTCGTCGGCGGCGTCGATGCCAATGTGGCGGGGCAGGAATTCAGCGGCGTTTTCAAGCGCCGCCAGGGGCAGGGGGGAGGGCATCTGCATGGCGAGGGACCAGTCTCAAGAGCGATGGGGCGGTGCGGCGGCGCCGTGTGCACGGCGCCGCGGGTGCATCAGGCGTTCTGGGCGAAGGCGGTATAGGCCGTTTCGTCCATCAGACCGGCGAGTTGGCCGGCGTCGCTGAGCTTGACCTTGAAGAACCAGCCGGCGCCCAGCGGGTCGGAGTTGGCCAGGGACGGGTCGGCGCGCAAGGCCTCGTTGACCTCGACGATTTCGCCGGACACGGGCATGTAGACATCGGCAGCGGCCTTGACGGACTCGACCACACCGGCCACGTCGCCCTGGGCAAAGGTGGTGCCCACCGCGGGCAGGTCCACGAACACCACATCGCCCAACGCATCCTGCGCGTGGACGGTGATGCCGACGACGGCCGCGGCCGGGTCGGCTGCGTTGATCCATTCATGGTCTTTGGAAAACTGGATGCTCATGAGGGGCTCCGGGAAGAAGAGGTGGAAGGAAAAGGTTTGAGAGTGGTCAGCCCGCACTGTAGCCGGGCTGACCTGGGCGCGGTGGCAGTTCGCCGTGGTGAATTCAGCCGCGGTAGTAGCGTGTGGGAACAAAGGGCGTGGCAGCCACTTCCATGGGCACGGCCTTGCCGCGCACCATGGCGTTCACACGGGTGCCGGGGGCGGCATGGGCGGGCATTACGTAGGCCAGGGCGATGGGCTTGTCGGCAGTGGGGGCCAGCAGGCCGCTGGTGACTTCGCCGATGCGCTCGCCCGACTCGTTTTGCAACTCGGTGTGCTCACGCACGGGCACGCGCTCCAGCGCCACCAGGCCCACGCGCTTGCGCGTGAGGGTGGCCGGGCTGTCGATCTGGGCCAGCACCTTGTCGGCACCGGGAAAACCGCCAGCGCGCGCGCCGCCTGTACGGCGCACCTTCTGGATGGCCCAGTTCAGGCCGGCTTCGGGTGGGGTGGTGGTGGTGTCGATGTCGTTGCCATACAGGCACAAGCCGGCTTCCAGGCGCAGCGAATTGCGTGCACCCAGGCCGATGGGCTTGACCTCGGGCTGGGCCAGCAGCGTGCGCGCCAAGGCCTCGGCCTGCGCGGCGGGCACCGAGATCTCGAAGCCGTCCTCGCCGGTGTAGCCGCTGCGCGTCACGAAGCACAGCGCCCCGGCGATGTCGAAATGCCCGCCGGTCATGAACACCAGTTTGTCCACGCCTGGTGCCAGACGCGCGAGCACCGCAGCCGCCTGTGGGCCCTGCAGCGCGAGCAGGGCCTGGTCGGGCATGGGAATCACCTGGCAGCGTTGGCCGATGCGCGCCTGGATGTGGGCAATGTCGCCCACCTTGCAGGCGCCGTTGACGATCACGAAGAGCTCGTCCTGTGCCATGCGGAAGAACATGAGGTCGTCGATGATGCCGCCCTCGTCATTGAGGAGCAGGCCGTAGCGCTGCTTGCCCACGGGCAGGTCGACCACGTCCACGGGCATCAGCGTCTCGAATGCTGCTGCGGCGTCAGGGCCGAACAGCTTGAGCTGCCCCATGTGCGACACGTCAAACAGGCCGGCCGCCGTGCGCGTGTGGTGGTGCTCGGCCATCAGGCCCATGGGGTATTGCACGGGCATGGAGTAGCCGGCGAAGGGCACCATGCGGGCGCCCAGTTCGATGTGCAGGGCGTTGAGGGGAGTGGTGAGCAGGTCGGACATGGCGGACATGGCAATGGGCGAAGGCAAATGGTGGAGCGATCTCTCGATCGCCGATTTGCCCCGCTGTCCGCTTTACCTGAGAGATTCACCCCGCCTGCATGGCATGTCACGGGGCTTGCTCCTTCGGTGGGCCGCATGCTGCTGCGGCCTCTCTCCAGCAAGGGAAACACCCGCATCCCTGCGGGCGTGTCGCCAGTCCTTTTGCCTGAGCGTTCGGCTGCTGCCTGCGCCTTCGGCGGCCCGGCCCTGGGGGGCGCGGACTCTCTCCTGACGGGACGGATTCTATCTATTTTGCGTACACGAGATCACGCAGGGCCAGTGAAAGCGATGGCACGTAGGTGATGACCAGGAGGCACAGCAGGACCACGCCCACGAACGGCAACAGGTGGGCGACGATACGATCCAGGGAGATGCGCGCCACCGTGCATGCCGCGAACAGGTTCACGCCAAAGGGCGGCGTGATCATGCCCAGCGCCAGGTTCACCACCATGATCAGCCCGAAGTGCACCGGGTCCACGCCGAAGTGCTGGGCCACCGGCGCCAGGATCGGCGCCAGCACGATGATGGCGGCGCTGGTCTCGATGAACATGCCGATCACGAACAGCGCGGCATTCACGCCCAGCAGGAACAGCGCGGGCGACTGCAGCACCTCCTGCAGCCAGCGGCCGATGGCGTCCGGCACGCCAGCGCGCGTGATGAGGAAGGCAAACAGGCCCGCATTGGCAATGATGAACATGATCACCGCCGACGAGATGGCCGATTTGCGCAGGATGGCGAACAGGTCCGCGATGCGGATCTCGCGGTAGATCAGCATGCCCACCACCAGCGCGTAGAACACGGCCACGGCAGAGGCCTCGGTGGGCGTGAACACGCCGCCGTAGATGCCGCCCAGGATGATGACTGGCATCAGCAGTGCCCAGCCCGCCTGCAGCAGCGCGCGGCCGAAGGGCATGCGTCCGTCGCCGTCATGCTTGCCCCAGCCCTTGTACTTGCAATACACCCAGACGAACAACATCAGCGCACCGCTGATGAGGATGCCGGGGCCGAAGCCGGCGATGAACAGCTCGCCAATCGACACCTCGGCCGCCACGCCGTACAGGATCATGGGGATGGACGGCGGGATGATCACACCCAGCTCGGCACTGGTGGCTTGCAGCGCGGCCGCGTAGCTAGTGGGGTAGCCATGCTTGATGAGCGCAGGAATCAGGATGGCGCCGATGGCGAACGTGGTCGCCACCGATGACCCTGAGACGGCCGCGAAGATCATGCAGGTGAGCACGCAGGTCATGGGCAGGCCGCCCTGCACGCCGCCCACGATGCTCTTGGCAAACTCCACGAGCCGGCGCGAAATACCGCCGGTCTCCATGAGGTTGCCCGCCAGGATGAAGAACGGAATGGCTGCGAGCGGAAACTTGTTGATGGAGGCGAACATCTCCTTCACGGAAATCAGCATGTTGGCGTTCGCCACCTGGATGCCCAGGATGGAGGCCAGCCCGATGGAGACGGCCACGGAGATGGTGAGCGCGAAGCACAGCACCATGGTGGAGATCATGACCGTGGTCATAGGGCCCCCACGCGCGTCATTTCATGTACCCGCCGCCCCCCGAGGGGGCCGCTCGCTTGTTTGAGGCGGCTCTGCGCGGCGCTCATTGGGCAGTCTCCAGTTCATGGCGCTGCGGGTCGATCAGATTGCCCACGATGCCGAGGATGCTGAACAGCCCACCCACGGGCATGGCCAGATAGGCCCAGAACATGGACACCGACTCCAGCCCTGCCATCGACTGCACGCCGCCGCGGCGCGCGTAGTCCCACCCCCACCAGATGATCACGGCGATGAGCGCCAGCGCTGCCAGGCACACCACCCAGTCCAGCACGCGGCGCAGCGGGCGCGGGCTCCAGCGGTAGAGCACGTCGACGCTGACCATGGCGCCCTGCCGGAATGCCATGGGAATCGCCAGAAACACCATCCAGATCAGGCTGAAGCGGATCAGCACCTCGGTCCACTCGGCCGGCTCTTCGAAAACGAAACGCATCAGGATCTGAAACACGCCGAGCGCCGAGGCCAGCGCCAGCATGGCGCAGGCGCCCCACATGGCAACGGCGGTGCTCCAGCGCTCGCAGGAGAGGAAGAAGGTTTTCATGCGCACTCACGAAAATATGAATAAAAACGCCCGTGGCGCATGATCCACGGGCGGTAGCAGCTACTGAAAAGTGAGCGTCACTTGTAGTTGCGGATCTTGTCGAGGTTGGCCTTGCCGAACTCTTTCTCGAACTGCGCGTTCACGGGCGCGAGCGCGGCGACAAACTTGGACTTGTCCAGATCGTCGATCACCGTCATGCCCTTGGCGCGCAGGTCGGCCACGCCCTTGGCGTCGTCCTCGTCCACGCGAGCGCGGTTGGCCTTGGTGCCCTCCTTGGCGGCGTCGATGAAGGCCTGCTTGTCCGCGGGTGAGAGCTTGTCGAACACCGCCTTGTTCATCACGAAGAGGCAGGGCGAGTACACGTGACCCGTCAGCGAGAGGTGTTTTTGTACCTGATCGAACTTGGCCGAGATGATGACGGGCAGGGGGTTTTCCTGGCCGTCCACCGTGCCCTGCTGCAGGGCTGTGAACACCTCGGGGAAGGCCATGGGCGTGGTGATGATGCCGAAACCCTTGTACGCGGCGATGTGCACCGGGTTCTCCATGGTGCGCATCTTCAGGCCCTTCAAGTCCTCGGGCGTCTTCACGTCGCGCTTGCTGTTGGTCATGTGGCGAAAGCCATTCTCCGCCCAGGCCAGCGCCTTGAAGCCCTTGGCATCGAACTTGGTCAGCAGGTCCTGGCCGATCGGGCCGTCGAGCACGGCGCGTGCGTGGGCCTTGTCACGGAACAGGAAGGGCACGTCCAGGATCTTGGTCTCGGGCACGAAGTTGGGCACCGGACCGGTGGAGCTGAAGGCCAACTCCTGTGTGCCCAACTGCACCGCCTCGATGGATTCGCGCTCGCCGCCCAGCGCGCCGTTGTAGAAGGTCTGCACCTTGTAGCGCCCGCCGGTGCGCTTTTCGACCTCCTTGGCAAACGTGTCGATGGCGACGCCCTGGTGGGAGTTCTGCGCCGTCGAGATGCTGATGCGCATTGTGGTTTGTGCCAAGGCCGTTGCGGCCATGCCCAGTGCCAAGCCCAGGCCCAGCGCAAGTTTGGTCAGCTGCATGTTGTCTCCTGTGAATCTGCGGGTGCTGCCGAAAAATTATGGCAATGCAACATGACGCAGGTCATAGGGGTTTGCGCGGGGACTTGAGAAGGCCGCCTTGGCCCGTCTTGCCAAGTCCCCGCCCAGCGGTAACCGGGCGGGGTCTCGTCAATGTCGTGCGCCCCGGTAAGAGCGCCTTGATGCACAGAGTATGCGCTGCAGTGTGCGGATGAATTTGCTGAATTTCTTCTGAAATTCAATATTTGCGGAAAAATATTCTGTGAATTTAGAAATTCATAAATAATATGGCGAATGGATCGTCTGGACAGAAAAATTCTCGCCGTGCTGCAAGGCAATGCACGCGCCAGCCTGCAAGAGATCGGCGCCGCCGTCGGCCTGAGCCCCTCGCCGTGCTGGGGCCGCATCAAGAAGATGGAAGAGGCGGGCGTGATCGAAGGGTATACCGTGCGCCTGAACCCGCAGGCGCTGGACCTGGGCGACACGGTGCTGGTGCAGGTGACGCTGGACAGCCATTCGGACAACACGCTGGAAAAGTTCGGCGAGATGCTTGCCAGCATCCCGGAAGTGGTGGAGGCGCACTTGGTCTCTGGCGACTACGACTACCTGCTGCGCGTGGTGGTCAAGGACACGCGCGACTACGAGCGCCTGCTGCGCGAGAAGCTTTACAGGATCAAGGGTATACGCCACAGCCGCTCGAGCTTCGTGTTGCGCACGCTCAAGAAGGCGGACCTGCCCCTGTTCCCGGGTTAACGCTTCCCGCGGCGATTGGCCGTCAGAACTTCCACGTCACGTCCAGGCGTACGTTGCGGCCCGGCTCGGCGAAGCCCCGGCCACTGATGGCGCCAGCGGCACTCACGTAGTAGGCGTAGCTACCCTGGTCGTAGTAGAACTTGTTGAGCAGGTTGCGCGCGCCGAAGGTCACGCGCAAGCGGTCGTTGCCGTAGGGCAGCCAGTTGACGTAGACGTCGTGCACGCCAAAGCCGGGCTTGTGCTTGGTGGCGGTGCGGCTTTCGGAAATCAGATATTCGGTCGAGGTCTTGGATTCCACGAAGCGCCCAAACCATTCCAGGTCCAGGTTCCACGTGGGGATGCGGTAGCCCAGGTTCAGGTTCCAACTGCGGCCGGTGGACACGCCCAGCCCGTAGGCCTCGTCGCCCAGGTCGTAGCCGTTGAGCTGGGGCTTGGCGCTGGCCACAGCAAGACCGCTGCGCCACACGCTGCGATTCCATGCCACACCGACCTCGTAGCCTGAGGACTTCATCGTACCTACGTTGGCCACGGCCCAGGTTGCGCCGGTGGTGGTGGAGATGAAGTTGCGGATCTGCTGGCGGAACACGGTGGCTTTAGCGCTCCACGGGCCCTCGTTGTAGTTCACGCCCAGCTCGACGTTGCGGGCCTTTTCTGGCTGCAGTCCGGGGTCGTTCCGCCAGCGGGTGTTGTCCACATAGAACGCCTCCTTGAGTCCCGCGCCGCGCAGGGCGGTGCCTGCGGACGCGCGCACGCTCAGCGCGTCGGTCGCCATCCAGGTCAGAGACATGTTGGGGCTCAAGCCGCGGCTGGAGATACGCTGCGCGTGGTTGTCGGTGTAGCCGTACCAGTCGTAGCGCGCGCCCGCCCCCAGGAGGAACTGGTCACCCAGTGGGATGCTGCCTTCGGCGAACAGTCCCTTCACGCTGCTTTCTTCGCGCCCGTTGCTGGTGGATGCGGCGGGCGGGCGGGCATGGACGGCGTTCATCTCGAAGCGATGGATGTTCAGTCCGTAGCGTACGGTGGCGTCCGCCACGCGGGTGGCGGCTTTCAGGTTCAGCCCGCTGGAGGCGATCTCTTCGCCGAACTGATGACCCAGCGGCTTGTTGAACTGCGGCTGCGCGGCCGTCGTGATGCGCGTGACCTTCATCGTGTCGGAGAACAGTCCTAACTCCATGGCCGGAAGGGTGCGCGTGCCGTCATAGCGGTAGGTGACGGTGAGCGTGTCACGCGTGGTCTTCTGGGGCATGAGCGAATTTCCCTGGCCCTGCCAGAAGTTGGGGCGCAGGTAGCGCGAACCCTCGTCCTGCACGGCCTGATAGCCCAGCGTGAGGCGGTGGCCGGCGGCGATGCGCCAGTTGAGCTTGCCCAGCCCGCTGCTTTGCTTGGAGCCGCTGTGCGTCTGCCGGATGCCGTCGCCCGCCTGGTAATCATCGTTGTCGTCACGGTTGGCGGACACCAGAAAGTCCACGCTCTCGCCCGCCAGGCCGTACAGCGCCGCGCCCCAGCGGTGCCCGTCGTTGGATGCCACGCCGCCGCGCACGCTGGCGCCAAAGGTCTGGCCGTCGCGCAGAAGCTGCCGGCCATCCTTGGTGGTCATGCGGATGGAGCCTGCCAGGGCCCCCGGCCCGGCACTCGCGGGTGTGGCTCCGCGGTCAATCTCCACGCTGTGGATGAGTTCCGGGTCGATCAGCAGGCGGGACTGGTGGTGGAACGCCCGGCCGCTCTGCGCCGCGCCGTCCAGCGTGGTGTTGAGCATGGAATCCTCCACGCCCCGGATGTAGAGTTTTTGTGCGATGGCCGCACCGCCACCCACCGACACGGCGGGCTCGTCGCGCAGCATCTCACCCAGGCTGCGCGCCGCGTGGGTCTGCACAGCTTCGCTGGTGACGGTGGTGGTCACGTCGGACACGAGTTTTTCCTGCACGCTGACAGTGGCGAGTGTGGGCTCCTGCGCCAGCGCGAGAGAGGCCGAGAACAGGCCGGGCAGGGCCAGAAGCAAGGGGTAGGGGCAAGGGTGTTTCACGAACATGGAAGAGGGAGCGCCTGGTAGGTGTGGCGAGACCGCTGAGATTGAGAATGGTTATCAACTGGCGTGTAGTATCGGGACAGCTCCGTTCTTCTTCTTTTGCGCTGACAGGGAATATGTTTGCCGCGACAAAAACCTTTGCCTCGATCGTGAATCGCCGGCAGGCCGAGCCCCAGGCGGGGGAAATTACGGCCCTGCTGCTGGACCGGCTGGCGCACGGTGGGGCTCTGAGCGGGCCCGAGCAGGCCGTCGGCGGTTCCGTGTTCAACGGCACGCTGTCCCTGGCCGAACTGCGCGCCGGGTTCTTCCTGCACCGCACGGACATCGCGTACCTGCGTGGCTTGACCAGCCGCTTCCCGCTGACCAAGAGCGGGATCAAGATCGTGTTCAAGCTGCAGGGCGGCGGCAGGCTGCGCATCGGCCCCCTGGCCCTGCCGGTGGCGGTGCCCCCAGGCGGGGGGGCCCGGGCGGCCGTGGTGGCACTGCGCGGGCCGGCGCCGTACGAGCACCGCTGCCGCGCGCCGTCGCGCGAGCGCATGCTGGTTCTCACGCTGACGCCGCAATGGCTGGACAAGGCGGGGCTGGGCCACCTGAACGCGCTGCCCCACCTGTCCATGACGGCGTGGGCGCCTTCGCCCAGGGCGGTGTACGTTGCCGAGCAGTTGTTGGCAGAGGGCCAGTTGCAGGACGGGCCGCTCAGCGGGCTGCAGCAGGAGTGCCTGACGCTCGAACTGGTCATCGAGGCGCTGGCGCAGTGGGTCGCGCCCGCCAATTCCGCCGCCGCATGCGAGGCAGCCGGATTGCGGCCAACCGCGTACCAGCGGGCATGCCATCTGCGCGACTGGCTCGACAGCGGCGCCGCTGACTCCCTCACCATGGGCGCAATCGCGCGGCACATGGGCTGCAACGCCAGCACCCTGCAAACGCAGTTCCGCCAGGCATTCGGCAAGCCCATCTTCGAACACTTGCGCGAAGGCCGCTTGCGCAGGGCGGCCGATGCCATCACGGCACAGGGCATCACCGTGGCGCAGGCGGCGGACTTGGCGGGCTACCGCAGCCCTGCGAATTTCTCCACCGCCTTTCGCCGGCTCTACGGCTTTTCGCCCAAAAAACTCCGCGCGAAGCGGTGACTACCGCGCGGCGCACGCTTCCCGTATTTGAAGCGAAATTGCCCTCTAGCGCTTTCCTGAAACGCGCTAGTAGCTATTAATAGAGAAGCATCAGCCGAGCAGCAGCGCGTCGTCGGCCAGCTTCTCGCCGCGCACCTTCTCGAACATCTGCAGCAGGTCGGGCACGTCCATACGCGCGCGTTCGTCGCCCGAGACGTCCAGCACCACTTGCCCCTGGTGCAGCATGACGGTGCGCTGGCCTACGTCCAGCGCCTGGCGCATGCTGTGCGTGACCATCATGGTGGTGAGCTGGTTCTCGGCCACGATGCGGGCCGTGAGCTGCAGCACGAAATCGGCCGTGCGTGGGTCCAGCGCGGCGGTGTGCTCGTCCAGCAGCAGGATGCGCGAGGGCTGCAATGCCGCCATGAGCAGGCTCACGGCCTGGCGCTGACCGCCCGACAGCAGACCGATGCGGTCGGTGAGGCGATTCTCCAGGCCCAGGCCCAGCGTAGCCAGGCGTTCGCGGAACATGGCGCGTTCAGACTGCTTGACGGCGCCGCGCAGGCCGCGACGCGTGCCGCGCTGCTGGGCCAGGGCCATGTTCTCCTCGATGGTGAGGTCTTCGCAGGTGCCGGCCATAGGGTCCTGGAACACGCGCGCCACGCGGCGGGCGCGCTCCCACACGGGCTGGCGCGTCACGTCTTGGTTGTCGATGGCGATACGGCCGGTGTCCACCGACAGGTCGCCCGAGATGGCATTCAGGAAGGTGGATTTGCCTGCCCCGTTGGAGCCGATAACGGTGACGAACTGACCCGCCGGGATGTCCAGCGACATGCCGCGCAGCGCGCGCGTCTCGATGGGCGTGCCGGGGTTGAAGGTGATGAAGAGGTCTTGTGCGCTCAGCATGGGGAGAGCCTTCCTTTCAGCGGCCGCGTGCGGCCAGCTTGCGCTTGAGCTGCGGAATCACGAGGGCGATGGTGACCAGCACGGCAGTCACCAGGTTGAGGTCCTGCGCCTTCAGGCCGATGAAGTCGCTGTTGAGCGCCAGCGCGATGAAGAAGCGGTACACGATGGCGCCAATGATCACGGCCAGCGTGGCCAGCACCAGGCGGCGCGAGGGCAGGATGCTCTCGCCCACGATCACGGCGGCCAGGCCGATGACGATGGTGCCGATGCCCATGGAAATGTCCGAGCCGCCCTGCGTCTGCGCGAACAGCGCGCCCGCCAGTGCCACCAGCGCGTTGGATACGGCCATGCCCAGCAGCACCATGGCGCCGGTGTTGATGCCCTGCGCGCGGGCCATGCGCGCGTTGGAGCCGGTGGCTCGGATGGCCAGGCCGCGCTCGGTGGCGAAGAACCAGTCCATGAACAGCTTGGCCGCGATCACGATCACCAGCAGGATCATCGGGCGCGACCAGTAGTCGTCCAGGCCCGGCGGCTGGAGCAAGGTGAACAGCGTCTCGTCGTTGATCAGCGGCACGTTGGGGCCGCCCATGATGCGCAGGTTGATGGAATACAGCGCGATCATCATCAGGATGGACGCCAGCAGGTCCATGATCTTCAGGCGCACGTTCAGCCAGCCCGTGACCAGACCGGCAACAGCCCCTGCAGCGGTGGCGGCCACCGTGGCCACGTAGGGGTTATGGCCGGTGGAAATGAGGATGGCGCAGACCGCGCCGCCCAGCGGGAAGCTGCCGTCCACCGTCAGGTCGGGAAAGCGCAGCAGCCGGAACGAGATGAAGACGCCCAGCGCGACCAGGCTGAAGATCAGGCCGATCTCGACGGCACCCAGCAGGGAAAAGAGTGACATGGACAGTGGCGGATAGAAAACAAAGCAGGAGCCATGGCGCCATGGCTCCTGCGTGGGGTGCCAGTGGCCCGGGCTGCCGCGGCGGCCCGGCCTTGGCGCGAAGGTTTATTGGACCACTTGCGTGGCGGATTTCACCAGCGCGTCGGAGAGCTTCACGCCCTGCTTCTCGGCGGCGCCTGGGTTCACGAACAGTTCCATCTTCGTGCTGACTTCAGGCTTGATGTCACCGGGCTTTTCGCCCTTGAGCAGGCGCACCACCATGCGGCCGGTCTGTTCGCCCAGGTCGCGGTAGTTGATGCCCAGGGCGGCGATGGCGCCGCGCTTGACGCTGTCGGTGTCGGATGCCACCAGCGGCACCTTGGCCTCCTGGCCGACCTTCACCAGCGACTCGTAGGCCGAGACGACGTTGTTGTCCGTGTTGGTGTAGATCACGTCCACCTTGCCCACCAGGCTGCGCGCGGCGCTGCTCACGTCCACCGAGCGCGGGGCAGAAGCCTCCACCAGCGTCATGCCCATCTTGGGCAACAGTTGCTTGAGTTCCTTGACCACGACGACGGAGTTGGCCTCGCCCGGGTTGTAGACCATGCCCACGCGCTTGGCGCCGGGCACGACCTGCTTGACCAGATCCATCTGCTTGTCCAGCGCCAGCATGTCGGACACGCCGGTCACGTTGGTCTTGGAGGGTTCCCAGTTCTTCACCAGCTTGGCGGCCACGGGATCCGTCACGGCAGAGAACACCACAGGCACGGTCTTGGTGGCAGCCACTACGGCCTGGGCAGAGGGCGTGGCGATGGCGACGATGGCGTCAGGCTTGTCACCCACGAACTTGCGCGCGATCTGCGCGGCGGTGCCCGTGTTGCCCTGGGCGCTCTGGTATTGCCACTTGAGGTTTTTGCCCTCTTCAAAGCCGGCGGCCTGCAACTGGGCCTTCACGCCGTCGCGGATCGAGTCCAGGGCGGGGTGCTCCACGATGGCGGTCACGGCAACGGACTTTTGCTGCGCATGCGCCACGGGCGCGAGGGCGGCTGCGGCCAGGGCGATAGCGCCCAGGGGCGCCCAAGACAAACTCTTCATAACGGTTCACTCTCCAATTGAACGTGCGGTGTTTTCCTGTGTTTGTAGTACCAGGCCGGCGCAGGAACCACGCGCGGCCTTGTGGGGAGTCTACCGTTTGCCTGCCGTCCGTGGACGGAACGGGCGCTGCGGCACTTTTGGGTGGAAAGTGCCTCCACGGCTTTTCAGTCAAGCGCTAACAGCTATTAAAAATATAGCATTGCGCAGCAACCCCTTGGTTACATGCCCGAATAGTTCGGACCGCCGCCGCCTTCCGGCGTGACCCAGACGATGTTCTGCGTCGGGTCCTTGATGTCGCAGGTCTTGCAGTGCACGCAGTTCTGGGCGTTGATCTGCAGGCGTTGTGCGCTGCCGCCCTTGGCTTCGTCCGGCACGAACTCATATACGCCGGCCGGGCAGTAGCGCGCCTCGGGGCCGGCGTACTTGGCCAGGTTCACATTCACCGGCACGCTGGCGTCCTTGAGCGTCAGATGCGCGGGCTGGTCCTCGGCGTGGTTGGTGTTGCTGATGAACACGCTGGACAGGCGGTCGAAGGTCAGCTTGCCGTCCGGCTTGGGATACACGATGGGCTTGCACTCGGCCGCGGGCTTCAGGTAAGCGTGGTCAGGCTTGTCGCGGTGCAGCGTCCATGGAATGTGGCCCTTGAGCACGAACTGCTCGATGCCGTTCATCACCGTGGCCGTGACCAGGCCCTTCTTGAACCAGGCCTTGAAGTTGCGTGCCTTGTTCAGTTCGGTGTAGAGCCAGCTGCCCTCGAAGGCCTTGGGATAGGCAGAGAGCTCATCGTGCTGGCGACCGCTTTGAATGGCGTCATATGCCGCCTCGGCGGCCAGCATGCCGGTCTTGATGGCGGCATGGCTGCCCTTGATGCGGCTCACGTTCAGGAAGCCCGCCTCGCAGCCCACCAGCGCGCCGCCTGGGAAGACGAACTTGGGCAGGCTCATCAGGCCGCCGGCCGTGATGGCGCGTGCGCCGTAGCCCAGGCGCTTGGCGGGCTTGATGCCCTTGGCCTCGTCGCCCTCCAGGTACCAGCGGATGTTGGGGTGGGTCTTCCAGCGCTGAAATTCCTCGAACGGACTCAGGTAGGGGTTGCTGTAGTCCAGGCCGGTGATGAAGCCCAGCGTGACCTTGTTGTCCTCCAGGTGGTAGAGGAAGGCGCCACCGTAGGTGCTGTTGTCCATGGGCCAACCGGCGGTGTGCAGCACGAAGCCGGGCTGGTGGCGCTGGGGGTCGATCTCCCACAACTCCTTGATGCCGATGCCGTAGGTCTGGGGGTCGCTCTCCGCATCCAGCTTGTAGCGGGCGATGATCTGCTTGCCCAGATGACCACGCGCACCCTCGGCAAAGATGGTGTACTTGGCATGCAATTCCATGCCCAGCTGAAATTCGCTCGTGGGCTCGCCGTCCTTGCCCACCCCCATGTTGCCGGTGGCCACGCCCTTGACGGAGCCGTCTTCGTTGTAGAGCACTTCAGCGGCGGCAAAGCCGGGGAAAATCTCCACGCCCAGGCCTTCCGCCTGTTCGGCCAGCCAGCGCACCACGTTGCCCAGGCTGACGATGTAATTGCCGTGGTTCTGAAAGCACTGCGGCAGCAGGAAATTGGGCGTGCGCAGGGAGGACTTCTCGCCCAGGAACACCATGGCGTCGTCGGTCACGGGCTGGTTCAGCGGCGCGCCCTTGGCCTTCCAGTCGGGGATCAGTTCGGTCAATGCCTTCGGGTCCATGATGGCGCCGGACAGGATGTGCGCGCCCGGCTCGGAGCCTTTTTCGAGCACGACGACGGAAACGTCCTGGCCCTTCTCGGCCGCCAGTTGCTTCAGGCGGATGGCGGTGGCAAGCCCGCCGGGGCCGCCGCCGACGATCACCACGTCATATTCCATGGCTTCCCGGGGACCGTAGGTGCTCAGAATTTCGTCGTTCGTCATGGGTGTCTCTTCTGCTTCGATAGTGGAAAAAGGCAGGGTGCCGGCCTGTGGGAGCGATGGCCCTGTGTGGTGACCGATTGTATTCAGGCCGTCGCACAGGAATCGCACGGTCGTTCACTTCTCGCGATGCCGTCCAGACACTTCATTTTGTGCAGTGCACAAGCGCAAACGGGGCGTTCGGGTACCTTCGCTTTATGGGGAAGCGCACTGAAAAACGGCAAGCGATGCCCGCTTTTTCGAATCCCGCATTCCGTAATTTGGCAGCACTTTCGTTATGTGAAAGTGGAGGCCACGGCAAACCCGAGTCTGGCACCGCGACGGCCAGCGCTGTGGTGTGGCAACCTGGCGAAAATTGGACGAGATACTAGGGTAAACACTTAGCTCGAGCAGGGGCATTCTGCGGGAGATGCTTGTTACCAGCCACTTCCGAATAAAGTCACACTTATTTACATTTGGCGGTTTTTCCTTCTCGTGCTTGCTTCACGGACGGTAAGTCAGCCGTTCACGTTCCGAGGGACATATGGAAAACTTTCGTATCGGCACCCGCCTGACGGCTGGGTTTGGCCTGCTCATCCTGTTTGCGGTGCTCATGCTCACAGTGGGGGTGTGGCAGTTGCAGGGGGTGGCCGGGAGCACGCGGCAAATCCTTTCTGTGCCGCTCCAGAAGGAACGGCTGGTGACCGACTGGTACGGAGTGATTCGCGCCAGCATCCAGCGTGCCACTGCGGTCGCGCGCAGCAGCGACGACTCGCTGACGGAGTTGTTCGCTGCAGAGAACGCCGCGTCGAGCAAGGAAACCAACGAACGGCAGGCCCAGTTCGTCAAGCTCATTTCCGGCAGCGAAGAGCAAGCCCTCTTTGACACTCTCAGCGGACACCGTCAGGCATACATCCAGGCCCGTGACGCCATCATCGCCGCCAAGAAGGGTGGGCAGGCAGAGCAGGTGACCACCTTGTTCGAGCGCCAGTTCGTTCCTGCCTCCCGTGGCTATCTGGAAAGCCTGGCGGCGCTGCGCGACTTCCAGCGGGCCAGTATCGATCGCACCGGGCAAGACATCGACAGCAGCGCTACCGCAAGCTCCTGGCTGATGGGCGGCATCGGGCTGGTGGTCCTGGTGGCGGGCATCGGTGTGGCCTGGATCCTTACCCACAGCATCACTGCGCCGTTGGCCCGCGCTGTCCAAGCAACGCAGGTGGTCGCCGCAGGTGACCTCACGCATGCCGTGCACTCCAGCGGCCGGGACGAAGGTGCCCAGCTGTTGCAAGCGCTGCAAGCCATGACCGACCGTTTGCGTACCATCGTAGGCGAGGTGCGCCAGGGCGCCGACAGCATTGCGGGCGCGTCGGCAGAGATTGCCGCAGGCAACCTGGACCTGTCCCGGCGCACGGAACAGCAAGCCAGTTCGCTGGAGGAAACGGCAGCTTCCCTGGAAGAGCTGACGTCGACGGTGCGTCAGAACGCCGACAACGCCCATCAAGCCAACCAGCTGGCGCGCACGGCGGCAGAGCAGGCCCAGCAAGGCGGCCAGGTGATGGACGATGTGATGCAGACCATGCGCGCCATCGACGCGTCGTCGCGCAAGATCGTGGACATCATTGGCGTGATCGACTCCATTGCCTTCCAGACCAACATCCTTGCGCTCAACGCGGCGGTCGAAGCGGCACGGGCCGGCGAGCAGGGGCGGGGGTTTGCCGTGGTGGCCTCCGAGGTGCGCTCATTGGCCGGCCGTTCGTCCGAAGCGGCGAAGGAGATCAAGGACTTGATCGGACGTTCGGTCGATACCGTCGAGGCGGGTAACCAACTCGTGGCGAAGGCCGGCACATCCATCCAGGACATCATTCGCAGCGTTGACCAGGTGAGCGCGCTGGTGGGTGAAATCAGCGCGGCAAGCCGTGAACAGAGCTCGGGCATCGAGCAGGTGAATATCGCGGTGGCGCACATGGACCAGGCGACGCAGCAGAATGCCGCGCTCGTCGAAGAGGCCACCGCTGCGACGCAATCGCTGCAGGGCCAGGCGGCGCAAGTGGCCCAGGCCGTAGGGGTCTTTCGCGTTGATTCCTCGGCAGTCGCGTTGCCGGCACCGCAGGCCTGATCCTGGATACCCACCGCAGACCCCGCCGGGCCCCCGGGGCCTGGCGCTGGCGTAAGGGCAACGGCTGGCTTACCTGGGCGTCAGCAACAGCCGCGCCTCGAACCCGCCAGCCTCGCCAGCCAGGGGTGACGTGAGTTGTAGCTGGGCATCGTGCTTGGCCGCAATGGTCGCGACGATGGACAGACCCAGCCCATACCCCGTGCGGTCCGCGCTCTGGCGCACATGGCGCTGCTGCAGGGTCTGCAGGCGGTCGCTGCTCACACCCGGGCCGTGGTCGCGCACGGCGATGGCGCAGCCGGGGCCCACGATGAGTTCCACCGCGCTGTCGCCGGCATAGCTCAGTGCGTTCTCCAGCAGGTTGCGCAGGGCAATGGCCAGCGCGTCGAAATCGCCCCGCGCTACGGGAGCGGGCCCTTCGTAAGCGGTCACCAGATCCAGCCGGTCGGCGGCGCGATCATCCTGCCAAAACTCCTGCGCCACCGTGGTGGCCAGTTGGGCCAGATCCACGGGCTCCCGGGTATAGGGGGCACTGGACTCGGCGCGCGACAGCTGCAGCAGCTTTTCGGTACGGCGGCTCAGCGTTTGCAGCGCGGCGATGGCGGCCTGCACGTCGTCACGGTGCAGGCCATGTTCCAGCGCGGTCTGTAACCGCAGGCGGGCCGCGGTGAGCGGGGTGCGCAGTTCGTGCGCGGCGTTGGCAGCCAGGGCGCGCTCCACGTCCAACGCGCGGGACAGGCGGTCCAGCAACCGGTTTACATGGTCTTCCACGCTGCGCAGTTCACGCGGCAGGCCGGGCAGGGCGATCGGGGTGAGCTGCTGCCCGTCGCGCAGGCTGATCTCGTGCGTGAGAGCGTCCAGCACCTGCAATTCGCGCCGTGCGATGCGCCGCAGCAGCAGCGCCAGCAGGGGTAGCATAGCCACCATGACGATGCCCAGGCCGACCAGGGTGCGGTTCACCGCCTCGCGCCGCTCGTGCAGCGGGTCGGCCACCTGCATGAAGAGGGGGCGAGTGGGGTGCGACAGGGTGTAGACACGCCATCCGTGCGTGTTCTCGAAGCCCGGCGCCAGCGGTACGTCGAACTGCTCGGGCTGGGCCTCGGCCGATCGCGCCAGCACGCGCGTGTCGGGCGCGACGATCTGGTAGAGGAGGTCTGCATCGGCAAACGATCCCGGAGAGGGCAGGACCAGCGGCCCCTCGGTCGCGTCGCGCGGGCCGGCCGCGTCCAGGTGGTCCAGGGCAATATCGAAGAAACGGTGTGAGACCTCGACCAATTCGCTGTCGAAGTTGTAACTGATCTCGCGGTCCGTGTACCACACCACGCCCAGCACGCACAGCAGCCACACCCCGCCCACCCAGAGGATCAGGCTGCGCGTCAGTCGCCCCGCAAGGGTCTGCGTGCGCAATGGCCCGCGCAGGTGTGTCCTCATGCCGTTGCGCCTTCGTCAGGACGGTGCACGAGGCGGTAGCCCAACCCGCGCAGGGTCTCGATGTGTTCGCGCCCCAGCTTGCGCCGCAGCCGGCTGATGAACACCTCCAGCGTGTTGCTGTCGGCCTCGTCGTCAAAGCCATACAGCGCGTCCTGCAGGCTTTCGCGCGTGTGGATGCGCTCGGGGCGGGTTGCCATCACGCGCAGCAGCGCCCATTCCTTCTGCGTGAGCGCGATCGGCACCCCGGCGCGACGCACCTGCTCGCGCGACAGGTCAATCTGCAGGTCGCCCAGCGCCAATACCGGTACATAGGCGGCGTTGCGGCGGCGTTCCACCGCGCGCAGGCGGGCCAGCAGTTCACCGGGGTCGTAGGGCTTGACGAGGTAGTCGTCCGCTCCCGCGTCCAGGCCGGCGATGCGGTCGCTGACCTGGTCGCGCGCCGTCAGCACGATGACGATGGGCCGGTCCTTGAGGGCACGGATCTGCGGCAGCAGGCTCAGGCCATCCCCATCGGCCAGGTGCAGGTCCAGCAGTACCGCGGCGTACTGGGCCGCGCGCAGGGCGGCGCCGGCCTGCGCCAGGCTGGGAACGGCATCGACCACGAAGGCCTTGGCGCGCAGATAGCCGCACACGGCCTCGGATAGGGCTTCGTCGTCTTCTACCAGCAGCACGCGCATGCAGATTTCTCTAAGGTGGGTGAGGCCGAAAGTGTAGGGCGCTGTGCGGGCGGTCTGGTGTTCATGGTGCATTCAGGCCGCGGGCGTAGCCTGGCGGGGTGCCGTTTTCTGCCCATGGCGGTGTTGTGTCGCCATTCCTTGCCATGCCCTTCTGGAATTTACGCCGCCTGTATGCGGTGACGTTGTTGCTTTTCCTGTTGCTCGTCTTGTGGGACGCTTCGGGCCTGGATCTGCCATTGGCCCGCCTGTTTGGGGGGGCGCAGGGCTTTGCCTGGCGTGACCACCGCACCTTTGCCCTGCTGACGCATGAGGGTCCGCGCTATGCCAGCGGCGCGCTGCTGGCCGCACTGGCGATGGGGGTGTGGCGGCCCTGGGGATTCCTGCGCGTCATGGCGCCGGCGCAGCGCGCGCAACTGGTGCTGTCCGTCATCGGGGCGATGCTGGCGGTTTCGGTGTTCAAGCGCCTGAACACCACCAGCTGTCCCTGGGATCTGGCCGAGTTCGGCGGGGTGGCGCTGTACATCTCGCACTGGGTGTGGGGCGTGCGCGACCTGGGGCCGGGGCACTGCTTCCCTGCAGGGCATGCCTCGGCCGCGTTTGGCTTTGTAGCGGGCTGGTTCGTACTGCGCCGCGCGGCGCCGAACGTGGCGCGCCTCTGGCTGCCGGGCGCTCTGATGGCTGGGCTGGCACTGGGCTGGGCCCAGCAGATGCGCGGTGCACATTTCATGAGCCACACTCTGTGGTCCGCCTGGTCCTGCTGGACCGTGGGCCTTGCGTGGGAAAGTCTGGCGCAGCTGCACGTGCGCCTGGGAGTAGCGGCAGATACAAAGCTGAACGAAGCCTGAGCGGCGTCTTCAGCTTGGCTTCAGTGGCAGGTTCCACGATGGCGGCATGTCTTCGCGCGCCTCCATTGCCTCTCCCTCCTCGGCCTCCGTGCCGCTTGTGTCATCTTCCAGCCCTGCCGACGAAGGCCTCTTGCGTGGTGCGTTGCGCCGGCTGGATGGCTGGATGACCACCCCGCTGTCGGCGCAGCAGGTCGTGGTGCGCCTGTCGCTGTACCTGGTACTGGCGGCCAACTGGCCGCTGTGGCTGCAAATCACGCGCATTGGCGGCGCGCCCAGCCTGTACCTGCGTTCAGCGGCTGCCTTGGCCGTGCTGACGGCGTGCGGCACGGTGGCCATTCTGGCGTTCACCGCCTGGACGCGCGGCATGAAGCTGCTGTGGTGGCTGGTGGTCATGGTGGCCGCGCTGTCGCAGTACTACATGCTGACCTACAGCGTCGTCATGGACCCCAGCATGGCCGCCAACGTGCTGCAGACGGATGCGCGCGAGGTGGCCGATCTGCTGAGCCTGCGCATGCTGGCTGCGGTGCTGGCCGTCGCGGCGCTTCCCTCCTGGTGGTTGCTGCGTGTGCGTATTCCCGCCATGCGGCCGCTGCGCCAGGTGGGCCGCAACCTGGCGCTGCTGGTGCTGGCGCTGGGCCTGGCCGCCGGCACGGTGGCGGCCATGTCGCGGGACTTGGCGCCGCTGATGCGCAACCACCCGCACCTGCGCTACCTGATGAACCCCTTGGCCAGTCTGTACTCCACCTCCGTGTCGGCCCTGCGACCGGTGTTCGCGCGCAGCCACACGCTGGTGCCGATGACCCAGGGCGCCGCGCTGGGCGCCAGCTATGCGGCCGGGGCGCGGCCCACGCTGTTCGTGCTGGTGGTGGGCGAGACGGCGCGTGCGGACCATTTCGGCATCAACGGCTATGGCCGCGACACCACGCCGGAACTGACCAAACGCAACGTGATGAGCTGGCGTGAAGTGCGCTCGTGCGGCACCAGCACGCTGGCGTCGCTGCCTTGCATGTTCTCGCCACTGGGCAAGAGTGCATTCGAGTCGCGTGACAACGACTACGAGAACCTGCTGGACGTGGCGCAAGCCGCGGGTATGGGCGTGCTGTGGCTGGACAACCAGTCCGGCTGCAAGGGCGTGTGCGACCGCGTGCCGCACGCATCGGCCGCCGAAGGCCTGGATGCCGATGCGCGCAAGCAGTTGTGCGATGGCGGCGAATGCCGCGACGAGGCCATGCTGCACAACCTGGATGCGCGCCTGGCCGCCTTGCCTGCGGCGCAGCGCGAGCGCGGCGTGCTGCTGGTGCTGCACCAGATGGGCAGCCATGGGCCGGCCTACTACAAGCGCTCGGCCGATGCAGGCAAGCGCTTCATGCCCGAATGCCGCACGGAAGTGCTGGCCGACTGCGCCCACGGTGAACTGGTGAACGCCTACGACAACTCCATCGCCGCAACGGACGCCTTCCTGGGCAAGGCCATCGACTGGCTGCGTGGCCAGAGCGCCAAGTACGACACGGCCCTGCTGTACCTGAGCGACCATGGCGAGTCGCTGGGCGAGTACGGGTTGTTCCTGCACGGTATGCCCTACGGCGTGGCGCCCGACATGCAAAAGCACGTGCCCATGGTGGCGTGGATGGACACCTCCTTCATGCGCCGTGACGGGTTAGCGGCCGACTGCCTGCGCGCCAGCGGCGATGCGCCGTTGACGCACGACAACCTCTACCACACCGTGCTGGGCCTGCTGGACGTGCAGTCGCCTTCCTACCAGCGCCCGCTGGATGCCTTCAGCGGCTGCCGGAGCGCCGTGTTGGCATCCAAATAGAAACAGCCGCCAGCGCTTATCTATCAAGCGCGAGCAGCTATTGTTTTAAGAGCGCCTTGGCGCTCAGGCCTTCTTCTCGCGCGGCAGGCGGCCCATCAGGTAGAACTCGGGATTGGGCTGCATGCCGGCAAAGCTGGCCATGCGGTTGGACAGGCCGAAGAACGCGGTGATGGCCGCGATGTCCCAGATGTCCTCATCGTCAAAGCCGTGGGGGTACAGCGCCTCGAAGTCGGCGTCCTCGATCTCGTGCGCGCGCTGGCAGACCTTCATGGCGAAGTCGAGCATGGCCTTCTGGCGCGGCGGAATGTCGGCCTTGCGGTGGTTCACCGCTACCTGGTCGGCCACCAGCGGCTTCTTCTCGTAGATGCGCAGGATGGCCCCGTGTGCCACCACGCAGTACAGGCACTGGTTGGCGGCGCTGGTGGTGGTGACGATCATCTCGCGCTCGCCCTTGGTGAGGCTGCCTTCTTCCTTCAGCATCAGCGCATCGTGGTAGGCGAAGAACGCGCGCCATTCGGCCGGGCGGCGGGCGAACGCCAGGAACACGTTGGGGATGAACCCGGCCTTTTCCTGCACCTCCAGGATGCGGGCGCGGATGTCCTCGGGCAATGTGTTCAGGTCGGGGAAGGGATAGCGTTCGGCCATGGGTGTCTCCGATTTTTTATGAAAGGTCTGGTCCGAGCATAGCCGAGCGTGCCGCGCCATCGCGCGAGCACAGCAGCGCCATCAATGCGTCCATGGCCTGACCCAGCGCGGCGATGTGCGGGTTGGCGGGTTCCAGTTGCTGCAGTGCGCACTGCGTGGCCTCCAGCGTGCTGAGCTGGTGGGGCGCGTGCGCCTTGCGCACGGCGTAACGCGTGGGCGGTACCTGCTGCAGGGCCAGGCGCGGCAGGGCCTGCAACGCAGGGTTGGCCCACAGCATCCTGCGGCTCTTGCGCCAGGTACCGTCCAGCACCACCAGGCGCAGCCGTTCGGGCACTGCCAGCCAGTCGGTCGACAGCGGCGGCGCGGGCAGCATGGGGTGCTGCGGGTCGAGCGGCGTGGGCGGGTACAACAGCACTGCGCGGCGCGGTGCCTGCCGGTCGCCATCAACCCAGGGGGCGTTGATTTCCTGCGCCAGCGCGGCGGCATCGAACGCCTCGCCCACCACGATGCGGCTGCCCGGCAGGCACAGGTGCAGCAGCCGTGCCGTGCCCTTGGCCTGGTGCCGCTCCAGCGGGTGCATGAGGATCAGTACCTGCACTTGGTGCGCCACGGGCCGCACGGCGGCGCAGATGCAGGCTGCGGCGGGGCGCTGGCAGCGGGGGCATACGGGCCGGCGGGCCAGGTGGGTGCAGGAGGGCATCGGGCTTGTCAAAAACAGAAGCGCCCAGCGCTTGTCGGGTAAGGGCTGGGCGGTATTTTGATGCTTGGCCCGGGTGCGGACCTGGGCAGGGCGGCGGTGCTTATTACAGCGTGCCGGCGCGCACGGCTTCGAGGGCAGCCTTCACGCCGGCGCCGTAGGCCGGGTCGGCCTGAGTGCAGTGCGCGATGTGGCGGTCAATGATGTGCTGCGACACGCCGTTGATGTTGCGCGCGGTGTTTTCGCACAGCAGGCGCTGCTTCTCCGGCGTCATCAGGCGGAACAGGTCGCCGGGCTGGGTGAAGTAGTCATCGTCGTCCTCGCGGTAGTTCCAGCGGCTGGCGTCACCGTAGAGCTTTTCCACCGGTTCGGCGTACGCGGGCTGCTCCTGCCACGCACCCTGGGTGTTGGGTTCGTACGCAATGGTGCGGCCGGCATTGCCGTCCACGCGCATGGCGCCGTCGCGGTGGTAGATGTTGACCGGGCAGCGCGCGGCGTTCACCGGGATCTGGTGGTGGTTCACACCCAGGCGGTAGCGTGCCGCGTCGGCGTACGAGAACAGGCGCGACTGCAGCATGCGGTCGGGCGACGGGCCGATGCCGGGCACCAGGTTGCTGGGCGCGAACGAGGCCTGCTCCACGTCGGCGTAGTAGTTGTCGGGGTTGCGGTTGAGCTCCATCACGCCGACCTCGATCAGCGGGAAGTCCTTCTTGCTCCACACTTTGGTCAGGTCGAAGGGGTGGAAGCGGTAGGTCTGCGCCTCTTCCTCGGTCATGATCTGCACGCACAGCTTCCACTTCGGAAAGTCGCCGCGGTCGATGGCTTGCAGCAGGTCGCGCTGGCTGCTCTCGCGGTCATGGGCGACCACGGCGGCGGCCTCCTGGTCGGACAGGTTCTCGATGCCCTGCTGGCAGACCCAGTGGAACTTCACGTAGTGGCGCTCGCCGGCCTGGTTGATGAGGCTGTAGGTGTGCGAGCCAAAACCGTGCATGTGGCGGTAGCCGCGCGGAATGCCGCGGTCGCTCATCACGATAGTGATCTGGTGCAGCGCCTCGGGCAGGCCGGTCCAGAAGTCCCAGTTGCTCTCGGCGCTGCGCATGTTGGTGTAGGGGTCGCGCTTGACGGCCTTGTTCAGGTCGGGAAACTTGAGCGGGTCGCGGAAGAAGAACACCGGTGTGTTGTTGCCCACCAGATCCCAGTTGCCTTCCTCGGTGTACATCTTCACGGCGAAGCCGCGGATGTCACGCTCGGCGTCGGCTGCGCCGCGCTCGCCAGCCACCGTGGAAAAGCGCGCGAACAACTCGGTCTGCTTGCCGATCGACGAGAACACCTTGGCGCGGGTGTAGCGGGTGATGTCGCCGGTCACCGTGAAAGTGCCGAAGGCGCCCGAGCCCTTGGCGTGCATGCGCCGCTCGGGGATCACCTCGCGGTGGAAGTGGGCGAGCTTTTCCAGGTGCCACAGGTCTTGCAGGAGCATGGGGCCGCGCGGGCCCGCGGTCAGCGAATCCTGGTTATTGGCCACGGGTGCGCCGGCGGCGGTAGTGAGGCGATGGGTCATGGGAGAGCTCCTTTCTGGACTGCTGCGGGTTAAATAGATGTGAACTATTTGTTTTTGAGAATTATTGTTTCTATCTATTTAAACGGCAAGCGCAAACCCATTGAATTTCCGCAACGCGGCAATAGACGCAGGCTTGCCTACACTGTAGAGCGGTAACCTGGAAGAAGGTTTGACATGCATTACGACATCGTGATCGTGGGGGGTGGGGCCGGCGGCCTGGAACTGGCTGCACGCCTGGGGCGCGCGCTGGGGCCGCGACAGGGGCGTGAGCGGGTGCTGCTGGTGGACCGCTTTGCGTTCCACATCTGGAAGCCCACGCTGCACGAAGTCGCGGCCGGGACGCTGGACGCCCATCAGGAGGGTCTGTCGTACCCCGTGCTCGCGCGGCGCAACCATTTCAGCTTCACCATGGGCGAACTGGCCGGGCTGGACGCCGCGCGCAAGACCATCGCCCTGGCCCCTCAGCGCAATGCACATGGCGAGGAGGTGGTGCCCGCGCGCACGCTGAGCTTCACGCGCCTGGTGCTGGCGCTGGGCAGCGGCTCCAACGCTTTCGGCACGCCGGGCATCGAACACGCCTATCTGCTGGAAAACGTGCGCGATGCGCAGCGCTTTCATGCCGACTGGCTGAGCGCCTGCGCGCGGGCATCGTTCACGGACAAGCGCGCGCTGTCCATCGCCATCGTGGGCGCGGGCGCCACGGGTGTGGAGCTGTCCGCCGAGTTGCTCGAAGCCCATGCCGAGCTGCTGGAGAGCCTGGGCAGCAGCCAGCGTTTTCGGCTGGACGTGACGCTGGTGGAGGCGGGCGACCGCATTCTGGGCGGCCTGCCCGAGCGCATCTCTGCCCAGGCCGCCGTGGCCCTGCGCCGCAAGCAGGTGCGGGTGATGACGGGCACGCGCGTGCTGGAGCTGCGCCCGGGCGTGCTGGTCACCTCGGCCGGAGAGATCGCGGCCGAGATGATGGTCTGGGCCGCGGGCATCAAGGCCGCGGACGCCAACGCCGCGCTGGGCCTGGAAGTGAACCGGCTCAACCAGTTCGTGGTGGACGAGCGGCTGCGCACCTCGGCCCCTGACGTGCTGGCCCTGGGCGACTGCGCGGCCTGCGTGTGGGAGGGCGGGCGCATGGTGCCGGCACGCGCGCAGGCCGCGCACCAGCAGGCCGACTACCTGGCGCGCGTGCTGCTGGCGCTGCTGCGCGAGCGCGAGGTGGCGGAGCCCTTCGTCTATCGCGACTTCGGCTCACTCGTCTCGCTGGGTGAGAACAAGGGCGTGGGCAACCTGATGGGCGGCCTGGCGGGGCGCAACTTCTTCGTGGAAGGGCTGATCGCCAAGTGGATGTACATGTCGCTGCACCTGATGCACCACCGCGCCATCCTGGGCCTGGGCAAGACGGCGGTGCTGGCGCTGGCGCGGCTGCTGCAGCAACGCGTGTCGGGGCGGCTCAAACTGCACTGAGCGGCGCGACGGCGGCTTCAAAAACCATAGCTGGCAGCACTTGCTGCGATTAGATTTCAGGCAGTAAATGCCTTGAACTGCTTGAAGGGCAAGCGCCAACAGCTCACTTTTTTGATGACTTATCCCGCCAACAGCTTCTGCACCAGGTCCGCGGCCGTAGACGCGCCGTACTTGCGCATGAGCCGCGCGCGGTAGATTTCCACCGTGCGGTGGCTGATGTCCAGCGCGCGGCCGATCTCCTTGGAGGTCATGCCGTCCAGCAGCCGCGCGGCCACCTCGCGTTCGCGCGCCGTCAGCTCGGCGCGCACGGGGCGCTGCGCGCTCAGGTCCTCGAAGCTCCAGATGCCCGAGGCGTGCGGATCGTTGCGATCCAGCGCGCGACCGGACACGTGGCACCAGAAGGTTTCGCCGTTGGCGCGCTTCATGATGCGGTTGTCGGCATAGTGGCCGCGTGCGTTCAGGATGGGCGCCATGCGTGCGCCCAGCCGCTCATATTCGTCCGGGCTGGGGTAGAGGATCTGGAACGACTGGCCGATGAGCAGTTCGCGCGAGGCGCCGAACATCTCGCACACATGTCGGTTGCAATCCACCATGGTGCGGTTGCGCGAAATCACCAGGCCCACGGGTGCCATCTCGAAGGCCAAGCGGTAGTCGGCAACATTCATAGTGGTGCAAGTCTTTAGGGAAAACTACTTAAAAAACTACGTAGTATCGTAGCGTATCCACCCAGCAAACCAGGAGACTGTAGTGAACAAGCTTTACCCCTCGGCGGCCGAAGCGCTCAAGGGCGTCGTGGCCGATGGCCAGCTGATGGCCGTTGGCGGTTTCGGCCTGTGCGGCATTCCAGAGGCCTTGATCAATGCGCTGCAGGCCAGCGGCGTGAAGGACCTCACGGTGATTTCCAACAACGCGGGCGTTGACGGCTTCGGCCTGGGCAAGCTGCTGGAGACGCGCCAGATCAAGAAGATGATCAGCTCCTACGTGGGCGAGAACAAGGAATTCGAGCGCCAGTACCTCGCGGGCGAGCTGGAGCTGGAGTTCACCCCGCAGGGCACGCTGGCCGAAAAGCTGCGTGCCGGCGGCGCGGGCATCCCGGCCTTCTTCACCAAAACCGGCGTGGGCACCATCGTGGCCGAGGGCAAGGAGCTGCGCGAGTTCGACGGCGAGACCTACGTGATGGAACGCTCGCTGGTGCCGCAGGTTTCGCTGGTCAAGGCGCAGCGGGCCGACAAGTCGGGCAATCTGCAGTTCCGCCTGACGGCACGCAACTTCAACCCGGCCGCCGCCATGGCGGGCAAGCTGTGCATCGTCGAGGTGGAGGAGGTGGTAGAGACCGGCGCGCTGGACCCCGACCAGATCCACCTGCCCGGCATCTACGTGCACCGCATCGTGCACAACCCGAACCCCGAGAAGCGCATCGAGAAGCGCACCATCACCGAGAAAGCAGGAGCCTGAACCATGCCGTGGACCCAAGATCAGATGGCGGCCCGCGCCGCGCAAGAACTCGAAGACGGCTTCTACGTCAACTTAGGGATAGGCATTCCCACGCTGGTGGCCAATTTCACCGGGGACAAAGAGGTGTGGCTGCAGTCGGAGAACGGCATGCTGGGCATCGGTGCCTTTCCCACCGAGGACAAGGTGGATGCCGACCTCATCAACGCCGGCAAGCAGACCGTCACCACCATCCCCGGTTCGTCCATCTTCAGTTCGGACCAGTCGTTCGCGATGATCCGCGGCGGCAAGATCAACCTGTCCATCCTGGGCGCCATGCAGGTCAGCGAGAAGGGCGACCTGGCCAACTGGATGATCCCCGGCAAGATGGTCAAGGGCATGGGCGGCGCCATGGACCTGGTGGCCGGTGTCAAGCGCGTGATCGTGCTCATGGAGCATGTGGCGCGCAAGAAGGACGGCACCACCGACCTGAAGATCCTGCCGGCCTGCACGCTGCCGCTGACGGGCGTGGGCGTGGTGGACCGCATCATCACCGACCTGGGCGTGATGGACGTCACCCCCGAAGGCCTGAAACTGGTGGAGTTGGCGCCGGACGTGAGCTTCGAGGACATCCAGTCCAAGACCGGCGTGCCGCTGCTGCGCTGAGGACAGGCACCCGCCAGGCCGCCATGCGCATGCACGGCGGGGGCGCGGGGCCAAAACTACGGGCCGGGTGGGATCACCCGGCTTTTTTGTCTTTTTGCGCAAGGCAAAGCACCGTATAGTGCGCGTGACATTTTTTAACATTTCGTCTGCGCATGAACGCACCCGACCTCAGCCCGGCGGCTTTTGCCGACGGAGACAGCCATTACCTGCGTGCCATCACCGACATGGCCGATCGCCGCACCGTGGTCACGCAGGAAGCGCTCTACACCGATCGGGGCATCAAGCTGGTGGACAAGGGCGCGCGCGTGGACAGCCGGCTCTACGACCGCTTGGTCAAGCACAAGCTGCGCGGCAGCATCGACGAGCATCTGGCCATGGACGACATGGTCAGCGTGCAGTCCATCGTGCAGCTGGCCGCGTCGCAGTGCGAGCACGACACGCTGGCCTATCTGCTGGTGCACACGCTGGATGGCATGACCGCCGAGAAGCTGCTTGCACCCGTGCGCGCCTTGCTGCTGCCGCCGTCCCTGGCCTTCAAGCTCACCGTCATGCGCGAGCAGCATCCGGCGCTGTTCGAGCACAGCGTGCGCATGATGCTGGCGGCCGTGTACCTGGGCATCAAGAGCGGCTGGAGCGACCGCGAATGCGTGCCTCTGGCGACGGCGGCGCTGCTGCACGACATCGGCGTGCTGCACATGGACCCCGTCTGGCACGACCCGGCCAACAAGATGACGGCCGTCGGGCGCCAGCAGCTCATGGCGCACCCCATCACGGCCATGTTGATCATCCGGGGGCAGAACATGTTCCCGCGCGTGGTGGAGCAGGCCGTGCTGGAACACCATGAATGCATGGATGGCAGCGGTTATCCGCGCGGCCTGCAGGGGGACCAGATCTCGCTCATGGGGCAGATCCTGATGGTGGCCGAGGTGGTGGCCGCCTTCTTCGAGAAATACGCCAACGAGGCCGCGGCCCAGCGCCTGTCGCTCACGCTGCGCCTGAACCACCGCAAGTTCCCCGCAGCGCTCATCGCCTGTCTGCTGCCCGTGCTGCAGATACGCGCCGTGCAGACCGATGTACAGGTCACGCCGGCAGATGTGGAGCGGCTCATTGAACAGCTGTCCACGGCCTTCGGCGACTGGGACACCCGCCGCGCCGGGCTGTCGCCAGAGGCGGCGGAATCCGAGGCCTGCGCTTTCGTGGAGCAGCGGCTTTCCGCGCTGCAAAAAACCCTGTTCGAGGCCGGCTCCCATCCCCAGCAGCAGGCCGAAGCCCTGCAATACCTGCAGGGCGATGAACAAGGCCTGGCCGAACTGGCTCTGCTGGGGCGGGAAGCCCTGTGGCAACTGCAGGGCATCGTGGATGCCACCCACAGCCGCTGGCTCACGCTGGAGCACAGCCCGCAGGCGGGCGACCAGGCGGTCGTGCAGTGGCGCGATGCCTGCGCGGTGCGCTTGGCGCAGCGCTGAGATTCGCTCCCTGACGCACCGCCGGATCAGACGCTAGGCCCTGACGCCGGCCGGGTTGGAGCCGCCAACCGCCGATGATTACTGTATATTTGAACAGTATTCATCGGCGGTTCGCATGGCGGCTTTTCTTTCCTCTTCCCTGAACGCGCTGCCCGGCGTCTGGCAGGGCGATGCCTGGGCGCACGCGCCGCAGCCGGCGCTGGCCACGGGCCATGCGCCGCTGGATGCGCAACTGCCCGGTGGGGGGTGGCCGTTGGGGTGCATGAGCGAGTTGCTGCTGCCTCCCCAGGCCCATCCCGAGTGGACCCTGGTGATGCCGGCCCTGGCCGCGCACCTGGCGCAAGGCCCGGGACACGCGGTACTGGTCACGCCGCCGCTGGAGCCCTTCCTGCCGGCGCTGCAACCCGTGGGGCTTACCGCCGACCGGCTGTGCTGCATTCACCCGCCCAGCCCGCGTGCGGACATGGCCGCGGCCTGGGCTTGCGAGCAGGCGCTGCGTTGCCGCGACGTGCGCGCCGTGCTGGCCTGGCTGCCGCAGGTGCCTGCCGCCGTGCTGCGGCGGCTGCAGCTGGCGGCCGCGCAGCACCGCCAGCTGCTGTGGGTGATGCGTCCCGAGCGCTCGCGCGCGCAGGCATCGCCCGCGCCGCTGCGCCTGTGGCTGCAACCGCAGGGCGAGGAGCTGCACGTCCATGTCGTCAAGCGGCGCGGCCCGCCGCTGGCGCAGCCCGTGGCACTGCCCGCACGCACGCCGGTACTGGCCGCGGCGCTGCAGGCACAGGCCCAATGGCGCCGCCAGGTGCAGGCGGCCGCCTGGGGCATGGGGGGCCACACACCGCAGGAGGTGGAGGATGCATTGGCTTGCCTGGCACTTGCCACCCATTGAGGCCACGACCGGGCCTGCCACCGGGCCCGTGATCGGCCTGCCGCCTGTCGCGCAGGGCTGGTGGGCGCTGCGCTTCACGCCGCGCGTGGCCCTTGTGGACGAGGCGCTGCTGCTGGAGGTGAGCGGTACCGAACGCCTGTGGGGCGGGCGCGCCGCTCTGCAAAGCCTGCTGCGTGACCACGCACCCCCCGGGCCCGAAACCCTGGAGGGCGGACCTCTCTGGGCCAGTGCGCCCACGGCGCTGCAGGCCCTGGCCCTGCTGCGCCTGCAGCGCCAGGGCCGGCCCGTGCCACGGCGGCTGCCGCACGATCTGCCGGTTGCCACCCTCTCGGCGCTGCGCCCGCATGCCCAGGCGCTGCAGCAGCTGGGCTGCCGCACCTGGGGCGCCGTGCGTGCGCTGCCGCGCGCCGGGGTGGCGCGGCGCTTCGGCGCCGAACCCCTGGCGGCGCTGGACCGTGCCTGGGGCGACGCACCGCATGGCCTGGACTGGATCACGCTGCCCGAGCAGTTCGCGCTGGAGCTGGAACTGCCCGCGCTGGCCGAATCGGCCCCCGCGCTGCTGTGGGCCGGCCAGCGCTTGCTGGATGCACTGCAGGGCTGGCTGCGCGCGCGCCACCAGGGCGTGCAGGCGCTGGAGCTGGCCTGGCGCCATGACCTGCGCCGTATCGACGGCGTGGACCTGCCCCCCTGGCAGAGCCTCACGCTGCGCACGGCCGAACCGCTGCAGGGCATGGCGCACCTGCGCCGCCTGCTGGCCGAGCGCCTGGCGCACCAGCGCCTGGCCGCGCCCGTGAGCCGGCTGGCGCTGCGCAGCCTGCAAACCGCGCCCATGCCACAGGCCAGCGCGGACCTGCTGCCGCCCCAGCCAGGCGACGCGGGGGCGGGGCAGGGCGAGCCCTGGCACCAGTTCGTCGAGCGCCTCTCGGCCCGCCTGGGCGCGGACAGCCTGCGGGTGCCGCGGTCCCAGGCAGACCACCGTCCCGAATGCATGCAACAGTGGCAACCGGCCTTGGCGGCCCGCGCCGCGCCGCCGGCGCCCGCACAGGACTGCACCCTCGCGCCCTTGCTTCCGCCCTGGCTCGTGCGGCCTGCGCGGCCGCTGGCCCTGCGCGGCAGCCGGCCTTGCCTGCACGGCCAGCCGCTGCGCTTGCTGGACGGGCCGCAGCGCGTGGAAACCGGCTGGTGGGAGGCCGCAGCGGACCTGAACGACGACGAGAGCGATGTGCAGGTCAGTGCACACAATGGCGCGCAGGATGGTGGCTCGGCCCTGGTGCGGCGCGACTATTTCGTTGCCCACAACCCGGCGGCGGGCACCGTCTGGGTCTTCCGCGACCGGGCGACGGGCGGCTGGTTCTTGCAGGGGGTGTACGGATGATGCTGCCCGCCTACGCAGAGCTGCACGCGCTGAGCAACTTCAGCTTTCAGCGCGGCGCCTCGCATCCACAGGAACTGGTGCAGCGCGCGCACAAACTGGGCTACAGCGCCCTGGCGCTGACCGACGAATGCTCCGTCGCCGGCGTGGTGCGCGCCCATGGCGCGGCGCAGGCGCTGGGACTGCCGCTCATCGTGGGCAGCGAGTTCTGCTGGGGCGACGTGCGCATCGTGGCGCTGGCGCGCGACGTGCAGGGCTGGGGCGACCTGTGCGAGTTCATCACCGCCGCGCGCCAGCGTGCCGGCAAGGGCGGCTACCGCGTGGATGCTCAGTCGCCCTGGGCGCTGCTGCAGGGCTGCGAGGTGCTGCTGGCGCTCCGTCGTGAGGCGTTTGTGGATGCTTCTGATTTAATAGCTGTCAGCGCTTGTCTAGAAAGCGTTAGAGGCCTATTTGGCTCTAACTGCTGGCTGGCGGTAGAGCTGCACACCGCACCGGACGACGGTCTGTGGCTGCGCACGCTCACGCAGGCCGGCGCGCAGCTGGGCCTGCCGTTGGTGGCCGCGGGTGACGTGCACATGCACTCGCGCGCGGCCAAGCCGCTGCAGGACGTACTGACCGCCGTGCGCCTGGGCCGCAGCGTGGCCGCGTGCGGCTTCGCGCTGCAGCCGCATGCCGAAAAGCGCCTGCGCCCGCGCAGCCGGCTGGCGGGCCTGTACCCACCCGCGCTGCTGGCGGCCACGCTGCAGGTGGCGGCGCGCTGCACCTTCAGCCTGAACGAGATCAAGTACCGCTACCCGCTGGAGACCGTGCAGCCCGGCATGACGGCAAGCCAGACGCTGGCCTGCCTCACCTGGGAGGGCGCGCGTGTCCGTTATCCCGATGGCGTGCCAGAAGCGGTGGCGACGCAGGTCGAGAAGGAGTTGGCGCTGATCGCCGAGTGCGGGTACGAGATGTACTTCCTCACGGTGCACGACATCGTGCGCTATGCGCGCAGCCAGGACATCCTGTGCCAGGGGCGGGGCTCGGCGGCCAACTCGGCGGTGTGTTATTGCCTGGGCATCACGGCGGTGGACCCGCAGAAGACGCGCCTGCTGTTCGAGCGTTTCATCAGCCGCGAACGCAGCGAGCCGCCCGACATCGACGTGGACTTCGAGCACGACCGGCGCGAGACCGTCATCCAGTACATCTACGACAAGTACGGGCGCGAGCGCTCCGCGATCACCGCGGTGGTCATCAGCTACCGCACGCGCAGCGCCCTGCGCGACGTGGGCAAGGCCCTGGGTGTGGCGCCGGCGCTGGTAGATGCGTTCGCCAAGGAGCACCACTGGTTCGACGACGTGCTGGCCACGGAGCACCTGCTGGCGCTGGCCGAGCGCCTGGGCGAGCCGCTGGGCGCGCACACGGCCGCGCTGTGGCTGCAACTGGCGCGCCAGTTGCGCGGCTTTCCGCGCCACCTGAGCCAGCACGTGGGCGGCTTCGTGCTCACCGAGGGCAAGCTCACACGCCTGGTGCCCGTGGAGCCGGCCGCCATGGACGGGCGCTCCATCATCCAGTGGGACAAAGATGATCTGGACGCCATGGGCCTCTTGAAGGTGGACGTGCTGGCGCTGGGCATGCTCAGCGCGCTGCGCCGCTGCCTGGAAATGCGTGCCGCGCTGCGGGGCGAGTCATGGGACCTGGCCGACATCCCGCCCGAAGACCCGGCCACCTACGACATGGTCTGCCGCGCTGACACCGTGGGCGTGTTCCAGATCGAGAGCCGCGCGCAGATGAGCATGCTGCCGCGCCTGCAGCCGCGCGAGTTCTATGACCTGGTGGTGCAGGTGGCGATCGTGCGGCCCGGGCCCATCCAGGGCGGCATGGTGCACCCCTACCTGCAGGCGCGCGAGCGCCGGCGCCAGTGGCAGCGCACGAAGCGCGAGGAGCCGTTCCCCATTGAATACCCGGAGCTCGACAACGCCCTGCGGCGCACGCTGGGCGTGCCCATCTTCCAGGAACAGGTGATGCAGATCGCCATCGACGGCGCGGGCTTCAGCGCGGGCCAGGCCGACGAGCTGCGCCGCTCCATGGCCGCCTGGCGGCGCAAGGGCGAGGTGCACCGCTTCGAGAAGCCCTTCAAGGACGGTCTGTTGGCGAACGGCTACCCGCCGGAATTTGCCGACCGACTGTTCCAGCAGATCCTGGGCTTTGGCGAATACGGCTTTCCCGAAAGCCATGCCTACAGCTTTGCGCTGCTGGCCTACGCCAGCAGCTGGCTCAAGCGGCACGAGCCCGCGTGCTTCCTGGCCGCGCTGCTCAATGCGCAGCCGCTGGGCTTTTACACACCGGCGCAACTGGTGCAGGACGCGCGCCGCCATGGCGTGCGCGTGCTGCCCATCGACGTGGCGACGAGCGACGTGGACTGCACACTGGAGGAGCCCCTGGCACCCGTTGCCGGCGTGTCCTTGGCGCAGCCGGCCGTGCGCCTGGGCCTGCGGCTGGTGGCGGGGCTGGGCGCGGCGGCGGCCGAGCGGCTGGTGCAGGCGCGCGGCAGCGGCCCCTTTGTCAACAGCGAAGACCTGGCCCTGCGCGCGCGGCTGGACCGGCAGGATCTGCAGGCCCTGGCCGCGGCTGATGCGCTGCGCGCGCTGGCGGGCCACCGGCGCCAGCAGATGTGGGACGCCGCGGCCCAGCTGCGCGCTCCGCCGCTGCTGCAGGACGCGCCCGTGCATGAGGCCGCCCTGCAGTTGCCCGCCGCACCAGAGGGCGAAGACATCTTGTGGGACTACGCCGCCACGGGCCTGACGCTGCGGCGCCACCCCCTGGCGCTGCTGCGCGAGAAGCTGCAGCGCTGGCGGCTGGCCACGGCGCAGCAGTTGCAATCGGCGCCCCATGGGCGGCGCGTGCGTGCCTGCGGCATCGTCACCGTGCGCCAGCGGCCGGGCTCAGCCAACGGCACGATGTTCGTCACGCTGGAGGACGAGACCGGCTCGGTCAATGTGATCGTGTGGCCCGCGCGGCTGGAGCGCTGGCGCAGCGCGCTGCTGCGCTCGCGCCTGCTGGCGGTGGAGGGCGTGTGGCAGTGTGCCCGCGCACCGGGCGCGGACACGGCCGTGCGCCACCTGGTGGGCGAGCGGTTCAAGGACCTCACGCCGCTGCTGGGCCGCCTGGCGCAGGCGCTGGACGGCAGCCGCGACTTCCATTGAGTTTCAAGAGAAATAAGGCTCTGGCGCTTATGTGAAAAGCGCTGACAGCTATCAAAACGATAGTCAGCGTGGCCCCACGGGCCGGCCCGAGCGCCATTCCTGTGGAATCAGCGCGTACAGCGGCGTGGGGTCGCGCACGAACAGCTGCGGTGTGGGCGGCGGCTGCAGGGTGAGCACCGAACCCTCGGGCGACAGCTCCATGGTGGAGAGCTGGCGCATCCAGGCCACATCGATCGTGCCGTCGGGCGCGGGGCGGGAGTAGATCAGCTCCAGCATGCGCTTGGCGGGTCGGCTGCCGCTGGCGGCGGCGATCTGGTACAGGCGGATGGCTTCGGTGTAATTGGACGGCACGCCGTCGCCGCGGTGGTAGCGGCGCGCCTGCGCCAGCCATTCGTCGGCCGTGTGTGGGGCGGGCTGTGCGCTGATGGTCTGCTCCATGCGGCTGGCCAGCAGCCGGGCATTGGAGGCTGCCGCGGGCGAGCGCGGCGCCGCCGCGCGGAACTGTGCCAGCGCATCGGGCAGGCGCGCCGCGGCGATCTGGCGCAGGCCCAGTTCGTTGAGCGCCTGGGCACTGCCGGCCTGGGCGGCGCGCTGCAGCAGGGCTGCGTGTCCGTTCTCCTGCGGGGGGGCATCCGGCGCGCGCGGTGCGGCGGCGGAAGGCGGCAGCGGGGCCAGGCGCTCCTGCGCCCACCATTCCAGCAGCAGCGCCAGCGGCGCGTCCACCGCACGCAACTGGGCGATCCACGGGCGCGCGGCCGCAGGTTGCGGCGGGCCCACGCAGCCATCGATCTCGCACCAGGCCAGGCCGGCGCTGGCGTAGGGCTCACCCAGCGCGCGTGCGCGCTCGAACCAGTACCGCGCCTGCGTGCGGTCCAGGGGAACGCGCTCGCCGTGCAGGTACAGCAGGCCCAGGACCCAGGCGCTGCGCGCGGCGGCCTTTTCCGCTGCGCTGCCCTTGCGCGCTGGCGCCAGGGCAGTGGCGCGCAACCGGCGCAACTGCGCCAGGGTGGCCTCGTCCTCGGGCTGGGGCAGGCGCAACGGTTCGGCCTGGGGTTGGCCGGAGGGCTGGATGCGCGGCACGCTGGAGGAGCCGGATGGCTCGATCAGCGGGGCCGCGGGCTGCACCGCCGGCGGCGTGAAGTCGCCGCCGCCCTGGCTGGGCTGGATGGCGGGCTGCGGCAGCGCTTCGATGCGCGCTTGGGCCGGAGCCAGCAGCGTGCACGCCAGGAGCAGCACGGCCGGCAGGGCCAGTCGCCCGCCGCCGGGTGGCAGGGCGGCACCGGCCCGGGGCGCGAAAGGGCGGAGCAGGGGCGTCATGGCGGCGTCCTGGCGAGATGGGGCGGGCCGCGCCCTCAGCGCTTGGCGGGCTGCGGGGCGGCAGGTGCGGCCGCCGCGGGCTGAGCCTTCTTGGGTTGGGTCTTCCAGTACACCTCGGACTTCACGTAGCCGCTGGTGCCCACGCCCTGCTGGAAGGCCTTGTCGATGTCCTCGATGGTGCGGTAGCCGGGAATGTTGACCAGCCCTGCGCCTTGCAGTGGCGCGGGCAGCCGGGGCAGCACGTCGGTTTCGGCGGCAAAGCAGGCCACGCGCTCGGTGCCAGGGCGGCTCGCGTCCATGATGAAGGCCGGGTTGGGCACCAGCCAGTCGGGCAGTCGCAGCGCCTGATTCGCCGCCACCAGCGAATACGGCGTGACCTGGTTGGGCGTGAGTCGCATGACGTTGCCCGAGGGGTCGGCAAAGTAGCAGTACATGTGTGAGGTGCGCGACACGGTGGCCGACACGAACACCTGCTCGCCGACTTCGAAAGTGGGCTCCATGCCCGGGGGCAGCGCATTCTCGATCTGCATGTCGATGCGCCGTGGCGGGGGCGTGGTGGAGGTGAGCGCAAGGCCCGAGGTGCGCACGGGCGTGGAATCCCCTTTGTTCTCGGCCATGCTGCCGGTGGGGCCCGACGGGCCCCAGCCCACCCGTTGCAGGGAGCCATCGGGTGCCAACGTCACGAAGTGGCGCATCGCGCGCTCGTAGGTGGAGAAGTCCAGCACGCCGGTGGGCACCAGCAGGCTGTCGATCTGGAACTGCGTGAGCGCGGTGCGCAGCGCAGGCGAGTCCAGCGCCAGCAGGTCGGTGCCCGCCTGCAGGTAGCCCTGGGCGATCAGCGAGTTCTGCACCAGCGTGGCCTGGCCTACGCCGCCGCTTTCGTCGAACCAGTCGCGCATCTGGCGCTGAAAGTCGGGATGCGTTTGTTCCAGCGTCAGGCACTGCCAGTAGGGCACGCGTGCCCATTTGCCCACGAGCTCGATGGTGGCCAGGTCAATCAGCGTGCGCATGGCGCCGCCGGCGCCCAGCGCGTAGTCGCGCCCCACGTTGAAGTTGACGCCGTAGCTGCCGATGCGCCCGGCCACGTCCAGGCCCTGGCTGCCGCTGCCGATGACCACCTCATTGGCTGAGTCCAGTCCGGGAATCAGCGTGCGCGTGCGAAAGTCCCCCAGGTGCATCTCCAGCCCGATCACGGTGGCCGAGCGGTTGCGGCTGTAGCCTGTGTCCAGGCGGCTGGCGGAGGTGCCGGCGTCGAAGCGGTTGGTGGCCACGTTCTGGTCCACGAACGCAATGGCACCCGACACGTACAGCGCGGGGCGCTGCAGCTGCATCAGGTTGTTGTTGAGCAAGATGGTGGTGAGGTTCTGCACCGTATCCTGGCGCACGATGTCCACCTCATAGTCCACGTAGCGGAAGGCGTTGGACAGCCGCGACATCTGCGACAGAGAGGTGATGATCATGTCCTTGGCAGCAACGGGCACGCGGCTGGAATAGTCGATGACCTGCTTGCTGGTGATGAGCGTGGTGGGCACCTGCGCGGCGCGCAGCATGTGGTCCATGCACATCAGCGAATCCGAGAAGCTGGAGACCGAGCGCGTCGGGCGCACGACGGGGCGGTCCGTCGTATAAGCCGCCTGCTGCAGCGATGCGTCCTTGCGGGGGTCTAGCGGCGTTGTGCAGGCGCTGAGCAGTAGAGCGCCCGCCAGCATCAGCCAGGCAGCGCCACGGCGTGGGGCGCCGTTGCGGCCGGGACCGCGGGGAAGTGTGGTTGCGGTGTTCATGGCAAAGCCCTCTCGTCTTCGCGTTATCCAACCCTCTGGCGCGGCCGAGCAGGCGCGCGGCGCATGCCCGGCCGCGCCCGCACGCTGATGGCCGTCACCAGCAGATATTGACCAGATCCCCTCGCAGCACCACCACCTGGTCGGCGCCGGGCTTGCCGGTGCCACCCGAGGCCGCGGTGCCGAAGTTGCTGCCCACGGATTGCGAGCACACGACCTTGGAGCCTTGCGTGTTCACCGCGTTGACGACGTCCTTTTCGGTCACGATGCCCGTGGTGTCGCCAGAGAACGCCTTGGCCACGTAACGAGTCAGGCGCGCCTGTTGCCAGGCGGGCAGGCCGGTGTCGTGGTTGATGTAGCCGGAGCGCGGCGCAGAAGGCAACGGCTGCATCTGCACATTGACCTTCTTGTCCAGCACCACCGGGTCTTCTCCCGGCGCGGCCCAGGCGGGTGCCGCGGCGCACAAGGCCAGGGCTGCCGTGGCGGGCGCCAGGAAGCGTGTTGCGCGACTGAGCATGGCGAATCTCCTCAAGCAACCTGCACAAAAAGCGCCAGGCCTTCAGTAGGCCTGGCGCTCGCGGACTCACCAGTTGGGGCGATAGCAGTTGCCGCCGGGGCAGGGATCCTCGGCGCAAGCGTCATTGGAGGAGATGTTCTGCACCGCGAACGAGTGCGAGCCCTTGGCCTGGTTGACTGCGCTGCCACCGATGAAATTGGCCGTCTGGGTAGAAGCTGCCGCTACCACCACATGCCCGTAGTTGGAGGCGACGTTCTGGGTGGCGTGCGCATCGCTGCCGTCAGCCAGGTTGCTCAGCACGGCACCCAGGCTGTTCACCGTCTGGCTGGAAGCAGCGCGGATTTCCACCTTGCCGTTGTTGCTGGCGAGGTTCTGGCGGGCAAGGGCGTCGTCACCCTTGGCTTCGTTGGTCACGGCACCCAGGCCCAAATTGGCGGTCTGTGTAGACGAGCCCCCAGCAAAGACCTGCACGGGGCCGGCGTTGGAGGCAATGTTTTGCAATGCCTCGTTGTGTGCGCCGGACGTATTGGAGATGGCGGTGCCGACCGAGTTGGTCATTTGCACGGACGGCCCATTCAGGGTGATGGTGCTGGGCGGTTGCACTGCCATGGCAGCAGTCGCGACGGCACTCAACGCAAAAAATGCAAGAACTTTCATGACTGTCTCTCCTATAACGTGTCAAAAAGACCGCGCCCTCCGGTGGCTTGGGTTATGACCGGTGTCACGGCTACATCGACAAGAAGAAAGACCGCGCCCAACCCGAGGAGGAATGCCGGAGGCCGCCCGTCTTTTTGTCTGGCTCCAGTTTCCGCAGGGGGGCCTCCGGCATCCATCTCCCATCGCGGGTAGCCGAAGAAGGGGGCGCTCTGACAGCACTGCAAATGCGTGCGTCAGAGAGGAAAGAGGGCCAAGAGAGGCGCTGAAAAGGACCGGCGCAGGGGTGTTTCTCAGGTAGTGTCATTCGGTAACAACCGAATCGCTGCGGATGGGATGTGTTTATTACCAGTGAGGGCCGGACCGGGCGGGACTGCAAAAAACAGCTGGCACGCCTGCATATTCTTTCGCAGGGAAAATTTCCCATTAATGTGTTTGAGCGAGGTTTATCCCTTATCTGCGTTAGTTTCAAAATGTGAGTCAGGTAACTCACGAAGAAATTACGAATATCTCCGGATGTTTCGGTGTAATTTGTTTTCCTGTGAGGAAAGCACCCAAAGCGTTGGGATGATCTTTCCGTGGTTACGGTGTGCAAACGCTGAGGGGCCGCCAACAGGCGCCCCCGTCTGGAGACTTCTTTATGCTGCCCGTCAACGATCCTCCTGGTGCAATGGCCGCTCCGCGGGGGACGTCTGTCACCCCAGGCCAATTCGCCATGCACCAGAATCCGCCCTCCATCTGGCCGGACTTTCTGGCGGGGCAGCTAGAAAAGCCTGTGCGCGTTTTGCTGGTGGATGACGATGCGCACATGCGGCGCGTCATCGCGCAAGAGTTGATGAGCGACCAGCGTGCGCGAGGGCCGCAAGGCCATCAAGCAGCATGAGTTCGATGTGATGCTCGTGGACCTGAACCTCGGCGATGGCGAGGGCTTCATGCTGATCGACTACATGAAGTCGGTGCGCCCCACGGCCGAGGCCATCGTCATCTCCATCATGCAGAACGATGAGCAGGTGCTGCACGCCTTCGAGCTGGGTGCCACGGGCTATCTCGTCAAGAACTCATGGTTCGGCAGCTATCCGCAGGCGGTACTGCAGGTAGCCAACGGCGGTGCTTCCATCACCCCCAACCTTGCGCGCCGCCTGCTGCAGCGGTTTGACCCGAGCGGCGCCGCCGCCCCGCACGCCCAGCGGCGCGTGGAGCAGGAAACCGAGCGCCTGTCCCAGCGCGAGAAAGAAGTGCTGCGCATGGTGGCCAGCGGTTACACCAGCGCCGAGATCGGCAACCGGCTGTTCATCAGCAGCCTGACCGTGAACACGCACATCAAGAACATCTACCGCAAGCTGCAGGTGCGCACGCGGGCGCAGGCCGTGCGCTTCGCGTCACTGCGCGGGCTGTTCTGAAAGAAGAGCCGCCTGGGCGCACAAACGTCCGTCGCACCTGCTGCAGGGATGAGGGAGATTTCCATGTTTCGCACCCGTCCGCCGGCCTTTGCAATCGCCTGCGTTGCTGTCTGGTTGCTTGCCATGTCCGTTGATACCCTGCTGCTGGCCTCTGCGGAGCAACTGAGTCTGCAGGCGCAGTTGCGCTGGAAGCTCCTGGGCCTGGGGGCTCTGGTAGTGCTGGGCATCTTGCTGATCGTGCAGTTGCCGCGCGCACTGCAGTGGCGCCCACGGCGCAGCATCCGGCCCAGCCCTGACGTGAAGCGCGAGCGCGAACGCATTGCACGCAACCTCCACGACCAGGTGGGGTCCCAACTTGTCAACGCCATCGCCCTGGTGGACGAGCGGGATCCCGAACACGGGACGCTGATGCAGTCGCTGGAGTTGTGCCTGCTCGACCTGCGCCTGTTGGTGGATTCGATGGACGGCGAGGACGATTCCCTGGCAGACCGGCTCGCGCGGCTGCGCCACCGCATCCAGCCTGCGCTGGACCGGCGCGGCATCGCGCTGCACTGGGAGATTGCGCCACACGATGAACTGGCCCTGCCAGGAGGCAAGGTGGCGCGGGAGATAGCCGCCATCGTCCAGGAAGCCGTGAGCAATGTGCTGCAGCATGCGGACGCCACGGCGCTCGTGATCCGCCTGCACTCCGTGCAAACGCTGCAGGGCAGGGCGTGGCAGTTGCAGGTGGCGGACAACGGCGCAGGGCTGCCGAGCGGCGAGCCCGCGTGCCACAGTCTGGGACGCGGCATTGACAGCATGCGCTCGCGTGCGGCGGCGGTGGCGGGCTGGCTGGAGCTGTTGCCGCAGGAAGGCCGCGGTCTGTGTGTGCAACTCACGGTTCCGGCCGTGCAGTGAGCACGACCAGTGCGTGCCCCAGGCCGCACACCCAGAAACTATTAAAACAATAGCTGTTGACGCTGTATTGGCGAGCCTTGTGGCTACTTTAACGTTGAGCGCGCGAGGCGGGCTTGGCCGGCGCAGATGCCGGTGACGCGCCGGCCTTGGCCAAAAGTGCAGCGCAGTGCGCGTCGTCCTCCGCGGCGGGCACGGTAATCGGCAGCAGCGCCAGCGCCGCGGGCGCCGTGAGGGCGGCAGCCACCGCCGCCCCCGCGCGCAGCAGCAGCGGCCCGGGTTCTACCCCCACCTGCGGATCTGCGAAGGTGCCGCGCACATACAACGGCGTGCGCAGTGAGAAGAATTTCCACTTCAGCGAATCGGGCGTGATGCGCAGGTTGAGCAGTTCGTCGCCGAGGTCCACCGTGCCCTTGGCTTCGACGATGGCCTCCTCGGTGTTGAGCTTAACGGTGCGCGTGCTGGCCACCCCACCTTGTACGTCCAGGTTGGCCACGGCGCAGCGCAGCTTGACCTCCTTGTCGTCGCCGAACAGTTTGGAGACGATGACGCTGCCCAGGTTGAGCGCCGCCAGATCCAGCAATTCCTTGCTTAGCGTGCCGTCGCGGATGTACAGCCGCATTTCGCCCCCGCTGGTGCTCAGCATGCGCGCCACCGACTGCCCCTGGCCGGTCAGCGCCAGAGCGCCGTCCAGCCGCCCCAGGCTCTTTTGCATGCGCTCCACCTTGGGAAAGAGAGCCGACAGCTGCAGGCCCTGGACCGAGCCCTGCAACTGCACCTGCAGCGGATCGGTGCGGCTGTCCAGCAGCACGTTGGAGTCGATGCGGCCGTGGGCCACGCCAAAGCGCAGCGGTGTCAGGCGCAGCTGGCGGTCTTCCAGCACCGCGCGCACGCTCAGGTTGTCCAGTGGCAGGCTGTCGGGGCGCACCACCTTCTGCCCGGCAAATGCCAGGTCCAGGTCCATGGCGCCCCAGCGGTCGGTGGCGAAGCGGGCATCGGGCAGCACCTTGCCGGGGCGGCGCGACGTGCCTTTCTCCTGCGCGCGCACGCCGCTGGGCGCGCCCAGGACCGGGCCCAGATCCGCCAGGCGCAGTTGTTTGGACGTCATATGGCCCTGCAGCTTGGGACGGGGCTCGCCGCCTGTGTAGGTGAGGCTGCCGTGCAGGTCGCTGCTGCCCACGGTGCCGTTGAAGTCGCGGTATTCCCACACCGCTTTGGCCGATGCCAGGTTGCCCAGCAGGCGCCCCTCGACCTGGAACGGCGGCGTGTTGGGCAGCACCAGGCCGGTCAGTTCATACAGGTCCGCCATGCTGGGCGCCTTCACGAACACCTGCAGATCCATGCCCGAAAGCTTGGCGGGATTGTTGAGCACGCCTTCCACCCGCGTCTGCACGCTGCCCGAGCGCGCGGAAAAGCGCAGCGGATAGCGCGCGGCCTGCTGGCGCAGCGACAGCACCGGTCCTGCCAGTCCTTCTCCGGTGATGCGCGCCTTGCGGTAGGTGCCCTGCAGCGCGATCTTCATGCCGTACTTGCCTTCGGCCTGCGGTGCACCAGTGGGCAGGGTGTCGATGCGGGCACGCAGCGCCAAATCCTTCAGGCCATCGGCATAGCCCAACCAGCCGCCGCGCACGACGAGCTGGTTCAAGCGCAGATCCCAAGGGTTGTCCTCGGCAGTGCTCTCTCGGGAATGGGAGCGCGTGAAGGTCCAGTTGTTGCGCCCGTCCTGTTTGCGTGCCAGCACGATGTCGGGCGCCGTCAGTACGACTGTGTCCAGCAGCAGCGTGCGGGACAGCAGCGGCAGCAGGCGCAATGTGGCGCTGGCGCTGGCGATGGTGCCCATGCCCGTGGGCGGGCGTGCCGGAGCATTCGCTTGGGTACCCCCCACCTCCAGCGCGACGGCGCGGGCGACGTCGGACGCCGCCGAACCCGCAGATGCAGGCGCTGCTGCCGCCGTGGGCGCGTCGGCATCACCTGCGGGCGCGGCTGGCTCGGGGCGCGGGGGAAGGGCGGGCAGTTGGTCCGTGCCTTTGCCCGGCGCTTCCGGTACCTCAAAGCCCTCCGGGTTGCTCAGGGAGAGCTGCTGGGCACGCACGGTCACACCGGGTACCCAACGGCGCCAGCCTTCTTCCAGCGGTTGGGGCCAGTGCCACTCCGCCGACAGATCGCCATCGATGGAGAAGGTGCGCCCCGTGGCCTCGCTCACCTTGTCGTTCACCCAGGGTTTGGCGCGGTTCCAGTCCCAATTCACCAGTACCACGGCGAACAGCGCCAGGGCCGCCACCACTGCGCCTATCGTGCCCAGCGTCCAGCGCAGCACGCGCTGGCGCGTGGAACGGTGGGGGAGGGAGGCGGCGGTGGGCGTGTTCTCAGGGGGCATGGCAAAGGCGCCGCAAGCTGGCCAAACGGGTGTGCCTTGCCGCAGGGCGCGGAGTGGTGTTTGAAGCCATGCTAGTGCGAACATCCTCGCGCTGGGCCGTGCGTACGGCGATTGCCGCGCTTGTCCTACAGCCCACCCATAGGACGCCGCCGGGGCGTGCATGCGCCTTTGGCCTACGTTGAACCACAGCTGTTGCTTCAAGAATGGCGCCATTGCATTCACTTACACCAAGGCGCCCCTCATGCAAACGACCGACGCACTCACCCAGGAAACGATCTTCGGCGTGGCCGACAGCGTGACCTATTCCGGCATGCTGTGCCTGGCGCCGGATGGCCGCCGCTACTTTTACGCCCATGCCCAGGTGGATGGACGCACCCTGCCCCTGCCACATGACCACTGGACCTCGCGCGATGCCGCGGTACGCGGCCTGGCGGCCATCGCATCGGGCGAGAGCAAGCCCGCGGTCGCATGACACCGGAGCCCACCGCGATGGATGCAACGCCTGCGCTGCCCCAGGTCCTGGAAGAGGGTTATCGCGGCTTCCTGATCCGCATTCCTATTCCTGAGGCCACGCCCGTCGCTGCCGGCACGCCGGTCCAGGTCAGCGTGGCAGCCATCTCGCAACACGCGATAGCCCATATGGACGCCATACGCTGGGCGCCCGTGGAAGGATCGGAGGGCGACCTGCACACGCTCGCACGGATCAAGCAAGCCATCGACGAGGCGTTGGACGGCGTGGATCGCGCTTCGTGATCGTCGGTTTGCAACCCAAGACAAAATAGCATCTAGCGCTTTACCATCAAGCGCTGGTAGCTATCAAAACAGTAGTATTGGTACATGGGGCGGGAGCCTGGACCCCTACAATCGCGGCCCCATGCACAACAGCCACGATCCCCGGGTTCTGCCCATGCGCGACGGCGTCAACCCCAGTTGCGTGGTTCTGCCCTCGGCGGGGCAGGGGCTTCTGGTGGACTTCCTCGCACAGCGCCTGCCCGCCGTGTCGCGCGAGGACTGGCTGCGCCGCCTGCGCGCGAAGGAAGTGGTGGACGAGTTCGGCGCGGCCGCCACGGAGCGCTGCCCGTTCACGCCGGGCGTACGCTACTACTACTACCGCGAACTGCCGCCCGAGCCCGAGCTGCCGTTCCACGAAACCGTGCTCTACCAGGATGCGCACATCCTTGTGGCCGACAAACCCCACTTTCTGCCCGTGGTGCCCGCGGGCCGCTACCTGCAGCAGACCCTGCTGGTGCGCTTGAAGCGCCGGCTGGGCCTGAGCGAGTTGTCCCCCGTGCACCGCATCGACCGCGACACGGCAGGCCTGGTGCTGTTTTCCGTGCAGCGGGCAACGCGCGGCACCTACCAGGCCCTCTTTCGCGACAGACGGGTGCACAAGGTCTATGAGGCCGTTGCACCGTGGTGCGCCGACCTGCCGCTGCCGTGCATCCATGAAAGCCGGCTGGAGGAAAGCGGCCATTTTTTTCGCATGCACGAGGTGCCCGGCACGCCCAACGCGCGCACGCACATCGACGTGTTGGAGGTTGCGGCACCCTGGGCGCGCTACCGGCTGCAGCCCATCACCGGAAAGCGCCACCAGTTGCGCGTACACATGGCCGCGCTGGGCCTGCCTCTGCGCGGCGATGCGTTCTACCCGGAGGTGAACGACCCGCCGGAAGGGGACTATTCCAACCCGCTGCAACTGTTGGCGCGCACGCTTGCCTTTACCGATCCCCTCAGCGGAGAGGCGCGGCGGTTTGACAGCCGGCTGGAACTGCGCCCGCTGACGGATTAGCGTGTGGGAAAGTGGGGGAGGGGAGAGCAGCCGGAGGGCCGCGTTGCAGCATGCCTTGCTGGAATGCTGGAGCGGGCGATGGGAACAGCACCCGGTCGCTAACTCGTTTATTACGAACGTCTTTTCCGATCCAAGCGTCACGGAATGGACTCGATTGTGGACTCAAGTCTTCGGCCTGGTCAACGCAGGCCGTTGCGGGTGATCCAAAGCGAGCCAAGCACATCCACTAACAGCCAGAGCATCGGATTTCATACCGAAGTCTATCTGTCCACTGGCACATCACGCCACAGGCCGCAACGGACAGGTGAGCTGCGTCCTCAAAGGATTGACTCATCATCGACAGGCGCGGTCCCGCCCGCCTTTCGCCCGCTCGATGAACCGCTTCATGGGCTCCGAGGGTTCGCCCTGGCGGCGCAGCAGGTAGGTATAGAGCACCGGTGGGGTGCCGGCCAGGGGACGAATGGAGATGTCCGGGCGCTGTAGCGTCTGCACCTGCGAGGCGATGGCGAAGCCGATGCCGTAGCCGGCACCGACCAAGGTCAGCATCACACCCAGGCTGGTCACTTCATCGACCAGCTTGAGGGGCGTGCCTGCGTCCTGCAGCAACGCTTGAATCTGATGGCGGCAGCCCGATCCCGATTCGGGATGGCACAGAACCAGCGGGAACTTCAGGGCTTCGGCCAGCGGCACCTGCACGTGCGCCAGCAAGGGGTGGCGTGCGGGCACGATCACCGACAGCTGATCGGTCCACACCGGCTCGGCGACGAGGCCATCATGTACCGCGTTTGACAAGGCAAAGCCGATGTCCAGCAGATCGTCGTGCAGCATCTTGAGCTGCTGCGCGAACGGCAACTCGAAGACGCGAATCTCCAGCTCGGGCTCATCCTCGCGGCTGCGTGCCAGCAAGGTGGCGATGCGGGGCTGCGCCAGGCTGTCGCAGATCGCGATGCGTAGATTGCCTTGGTAGCCCTGTGCCGCCGCCTTGGCGCTCTTGACTGCCTGCTCCACGGTGGCCTGCACGCGCCGGCATTCGCCGAGGAACACCTGGCCGGCCCAGGTCAGCCGCGTCAGGCGTGTGCTGCGGTCGAACAACTGCACGCCAAGCTGGCTTTCCAGGTCGCGCATCGCACGCGACACAGGCGATTGCTCAATGCCCAGACGCTCGGCTGCCCGGGCCAGATGCAGTTCTTCCGCAACTGCGACGAAGTAGCGCAGCAATCTGAAATCCAAGGCCACCTCCTGTTCGTCTTCTTCTGGTTCGGCCTCTCGGGCGCCAGCATCTCCATCCACATCCCGTCCACTTACGCCCCCGCCAGGCTTGCGATGTGCCGGCGCCCTTCCGCCAATGAGGTGCGGAGGGCGACGTATGCGCCCGCCAGAAATCGACCGTTGGCAGCCGTCTGAGATAGCAGTTCTGCTGTTCATCGAGACCTCCTTTTCGCGCTTCCCCTCTTGCGGCAAGCTTGCATGGTGCTAAGATAGTAATAGATTATCTCACTTTCGAAGGCGCAAGCAATGAGTGGACACTCCAAGCATCTACCGGCCGATGAGCGGCGCGCGGCCACAGTCGAGGCGGTGGTCGACTTGGCCGCCGAGCAGAACCCCAGCGACATCACGACCACAGCCATCGCACAGCGTATGGGGCTGACCCAGGGGGCGCTGTTTCGTCACTTCCCGACCAAGGACGCCATCCTGCAGGCGGTGATGTCCTGGGTCACGGAACGCCTGCTGGCTCGGGTGGACAAGGCAGCAGAAGGCACTACGTCTCCGGTCGCAGCCCTTGAGGCGGTCTTCATGACGCATATCGACTTCGTGTCCGAGCACCCGGGTGTGCCGAGGATGCTCTTCGGCGAATTGCAGCGACCTGGAGAGACCCTGCCCAAGCGAATGGTGCAGACCTTGATTCAGCACTACGGCGAGCGGTTGCATCGCCTGCTCGAAGCCGGCAAGGCGCAGGGCGAACTGGATGCGGGACTGGATGTGGATGCCGCCGCCGTGTTGTTCATCGGCACGATCCAGGGACTGGTCATGCAGTCGCTGTTGGCGGGCAAGGTCTGTCGCATCCGCCGTGACGCACCAGCCGTGTTTGCCATCTATCGCCGTGGCATCGAAAGCAACACATGAAACACCTGTCTTCTCCGCAAGCGCGACTGCGACCTCCAAACCCTTCCACAAATCGGGAGCAACGAACATGACGGCACACAGCGGACGCTCGATCTGGATGCGCGTGGTCTCCTTGATTGCGATCGGTTTTGGCCTGATGACCATCTGGGAAGGCGGCGCAGTCCTGTTTGTCGACGGCGCGGCGCGCCAAGCCGCCGGCGACTATGTGCCTTTCGTGCTCTGGTTCAATTTTCTGGCCGGGATCGCCTACATCGTCGCCGGCGTCGGCTTGTGGATGCGCCGGCGCTGGGCCGCGTGGTTGGCGATTGTCATCACGGTGGCGACCGCACTCGTGTTCCTGGCTTTCGGAGTGCATGTGGCTCTGGGTGGCGCCTGGGAGCGGCGCACGGTGGTCGCCATGACGCTGCGCACGTTGGTGTGGGCTGGCATAGCGGCCATAGCCTGGCGCCGGTCAGCGGCGAATGCGCCGGTCGCACGCGAGCACTGAGCACCTTTATCCAGCGGAAACCCATCGATGAAAACTCCAAACCTCCTTTCCAGAAAAACCCGTTGGGTCGTGATCGCCGTTGTCGTGCTCGCTCTTGGCGGCGCACTGGCGTTCTGGCTGTCGCGCGACCATGGACAACAAGATGCATTGCGCCTCTACGGCAACGTCGACATCCGCGAGGTGCAACTGGCCTTCCGTCAGCCCGGGCGCGTGATGCAAATGGCTTTCGATGAGGGCGATGCCGTCAGTGCCGGTGCGCGGCTGGCGACGCTCGACGCGCAGCCGTATCGGGAAGCCCTTGCGGCAGCGCAGGCCCAGGTGCAAGTGGCGCAGGCGGAACTGGCCAAGCTGCGCCGTGGCCTGCGGCCGCAGGAAATCACCCTGGCGCGCGAAGCGCTCAGGCAGGCACAGGCGCTCGCCACCGAAACCGAGCGCAATTTCCAACGCCAAAGTGGCCTGCTGGCATCAGGCGCCAGCAGCCAGCGCACGGTCGATGCCGCCCGCACGGCGAGGGATCAAGCCACCGCGGGCGTCGCAGCAGCCAAGGCCGCCCTGTCGCAAGCGTCCGAAGGCTTTCGCAAGGAAGACATTGCCGCGGCCGAGGCTCGCCTTGCGGCCGCACAGGCCGCCGCAGCGCAAGCCACGACAGCCTTGGCGGACACCGAGTTGATGGCGCCCAGTAGCGGAACCGTCATCGCACGGGTGCGCGAGCCCGGCAGCATGGTTGCAAGCCAGAGCGCGGTCTACAGCCTGAGCCTGGACAAGCCGGTTTACGTGCGCGCCTACGTGGGCGAGTCGGACTTGGGGCGTATCGCGCCCGGTACTGTGGTGCGCGTCAAAAGCGATTCATCAGAGAAGGTCTATCGCGGCCAGATCGGCTTCATCTCGCCGCGCGCCGAGTTCACCCCCAAGACGGTGGAGACGACGGATTTACGCACGGATCTGGTGTACCGCCTGCGCATCGTCATCGACGAAGCCGACAGCGACAGTGCCTTGCGCCAGGGCATGCCGGTGACAATCGAGGTCGATGCGAAAGCCGGCACCACTATCCCGGGGGAGCGTTGAGATGCAGGCAAGCCCTGCCATCGCCGCGGTGCCTACGGGTGCGCGCGAAGACGCTGCCGTCGTCATCGAGGGCGTGGACAAGCATTTCGGCGACATAAAGGCGCTGCGGGGCTTGAGCGCGCGCATCCACTATGGGCGGCTGACCGGTCTGGTCGGCCCCGACGGCGCCGGCAAGACGACGCTGATGCGGATTCTGACCGGCCTCCTGGTGCCGAACGCCGGCCACGTCACCTTGGCAGGCTATGACGTGGTCAAGGACAACGACGCCATCCACGTCGCCAGCGGCTACATGCCGCAGCGCTTTGGCCTGTACGAAGACCTGTCGGTGATGGAGAACATGCGCCTGTACGCGCAGTTGCGCGGTATGGATGCGGACTGCAACGCCGCTCTGTTTGCCGAGCTGCTGGACTTCACGCGGCTCGGACCCTTCACCAAACGCCTGGCCGGCAAGCTCTCCGGCGGCATGAAGCAGAAGCTGGGCCTTGCCTGTGCACTCATGGCGCGGCCCAAGGTGCTGCTGCTGGACGAGCCCGGTGTGGGCGTCGACCCGGTCAGCCGCCAGGATTTATGGCGCATGGTGCAGGCGTTGACCGACGAGGGCATGGCCGTGGTGTGGTCCACCGCCTATCTCGACGAAGCCGAGCGCTGCGAGAGCGTGCTGTTGCTGAACCAGGGACAGCTCCTGTTCGATGGTCCGCCGCAGCAACTCACCGCGCAGCTCGAAGGCCGCAGCTTCCGTCTGGAGAACGTCGGCGCCGAGCGCCGGGCGGTGCTGACACAGGCGCTCGACCTGGAGAGCGTGAGCGATGGCGTGATCCAAGGCGCCGGCGTGCGCGTGGTGTTGCGCGAGGGCGCTCAAGCGGAGCAGCTCCAGGCCCTGTCCGATCAGGCGCAGGTGCGGCTGGCGCAGGTGCCAGCGCGCTTCGAAGACGCCTTCATCGATCTGCTCGGTGGCGGCCCCGGCGGCACTTCGACGCTGGCCGAGCGTCTGCCGCCGGTTGAGCTGGGTTTCGACATTGCCGTGTCGTGCCGAAACCTCACCAAGCGCTTCGGCGAGTTCACCGCCACCGACAACGTCAGCTTCGAGGTGCAAAAGGGCGAAATCTTCGGCCTGCTCGGCCCCAACGGTGCCGGCAAGTCCACCACTTTCAAGATGTTGTGCGGCCTGTTGAAACCCACTGCTGGCGAAGCGCATGTAGTGGGCCATGATCTGCGCCGCGCCACCGGAGCGGCCAAGAGCCGGCTCGGCTACATGGCGCAGAAGTTTTCGCTCTACGGCCTGCTCTCGGTGCAGCAGAACCTGGAATTCTCGGCCGGCGTCTACGGACTGGAAGGCAACACCCGGCGCGAGCGCATTGCCGAGATGATCGAAACCTTCGATCTGGGCGACTGGCTGTCCGCCACGCCTGATTCCCTGCCGCTGGGACACAAGCAGCGCCTGGCATTGGCTTGTTCGCTGATGCACCGGCCGCCCGTGCTGTTCCTGGATGAGCCCACGTCGGGCGTGGACCCCATTACCCGGCGCGAATTCTGGACCCACATCAACGGCCTGGCGCGCAAGGGCGTGACCATCATGGTCACCACCCACTTCATGGACGAGGCCGAGTACTGCGACCGCGTCGCCATGCTGTCGCGTGCGCAACTGATTGCGCTGGATACGCCCGACGCGCTCAAACGCTCGGCGATCAGCCCCGAACGACCCGACCCGACGATGGAGGACGCCTTCATTCACCTGGTGGAGTCGGCGGACCGCGAGCTGGAGGCCGCCATATGAACGGCACCACAAAGCACAAAGACGGGAATGGACCACAGCAGACCGACCTGCGCCATTTTGATCTGCGGCGCTTGATCGCCCTGGTCACCAAGGAAAGCTACCAGGCGCTGCGCGACCCCTCGACGCTGCTGATCGCGTTCGTGCTGCCGGTGGTGTTGTTGCTGTTGTTCGCCTATGCGGTGTCGCTGGATGCGAAGGATGTCCGCGTCGGCGTGGTGCTGGAGTCGCCCGGCGCTGCAGCGCAAGAGCTTGCGGCGGCCTTTGCCGGTACGCGCTTCCTGGATGCCCATTTCGCCCATGACCGGCGCGAAGTGGCCGATCAACTGATCTCCGGCGACCTGCGCGGCTACGTGGTGATCCCGCAGGACTTCGAGCAGCGCCTGGCGCAGCGCGGCAGCGAACCGCTGGTGCAGATCGTCACCGACGGCTCCTACCCCAATACCGCCAACTACGTCGAGAACTACGCCCGCGGCGTGGTCCAGACCTGGCGCGCCGGGCTCGATGTCGCGGCGCCGCCGCAGGCCGTAGTGCTGGAGCCGCGCTACTGGTTCAACCCAGAGCTGGAAAGCCGTCGAGCGCTGATTCCCGGCGCCATCGCCATCGTCATGACCATCATCGGCACCATGCTAACGGCGCTGGTTGTGGCGCGTGAATGGGAGCGCGGCACGATGGAGGCGGTGCTGTCCACACCGGCCTCGGTGGCCGAAATCCTGATCGGCAAGCTGCTGCCGTACTTCGTGCTCGGCATGCTGTCCACGCTGGGCGCGGCGGCGCTGGCGGTATTCGTGTTCGGCGTTCCGATGCGGGGCTCGCTGGCGGCGCTGCTGCTCTTGTCCGCAGTGTTCATGGTACCGGCGCTGGGTCAGGGTCTGTTGATTTCGTCGCTGGCGCGCAACCAGTTTCTGGCGGCGCAGATCGCGCTGTTCACGGGTTTTCAGCCGGCTTTCATGCTGTCGGGGTTTCTATATGAGATCGACGCGATGCCCGCGCCAATCCGGGCCATCACCCGGCTGGTTCCGGCGCGTTACTTCGTCGATTCGCTGAAGACGGTGTTCTTGGCCGGCGACATCTGGGCCGTGTTCCTGCCCAACTTGGCGGCCATGGCGGCGATCGGGGTGCTGTTCTTCGTGATCGCCAAGCGCGCCACGCGCAAGAACCTGGAGTGAAGCGATGTTGACCTCCGCATTCTCGTTCACCCGCCTGCGTGCCCAGTTCATCAAGGAAGTGCTCAGCGTCCTGCGCGACCCGCGCAGCCGCATGGTGGTGTTCGTGCCGCCGATCCTTCAGTTGCTGGTGTTCGCCTTTGCCGCGACGCTGGAAGTGCGCAACGTCGATATCGCCGTCTACGATCAGGATGCGGGGCGCTGGTCGCACGAGTTGGTACAGCGCCTGGACAGCGCCCGCTTCATCACCCACGTCCGGCATGTCGACAGCCAGCAGCAGCTACACGAGCTGATCGACCGTGGCGAGGTGATCGCCGCGCTTGCCATCCCGGTGGATTTTTCGCGCTCCATCGCCGCCGGCGAAAGTGGCCGCGCGCAGGTACTGGTCGATGGCCGGCGCAGCAACTCCGGGCAGATCACCGTAGCCTATCTGTCCACCATCGCCGCCGATGTCGGCGCCGAGGTCGTGCCCGACGCCCAGGCACCAACGCCCGTGGTCGTGCGCCACTGGTTCAACCCGAATCTGGTCTACCGCTGGTTCATCGTGCCCGGCCTCACGGGCATCCTGGCGCTGTTCAGCGCGCTGCTCATCACCTCGCTGTCGATTGCACGCGAACGCGAGCTCGGCACCTTCGACCAGTTGCTGGTGTCCCCCACCTCGACGCCAGAGATCATCATTTCCAAGTCACTGCCGGCACTCGCAATTGGCACCGCGCTGGGCCTGTTCATGATCAGCGCGGGCGTATTCCTGTTCGGCATCCCGTTTACGGGCTCGTTTGCGCTCCTGCTCGCCAGCCTGGTGCTGTTCATCCTGTCGGTGGTCGGCATCGGTCTGATGATTTCCGCGGTCAGCATGACGCAGCAGCAGGCCATCCTGGGGGCGTTCGCCATCGGCGTGCCGGCGGTGCTGATGTCCGGCTTTGCGACGCCTGTGGAAAACATGCCCGTCGTCCTGCAATGGCTGGCCCAGGCCATTCCGCTGACCCACTTCCTCATCATCGTCGAAGGCAGCTTTCTCAAGGCCATGCCGCCCGGCGACATTCTCGCCAGCCTGTGGCCGCTGGCGGTCATCGCCCTGGCCACGCTGACGATGGCCACCGTATTCGTCCGAGGACGCCTGCAATGAAATCCAAGCCCCGCACTTCCTTTCTTCGCGCAACCGTCAGCGGCCTGACCCCTGGGCGCGCGCGTCCGCTCGCGCTGGCCTTGTCCTGCGTGCTGCTGACCGCCTGCGCAAGCGTGGGCCCTGACTACCGCGAGCCGCCGCCGGTCGACGTCGGCAGCGGCTGGAGCTTGCCGTTGGCAAGCGAATCCCAGTCCGCAGACTTGAGCCAATGGTGGTCTGCACTGGACGATCCCATCCTCGATCGCCTGATGGCCACGGCGCTGGCACAGAACCTGGATCTGCGCCAGGCTGCGGCACGCATCGATGAGGCACGCGCCCTGCGCGATCGTGTGGCCGGCGAGGCATTGCCCACCGCCGCCGCTGGCGCGAGCGTCAACCGGCGCCGTCAAAGCGAGAACGGACCCCTGCTCGTAGGCTCCATCCCCGGTCTTGACGCCACGCAGACCATCTACGACGCGGGCTTCGACGCGGCCTGGGAGGCCGACTTGTTCGGGGCCAGGCGGCGCGCCCTGGAGGGCGCCAGCGCTCGCCTGCAGGCGACCGAAGCCGAGGCACAGGGAGTACGCATGCGCATCGTGGCCGAGGTCGCGCGCACCTGGTTCACCGCCGTCGGCGCCCGCTACGAGTTGCACGCACAACAGGCCACACTGGATACGCTGCAGCACACCTTGGAATTGGTGCGCCTGCGGCATGCGCTGGGCGACGCGTCGGCCGCCGACGTGGAGGCGGCGTACGCCCAATGGACAGCAGTCAACGCGCTCATCCCGGATATCCAGGTGCGTCAGCGCGCCGCGATACTCAGCCTGGGCGTGCTGCTGGGCGCGCCGCCGGAGCGGGAGCTGGCACTGCTGGATGGCCCCTTGACGCCGAGCACGCTGCGGGCGCTGCCGGTGGGCGAGCGCGCAGAGATGCTGCGCCGGCGCCCGGACGTGCTGGCTGCGGAACGTCGCCTGGCAGCGAGTTCCGCCGACATCGGCGTGGCCACGGCCGAACTGTTCCCCAAACTCTCCATCGGTATCGGCGGCGGGTTCCAAGCGCTCAGCACGGGCGATTGGTTCGATGCATCCAGCTCGCGTTTTTCCATCCTGCCGCTGATTTCCTGGCGCCTGTTCGACGGTGGCCGTGTGCGAGCCGAAATTCGGGCACGCGAGGCGGCCGAGCGGCAGGCCGCGCTGGCCTATGAGCAGGCGGTGCTGACGGCGCTGGGCGACGCCGAGCGCGCGCTGGGCGACTACCACGGCGGGCTGGACACACTGGAGCGCCGCGGTATGGCACTGGATGCCGCGCGCACCAGCTACGGCCACGCCAAGGCGCGCTATGCGGCAGGCGACATTGCGCTGGTCGAACTGCTGGCTGCCCAGCGCAGCCTGCACGAGGCCGAAACCGCAGCCGCACGCGCGCATACCAACGCCGCCGTGCAACTGGTGGCGCTGTACAAGGCCCTTGGTGGCGGCTGGGACGTATCCACGACGGCATCGACCGCAACCCATCCGCTGCGGGGCGCTGCCGCCCCCGTCGCGTTTTCAAGCCGTTGACTCAACACAAGGAGACCGTAATGCAAATCAACGTTGGAAGTCTCGACCGCATTGTCCGCATCGTCGTCGGACTGGTTCTGCTCAGCCTCCCGCTGTGGCTGGATTCATCCTGGCGTTGGCTGGGACTCATCGGAATCATGCCCCTCATCACCGGCCTGGCTGGCCGCTGTCCGGGCTACCGTCTGCTTGGCCTGAGCACTTGCCCGATACAAAAGAAAAAACCGGAGTGAGCATCCCATGAAACTGCATTTTCTGGGCGCTGCGCGCGAAGTCACCGGGTCGTGTTTCTTGGTGGAAGCGCTCAACGTACGCTTCCTGGTGGATTGCGGCATGGTTCAGGGCGGCCGCACGGCGGCGGCGCGCAACCATGAGCCATTCCCGTTCGACCCGGCGTCGATTGATTTCGTGCTCCTGACCCATGCCCATATCGACCATAGTGGGCTATTGCCCAAACTCACGCGCGCCGGGTTCAAGGGGGCCATCTACGCCACTCCCGCCACGGTTGATCTGCTGGGCGTGATGCTGCCCGACAGTGCCCACATCCAGGAGAGCGATGCAAAACGCAATGCGCAGCGACTCCGCGGAAAGGACGCACTGCCGCCGCTGTATACGCTGCAGGATGCCAGCGACTGCTTGCAGCAGGTGCGAGGCATCGAATACGACCGGGAGTTCGCGCCCCGCGTCGGGGTGCGCGCCCGTTTCCGCGATGCCGGGCACATTCTTGGGTCGGCCATCATCGAGGTCTGGGTCACCGAATATGGCTACCCGACAAAGCTCGTTTTCAGTGGCGACCTCGGCCAGCCGGGGCGCCCGATACTGCGCGACCCGACAACCATCGAGGACGCCGACATCCTCGTCATCGAGTCCACCTACGGCAACCGCCAGCACAAGGATTTCTCGGCGACCGAAGAGGAAATGATCGGCATCGTCGAAAAGACATTGTTCGAACGCGGCGGCAATGTCATCGTGCCGGCCTTCGCGGTCGGCCGAACCCAGGAAATCCTTTATCACCTGCACCGACTCACCTGCGAGGGGCGGCTGCGGCAACCGAAGGTATTCGTCGATTCGCCGATGGCCACGCAGGCCACGCGCATCACGCGCGAGCATCTCGAATTGTTCGACGAACAGGCGAAGCGGTTGGCCGGCTGGCACGCGCGCGGCGAGAACCTCCCATACCTGAGTTTCACAGCGAGCGCTGAGGAGTCCATGGCGCTGAACCGGATCCGCTCCGGAGCCATCATCATTTCTGCCAGCGGCATGTGCGATGCGGGACGCATCCGGCACCACCTGCGGCACAACTTGCCACGCCGCGAATGCAGCATCTTGTTTCCCGGTTTCCAGGCGCAGGGGACGCTTGGCCGGCGCCTGATCGAGGGGGCCGAACGCGTGCGCATCTTCGGTGAGGACATTCCGGTACGTGCTGCGATCCACAGCGTGGATGGCCTCTCGGCGCATGCCGACCAAAAGGCGTTGCTGGATTGGGCTCGGGGTTTTATTCACCCCCCGGCGCAAACCTTCGTGGTGCATGGGGAACTGTCCGCCGCCCAGACCTTCGCCGAACTCTTGCAACAGCAACTCGGCTGGCAGGTCACGGTGCCTGAGTATGGTCATGCGCTGCGCTGGCCGGACTTTCTGGCGCACGAGTGATGAAGCCCGCCGAAGATCTCGATGAACGCCTGCGCGCCATCCGCGAGTCGCCAACGTACCGTCTTGCGTACGAAGACATCGAGCTGCTTGGCCAGGAAGAACTGCGGCCGCTGCGACTGCAGCTCGAACTGCTCAAGCCTGACCGCATCCTGCACGAGCAAGGCATTCGCTCGACGGTAGTGGTCTTCGGCAGCGCACGCGTGAGCGATGCCGAGACGGCAGAAGCCCGTCTTGGCGCGCTGGAGCGTCAGGCGCGCGTCACTCCGGAGGATGTCGGGCTGAGGCAAGAGCTTGCCCGAGCCAATCGCCGGGTCGAACAGGCACGTCACTACGAGCAAGCGAGGCGTTTCTCGGGCCTTATTTCGGCGCGTTTCCAGCAGCAAAACCGCCGTGATTTCGTCGTCGTCACCGGGGGTGGGCCCGGCATCATGGAGGCCGCCAACCGCGGTGCTTTCGAGGTCGGCGCACGTTCGATTGGCCTCAACATCACGCTGCCCCACGAACAGGCACCCAACCCCTACATGTGCCCAAATTTGGCGTTCCGATTCCACTATTTCGCGCTGCGCAAGATGCACTTCTTGTTGCACGCCAAGGGCTTGGTGGCCTTCCCCGGTGGCTATGGAACGCTCGATGAGCTGTTCGAGGTGCTCACCTTGATCCAGACCGGAAAGATGCAGCGTATTCCGGTGGTGCTGGTCGGCCGTGCATTCTGGCGTCGCGTAGTTGATTTCGATCTTCTGCTCGACGAAGGCTATGTCTCTCCATCCGATCTCGACTTGTTCACCTGCGTAGACGAAGCCGAGGAAATCGTTAGTGCCCTCGAACGCTTTTACGTCAACAGGGCAGCAGGCGATGGGGCGACATGATCGGCGTCGACGGGTATTGCCGGAGCCTGTGCGGCACCAAGGTGCAGCAGTCGATGCAGTGCGCCACCTTGTTGATTGCCTGTGCATTGTTCAGCCCGATTTCTGCTTTCGGTTCCGACTTCTCGCTCTCTGCAGATCCTCCCTCCTGCTCGCCAGGGCAATCCCTGCGCTGGCGGGGTGGCACCCTGCGCCTGGAGAACGATCTATTCACCGGCTCCGACCGCAACTACACCAACGGTGTCGCGCTAACAGCAGTCTCACGTGATCTGCAAGGCGAGCTCCGTCCCGAGTGCCTGCCACAGCCGATTGGTTTGTACGCCCGCTTCATCGGCTGGGCCGATCCCGGCTTCTGGCGCGATACCGGCGACCAACCGGCATCGCAGAACCTCGTCGTTCGCTTTGGCCAGTCTATGTACACACCCGAGGACAAGACTCGCACCGATCTGATTCCCGACAATCGGCCGTACGCTGGCCTGCTCTACCTGAGCCTGGCGTGGAATCGCCGAATCCACCCACAGGCTGCCAGCTATGAAATGCTGGACGTACGCGAACTAACCCTGGGCTTGATCGGCCCCTGGTCGCTGGCAGAGAAGTCGCAGGATCTGGTGCATCGGGTGCGTGGCATCGAGCGATTTCGCGGCTGGGACAACCAGTTGCGCAACGAGCCGGCATTTCAGATGGCCATGGAACGCAAGTTCAAGCCGTACACGGAGGGTGCGGTCCGCCCTGGATGGGGCAGCGACGTGATCGGCAGCTATGCCCTGCGGGTCGGAAACATCGAAACCGCCGCCAGTACCGGCGTGGAGTTTCGCGCGGGCTGGAACATACCGAACGACTTCGGCAGCTATCCGATCCGCCCTGGCGCGGAGAACCGCCCGCCCTCTGGTGTTGCCGATCTGCGCACGACAACGCCGCAATCGGTCCTGGCGCCCAAACCTGGGGCACATGTCTTCCTGAACCTGGAGGGTAAAGCCGTCGCCTGGGACTTCTCACTCGACGGAAACATGTTCCGGAATAGCCACCATGTCAGCCGGCGGCCTTGGGTCGCGCAAGCAGCTCTCGGCATCAGCAGCCAATGGATCGTTGCTGGACGTGGCGTGCGGCTTGCCGTGATGCGCGTTTGGAGAACCCGCGAGTTCGACCAGCAGGCGGGCTATCACGCATTCGGATCGATCGCGCTGAGCTTGGAATTTTGAGGACACCTGCAACCATTCGTTAGACCCAAAGCATTCGTCACAACATCAATGGAGAAATTCGTGAACCAGCCCTTGAAACCCAGATCGTTCTTCACAGTCTCGCTGTCCGTGCTCTTGGCAACCTTCGCCACGGCACTCGGTGCGCAGTCCGCAGAGGCGGCAAAGCCAATGGCGCTTCGTACCATAATGGAAAGACTCGGGCGCGACATGCAAGTCGTCACGGGCGCGATCTCCAAAGAAGACTGGCCACTGGTCGCCGAGCTAGCACCACGAATCGCCAAGCATGCCGAGCCGCCCATGTCGGAAAAGATGCGCATCCTTGCCTGGCTTGGGGCAGACGCTGGAAAGTTTCGGGGTCTTGATGGACAGGTGCATGACGCCACGACCGCCATGGGCGAGGCCGCAAAGCGGAGTGACGGCCAAGCAGTCATCGCGGCTTTCTCCAAGACCCAGCAAAGCTGCCTAGCCTGCCACCAGAGTTACCGTCGCTCGTTCGTGGAAAAGTTCTATGGAAGTCGCTAGCAGGGGATGGCTACACCTGCTGACGGAAGACTAGCCCCTATCCAATCGATATACCTCGACGAGTTCCAGGTTCCCAAGAAGCCACCCGTTCAGCGATCACGGGTTCCTGCTTCACCCGCCGCAGCACTCGTTGGATCTGACGTGCATGACTCCCGCATGCATGTGGGTCACACGGCACCATCGGATAACGCAGCACCTCGTCCAGTGAGATACGTTTGTGCTTGAGCAGCGGATGCCATGCCGGCACCGCGACCATGAGGGGGTCGCTCCAAAGCACCTTAGCCACGATGCCGTCACCCACTTCACCAGACTGGGCCCTAGGTCATACAGATCGTCATGCAGCCCCTTGATTTGCTGCGACAGTGGCACCTCGAACAGGCGCAACTCGACTTCGGGCTCCTCCTGCCGGCATAGCGCCAGCAAGGTCGGCAAGCGCGACGGGGTGATGCCATCGGACAGCGCAATGCGTTGCTGACCGTGAAAGCCGTTGGCCGCTGCCCTCACGCTGTCGCGGGCTTGCTGCAAGGCAGTGAAGATGCGCGGCACATGTTCCAGGAATTGCTTGTCCGCCCGCGTCAGCCGCTTGCTGCGGCTGCTCCGGTCGCAGTGCTTCAGCAGCGCGGTTACAGGTGGCGATCTCGAAGTCGCCGAACATGCCCATCGACAGTTCATCCGGCGCGATGCCCGCTGGCGCGAGCTTCAGACGCCGCGCCGCCGCCCGTGTCGACAGACCAAATCGCTCGCCCTCGGGGAGTGACGTAAGACGCCGCGACTGTCTTCCTCGGGTCGCTGCGGCCACAGAAGACTAGCCGAGGCGCGCTGGCGCGAGTGCTCTAGCCATCCGCCATGACCGCCGCCCGCGCTCAAGCAGCGTTGCAATAACTCCGGACACCATTGCCCGCGTGCTGTAAGCCGGCGACGGCAGGCGCTGCAAGACATGCCGGTCTCTTCTCCGCACGCATGCGGCTCCCTACGATCATAAGGACTGGTCACGTCACGAAGGACTGCGCATGAACTTACGTCATCTTCGCTGCTTCATTGCTGTAGCCGAGGAACTGCACTTCGGTCGAGCCGCTCGGCGGCTGCACATAGAACAATCTCCCCTATCACGCACGATCCGCAAGCTGGAGACAACTCTAGGCGTGACGTTGCTCAGTCGCACGCCGCGTGGCGCAACCCTGACCTGGGCAGGGCGAGTCTTCTTGGAGGACGCCCGCCGCGTCATGTTGAGCGTTGAGCAGGCAGTGGCCAGAGCGAAGGCTGCTGCCTCCGGTTTTCAGGGCACTTTGCGCATCGCGCTGTCGAGAGACATAGGGCGGGCGAGGCTATCAGCACTGCTTGCGCTGTGCCGCGAAGAGTCGCCGCAGGTAAACATCCGGCTCTCCGAAGTACCGCTGACCGAACTCGTGCAGGGGCTGAACGCGGATCTGTTCGACGCCGGCTTTGCAATGGTCGATGAAGTGGAGGCCGGGATCATTGCTCAGCCGTTGTGGGCCGACCCCTTGGTAGTGCTCCTGCCCGCACGGCACCCGCTTGTAGCCTTCAAGGAAGTGCCGTTGCAGGAAGTGGTGAGCTATCCGCTGGTACTTTGTGATCCACGGGCATGCCAAGGTTGCGGTCGGCAGAGCGAACGACTGTTCCGCTCTGTCGATGTCCAACCGATTGTGGCCGAGTACGCCGCTTCTCACGGGCTGATGCTGACGTTGGTGGCCGCAGGGTACGGGCTAGGTTTTTCCACTGCCGCGCACTTGGCAACTTGCCAGCCGGCGGATGTTGTTGTCCGCCCGTTGGCCGATCAGAGCGCATCGATAACCACCTATCTGTTACGAACCGAGGGTGGTATGACGGAGCCGTTGCAGCGGTTCATCGAACGCGCCGAACGTGTATGCCATCAGGACGCAAGCACATCACGCGCGATCTGACGCGGATCTATCGGAAGGTGCGCGGCTAGTTTTCTCGGATTGCGCGATTCATTTTTGGTCTTGCGGCTGACCCGATCTGCATGGCTCATGCGCTGTACTGATTCCAGTTTCGACGCAATTGCTGCGCCCTTCTGTACTCCAGCACCCGCCTGCGGGCTCGCCGCCGCGGTCATTTCACTGACGCGGAACGCATGAGCTTTTGCTGGTTGCAAACCGGCTCATCCGATTGACGCATTGGCACTTTACGCCGTTGGAATTCCTACGGAAAACTTTGACCAGGTTTCGGGTAAAGCGCGGCACCCATGCTTGATTCCAGGGGAGCGCGACCACCAAGCCGCGTGCCGGTCCAAAGGCAAAGCGCCCGCATTATGGTTGAGGAGTTTCAAGCGTAGCAAGATGTAGTTTGCCCTTGGCCGGCCGTCAGCGCCGATGCAACGCCTCCTTCCACGATGCCGGCCGGCCCTGCGCTTCATCCGGATTTCTGGGCAATCGCCTCGCCCACTTGGGCGGTGCGCGTCTGCCGGAGTTCGATCCGACGATGGGACGCACGCGACATGGAGAAATCGAGTTGCCTTGCCTTTGGCGCCAGGATCTACTACCGCCCGATCGAGGCGGCCATCCGTTGGGCGGGCCTGTTGCGCTTTGAGCCGCGGATTCTTGAAACGCTCGGGCCACGGGCCATGCCCGAGCCGAACGACTTTCCGCGCTGGCCCTTACTGCGCCTTTTTTCCGAGCGCATCTTCGACGCACTGGCACACGATGAACTTTCTTATGGCAAGGCAGGCATGGCGCAGGAATCTCAGCGCCCCGCACTCGACGATCCTGCGTTGATCGTGCGCCACGTCGACCTGAAGGCGTGGATGTCGCATTACTACCCCGGTGAGCGGCCTCCGTTCCTGTTCGACGGCATTGAGCGCGAACTGCACCCTGCGGTGAGCGTCGCCATGCTGAACGTGTTGCTGGCCGATCGCGAGGCCGCCAAGCTGCAGCTTGCCGAACTCGCACAACTGCATACGGCGCTGAAGGCGCAGCACGAAGCGTTGGCGAAGGAGCATGCCATTCGCATCCGAGAGGGCGATGCGCGTGAGCCGGGCCTGCGCAGCGAATCGACCTACCTGAACATCATTGGCGGCCTGCTGACATTGCTGTTGGGCAAGTCCCCCGCGGGCTCTGCCTACTCGTCCTTCCGCAACATGGATGCGGTGATCAGTGCGCTACTGGCCCACCATGAAGGGCGGCCCGGCATCAGCGAGCGAACGCTGTGGAGCAAGCTGGCACAGGCGCGTCGCCACCTGGAGGCATCGCGCTGAGCCTGTAACAGCAGACTGCAATTGCAGTTGCGTGTTCTGCAGTTGCAGTGAATCTCGCAGCAGCAGCATATGGAATGCGAGGCACTTTCTGAACAACGCCATCGAGCGTCAAGGAGTGCCTCTCATGTCTTCGCAGACCATCGCGCCGGCCTTGCCGCCCGAGCACCGCATCCTGCGCCGCGCCGAGGTCGAAGCCAAGACCGGCTTCAAGCGCGCGCACATCTACAGCCTCATGAAGGAAGGCAAGTTCCCCAAGGCGCTGCGCCTGGGCGTGCGCGCGGTGGGCTGGGACTCGGTGGAGATCGAACAGTGGATCGCCGATCGCCTCAAAGAACGCGCCTGACGCTTCTTCTCGGTTCATGCCATTCGACGAGGAGAAGCCCATGCAGGTGGTGTCCATCATTTCGACCAAGGGCGGCGTGGGCAAGACCACGACGGCGGCCAACCTGGGCGGCTTCATCGCCGATGCCGGGCTGCGCGTGCTGCTGCTGGACCTGGACGTGCAGCCCACGCTGTCGAGCTACTTCACGCTGGACGTTCGCGCGCCCGGCGGCATCTACCAGATGCTGGCCTTCAACGAGCGGCGCATCGAGCAACTGGTGTCGCGCACCGTGATCGCGGGCCTGGACCTGGTGCTCTCCAACGACGACCGCGGCGAACTGAACACGCTGCTGCTGCACGCTCCGGATGGGCGCCTGCGACTGCGCCATCTGCTTCCCGTCTTCCGCACGCACTACGACTTGCTGCTGATCGACACCCAGGGCGCGCGCAGCGTGCTGCTGGAGATGGCGGTGCTGGCGTCCGACCTGGCGCTGTCGCCGGTGACGCCGGAAATCCTCGCGGCGCGCGAGCTGCGGCGCGGCACGCTGCAACTGATCGAGGACATCGCGCCGTATCGGCACCTGGGCATCGAGCCGCCGCCGCTGCGTCTGCTCATCAACCGTGTGCATCCTGTGTCGTCGAATGCGCGGCTGGTCCAGCAGGCGCTGCGACAGGTGTTTCAGGAACAGGCCGGCGTGCAGGTGCTGGGCACCGACGTACCGGCCATCGAAGCCTATCCGCGCGCTGCGACACGAGGATTGCCGGTGCACCGGGTGGAGTACCGGCAGCCGGCTGGGCGCACGGCGCCCGCGGCGTTGGAGACCATGCGCACGCTGGCCGGCGAGCTGTTCCCCGTGTGGCGGGAGCGCTTCGCGCTGGTCACCGGTCGGGCCGATGCGGGAGGGGCCGGCCATGGCGAGCGCGCATGAACTGGCGCGCGGCCGCGAACGGCTGCGCGCGCTGATCGAGTTCGCGCTGGGCGAAGGCTGGCGCGTGGTTCGCACGTCCGGCGGGCACCTGAAATTCACGAAGCAAGGCTGCGCGTCGATCTACACCAGCTCGACGGCGAGCGACCACCGTGCCGACCGCAATGCCCGCGCACAGCTTCGCCGCGCCGACCGGCAAGCGCAGGAGAATGGCCGTGGCTGAGCTGACGCCGCAGGACATGGCTGCCAAGCTGCTGGCCACCGGCTTCGAGCGCAGCGGCCCTTCGGCCGCGACCTTGAGCGACCCCATCGCCGACACGCCGATGGTGGTGACGCTGGACCAGTTGCGGCCCTACGACCACGACCCACGCGTGACGCGCAACCCGGCCTATGCGGAGATCAAGGCGTCCATCCGCGAACGTGGGCTGGACGCGCCCCCCGCGATCACGCGCAGGCCGGGCGAGGCGCACTACATCATTCGCAACGGTGGCAACACGCGGCTGGCGATCCTGCGCGAGTTGTGGAGCGAGACCAAGGAGGAACGCTTCTTCCGGATTGCGTGCCTGTTCCGCCCGTGGCCGGCGCGCGGCGAAATCGTGGCGCTGACCGGGCATCTGGCCGAGAACGAGCTGCGCGGCGGCCTGACCTTCATCGAGCGGGCCTTGGGCATCGAGAAGGCGCGCGAGTTCTACGAGCAGGAAAGCGGCCAGGCGCTGTCGCAAAGCGAACTCGCGCGGCGACTGACGGCCGACGGCTATCCGGTGCCGCAGTCACACATCAGCCGCATGAACGATGCGGTGCGCTATCTGCTGCCGGCGATCCCGACGCTGTTGTACGGCGGATTGGGCCGGCATCAGGTGGACCGGCTCGCAGTGCTGCGCAAGGCGTGCGAGCGCACCTGGGAGCGGCGTGCGCTGGGCCGGCCGCTGACCGTGGACTTCGCTTCGCTGTTTCAGGATGTGCTGTCGCAGTTCGACACGCAGCCGGAGGGCTTCTCGCCCCAGCGCGTGCAGGACGAACTGGTGGGTCAGATGGCCGAGCTGCTGGAAGCGGATTACGACACGCTGGCATTGGAGGTCGATGACAGCGAAAGCCGTCAGCGAGTATTGACCAGCGAGCCGGCCGCGCCGAACCCGGCAACGCCTGTCGCACCTGCGGCGCCAGCCATCACGCCGCAACTGTCGCCCGCGGCGCCAACGCCACGGGACACCTCGCCCGTCGCGCCACCGGCAGAGACACCCTCGGCACCACCTGCCGCTGCACCAAACGCCCGGGAAGGGCAGCGCGACGAGCGCCTGCAGGGGCACATCGTGACGCCGGCCCCAACCACCGAGCGCCTGCAGTCCATCCAGAGGATGGTCGCGGATCAGCTCGGCGACAAGCTACCCGACTTCGAGGCCGACGCGCTGCGTGCGATCCCGGTGCAGGTTGGCGGGCTCTTTCCCATCTCGGATGTCTGGTACATCGAGCCGGGCCTGGACGTGCCGGATCGCCTGCGCGTGCATATCGCGCAGTTCGCTCGCGAGATCGCGGGGGAAGCGGCGGTGGGCGACCACATCGAAGCCAGCGATGGCGGCATCGGCTTCGTCTGCGTGACGCCGGCCGTGGGCCAGGCGAAGGCGCTCCCGGCGTTCGCGCGTGCGATGCTGACCCTGCTGCACGCGCTGAGCACCGCGCCGGCACCCGCGACCGGGCTGGACAGCGCGCGGCTGGCCGATGACCTTGGGCCGCTGCTGCATGGTCACGGCGGCTTGGTCACGCGCCTGAGCGATGCCGGGCTGGTAAAGCTGTTCCGTCTGCTGCGCCTGGCGCGCCGGCTGCTGGATCTGGAAGCCGGCGTAGCGAGCCAGGATTTCTGAGCGCAGGAGGCTCCCGTATGTCGGCACCGCACCCGCTCAACCAGGCCGTGATCGCCCAGGCCCTGCATGACCTGCGCAACGGCCAGTTGCGCCGCTGCAAGGCCATGGGCTTCGGTGAGGAGGAGCTGGATGCGCTGAAGCACCCAGAACTCGTGAGCATGCTGGTGAATGCCACGGTGTCGTGGTGTTCGGTGTCGGTGAACCGGGAAGTGTTGAAGCGGCTGCTGAGCCAGGTGCACGACGTGGAGCGGGAGATCGCCACGGTGGACCGCATGCTGCGCCTGGGGGCGAGCACGGAGATGGTCAGCAAGTTCTACGGCCTCACGCATCAGGAAGTGGCGCTGCGCCGCGACATCCTCGGGCTGCCCAAGCGTAAGGGTCGGCATCCGGTGCTCGACGAGGCGCAGGACGTGGCCCTGTGGGAACGCTGGAAGGCCGGCATCACGGAGCGGCACATCGCACTGAACGACGACATGGCGATGCTGGCGCTGACCATGGACCTGGCCGAGGCCATGACCCTGCCCATGTCGGTGATCTGGTCGGCGATACGGAACTGGGTCGACCAGGGGCTGGTGTAGGTCATGACGACGGGCGACGCTCCACGGCGTGATGGCCCGGTTGCGCTGTCGGCGTTGTTCGACGAGGCGCTGCGGCACCTTGAGCCGAAGAAACCGGCGCAGGGCACGGCGCCGAGCCAGGACGGCTTTCTCTACAGCGGCAACCGGCACGAGAGCGTGCCGCGCGCGTTGTTCCTCGACCGGCGCCTGACGCCGCTGGAGCGCAATGCCTGGCAGGTGTTCCGCCTGCAGCTCAACGACGACGGCGTGACCGCCTTTCCCACCTACGACCAGCTCCGCCCATATCTGGCGTCCATGCCCTGTGCGGCGCAAGCCTCGCACGAGACCGTGGCGCGCGCCTTGACGCTGCTGCGGCTGACGCGCTGGCTCAGCTTGGTGCGGCGGCGGCGCGATCCCAAGACCGGCCGTATCCAAGGCAACCTCTACGTGCTGCACGACGAACCGCTGTCACCCTTCGAGGCGATGCAGCTCGACCCGGACTACCTGGGCCTGGTGAGCCAGGCGCTCACGCACGCGGCGAAGGCGGTGCAGGTCGTGGGCATGAACACGCTGCGGGAGATCGCCGAAGACCCGCTGCTCAGCGGGCGCACGCTGCCGACCCGTCTGCAAGTGCTGGCGCAGCGCATGGCGCGGCATGGCTGGACGACGCCAGGTTATCCACAGGAGGGTGCGGACCACGAATCCGAAGCAGGCCAGGAAGCCCTTCTTCGGAATGCTGCGCGCCCGTCTTCGGAATCCGAAGCAGGGCCGAAACCCGCGCCGGACAGCTCTCTTCGGATTCCGAAGGAGGACCGTACAGTACGTAATGATCGTATAAATGAAGTACGTACAGTACCGCGCGCGAGGGCCTTGCAGAACCTGCGACTGCCCGAGCGTTTCCTGCGCTTGAAGGACGAGCAGCAGGCCGGCGCGCTGGTGGCGCTGCAGCAGGTGGACGAGGCGCAGCGGCAGGCCGTTCTCGACGAGTGGGCGGCACGCTGCCACAACAGCGCGGTGCGCAACCCGGCCGGCTACCTGTTTGGCATCATCCAGAAGGCGATCCGCGGGGAGTTCAAGGCGTGGGCGGGCACCGACGCAGCAGCGCCGCCCGCGCCGCGAGCTGCGGGGCCCGCGTCATCGTCGTCGCCTTCGGCCTCCCGCCCAGCCGACCCCGAGGTGGCGCGCGCCTACCTCGCACGGCTGCGTTCAGCCTTGCGCGATCCCTGAGCTATCCCCAGGGGATAGACGGAACAGGTCGCCTTCCGTGGGGTGATCCAGTCAGGTCGCGGCTTCGTCTTCTTCCGTTTCCCGCCAATAGGCGTAGTTGAACAGTGCATCCAGCTCCGTGAAGTCGTCCAGGCCCAACGATCGTCTGACCGTATCGGCATGCCCGCAGTACCTTGCGTAGCTTTCCGCACTGACGTTCTGCTTGGTTGGATGCAGTGGGTAGTCCCGGATGCCGGCGAGCGCCAGTCCCGACACCGCGTTCTGGTTCATCACGGCGAACCGCTTGTTGTCCAGCGCGTGCAGAATCTCAGTCAGCAGGTTGATGCCTGCTCCGGTGATGGCGCCAAAATGTCGATGTAGAACGGTAAACGCTTTGGCAGGCGAGAGGTTGCGCCGGTCAAGGATGTCCGCCACTGCGGCCACGAACTGCCCTGGGTGGTTGGCGATCCGGCTCTTGCCGCGGTGCAGCCCGCCGGAATGGAACAGGCCGATCAGCGCGTCGTACTTACTCGGAAAGTCCCGCCTGGCATTGCTGCTCAGGGCCGCCAGCTCTGCCAGCCTGCGCCTTGCCTGGCGCAGGTTTCCCTTGCGGCCGGTCTTCTGCGCGGTGAATCCATGCGCTGAATCGTCGCTTTTCATCAGCTCCAGGAGGTCGGCCAGGATCGTGAAGTCCGGCCCCTCGGTTCGGCTCGCCTTCTGCGCACGCTTCTTGGCCACCTTCCGGCAAGTGTCGTGGATGATGTACTCCCGCTCGTAGGCATCAATCCGGGGCTTGGTCGCTGGCACGAGAATCCTGTCCGCGACCAGCGCATCGAGGTGTCGCGTGACAGATGCCATCAGCGCGCCGCTCGCGTCGTCGATGAGGGCCGATGCCTCGTAGTTTCCGTAGAAGCCTCCGTGGGTGAGGTTGGCCGAGCCGACGATCACCGAGCATTGCTTGCCATTCTGGAAGGCGTAGATCTTCGGGTGGAAGGTGTCGCTGGCGTTGCTGAGGTACAGGACGAGCGCGTGCTTCTCGGCGAGCGCAAAGAGCTGTCGGAGTGCTTCGGGTTCGGTCAGGTAGAAGTCCAGACCTATCGCAAACCTGGCCTTCAATCCCCCTTCCAGCGCCTTGCGCAAGGGCTTCAACAAGTCGCCGATGGCCGAGATCTTCGCGAAGGCCACCAAGCATTCCAGGCGTTCCGCCCGCTTCAGCAGCTTCTCGACTACGTGGCCGTGCCCGTGCTCTTCCCCGTTCAACAGCAACTGAACGGCTTTCCCATCCTGCATGTTTTCCCCTCGTTCTTCTGCGCAGCAACCCAGGTGCGATGCGCCCCCCGTCATTGTCATGGTTCACGCCCAGACATCAAGCATCGCGGGCTCAAGACCTATCCCCAGGGGATAGCCGGCACACACAGCCTTCCGTGCGGAACAATCCGGGCACGCATGGGCTGCGGTTTGTTGACTGACAGCCTTCCGGCCGATGCCGATGCTGGCGACTCGCCCCTTCACCGCGAGTCGCTCCCCATGGCCAACGAACGCACAGAACCCCTGCAACTGAATCTCGGATCGCTGCGCAGCGCGATGTCGCTGACGCTGCACACGCACCACGCTTCGCGCATCTGGCACGGCCGAGCGCCCGCCGAGGGGCGCCCAGGAATCATCGGTCTCAACGGCTTCATCGGTGCCATGAACAAGGTGAAGCGCGGCGCCGAGCAGGACGACCCGTACTCGGACTGGTGGATGTTGCGGATCGAGGACAAGCTAGCCGACACCAAGACCCGTTTGCAGACCCTGCGCGAACAGGTGGATCAGGCCCTGGCCGACGTGCCAGCGGCGCTGTCGCTGGGCGAGAACATGAACGTGCAGCCGGTGAAGCTGCCGCTGTTCGTGAATGCCCAGCTCGGCTTCATGGCGGTGTATCTGCTGGCCGACTACGACGACCTGGCACGCAAACTCATCCTGGCGCACCACACGGCGCTGATCGACCGCAGCACCTTGGAGCGCTGGCTCAATGATGGCGCGCACGCGCTGCGCAGCCTGTTCTCGCTGGCTCAGCAGTACCGCTACTCGGGCACGACGCGCGACGACTTCGCGGCGAAGAACGCCGCGGCGCGAGCGGCGTTGGAGAAGTTCGGCGAGCTGCCGCAGGACGTGCTGGAAGGCACGCGCCGCTCGCGCTTCGCGCCACCGATCGCGCGGCGGACGAACAAGCCCGGCACGCCGCCTGCTGCGCCTGCCATCGAGCCCGATGCGCAGGCTCCCACGGGTGGCGCAGCCGATGGTGCCGCGGGCGATGAGGGTGCTGGCGCATGACAGCATCGCCCCCTATCAGCCACTCCACGCGCTTCGTGGCGCTGGAACAGGCGGACTTCCAGCGGCTGGAACACGCAGGCTACCTAAAAGGCCTTTTACAGCCTTTTAAGGGTAAGGGGAGTCTGGAGACCTGGGCCAGCCAGTGCGCAGCGCTGCGCGACGACGTGATTGGCCTGGCGCAGCGGCGCGTGCTTCCCCAGGCGCGCGCCTACCCCTTCAGTCTGCTCGACGTGCAACTGGCCCAGCAGGCCACTGGCGCAGGGACGACCTTCCTGCGCTGGCGCAACCTCGACCGTTCCTCGATGGGCGTGGCGTTGTGGGAGGCCCTGCTGGCCAACCCCGCGACGCCGGCCTCGCTGATCGACGAGCTGTACGCGATCGAACTGCAGCGCATCGTGCTGAACATGCAGATCAGTCTGACCCACAGCATCGCTCGCCAAGCCCTGGAATGCGCCAACAAGGCCGCGCAGGCCGAAGCGGCTTACCTGCGGCGCGTCCACGGGCATACCGCGTCCGTTCCACCCACCACCAAGGAGTCACCATGAGCACGCACTTCGTCGGCGAGGGCAACATCGGTTCTGCGCCGGACTACCGCGAATTTCCGAACGGCAACGACGAGCCGCGCCGGCTGCTTCGCCTGAACGTCTACTTCGACAACCCGATCCCGAAGAAGGACGGCGAGTACGAAGATCGCGGCGGCTTCTGGGCGCCCGTGGAGCTGTGGCACCGCGACGCCGAGCACTGGAAGACGCTGTACCAGAAAGGTATGCGGGTGCTGGTCGAGGGCCGCACCGTGCGCGACGAATGGGAGGACGCCGACGAGAACGAGCGCGTGACGTTCAAGGTCGAGGCGCGGCGCGTGGGCATCCTGCCGTACCGCATCGAGTCGGTGGCGCTCAGCGCCAAGCCGGCCGGCGGACAGTAATTCGCCCATCGCCGTTCCCCCGAGGGCGGCTGTAGCAACCGTCATACGCCCGCGATGCACCAGCGAGCTATCCCCAGGGGATAGCTCCAAGGTCGTCCACGGAGTTCCAGCCGCCCTCCCGAAACGACGCTCTTGCTGTGCCAGCTCCTACGATCTATGCACACCGCTGCGGCAACGAACCGCCTGCCAATCACAAAGCGGTGTCTGCATCAATCGACTTCCTTGCTGCCGGCATCTCCTGGCCCCGCCAAGCTGACGCCCATCCGATGAACCGCACATTTCCAAGGAGGCTTCATGCGCGTGTTCCTGTGCGAGAAGCCGTCCCAGGGCAAGGACATCGCCCGTGTGCTGGGTGCCGGTCAACGCGGCAACGGCTGCTACAGCGGCGCGGGTGTCGTTGTGACCTGGTGCATCGGTCATCTGGTGGAGGCGGTTCCGCCCGAAGGCTACGGCGAGCAATACAAGCGCTGGGCCATCGAGCAACTGCCCATTCTTCCTGAGCGTTGGCGTGTCGAGCCCAAGGCGGCGACCGCAGCGCAATTCAAAGTCGTGCAGCAGCTCGTCGCCAAGGCGGGCGAGCTGGTGATTGCGACCGACGCCGACCGCGAGGGCGAGATGATCGCCCGCGAGATCATCGACCTATGCGGCTACCGCGGGCCGATTCAGCGCCTGTGGCTGTCGGCGCTCAACGATGCGTCGATCCGCAAGGCGCTGGGTGCGCTCAAGCCGTCCGCCGAGACGCTGCCGCTGTATTTCTCCGCACTCGCCCGATCGCGCGCCGACTGGCTGATCGGGATGAACCTGAGCCGCTTGTTCACGCTTCTAGGTCGGCAGGCCGGCTACACCGGCGTGCTGTCGGTGGGGCGCGTGCAGACGCCGACGCTGAAGCTGGTCGTCGATCGTGATCGCGAGATCGCGCGATTCGTCTCCATGCCGTATTGGGCCGTGGATGTGCTGCTATCCCATGCCGGCCAATCCTTCACCGCGAGCTGGATACCGCCCGAAGGCAGCACGGATGCAGCGGGTCGCTGCCTTCAGCAGCCGGTGGCCCAGCAGGCTGCGGATCGCATTCGCGCGGCACGCGATGCGCAGGTCGTGTCGGTGGACACCGAGCGCGTGCGCGAGGCACCGCCGCTGCCGTTCGACCTGGGCACGCTGCAGGAGGTGTGCTCCAAGCAGTTGGGCCTCGACGTGCAGGAGACGCTGGACATTGCCCAGGCGCTGTACGAGACGCACAAGGCGACAACGTATCCGCGCTCGGATTCGGGCTACCTGCCCGAGAGCATGCTGGCTGAGGTGCCGACCGTACTCGACAGCCTGGTCAAGACCGACCCCAGCCTGCGGCCGCTGATCGAGCGCCTGGATCGCCAACTGCGCTCGCGTGCATGGAACGACGGCAAGGTGTCGGCTCACCACGGCATCATCCCGACGCTGGAACCCGCCAACCTGTCGGCCATGAGCGAGAAGGAGCTGGCCGTCTACCGGCTGATCCGCGCCCATTACCTCGCGCAGTTCCTCCCACACCATGAGTTCGACCGCACGATGGCGCAGTTCTCGTGCGGCGGTCAGTCGCTGGCGGCCGTGGGCAAGCAGATCGCCGTCACCGGCTGGCGCGAGGTGCTGGCGACGCCGGGGCCGGACGATGCCGATGGCGAGGATGCGCAGCGCAGCCAGGTGCTGCCCGCCCTGCATGCGGGCCTGTCCTGCCCGGTCGGAAAGGTGGATCTCAAGGCGCTGAAGACGCTGCCGCCCAAACCCTACACGCAGGGCGAGCTGATCAAGGCCATGAAGACCGTCGCCAAGTTCGTGACCGACCCGCGGCTGAAACAGAAGCTGCGAGATACCACCGGCATCGGCACCGAGGCGACACGCGCCAACATCATCAACGGTCTGATCGGTCGCGGCTACCTGGTCAAGAAAGGCCGCGCCGTCCGCGCTTCCGACGCGGCATTCACGCTCATCGACGCGGTGCCCTCGGCCATCGCCGACCCCGGCACCACGGCGGTGTGGGAGCAGGCACTCGACATGATCGAGGCCGGCCAGATGGCGCTGGACACCTTCATCGAGAAGCAGTCCGTGTGGGTCGGCCAGCTCGTGCAGCAGTACCGCGGCGCAACGCTCTCGCTCAAGCTGCCGCCGGCGCCGGCCTGCCCGCAGTGCGGCACACCGATGCAGCAGCGCACGGGCAAGAGCGGCGCGTTCTGGTCCTGCTCGCGCTACCCGGACTGCAAGGGCACGCTGCCGATCGAGTCCCCGACGGGCCGGCGCAGCGCACCGCGCAAGCGGCGCGCTGCCTCCAAGGCGTCCTGATCCTCGCTTTTCCCCTGCCGCGCCGGCCACTTCACTGGCGGCGAGGCAAACGTCCCGCACCGCGCGGGACTCCAAAGCGCGCGTCTCCTTCTGCAACGGTGTGCGCGCCCCGTCTGCCCGGCATCGGGCGACGGGGCGAGAAGGTCATTGCTCCACGAATCGCGCCCGCCGCCATTCCCTTGATCGGTGTGCCTTGCCTCGGCCACGAGGGGCTTCCTGACGCCTTGCCGCCGCGCGAGCCGTGAGGAGGCCACTTGGGCCGAGGGTATTCCGTGCCGGTGCCCGCCGGCGGAACAACGGGCTCCCTTTGTGTGTGGATGCACGCCAGAGGTTTCCGGCCCCAGCCACGAAACGGGCCGGGTGCGATTGCTGACGCAGCGAACGGCTTTGACGACGGCCTGCGCTGACGCAGCCCACAGGTGGTTTTCCTTCCTCTCCAGCCGAAGGCCCGCGTGGCCTTCGGCGCCCTGGTCCTTGCCTTGTCCCGTGACGCGGGCCTGCCCTAAAGCGGGCCGTCCGCGATTCGGTTTTCCCTGCGACGGCAGCCATGCTTCGCGCCCATCCTCACCCATGCGTTGCTGACAGTCGTCAGCGGCATGCCCTGGCAGTCTCGGTCTTCAAGACTGCAACGCGGTTCGCCGCGTTGACCGATCCAGTCCGCTTCGCATCGCCCACCGCGGACGCTCGCCGGTCTGGCGACGATGCACTTTTCTCAACCACCCGAGGGGAACCCCATCCCCTGTGGGATGCGTGCTCCCCGACCCACCAAGGAGCACGGCATGTCTGAACCTTCCGCATCTTCCTCTGCAACCGCAGTGCGCAGTGGTGCGCTGGCGCTGGCCTGGACCGGCAAGCGTCTGCCGCTACAGGTGCTGCGCAGCGCGGCCGGCCAATACATCGGCACGCAAGACGACGAAGGCCCGGTATCGCGGGAGTCCGTCGAGTATTTCCCCACCCACCTCGCAGCACAGCGCGCCCTGGATACCCATGCCTGGACGCAGCGCGCTCAGCCCTGATTCCCCACCCTTCAAGGAGTCCTCTCATGAATCTGTCTTTGCCCGAAGACGTGCTCGATCAGATGGCGCTGGAACAGGCGCACTTCGACGCTGCACCGCAGGCCTTCTTCGAGGCCTGGAAGCGCGGCGCGCAGATCGCCGGCCACGAGTGGTTCGGCGACGGCACACGCGAAGGTCTGCAGCGTGCCACCACCAAGTGGGATCTGCGGCCCAACATGCTGATGCTCAACGACGCCCTGGGCGTGCTGAGCAGCGGTCAACGCATGTTCCTGTCCGCGATGGTGAGCTTCTACAACGCCCGCGAGGGTGGCGCGATGCTCAAGCGTTGCGGCTTCGAGGGGCTGTCCGACTTCGGCGGCCTCGATCTGGAACGGCGCCAGGTCATCGCTGACCTCACGCTGCACTACAACGGCTGGTGAGCCGCGCCTGGCAACCCACCGTCCTTTCATCCCACCCCACGAGGGACATGCGTCCCCGTTCGGGGCCATGTCCCTCCTTCTTTTCGCAGGAGCGGCCATGTCCCGAATCAGCATCTTCCACTGACCCGCACCGCCCGCCACCAGGGCGGTCCGACGCCGCGGCCGGCTGACCGGCTGCCACTTCATCCACCCGCTGGGGTTCAATCCCCGGCAGGGGATTGCCTCGGCCATCCTCTGCTGGAGGAATCCCATGTCCCATTCCAACAACCCCTTCGTCCGCGGCTACGATGGCCTGTCCGTGCAACGGCTGCTGGCGATTTCCTACGACGACGACTGCCCGCTGAGCTATCTGCCGCTGCACGTCTCGCAGTCGCACCTGCCGGACAGCCAGGTCGAGCGCCATGCCTGCGTCTTCTGCGACGACTTCGCGCTGATCACGGAAGGCCAGAACGTGCCGCCCGAGCTGGACGCGCAATGCCGCAGCCACGGCATCGCCCGAAACCTCGTCTACGCCGTCATGGCCGAAGAAGCCGGCCAGCCGCTGCACGTCGGCGATACCTACTCCGAGGAAGCCGCACGCGAGGTGGTGCGGCGCCTGCGCTTCGAGACCGGCTTCTACAGCCGTGCCTGGGAAATCAGCTCGGCGCACATCACCGAGGAGGCCGGCCGCTATCTGGCCAACCTGGCCGACATCGCCACGCCGAGCGGTTTTCTGTTCATCGCCTTCCGCATTCCCTACAGCCCGGCGGTCGGCGTGAAGCTGATCGCCACGCCCTGGACGGATGCGAACGTGCAGCAGGTCGAGGGCATCACCGCCGAAGAACTGCGGCAGGAGCACCGGGCCAAGGGCATGCCGGAGTCCCTCGTGGAAGTGTTGCACCTGGCTGCGCTCGCCGACGTTCGCATGTTGGTGTTCGATGCCGGCGCGCCCGTGCTGGACGGACTGACGCTCTACGACGACGAGTAACCCCCTCTTGAGCCCCGTGCGGGGCTCTTCTTTTCCGCGGAACGCGGTGCCGGCGCGTTGCCGATTCCCGGCGGACGGCCGCCGTCATGTGCCGCACGCTGGCCGCATGTTCGCTGGCGTTGCCGGCAGCATGCCCAGGCAGTCGAGACCTTCGAGACTGCGGCGCGGTTCGCCGTGCTGGTTGTTTCGTTCTCCGGGCGCACCCGCGTCCATCCACCTCACCCTCAAGGGACAGACCTCCCTTGCGGGCGGGAGTCCCTTGGTTGCCACAAGGAGTCTCCCCATGGATACCCAAGCCATCCGCGCACAGATGCCGACGCTCGTTGTCGGTCATGTGCCTTCCAACGTCCGTTCGTTCAAGTTCAACATCTTCGACGGCCAGCCCAAGGTTTCGACGCTGGGCTTTCACATTGACCCGAAGCCTTTCGAGGGCAAGGTCATCGCCACCACCGACGAGGCCATCGTCGTCAAGACGGGACGAGCCGAGTTCGCGGTGCTCGATCGAACGCTCGTGACCGAGGTGCCCGACGAGGGCGCCAAGGTGCAGGTCGAACCCTATGTCAGACGCCGCTTCGACGGTCAGCGGGCGGACACGCCCGAGGAGCAGACCGAGTTCACCGCCGACGGCCAGCCCTACACGGTGAAGCGGTTCGTGCTCGGTTCCGCACCGGCGAAGCTGCCGATCCCCGAGCCGCGCTGCCCCGAGCTGCAGGAACTGATCGACCAACTGGAGCAGTTGCCCGCTCCCGACGGCTTCCGGCGCATCACCCACATGCTGGTGGATGCCGGTGCGCGGGACATCACCTGGGTCGATCCGCTGCCCGCCGACATCATCCGCACGCCACCGGCCATCGGCTTCACCGTCGCCACGATGAAGTTCCAGGGTCACGTCACCGTGCTGTATGAGCGTGGCCTCGACCTCTACGCGGTGGAGCTGCGCCGCGACGGCGAGCTGATTGAACGGGTCGATGAGGTGTTCTTCGACACCCTCGGCGAGACGCTGGAACGGCTGATCGACGACGGGAGCTGGCGCCGCATCCGAGTGCAGTGCCTGTTGTCGGGTCGCAAGGCTGTCCGGCACTGATCTCCCAGCAGCTTCCCGCCTTCGCGGCGGGAAGCCTCTCTTCCTGCATCCCTGGAGATCACACCCATGACTGTTCGATTCAAAGGCACGGAGCTGCGGCCCGTGCTCGCCGAAGCGGTGGCGAATCAATGCCGCGTCATCCTGGTCAAGGATCAGGGCGTGTACTTCCTGGCCGAGCGCGGCGAGCGCCGACCCGATGGTCGCCAGAAGACCATCGCCTATGCCGCTGGCTGCAACCCGGATGTCGATGCGTTCGATGACTGGTGGGAGCTGGCGCGCGCCGAGTTCGGCGGCGATGACTTTGGCGAGTTCTTCGATCCGAAGGAGGGCGTGTTTGCGTGCATCCTGCACAGCGAGGACGATCTCGACGTGTCCGCCACCGCGACACACCTGTCGCTGCAGGCGGTTCCTTCCGCGCCCAGCGGTAACTGACCGCCCATCCCTGGCCCCCGCTCCGGGGGCCTCTTTCTTCCCGGCAATGCGGACAGCCGCGAGTGCCAATTACCGCTCGCATGCGCGCCGCCCCGGCGCCACGCTTCCGCCCATGTTCCGCTGACGTCCGTCAGCGACATGCCCAGGCAGCCACGATCTTCAAGGCTGCGATGCGGTTCCGACCGCGTTGATCACCCCAGTTCGCACCGGCATCCATGCGCGAACGGCCATCGGTTCTCGATGGCGATGCCACCAAGCTGTTCCATCAACCCACGCGGGGGTTCCACACCTTCCCCGCCTTGGGTCGGGTGTGTCTCCGCCTCATTGTTCTCAGGAGATTCACCATGACCACTTCCACCGAAAAGTCCTACTTCGATCTGCACATCACCGGCCTCGGGTATCTCAATCGCATCCGCGAAGTGAAGCCCAAGAAAGGCGATGCGTTCCTGGCCTGCGACATCGCGGCTCTGAACGGTCCCAGCGATGACGTCTCGTATGTGCGTTTCGACACGCGCGTATCGGGTTCGGAAGCGCAGCACCTGGTGCGCCGCTGCATTCAGGCGGTCGACGCCGAGAAGAAGGTGATGATCGGCTTCCGCCTGGGCGACCTGTGGGCCGACACCTTCACCTACTCCAAGGGCAAGCGTGCCGGCGAGCAGGGGGTGAGCCTCAAGGCCCGCCTGCTGTTCGTCAGTTGGATCAAGGTCGACGGCAAGCTCGTCTACAAGGCCGAACCCAAGCCGACCGAGACCGACGAGCGCGACCCGGAAGTCCCTGTGACGTCCGACGCGCCCGCCGCGCAGCAAGCCTCGGCACCGGAGCCTTCCAAGCCCGACGCCGATGCTGCCGACGACGCTGCCGATGCCCCCGCATTGGCCGTTGCCGAGTCGTTCTGATCCGCAAGGCCCCATCCCCGGGGCCTTGTCTTCTCTTCGTCAGCAGGAGACCTTCATGATCACCATCCCCGGCCAACTGGCCATCAAGACCATCCACGGCAGGAACGGCGACTTCAACGTCGGCCGCCTGGCGACCTCGATCGGCGAGTTCGTCGTGAAGAACGCCGAACTCGATCAGTACCGCGAGGGCAAGTACGACGGTGATTTCGTCATCGTCGAGATTCGCCCCTCCACGTACAACGCCAACGGCCGCATGGTCATCGAGATCCGCGCCCATCTGGGCGGGATGACACTGTCCAACATCGACGCCCTGAGCCGCGACGAGGCCCGCCGGCTGAGTCCGCAGGAAGTCGATCCGATCGACGAGGAAGCGCAGACGCCCGCGCCGGCAACGCCCCCGGCCAAGCCGAAGGCGAAGTCGCGCAGTCCGCGTGATCCCCTGGTCGATACCACGCCGTTCGGCAGCGAATCGGCTCCCGTGTCCGCTGCGGCCTCGGCCGAGGCAGACGACGCGGTGCTGTTTGGTGCCTTGTGGCCCCTGGGCGAGACCGTGAAGCTCGATGCGACCGTGGATCGTCGTGTGCTGCGTCAGCAGCGCGACCGTCTCGACAAGCTCGGCTACGAGTTCGCTCCGTTGTCCCAGGACTGGCACCTCAAAGCTGCCTGATCCATCCGCCGCCTTACGCGGCATTCCGCCACCCGCCGGGGTTCTCCCCCGACGGGGAGGGCTCCGGCCTTTGCTTCAAGGAGACCCTCATGGGCTGGACCTTCGTTCGTCAGACGCGCGATCAGTTGATCCGCGAGCTGCTCGCTCCGCAGGCGTCCGAACGCGCTTGCTGCGAAGTCATCGACCACACACTGGACGGCGACGTTCTGTGGACCGTGGTTCGCGTCACCGCCAGGCAGGCGGGCGTCATGGGCCTCGCGGCCGGTGAGTCCGTCTGCTACATCGGCTGCCATCTTCTGGAAAGCTCGGGCGGCGATTGGGGCTACAAGTCCCTCGATGAGTCCGTGCATCCGTACTACTACTCGTGCCCGCTGCGCTATCTCGACATGGCGCCGGTGCAAAGCTCCGAGTGGCGCGAGCGGGTTCACCGCTTCCACGCGGGGCGCGCTGTCTAGCGGCACGCATCTTCCTTCACCCAACCGGGGCGAGCACGGCCCCGCGGGCTGTGGTTGCTCCTTCTTTTCCAAGAGGACATCACCATGCCTGCACCTTCTTCCGCGAAACCGCTGTACCGCATCGACGAATGCCCCGACCTCATGGCTGACGGTTGCGTCGGTGACGAGCAGGGCAATCTCGTCTTTCTCTCGATCTGGGCGCGCGACACCGCCGTTCAGGAGTTCCTCGCCCGCCTGACCCTCGGCCGGGACGAACAGGGACTGGATCAGTTCCACGTCATCACCGAGCAGGGCGCATCCATCTCGGTCTTCGTCGGCAACGTCGAGAACCTGGAAAAGCGCATCACCCGCGCCTATCGGCGAACGCTGTTCGGTTCGCTGACGAACGTGTGGCTGTTCGATCGTCGCTGCGTGAAGCCAGACAAGGCCAACGCCAGCGCGCTGGCGCTTCTGCCCAGGGATTCCGCTCACCGGCTCGACCGGCTGTGGACGCTGGTGCAGGACACCTGCCCGCTGCCACTGCTCGACCACTGGCGCGACACCGTGCTGGAGCTGTTGCAGACACGGCGGATGCTGACCGGTCTTCCCTTGGCCCTCGGGCCACTGGAAGGCCATCGGCTGGCCCTCGATGTCCCGGCGCTGACGAAGGCGCTGGGCGAACTGATTCGCAACGGCACCCTCGGCGCCACGCAGTACGAACTGGCCGCGAACGCACCGCTTCGGCGTGTGGCGTGAACCATCCCCACGGGCATGCGCGCCGCGCGTGCCCGCCTTCCCTCATCCATCATCAGGAGAAATCCATGGCACTCATGTTTCCGCGCCTGGCGCGCAATTTCATTCGTAACGGCTACTTCCCCACCGACGAACCGACGCTGGAGCGGGCCTTGTCCGCACTGGCGCCGTCTCCCGGCTCCATGTCCATCCTCGATCCCTGCGCCGGCGAAGGCGTGGCGATCGCCGAAGCCGCTCACGCCCTCGGGCGCGAGCAGGTCCAGGCCTTCGCCGTCGAGTACGACGCCGAGCGCGCCCGCCACGCACGGCAACTGGTCGATCGCTGCATCCAAGGTGACCTGATGGACACGCTGATCTCGCGCCAGTCCTTCGGGCTGCTGTGGCTGAACCCGCCGTATGGCGACCTGAGCAAGGACGTGAACGGCAACATCGGCTATCAGGGCCAGGGCCGTGCGCGGCTGGAAAAGTTGTTCTATCAGCGCGCGCTGCCGCTGCTGCAGTACGGTGGCGTGCTGGTCTTCATCGTGCCGCACTACGTGCTCGACGCCGAGCTGGTCGGATGGCTGACGCGCCACTTCGCCGACCTGCGCATCTACCGTGCGGTGGAAACGCAGTTCAAGCAGGTAGTGATCTTCGGTCGCAGGATTCGTCAACGCGACCAGGCGTCGGAGTCGGTCAAAGCCGTGCGCGGTCTGCTGCTGCAGATCGGACAGGGTGACGCCGAAGCCGAGGAACTGCCGCTCGAATGGCCGTTCCTGCCGTACACCGTCCCTGCCAGCCCGGCCGAGCCGGAGCACTTCTATCGCGTGACGATGGAGCCCGAGCAGTTCGCCGATGAAGTCGGCCGGCTGCAAGGACTCTGGCCGGCGCTCGATACCCACCTGGGCGCCGCGCAGCAATCGCTGCGTCCGCCCGCGCGGGCCTTGTCGCACTGGCATCTCGCCCTGGCTCTGGCCGCAGGCGCGATCTCCGGCGTAGTGAAGTCCAAGAGCGGGCGCGTGCTCGTCGTCAAAGGTGATACCCACAAGGAGAAGACGCTCCAGACGGAATACACCGAACGCGACGACGGCTCCGTGGCCGAGACGCGCATCCTCACCGACAAGTTCGTGCCGGTCATTCGTGCATGGGACTTGACGCTGGGCTCGCCCACGTGGGGCGAAGTGCTGACCATCCGCTGATCGCTGTTCCCTGACGGTTCGCCGTCGCTTTCATCCACCCACCGGGGTCACGTCGCCCCGATGGGGTGCCGTGGCCCCTTCTTCCAGAAGGAGAAACCACCATGGCACTCGCAGTCCTCAACCTCGCGTCACAAGCACGCTTTTCGCCCGGGCAGGTGGTCATGACCGCCGGCGTCGACGAGCTGGTCCGACAGGGCCGGCTCAACCCCACGCCGTACCTGCGCCGCCATCTTCATGGCGAATGGGGCGACCTGAGCGACAGCGATCGGCGGCAGAACGACGCCGCGCTGAAGTCCGGCGAGGATCGTCTGTTCTCGTCCTACCAGGTCACGCCCAACCTGAAGCTCTGGATCATCACCGAATGGGATCGCAGCGTCACCACGCTGCTGCTGCCCAGCGAATACTGATCCCCATCCAGCGGTCTCGCGCCGCTTCTTTCTTTCCCCCCAGGGGCATGTCGCCGCCCCGTGAGGGAGGTGCATGCCCCATTTGCTTTGGAGCATCACCATGTCCCTCGATCTCGAAACCATTCCCGAAACCGCTGTGCAGGGCGACCTGCTCGAAGCGGCCGCTTCACCCCTCACGCTCAGCCTGCAGGACTTCGTATCGGAGTTCGGCGACGAGTTGCTCGATTCGCTCAACCGCGCCAATCCTCCGGTCTACACCGGCCAGGTGCGGGTGCATCGGCAACTGATCCTCGCCGCGCTCAAGCGCAAGCTGTTCCCGGCGCAAGCCGATGTGGTCCATGCCGTCACCGAGCTGTTGGTCGATCGCGGCGAACGCGCCGCGATCGTCAATGGCGAGATGGGCTGCGGCAAGACGACGGTGGGTATTGCCACCGCCGCCGTGCTCAACGCCGAAGGCTACCGCCGCACCCTGGTGCTCTCGCCACCCCACCTGGTCTACAAGTGGCGGCGCGAAATCCAGGAGACGGTGGCCGGCGCCAAGGTCTGGGTGCTCAATGGCCCGGACACGCTGGTCAAGCTGCTGAAACTGCGCGAGCAGTTGGGCGTGCCGGCCCAGGGCCAGGAGTTCTTCGTCCTGGGCCGCGTGCGGATGCGGATGGGGTTCCACTGGAAGCCTGTCTTCGTTCGGCGGCGCATGCCTCACGGCGACGTGGGGGCCTGCCCGGATTGCGGGCATGTCATCACCGACCTCGACGGCGAGCCGATCAACCCGGTCGAGCTGGAAGCCGAGGAGTCCCGCCGCAAGTGCAGCCACTGCCGTGCACCGCTGTGGTCGTTGATCCGTCCGAGAGGCCTGTCCGCCAGCGACCAGTCCTCGACCGTGCTCAAGGCACTGAAGCGTATTCCAACCATCGGGGAAGTCACCGCGCAGAAGCTGATGCAAAAGTTCGGTGACGCCTTCCTCGCGTCGATGCTCGGGGACAACATCCACGAGTTCATCAACCTGATGGATGGCAACGGCGAGCTGGTCTTCTCGGACCGGCAAGCCCATCGGATGGAACGTGCGATGGCCAACATGGAGTTCGGCTTCGGCGAGGGCGGCTACCAGCCGTCCGAGTTCATCAAGAGGCAGCTTCCCCAAGGCACGTTCGACCTGCTCATCGCCGACGAGGCACACGAGTACAAGAACGGCGGCTCCGCACAGGGCCAGGCCATGGGGGTGTTGGCGGCCAAGGCGCGCAAGACGCTGCTGCTCACCGGCACACTGATGGGCGGCTACGGCGACGACCTGTTCCACCTGCTGTTCCGAGCCCTGCCGGGGCGGATGATCGAAGACGGCTACCGGCCGACGAAGAGCGGCAGCATGACGTCGGCCGCGATGGCGTTCATGCGCGATCACGGTGTCTTGAAGGACATCTATTCCGAGAGCACTGGCACGGCGCACAAGACGGCCAAGGGCACCAAGGTATCGGTGCGCACGGTCAAGGCGCCGGGTTTCGGTCCGAAGGGCGTACTGCGGTGCGTCCTGCCGTTCACGGTATTCCTCAAGTTGAAGGACATCGGCGGCAATGTGTTGCCGCCTTACGACGAGGAGTTCCGCGAAGTCGCGATGGACACGGCGCAGGCCGCGGCCTACCGCGATCTGGCGGGTCGCCTGACCCAGGAGCTGAAGCAGGCCCTGGCGAAGCGCGACACGACGCTGCTCGGCGTGGTCCTCAACGTGCTGCTGGCCTGGCCGGACTGCTGCTTCCGGTCGGAAACCGTGGTGCATCCGCGCACGCGCAACACCTTGGCGTTCGTGCCGGCTCAGTTCAACGAGTTGGAGGTGATGCCCAAGGAACGCGAGCTGATCGAGATCTGCAAGCAGGAGAAGGCAGAAGGTCGCAAGACCCTGGTCTATTCGGTCTACACCGGCACGCGCGACACCACGTCGCGTTTGAAGGTGCTGCTGGAGCAGGAAGGCTTCAAGGTGGCGGTACTGCGCGCGAGCGTGGATGCCTCCCGCCGCGAGGACTGGATCGCTGAGCAGTTGGACCGTGGCATCGATGTGCTCATCACCAATCCCGAGTTGGTGAAAACCGGCCTGGACCTGCTGGAGTTCCCGACCATCGTGTTCCTCCAGTCGGGCTACAACGTGTATTCGTTGCAGCAGGCCGCGCGGCGCTCATGGCGCATCGGCCAGAAGCAGCCGGTGCGCGTGATCTACCTCGGCTACGCCAACTCCTCGCAGATGACCTGCCTGGGGTTGATGGCCCGGAAGATCATGGTGTCGCAAAGCACGTCGGGAGACGTACCCGAGTCGGGCCTGGATGTTCTGAACCAGGATGGTGATTCCGTCGAGGTCGCACTGGCCCGGCAGCTTGTCACGGTCTGATCCATGTGCCCATGCCGGTGGCCCCTCGGGGTCGCCGGCTTCTTTCCACGGCCCTTCGGGGCCGTTTTTCTTGGGCGTATGACAGTCTATGGCGCCGCCCCCCATGTATTCGGGCGGGCGTCAGTGCGTTTTGTTTGCTGCCCGCAGGCCAAGCGGCGGCGATGGTGAGCGCTCCGTGTTCCAGGGAAGCGCCCTCCATGCAACCATCCATCCGCGCTGTTCACCGCCTGGCCCTCGTCGCTGGCTTGCTGGCCGGCAGCCTGTTGGCCGCCGGCTGCGCGACGACCGCCGCACCGTCTGCGTCAGCGGTGCCGGCCGCATCGCCAACCGCCGTCGCGCCGGAGCCGGGTTTCGTTCCGGTGGCCCGCTACGGACGCTACACCCTGGTCGAGCTGGTGCCGGAACCTGCGCAGCGGGATCTCTTGCAGCAGGCGGTGGAGGTCTCGATTCCGCCCATGCTCGATGCCAGCGTGGGCGATGCCATGCGCCATGTGCTCCTGCGCTCCGGCTACCGGCTCTGCGATGCGGCCGAGGCCGCCACGCTCTACGCGCTGCCGCTGCCCGCCGCACACCTGCGCCTGGGCCCGCTGATGCTGCGCGATGCCTTGCTGACCCTTGCCGGCCCCGCCTGGGAGCTGTCGGTCGATGACTTGACCCGCCAGGTCTGCTTCAGCCGGCGCGGTGCTCCCACCTTCCTTTCCGCCAACCCGCCCGGCACCGCCACGCCCGTACCGGACGCCGACCGGCCCGGGGAGATGCAGCCATGACCTTTCCCCAAGCGCCATCCGAGCGCAATTCCCGCACGCGCTGGCTCAAGGTCGCCGCGGCCTTCTGGCTGGTCCTCATCAGTGCCGTGGCACTCGTCAACAGCGTCGGCCTGTCGCGGCTCGCCGAACAGACCCAGAGCAGCGCACAGGATGCGCAGGTCAATGCGCTGGGCCTGCGCGTGGCCGATCTCGAACACCAGGCCAATGCGGACAAGCGCCGGCCGGTGCCGATCAGCCAGGCCGAATTCGCCAACGCGCGGCAGGCGCTGGACGAACGGATGACGCGCCTCGAAGAGGCCGATGAGGCGAGGGCCTTGGCCGTCGACCTGCAGACGCTGCTGGCGCGCGTGAGCGGAATCGAAACCCGCCTGGAGAAGATCCGGCAGGTGGCATCCGCCGCTCGCCCGCGCGCTCCGGTTGCGACGAAGCCCAAGGTGCCGGAGCCGCCGTTCCGGGCGCTCGGCGTGGAGCTGCGGGGAGGCGAGCGCTTTCTGTCGATCACCTCCACCGCCGCGGCCTCGCTCGCGGGCGCCCGGCTGCTGCGCGAGGGCGATGCCGAGGGCGGCTGGCAACTGCAGTCCATCGAGGCGCAGGCGGGCGTGTTCCAGGTGAACGGCCAGACGCAGCGCGTCGCGGTGCCGTAGGAGGTCGCCATGAACCTGCGGCCGTTGCTCGCTGCCGTTGTCCTGTTCGCCGCTTTCGGCGCATCCGCCCAGCCGGCCCCGGTGACGAACTCGCGCATGGTGCCCGCCCAGGTGCAGCCGGGCGCTGATACCGCGCTCGACGAGAGACAGGCGCGGGAGTGGGGGCTTCAGCCCGAGGAGTGGGCGCGTTACCGGCAACTGATGCAGGGGCCGCTCGGGGTCTATTCGCCGCAGCTCGATCCGCTCACGGCGCTGGGCATCGAGGCCCGCAGCGAGGAGGAGCGCAGGCGCTACGCGGAGTTGCAGGTGCAGGCCGAGGCCCGGCGCGTCGGCAAGACGCTGGCCTACCAGCGGGCCTACGACGCGGCGTGGCAGCGCCTGTTTCCCGGCCAGCCGCGCGTGAGCCTGCCCGGCGCCAAGGCGCAGGGTGCCGGCAACACCGGCTCCGGGCGCCTGGCGGTCTTCGTCAAGGCCGATTGCGCACCGTGCGCGCAGCGCGTGCAGCAGTTGCAGGCGGCCGGCACGGCCTTCGATCTCTACATGGTCGGCAGCCGTCAGGACGACGCGCGCATCCGGCAGTGGGCCACCCGGGTGGGCATCGACCCGGCCAGGGTGCGCGCCCGCACCATCACGCTCAACCACGATGCGGGACGCTGGCTGTCGCTCGGCCTGCCCGGCGATCTGCCGGCCGTGGTGCGCGAGGTGAACGGTCAATGGCAGCGGCAATAGCTACTCCGGGCCGGGAGCGTCGGCCATCCCGCGTCGCCATCCGCTGCGCCGGCGCCGTGCTGCTGCTCACCAGCGGCGGCTGGGCGTTGGCCGCCCTGGCGCGGGAAGTGCCGCCGCCGGCCTATCAACTGGCGGCGCACCGTGCAGACGTGCCGGCGGCGGTGCTGTACGCGGTAGCCTTGCAGGAGAGCGGCGCCATGCTGCGCGGGCGCCTGATCCCCTGGCCGTGGACGCTCAACGTCGCCGGCACGCCGCAGCGCTACGCCACCCGCGCCGAGGCCTGCGCGGGGCTGCGCCGGGCACTCGCCCACACGCCGGCCAATCGCATCGACGCCGGCCTCGGCCAGGTCAATCTCGGCTACCACGCGCATCGCTACACCCAGCCCTGCGAGCTGCTGGACCCGTACCGCAACCTCGCCATCGCTGCGGAAATCCTGCGCGAACAGCACACGCCGGGCGAGGACTGGCTGCTTGCCATCGGCCGCTACCACCGGCCCGCCGGCGGGGCACCCGCGGCGCGCTACCGGCGCAGTGTGCATCGGCACCTGAGCCGCGTGCTCGACCCCGGCGTTCCCGTTCCAACCCTCCAGGCCACCACGCCATGAACCACATCGTCCTCATCGCCGCCATCGGGCTGCTGTCCACGACCACCGTCTTCGCCCAGACCGCCTCCGCGCCCCTGATCGTCGTCGAAGACCGCGGCGGCGCCTCCGCGCTGCCGTATTACCAGTCTCTGAATCCTCAGCCGGATCAGGCCGCACCGCTGGCCCCGATGCCGGCCCCTCACGCGGGTAACGCGGCCGACGCCGAAGCCGCCATGCTGCCGGTGCGCTCGACGCAACTGTCGCCGGGCGAGGTGCAGCGCCGTGTCATCCGGGCGCCGGGCCTGACGGCGCTGTTCCTGATCGGCGACGACGAGCGTTCGCGCGCCTGGCTGCGGCAGCGGCAGACCGCGCTGCGCGAGCTGGGGGCCGTGGGCCTGGTGGTCAATGTGGAGTCGATGGCCGCGCTGACGGCGCTGCGCAGGCTGGCGCCTGGCCTGACCCTGTCGCCGGTCTCCGGCGACGACCTGGCCCAGCGCCTGGGCCTGCGCCACTACCCGGTGCTCATCACGGCCACCGGCGTCGAGCAGTAGGTGCGCCAATGGCCCAACCGCATGCGGTCGAGGTGCTGCTGCGGCCAGCGGTGGAGCTTTACACCGTGGTGGTCTGCACCGGCGCCGCGATTCTGTGCCTGGTGGCACCGTGGTCGCTTGCGCTGAACCCGCTGCTTGGCCTGGGCTCGGCGCTGGCTTTCCTGACCTTCGGCGCGATTCGCCTGCGCGATGCCTGGGCGATCCTGCGCTATCGCCGCAACATCCGCCGCCTGCCGCGCTACGTGATGACCAGCCGCGACGTACCGGTGAGTCAGCAACGGCTGTTCGTCGGCCGGGGCTTTCGCTGGGAGCAGCGGCACACGCACCGGCTGATGCAGACCTACCGGCCGGAGTTCCGCCGCTATGTCGAGCCGACGGCGATCTACCGGGCCGCCCGGCGGCTGGAGGAGCGGCTTGAGTTCGCCCCGTTTCCCGTCTCGACGCTGGCGCGCGCGCTGGCCTGGGACAGCCCGCTCAACCCGGCGCGACCGCTGCCACCGCTCGGCGGAATGCCGCGCCTGCATGGCATCGAGCCGCACGAGGTCGATGTCTCGCTGCCGCTGGGCGAGCGCGTCGGCCACACCCTGGTGCTGGGCACCACGCGCGTGGGCAAGACGCGGCTGGCCGAGTTGTTCATCACGCAAGACATCCGCCGCAAGGTCCGCGGCGAGCACGAGGTGGTGATCGTCTTCGACCCCAAGGGCGATGCCGATCTGTTGAAGCGCATGTACGTTGAGGCCAAGCGCGCCGGGCGCGAAGGCGAGTTCTACGTCTTCCATCTGGGCTGGCCGGACATCTCGGCGCGCTACAACGCCGTGGGCCGGTTCGGGCGGATCTCCGAGGTTGCCACGCGCATCGCCGGGCAGCTCTCGGGCGAAGGCAACAGCGCCGCGTTCCGCGAATTCGCATGGCGCTTCGTCAACATCATCGCGCGCGCCCTGGTCGAGCTGGGGCAGCGGCCGGACTACCTGCTGATCCAGCGCCACGTCATCAACATCGACGCGCTGTTCATCGAGTACGCCCAGCACTACTTCGCCAAGAACGAGCCGAAGGCCTGGGAGGTCATCGTCCAGCTCGAAGCGAAGCTGAACGACAAGAACATCCCGCGCAACATGATCGGGCGCGAGAAGCGCGTGGTGGCCCTCGAACAGTACCTGTCCCAGGTGCGCATCTATGACCCGGTGCTCGACGGCCTGCGCAGCGCCGTGCGCTACGACCGGACGTACTTCGACAAGATCGTCGCTTCGCTGCTGCCGCTGCTGGAGAAGCTCACCACCGGCAAGATCGCGCAACTGCTCGCACCGAACTATTCCGACCTGTCCGACCCGCGGCCGATCTTCGACTGGATGCAGGTCATCCGCAAACGCGCGGTGGTCTACGTGGGGCTGGATGCGCTGTCCGACGCCGAAGTCGCGGCGGCGGTGGGCAACTCGATGTTCAGCGATCTCGTCTCGGTCGCCGGCCACATCTACAAGTTCGGCATCGACGACGGGCTGCCCGGCGCCGCGGTGGGCGCCAAGATTCTGATCAACGTCCACGCCGACGAATTCAATGAACTCATGGGCGACGAGTTCATTCCGATGGTCAACAAGGGCGGCGGTGCCGGCGTGCAGGTGACGGCCTACACGCAGACCTTGAGCGACATCGAGGCGCGCATCGGCAACCGTGCCAAGGCCGGCCAGGTCGTCGGCAACTTCAACAACCTGTTCATGCTGCGCGTGCGCGAGACCGCCACCGCCGAACTGCTGACGCGACAACTGCCCAAGGTTGAGGTGTATGCCACGGCACTGATGAGCGGCGCCACCGACAGCTCCGACCCGCACGGCAATACCGCGTTCACGTCCAACACCCAGGACCGCATCAGCAGCAACAGCGTGCCGTTGATCGAGCCGGCGCATGTGGTGGCGCTGCCCAAGGGGCAGTGCTTCGCGCTGACCGAGGGCGGCAACCTCTGGAAAGTCCGCATGCCGCTGCCGGCACCCGACCCCGACGAAGCCATGCCGAAGGATCTGCAGGAGCTGGCCGGCTACATGCGACAGCACTACGTCGAGGCGGGAGACTGGTGGGAGAACCAGGGCATCCCCGGCCTGCAGGACAAGGCGCTGCCCGACGACCTGCTGGACGACTTCAAGCAGATGGCCGCCGCTGAAGAGGCCGAAGCATGAGCGATCCGGCCGTCGCGGCACAGCGCCAGCAGCAACGACAGCAGGGGCTGATCGCCGGCCTCATCACGCTGCCGTTCCGCTTCTTCGGCGTGCTGTGCGGCGCGCTGCTGCTGTGCATCCTGATCGAATGCGTCGGCATGCACTTCTTCTGGCCCGATCAGGGCTGGCGCCACGCGCAGGGCATGCTGCACTACGAGCTGGATCAGCTCTCCACGCATTTCACGCGCAGCGCGCTGGTGCAGGAGCCAGGGCGCACCGCGCACCGGCTGGTCGAGCAGGGCTACGACTGTCTGTTCGTGAAGAGCGGTCTGCTGGACTGGATACGCGACGCCTCGACGCAGGCCAGCGCCGGCAGCCATCGCCCGACCAAGGATTTCCGCTACTACATCGGCTTGGTCTACGTGAACGTGGAGAGCTACCTGATCGCGGCGGCCTACACGACGCTGGTCTTCCTCGTGCGGCTGCTGGTGCTGTGCCTGACCCTGCCGCTGTTCCTGATGGCCGCCTTCGTCGGGCTGGTGGACGGCCTGGTGCGCCGGGACATCCGCCGCTTCGGCGCGGGACGCGAATCGGGGTTCATCTATCACCGCGCCAGGGCCAGCCTGATCCCGCTGGCCGTACTGCCGTGGGTGACTTACCTGGCACTGCCGGTCAGCGTGAACCCGCTGCTGATCCTGCTGCCCAGCGCCGCACTGCTCGGCGTGGCGGTGTGCATTGCGGCGGCGACGTTCAAGAAGTACCTGTAGTGCAACCGGTAAGTGGCTCCACGGCGCGAATACGGTTTGCACACTATTCCGGCGAAGTCATCGACGTGCCATAAGGTAGCAAGGGCAGCCCTAGCTCCTTGAGGAGTTCGTTGTGCCGCTCGGTAGCCGTCTTGATTTTTTGATCCAACAAAACCAGTTCAGAATGGACCGTCTTGATCTCGATTTCCTCGTCGGCCTCTGCGGTACTGACATAGCGCGAGATGTTCAGGTTGTAGTCGTGTTCCTTCTCAATGACATCCAGTGGCACCCGCCGCGAATATCGCGCCTCTTCCTTGCGGTACTGGTAGGTGTCGATGATCTTGTCGATGTGCTCGGGCAGCAAGTGGTTCTGCCGCTTGCCTTTCTCGAAGTGCTCGGCCGCGTTGATGAACAGCACGTCGTCGGGCTTCTTGCACTTCTTCAGCACCAGGATGCACACCGGAATACCGGTGGAGAAGAACAGGTTGGCCGGCAAGCCGATCACGGTGTCGATGTGGCCGTCCTTGAGCAGCTTGGTGCGGATGCGCCCTTCCGCGCCGCCACGGAACAGCACGCCGTGCGGCAGGATGATGGCCATCACACCGTCCTGCTTCAGGAAATGGAAGCCATGCAGCAGAAAAGCAAAGTCGGCCGCCGACTTTGGAGCCAGGCCGTGGTTCTTGAAGCGCACGTCCTCGCCGAGCGCATCGGTCGGTTCCCAGCGATAGCTGAAGGGCGGATTGGCCACCACGGCGTCGAACTTCGGCATCTTGGCCGGGTTGGTTTCCCGCAGCATGTCCCACTCGTTGAGCAGGGTGTCGCCGTGGAAAATCTCGAACTCCGAATCCTTCACGCCGTGCAGCAGCATGTTCATGCGCGCCAGGTTGTAGGTGGTGATGTTCTTTTCCTGGCCGTGGATCTTTCCGATGCCATGCGGCCCCATGCGGTGGCGCACGTTGAGCAACAGCGAGCCTGAGCCGCAGGCAAAATCCAGCACACTGTCCAGATGCGGGCGCCGGCCCGTTGCCGGCTCCTGCCCGTCCAGCGTGACGATGGCCGAGAGAATGCTGGAAATCGGCTGCGGCGTGTAGAACTCGCCGGCCTTCTTGCCTGAGCCCGCGGCGAACTCGCCGATCAGATATTCATAGGCATCGCCCAGGGTGTCGCTGTTGGTGGAAAACTGTGTCAGCCCCTTGGCGATCTCGGCGATGATCTTGCACAACCGGGCATTGCGCTCGGGGTAGGTCTTGCCGAGCTTGTCCGAAGCTAGGTTGATCTCCGAGAACAGGCCCCGAAAGGTACTGGCAAAGGATTCGTTCTCGATGTAGGCGAAGCCGTTTTGCAAGGTGTGCAGCAGCTCTTTGTCCTGGGTGCGAGCTTGTTCCGCAATGCTGGTCCATAGGTATTCCGGGCGAACCACGTAGTGCACCTTGCGGCGCATCTGCTTTTCAAATTCTGCGGTGTCGTCGGCGTTGTTCTCATACCAATCCGCGAGCGGCGCGCGGCGGTCGCCCTCAGCCAGCCTGGGATAGTCAGCCCCCAGTTCCTTCTGCGCGGCGGCCTCGTAGTTGTCCGACAGATAGCGCAGGAACAAGAAGGCCAGCATGTAATCGCGGAAGTCGTCCGCGTTCATCGCGCCGCGCAGTTGATCGGCAATCGCCCAAAGAGTCCTACCCAGCTTTTGCTTTTCGTATTCGGTCATGGTGTACCTGTTGCCTCAACGGCTTGAGGGAATAATTCGGGATTGAATGGGTAGCGATTCAGAAAGTCATGCAGAATCTTCCTGAAATAGGCCTTGTTCTCGTCCAGCATCTGCTGGGGCTCGTAGAGCGAATAATTGCCGTGACTCAGGATGTTGATCAGGCGGGCGTGCAGGATGCCGTCCGGGTCATCCTCCTGCTGCTTGATGCAAACCGAGAAGTTCTTGTGGCCGTGAAAGCTCGCCGTCTTCTCCAGGATCGTGCGCAGCATGTTGAAGTGGTGGGTGAACAGCCGGTCTTCCTGTGCAGCCTGGTACAGCTCGGCCAGAGCGGCGACGTGGTGAAAGAACGGCGTGTCGCCCGTTTCCTCACGCAAGACGTAGCTGCTACCTGTTGAGTTCTTGTTGATGAAATACCGCTTGGCATTCTTCAACTCATTGCACAACACATTGAAGAACAGCGTGTGGTGCGTCGAAAGAACGGTCTTGAGCTTGCTTTCAGGCCGCTTGAGCAGTTGCGCCAAGTGGTTGGCCACGGCAATCGCGTTGTGTTCAGCGGCATCCTGCAGACCTTGCAGAACTACGGCTACGACATCGTGCTGCTGATCGCGCTGCTCGTGGTCGCCTCGATGTTCGTCGGTGTCTGCTATCACGCCTACACGCGCTACTCGGAGATCCACACCGGCCGCGCCACCTGGGGCCAGTTCGGCCTGACGGTCGCCGTGGGCGCGATCCTGCTGGTGGTCGGCATCTGGCTGCTCACCAAGGCCACCGGCGTGCTCTGAGGGCGGCAAGCGATGGCCGTCCCCTCGGAGACCCCGCGCGACACGCTGGTGACGTTCCTGCCGCACCGGCTGAACCGCCAGCCGGTGGTCGTGCGCGGGCTGACCGCCGACGAGTTGTGGATCTGCGCCGGCCTGTCGGCCGCAGCCGGGTTCGCGCTCGGCCTGCCGCTGGCCTGGCTCACGCACAGCATCGCCATGGTGCCCACGCTGATCGTCGCCGGCATCGCGTTGGGCGTCTTCGTCGGCGGTGGCTTCCTGCGTGCGCAGAAGCGCGGCCGGCCCGACACCTGGCTGTACCGGCAGCTCCAGTGGCGGCTGGCATTGCGGCACCCGGCGCTGGCAGCGCTCCTGGGCGGGCAGCGCCTCATCACCCGCTCGGGCTACTGGACGACCCGGCGCAACGCCGATCGAGGTGCGCCATGAGCCGTTTCAAGAACGAGGTTGCGCACCTGCAGGCGCACGTGAAGACGTTGCGTCTGGGGGCCGGCGCGTTGTTCGTGGTGGCGCTGCTGCTCGGTTTCGGTTGGTGGAGTGCGCCGAAGAGTCTGACCATCCATGTGCCGCCGGACCTGCGCTCGGGCAGCACGCGCAAGTGGTGGGACGTGCCGCCCGAGAGCGTGTATGCCTTCTCCTTCTACATCTGGCAGCAGGTACAGCGCTGGCCCACGAACGGCGAAGAAGACTACCCGCGCAACCTGCGCGCGCTGTCGGCCTACCTGACGCCGAGCTGCCGGGCCTTTCTGCAACAGGACTACGAGTACCGGCGCGCCAGTGGCGAGCTGCGTCAGCGCGTGCGCGGCATCTACGAGATTCCCGGCCGCGGCTACGGCGACGATCCGGCCACGCGCGTCAAGGTGGTTTCCGACCGCGATTGGATCGTCACGCTCGACGTGAGCGCGGATGAATACTACGGCTCCGAGCAGGTCAAGCGCGCCCTGGTGCGCTACCCCATCAAGGTCGTCCGGCTAGACATCGACCCCGAGCGCAACCCCTTTGGCCTGGCGCTCGACTGCTACGCCAGCGCACCCCAGCGCATCGAACCGCCGCCGACGCCGACCCAGGCCGGCGCGCCCGCCAACGCCTCCGGCCACCTGCAGGGAGACTCTCCATGAAGTCCGTTGCCTTGTCGGCCCTGGCCGGCGTCCTGCTGATCCTCGGTTTCGTGCCGGCCAGCCAAGCCGTGGAAATCCTGCGCTGGGAGCGGCTGCCCCTGCCGGTGCCGCTGGTGGTCGGCCAGGAGCGCGTGGTCTTCATCGACCGCAATGTGCGCGTCGGCGTGCCGGCCAGCGTTGGCGATCACCTGCGCGTGCAGAGTGCGGGCGGCGCGATCTACCTGCGGGCGAGCGAGCCGATTCCGCCCACGCGGCTGCAACTGCAGGACGTGGAATCCGGCGCGCTGATCCTGCTCGACATCGCCGCCGAGCCGGCGAAGGACGGCCAGGCGCCGCTGGAGCCGGTGCGCATCGTGGATGCGGAAGCCCCCGCCAAGCGCTACGGCGGCGGTGCAGCAAGCGGCGCGGACGAGCAGGCCGATGCGCCCGCGGGCAAATCCGTTCCCCGGCGCGAAACGCCGGTACCGGTCGTGCTGACGCGCCATGCCGCACAGAACCTGTACGCGCCGCTGCGCACCGTCGAGCCGGTCGCCGGCATCGGGCGCGTAAACCTGCGCCGCGGCCTCGCGCTGGACACCTTGCTGCCGACGTTGCCGGTGCACGCGCGGGCATTGGCCGCGTGGCGCCTGGAAGACCAGTGGGTGACGGCCGTGCGACTCACCAACACCGCCGCGCGTTGGCTCGACCTCGACCCGCGCGCCCTGCAGGGGAACTTCGTGGCGGCGACCTTCCAGCATCCGAACCTGGGGCCGGCCGGCACCCCGTCCGACACCACGGTGCTCTATTTGGTCACGCGCGGCCACGGCCTGGCCGAGTCGCTGCTGCCGGCGCTGAGCCCGATCGACGCCAGCGTGAACCTGCCGCCGGCCGCCGCGGCCGGCTCGACCGGAGGAGCGCGCGATGAAAAGTAATCCGTTGCTCAAGTGGCTGCTGATCCCGATGGCGCTGCTGCTGGTGTTCGTCGGCATCAAGCTGTTCTCCGGCGCGCCCGGCGGCCAGCCCGCTCCCAAGGGCGCGGCCAGTACGCTCACGCCCGAGGAGATGAAAGCCCTGGGCATCGCTGGCGACACGCCGCGCGATACCGTCGCCACGCTGGTGGCCCAGGTGAAGCAGTTGCGCACCGAGCTGCAGAGCGCGCTGGGCGACAACAAGCAGCACAAGGCCGAGAACGAGCGCCTGCGCGCGCGGGAAAGCGCGATCGACCAACGCATCCAGAGCGCGCTGGAAGGCGAGCGCAGCCGCCTGGAGCAGGAGCGCGCCCAAGTGGCCAGCGACAGGCAGCAGACCGAGGGGCTGATGCAGGATCTGCAGCGGCAACTGGACGGCCTTGCGGGCAAGGGCGGCCCGTCCGACCTGCCCGTCGGGCTGGGGCTGGAGGAGGGTGACGGCCAGCGCTTCGACCGCGGCACCAGTAACACGCAGTGGGTCGAGCCCGACGATGCCAAAGTGGACGCCACGAGCGGGAGCAAAGCGCCGGGCTTTCCATCGAGCTTCGGGCCGGCCCAGAAAAGCCTGTCGGCCACGGTGGAATCCGTCGCCGACGTTGGCAGCCGCGCGGTGGGCGCATCCACGAGGGCCGTGTACACCGTGCCGTCGAACTCCACGCTCATGGGGTCGATTGCCATGACGGCGCTGATCGGGCGCGTACCGATCGATGGAACCGTCAACGACCCGTACCCGTTCAAGGTGCTGATCGGCCCGGACAACCTCACGGCCAACGGCATCGACATCCCCGACGTCGCCGGCGCCGTGGTCAGCGGCACGGCCTCGGGCGACTGGACCCTCTCGTGCGTGCGCGGGCAAATCCGCTCGGTCACGTTCGTGTTCCAGGACGGCACCATCCGCACGGTGCCGGAGGACAGCAGCAAGGGCAGTAGCAGCGGCGGCAACTCGGGGCACAACGGCGCCAGCATCCAAGGCGGCCTGGGCTGGATCAGCGACCCCTACGGCATTCCCTGCGTCAGCGGCGAGCGGCGCAGCAACGCCCAGCAGTACCTGGGCAGCCAGGCACTCATCACCGCGGCCGGCGCCGGCGCGGCCTCGCTCATCAAGTCCGACAACGGCAGCGTGGCCGTGGTCGCCAACAGCAACGGCTCGCTGGGCACCGTCGGCATCAGCGGCAACGAAGCGATGGGCCGCATCCTCGCGGGCGGCGTGCGCGACATGGCCGATTGGGTCAACAAGCTCTACGGCCAGGCCTTCGCGGCGGTCTACGTGCAGCCTGGCGCCAGGGTGGCCGTGCATCTGGAGCAGCCGCTCGACATCGACTACGACGCCAAGGGGCGTCGGGTCCACCACCGCACCGGAGAAGCCCATGCCTCGGATCTGGATTGACGCGGCCGCCGTGCTGCTGGCGGCCACCCTGCTCGGCGGCTGCGCTACCAGCAAGGAGAAGCTGCTGCCGCACGGCGACAGCACCATGCTCGACATCTGGCATCAGGAGACCGGCGGCAGCGCGGGCGGCGGCCAAGCCGCCCGGCAACTGCTCGATGCGCGCCAGGGCCTGCGCCGGCCGCTGACCGAGGCCGCTGTGCAGGCAACGCCCGGCATGCAGGCGCGCTACACCCGTACCGCGCAGAACGAGATTTACCGCCAGTTCCACCGCCTGCCGAACCCCGACCTGGTGATGTACGTATTCCCGCACCTGGCGGGCACCGACCCGGTGCCGGTGCCCGGCTACAGCACGGTGTTCCCGCTCTACCAGCGCGTGCAGTACGCGATGCCGGGCGAGCGCGTGGAGGACTACTGATGGCCTGGTGGTCACGCAAGCCCGGCGCATCGCCTGCTGACGCCGCGGATGCGACCGATGATGCCTGGGCACGGCACGTAACGGCCTTGGCGGCACCGGGTGTCGCCGAGCCGGGCAGCGCGCTCGGCCGGGGCCGGCGCAGACCGGCCACCCAGGCCGACCACGATGCGCTCTATGGCGTCGCGCCGTCGTTCGCGGACTTGCTGCCCTGGGTCGAGTACCTGCCCGGCAGCAAGTGCATGTTGCTGGAAGACGGCCAGTCGGTGGCGGCCTTCTTCGAACTGGCGCCGGTCGGCACCGAGGGCCGCGAGATGGCCTGGCTATGGCAGGCGCGCGATGCGCTGGAGAACGCCCTGCAGGACTCCTTCGACGAGTTGGACGACAACCCTTGGGTGGTGCAGCTCTACGCCCAGGACGAGGCCGACTGGGACAACTATCTGCGCTCCCTGGCGAACTACCTGCAGCCGCGTGCGCAGGGCAGCGCGTTCAGCGACTTCTACCTGCGCTTCTTCGCCCATCACCTGCGGGCCATCGCCAAGCCGGGTGGCCTGTTCGAGGACACCACGGTGACGCGCCTGCCGTGGCGCGGCCAGGTCCGGCGCGTGCGCATGGTGGTCTACCGCCGCACGTCCGCCGCCCCGGCCTCGCGGCGCGGCCAGTCGCCCGAGCAGGCGCTGACCACGATCTGCGACCGCCTCGTCGGCGGGCTGGCGAATGCCGGCGTGAAGGCCCGGCGTCTCGGCGCGGCGGACATCCACGCCTGGCTGCTGCGCTGGTTCAACCCGAACCCGACCTTGCTCGGCGCCACTGCCGAAGACCGGGAACGCTTCTACGCGCTGACCCGCTACCCGGAAGAGCGGGAGGAGGGCGAGATCGAACTCGCCAGCGGCACCGACTTCGCGCAGCGCCTGTTCTTCGGCCAGCCACGCTCGGACGTGCCGAACGGCCTGTGGTTCTTCGACGGCATGCCGCATCGGGTGATCGTGATGGATCGCCTGCGCACGCCACCCGTGACGGGCCATCTGACGGGCGAGACGCGCAAGGGCGGCGACGCCATGAACGCGCTGTTCGACCAGATGCCCGAGGACACGGTGATGTGCCTGACGCTGGTCGCCACGCCCCAGGACGTGCTGGAGGCACACCTCAACCACCTCGCCAGGAAGGCCGTCGGCGAGACCCTGGCCTCGGAGCAGACCCGGCAGGACGTGCAGCAGGCGCGCGGCCTGATCGGCAGTGCGCACAAGCTCTACCGCGGCGCGCTGGCGTTCTACCTGCGCGGCCGCGACCTGGCCCAGCTCGATGCGCGCGGCCTGCAGCTCGTCAACGTGATGCTCAACGCCGGCCTGCAGCCGGTGCGCGAGGAAGACGAGGTGGCGCCGCTGAACAGCTATCTGCGCTGGCTGCCGTGCGTGTTCGATCCGGCTGCCGACAAGCGCCAGTGGTACACCCAGCTCATGTTCGCGCAACATGCGGCGAACCTGGCGCCGGTCTGGGGCCGCAGCCAGGGCACGGGGCATCCGGGCATCACGTTCTTCAACCGCGGCGGCGGGCCGATCACCTTCGATCCGTTGAACCGCCTCGACCGGCAGATGAACGCGCATCTGTTCCTGTTCGGCCCCACGGGTTCGGGCAAGAGCGCGACGCTCAACAACATCCTGAATCAGGTGACGGCGATCTATCGGCCGCGCCTGTTCATCGTCGAGGCGGGCAACAGCTTCGGCCTGTTCGGCGACTTCGCCGCACGGCTGGGTCTCACCGTGCATCGGGTGAAGCTCGCGCCCGGCGCGGGCGTCAGTCTGGCTCCGTTCGCCGACGCCTGGCGCCTGGTCGATACGCCGAGCCAGGTACAGACGCTGGACGCTGATGCGCTCGACGAAGACCAGACCGATGCCGGCATGGCCGTGGAAGGCGATGAGCAGCGTGACGTGCTCGGCGAACTGGAGATCACTGCACGGCTGATGATCACCGGCGGCGAGGACAAGGAAGAAGCGCGCATGACGCGCGCCGACCGCAGCCTGATCCGCCAGTGCATCCTCGATGCGGCCCAGCGCTGCGTAGCGGAGAAGCGCACGGTACTGACCCGCGACGTGCGCGAGGCGCTGCGCGAGCGCGCCCGCGACGCCACGCTGCCTGAGATGCGGCGCGCACGGCTGCTGGAGATGGCCGACGCCATGGACATGTTCTGCCAAGGCGTGGACGGCGAGATGTTCGACCGGTCCGGCACGCCGTGGCCCGAGGCGGACATCACCATCGTGGATCTCGCCACCTTCGCGCGCGAGGGCTACAACGCCCAACTCTCGATTGCCTACATCTCGCTCATCAACACCGTCAACAACATCGCCGAGCGCGACCAGTTCCTGGGCCGCCCGATCATCAACGTGACGGACGAAGGCCACATCATCACGAAGAACCCGCTGCTCGCGCCCTACGTGGTCAAGATCACCAAGATGTGGCGCAAGCTCGGCGCCTGGTTCTGGCTCGCCACGCAGAACCTGGACGACCTGCCGAAAGCGGCCGAGCCCATGCTCAACATGATCGAGTGGTGGATCTGCCTGTCGATGCCGCCCGATGAAGTCGAGAAGATCGCGCGCTTCCGCGAACTCAACGCTTCGCAGAAGGCGCTGATGCTCTCGGCCCGCAAGGAGGCCGGCAAGTTCAGCGAGGGCGTCATCCTGTCCAAGTCGATGGAAGTGCTGTTCCGCGCCGTGCCGCCCAGCCTCTACCTGGCGATGGCGATGACCGAGCCCGAAGAGAAGGCCGAACGCTTCCAGTTGATGCAGCAGCGCGGCATCAGCGAGCTGGACGCCGCCTTCCGCGTGGCCGAGAAGATCGACCGTGCGCGGGGCATCGAACCGCTGGCGCTGGATACGTTGGCCTGACGGGAGCGACACGATGCGCCTGCCCTCATTCGCCCGCCGTCATCCCTGGATCGGTCTGCTGATCGTGGTGACGATTGCGGTTGCCTCGTGGATGCTGCTGCGCGCGCCGCATCCGGCAACCGAGTCCATGCCCCTGGCCGCCGCCGGGTCCGAGGGGCCGAAACCGGCTGGCCCGCCCTGGCTGTATGGCCGTGCCGATGCGCGCTTCACGGTGGTCGGCTACGCCGACCTGGAGTGTCCGTACTGCCGGGCCTACTTCCCCGAACTCAAGCGCTGGATCGACGCCCATCCCGAGGTGAACTGGCAGTGGCACCACCTGCCGCTGTCCATGCACGAGCCGGCCGCGACTGCCGGGGCACGCCTGGCCGAGTGCGCGGGCGAGACGGGCGGACACGCCGCGCTTTGGCAGGCAGTGGCCTGGCTCTACGCAAACACCCGTGGCGACGGCCAGGGCCTGCCGGAGGGCCTGCGCTATCCCGACCTCACGCCGGCCATGCAGGGTTGTCTCGACAGCGAGCGCCCCGATGCCGTCATCCGTGCCCAGGCGGCGGAAGCAGCACAGCAGGGCATCGCGGCCACGCCGGCCCTGCAACTGCGCGACCGCGAGTCCGGCAAGACCCTCCTGCTGCACGGTCCCGTCGAAGGCGATGCCTTGCTGTCGGCCATCGACCTGCTCGCCGCCGGCAGCACGACCGCGGCCGAACCCGCCCATTCCCCAGACATGCCCGCCGGCGTCGCCGGTGACATGCCCAGGTAGCCATCGATCTTCAAGGCTGCGGCGCGGCTCGTCCGCGTTGATCGAAACCCGTTCGCATCGCATCCCTTGACGCGAACAGCCACCGCATCCGCGGTGGTGGATGCCCGCTCGTCACCTGTTCCATCCCCATCGTCCCCCGGAGGGTTTGCCCTCCTGGGGCAGGCGCCCTCCGATCTCATCCATTGGAGGTTCGCCATGTCTCTTGCCATCGCCGACTCCCGCCCGGAGTCGCTCACCCTGATCGCCGCCCAGCACGAAGACTGGATCATCCAGCAGGCCATCACCCTGCTGGAGAACCGCGTGTTCAAGGCCGGTCCGGCGCTGGGCAGTCCCGCCGCCGTGCGCGACTACCTGCGCCTGAAACTGGTCGCGGAGCCGAACGAAATCTTCGCCGTCGTGTTTCTCGACAACCAGCACCAGGTGCTCGCCTACGAGCCGCTGTTCAAGGGCACGGTCGACCAGACTTCGGTGTATCCGAGGGTGGTGGTCCAGCGTGCGCTGGCGCTCAACGCTTCGGCGCTGATCCTGGCGCATCAGCATCCCTCGGGGAACACCGAGCCCTCGGCCGCTGATCGTGTGATCACCGAGCGGCTGAAGAGCGCCCTGGCCACCGTCGATGTCCGGGTGCTGGATCACTTCATCGTCGGCAAGGGCAGCCCGTACTCGTTCGCCGAAGCCGGCTTGTTGTAGTCCGCAGGCGCCCCTTCCGGGGGCGCCTTGCGTCTTGCCCCTATCCACACGTTCGCGATGCGCTCTGATGGTCGCGACTTTCGGAAGCTTGGAAGGCTTGTGGGATAGGCGGCTGAACCGGCCTTTACCTGTTGAGAAGCACACCTTTGCATGGCAGAATCTGCATATTTTCTAGTTGCCAGCAACGCGAATGTCTGCCGTCACCGCCATCCAGTACACTCAGGACCAGATGCGCACGCTAACCGGCGTGTCCGTCGAAACGGTGCGGCATTGGCGCAAGACCGTGCCCTACTTGGCGTCCAAGACCGGGAAGGCTGCCCGATTCACCTTCGCGGATCTCCTAGGCTTGGCCGTTACCAATGAGTTGGTCAGCTCGTTGGGAGTGCACATCGCCACCGTCAGCGTCGGCGTTGACGCGCTCTTTCGGTTGCTGGGCACGAGTAGCGCATTGGCGCTGAATGGGTCCGTGGCGTTCGTGACGGCCACTTCGGCGACCCTGTGCGATATCGGCCCCGAGGGGATTGGACCGGCGCCGACGCAACCGACTCTCGTCATCCCGCTCGATCCGTTGATCATGCGGCTTCAGCAGCACATGCTGCCGATCGTCCCGACGCCGAGCCAGGCAGCGTTGCCGTTTCCACCCGAAGCTATCCGGAGTAGGGCGTGAACACTGCCACGCTGGAACAGGTGCTCGCCGCAACCGGCTACCTGCCGGACGGGCAACCCGCGCCCGGTCTTCGGTTGGGGGCCGAGGCGCAGTCCTCGCGCCACGGCCGCGTTTTTGTTCCGGACGCATTGTGGCGCAGCGCGTCGTCGTTGACCGTCTACTTCAAGTTTGAGCAAAGCGCGCCTGCAGACGATCTGGTCAGCCAGTGGCGACGAGAGGTCTGGAACGAGGGGTTCGCGCCGTTGCTGTGGGTGATCTCGCCGCAGCGTATCGACCTGTACAACGGTTTCGGCACACCCGCGAAAGAAGGCGATGCCCAGAGACATTTGATTCGGCGTTTCGAGAACATCGAAGGTTCGCTTCATGAACTGGACGAGTTGGCCGGCCGACTGGCGATCGAGACGGGCCAATTCTGGGCCCAGGTGCCGGCCATCGATCGCAAGACCAGCGTCGATCAGAAGCTCCTGTCTGACCTTGGATGTCTCGAACGCGATTTGGTCGCAGGCAATCTCGCGCGCGATGCGGCGCAGGCCTTGATTGGGCGCGTGATCTTCACCCAGTACCTGATTGACCGCGAGATCGTCAGTGCGGCGCGGTTGAAGCGGGTATGCGGCCGCACGGCGTTGCCGGCGATCCTGCGCGACCGGCCAGCGACCAGCAAGCTGTTCGCATGGCTGGCCCAGACCTTCAACGGCGATATGTTTCCGCCCTCGTCGGTGAAAACGACACCAGCAGCTCACCATTTGACGCGGGTTGCGGAGTTCCTGGAGGCTGTCGATCCTGAAAGCGGGCAACTCAGCTTCTTCCCGTACCAGTTCGACGTGATTCCGGTCGAGCTCATCAGCTCGATCTACGAGCAGTTTGCACATGCTGAGCCGCAGACTGGAGGAAAGCGCACAGAAGCGTTGCGAAACGGCGTGCACTACACGCGACTGTCCGTCGTCTCGCTGGTCCTCGATGAGGTCATGGATGGTCTATCTGGACGGGAGTCGGTGCTGGATTTGACGTGCGGCTCCGGTGTCTTCCTGGTCGAAGCGCTGCGGCGCTTGGTTCATCTTCGCTCGCAAGGTCAGCCGCCCACGAGGGAGCTGATCCGCTCGACGCTCTACGGGCAGGTGTATGGCGTAGACATTAGCGAAGCCGCGATTCGCGTCGCTGCGTTCAGCCTGTACCTGGCTGCGCTTGAGCTGGACCCTGACCCGCAACCACCGCAGTCCCTGAAGTTCCAGCCATTGATCGGCAGGACATTGCTCGTCGGTGACGCTCGTACTGTCGAACGTGATGGAGATGGCAAGGCCGTGCTGGCGACGCCGACAGGGCTGAAGCAGTTCGACCTTATCGTGGGCAATCCCCCTTGGAGCTTTAGGGGGCAGACAGGAACCGAAGCGCGGCGCAAGACCAGGGTTGCGGGCGTACCTGCGCAACCGCGCGGTGAAGGCTTGGATTTCGTGTTGCGAGCGGCGGAGTTCTCACATGAGAAGACCCGTTTCGGCATCATTCTTAGCGCGATGCCGTTCTTCAGCCGCAGCGGCACCGGCATGGCAGCAGCTCAGCATGTGATGCGAGCCGTGGCTCCGATCACCTTGGTAAATCTGTCCAATTTGTGCAGTTGGCTCTTCGCGACAGCGGCCATGCCCGCAGTGGTTCTCTTTGCCCGTCATCGACCGAAGCAGCGAACGGATCAGGTCACGGTCGTTCAGATCCCGTGGACGCCCAGCGGTGCAAGGACTCATTCGTTCGAGGTGGCGCCGAGTGACGTCATCACTTTGACACTCGACGAAATCCAAGAACAGCCGTTGAAGCTCAAGGCAGCAGCCGTTGGCCGGCGCCGTGACCTCCTATTGCTGGATGACTTGACTTCGGCCCACAGAAATCTGGGCGAGCAACTCTCATTACTCGACACTACCTTCCAGGTTGGATTGATTCGCGGGGCCCCAGAGAATCAGACGCGCGATGCTCGCCCGCTAAAAGGATTGGATGTACTGCAAGTCAAAGACATGCAGCACTTCAACATTCCCGATGATTTGCCGACTTTCAGCCAATCGAAGGCACAATGGCCACGATCGCGGGAGATATATCAAGCCCCGCTTCTCATCGTGAAGGAAATGCTTCTGGGGAGTCCACGCGTCTTGGCGGCCGTCTCCGAGCGGGATCTCGTCTTCACGAACTCATACTTCGCAGTGTCTCTTCCGAGAGGGCACACGCGGACGGCACATTTGCTTGCCACCGTGTTGAGTTCTGCTTTTGCGACATGGTTCTTCTATCTGACCGCTGCAGAGTTTGGAATCTACAAGAGGAAGCTGCTGGCTCGCGACCTCAGCTTCCTACCGGTGCCTAATTTCACGAGCGCAGTGAAATCTGAGGCTGGCCAGCGCCTGCTGCAGATTGAGAAGAATCTGCGCGCCAACGGCACCGACGAGAGGGGATGGGCTGAACTGGACGAAGCTGTCTTCGATCTGTACGAACTGAACGATGCCGACCGAACTGTCATTCGAGACGGCCTCCTTCGCGCCGGGTGGCAATGGGAAACCGGCCGCGAATCATCCGTGGAGCCATCGGACAGTCGTACTGAGGTCACGGCGTATGCCAAGACGTTCCTGTCCGTTATCGAGGATTGGCTTTCCGTTCGCAATAAGCGGCACATGCGCGCCGAAGTGCTCGACTTGCCAAGCAGTTCGGCCTTGCGCGTCGTGCGCTTTGTCTTGGAAGAAGGGCCGGGTAATGCGAGCGTGAGCGTCGTGGCACCACAAGGCGAATTGGGTGAAGTACTGGCACGTATCGGCAGGCGCCTGAAAGTCAAGATTGCGACCGCGCTCAGTGCAGAGCGGGAATTGCGAGTACACGGACGCAACGAAGTCGTGATCATCAAGCCAGCAGCGCGGCGCTACTGGATGGGCATAGCGGCACTGGAAGATGCCGATGCAGTGGTCGCGGAGAGCTTTTCAGGGGGCAAAGTTTGAGGATCCCCTATGAGGCACCTCCTGCACTGGGCAGAGAGTTCATTGAACTTGAGCCCGAGGTTGTGGCGGTCATTCTGCTGACACTGGCCGCAGGTTGGCAGCGAGCATGCGCAGCCGAGGACGTGAATGCCAACGCTGGAGAGGTAATCATGACCGAGCGCCTGCGGGACGGGATGCGCATTGCGCTGAAGAACTCCCCGTGGAAGCAGATCATGGTGCTGCCTGGCACGGAATCGCGATCCAAAAGCAACGTGATGCTGCCAGACGGACGTACCGACATCCCGCTGGCGTTCGTCGAAATTTTCTTGCGCACGCAGGAGCATGATCCGCACGCGATCATCGAATGCAAACGAATCGCCGGGTCGGACACTCACTTGTGTCGAGAGTACGTCGTCGAGGGCATGGATCGATTCATCCAGGAGAAGTACGGCGAGAACCATGCTATCGGCTTCATGGTGGGGTACGTTCTTGCCGGCGCTCCTTCGGAATCCGCGGATGGCGTCAACGCTTACTTGAGAAGAGTTTCGCGCTCGGTAGATCGCCTCGCCCCGAGCGACATCAGTGACGGGACTTGGCAGAGCCTACATGCACGCTCCAAGCCGTCGATGCCGATTCGCTTACAGCATGCGTTTCTTGGGTTCGCGGGCACCTCAGCGTCCCGCACCTGATCTCCGCCTCCGACAGGAGGCAATCACAACGCTCACAACGGCATAGGGTATGAAACCGGCAGGGGCCGGATGCGGTTTCTTTGTCGCGCTAGATCGGCACTTGAAGTCGACTGTGACTTTGATCGACTCCAAGGACGCCCGATATGCCGGCCCCCGTCTTCAAGGCTTCGCCCCGGCTGCCGACCATCAGCATTGCGCCCGGACTGTGGGCAGTGCTGTTCATGTTTACCCAGACTGCAGCAGCCGACGTGCTCGTCGTCACCGACAGCCGTCATCCGGTGCAGGCTCCAGCCGGCGTGCGGATCATCGAGCTGGACCAGGCCACGCGCATCGAGGTCGAACTCGCCGCGCACCTACCGGCCGACCCGCAACAGGCTGCAGCCCTGGTGCGGCAGCGGTTGCATGACGGCGGCGAGGCCCTTCAACGCCGCATCGGCCACGCCTACCAAGGTGTCGCGGATGCCTGGGGACTGGGCATCGCCAAGATTCCCGCCGTGGTGGTCGATCGACGCTACGTGGTCTACGGCGAGCCCGACGTGCCCCGCGCCGTCGCGCGCATCAACGCCTACCGGAGCACGCAGCCATGAGCCTCCTGCTGGCATCCCGGCGCCTGCGCGCCACCGTCGCCTCGCTGCTGCTGAGCACGGCCACGTCGACGTTCGCCCTGGACACCGCCACCATCGTCTCGTCGGCGCTGTCCCCCGACTGCCTCGAATACCGCGTGGTCGGTATCTGCTACTGGCTGTACTGCACGCCCTTCGGCTGCTCGGTTCGCACTTCCGTCAAGGTGCGCCACTACGTCCCCGATGCGGTGGTGTCGAGCTACTCGAACACTGGCGAAAACCCGTGGCTGGAGGTCAGGGCGATGAGCATACCCAACCCGACCGCCAAGGCTGGCGGTGACGGCACGACCAATCACGACAACGAGAACAACCTCGCCAAGTTCAAGAACGCCGATGTCATCGGCCATCCGGCCGGGCTGGTGTTCAGCCAGTTCGCCAGCGCCTCCGGCTACACCTGCGAAGGCGCTGGCACGGCCTTCATGCCGTATCTGCTGAGCACGCTCGACACGATCGCCTGGCGCTACAACATCCCGGAAGCGTTCTACCCCGAAGCGCTCATCCCCGGCCGGCGCGAAATCGGTACGCGCACCGGCCTGAACCTCTGGGGCAACGTGTATCCCCGCGGTGGCTTCCTGCACCAGACCGACGACCACAAGAGCGGCGCCGTGGTCGCGCAGCGCGCGGGCGACATCGTGACGCGCCGCAACCAGATTCACGTGTATCAGCCCCTGCTGGCCAACGCCCGCGACGGCTACTGGCCGGCCGGCGCGCTGATGGAGACCGACGCCTCGACGGGCAAGTGGCAGGAGCTGACGCCCACGCTCTCGAACAGTTGCGTGGTCTTCCCGCACAGCCGCACCCGCGTGCAGGCCCAGCAGGGCGACTACGCCTGGGCCTTGTGGCGGCCGTACTCCTGCTGCCGGCGCCGTGGCCAGGTCTTCCTCGGCAGCGTCGATTTCATGTGAGGAACCCACGATGAACGCCTCCCTCTCTGACTTCCTCCGCCGCGCGAAATCGCCCCTGGGGGCCACGCTGCTCGTGGCGGCCATCACGCTGGTCGTCGGCGTCGCCTGGGGGCAGACGCGCATCGATCCCAATGGCGTGAACGTCAGCGGCAGCGTGATCGGCGACGACGTGCTCTACAGCATCGGCGGCGGCCGGGCCGTGTCGATGGGTGGTGCCGGCAACATGCAGAGCATCGGCGTCGGCGTCGGCTGGAACAGCAACCTGATCTGCGGCGACATGAGCATCACCACGACGCTGCAGAACCAGCTCAACGGCATCACCAACGGCTTCCAAACGATCATGAGCAACGTGATCCAGAACGCCACCAGCGCCGTGGCCTCGCTGCCGGCCCTGATCATCCAGCGCGCCGACCCGGGCCTGTACAACCTGCTCACCAACGGCATCCTGCAGGCGCGCCTGGATTTCGACCGCTCGAAGATGACCTGCCGCGCCATCGCCAATCGTATGGCGGACATGGCCGGCGGCCAGGCCGGCTGGGACCAGCTCGCCGAAGGGATGGCGCTGCGGGATGCGGTCAGCAGCACCGATGCCGTCTCCGCCATCGAGCAGGCCGAGTCCAACAAAGGGAACAACGGCGTGCCCTGGGTCGGCGGCGGCAACGCGGGCGGCTCCGGCCAGAGTTCGATCAAGGTGGTCGGCGACGTGACGCGCGCGGGCTACAACCTGCTCAACGGGCGCAGCGCCACCGATACCTCGTCGATCGCGCGCAGCGCCTGCGGCAACCGCCTGACCTGCCAGACCTGGTCGTCGCCTGGCGCGGCCGCGGCCTTTGCGAACCGCGTGCTGGGCGAACGCGAGCAACGCACCTGCGAAAACTGCACGAAGACCCAGACCACGCCTGGCGTCGGGCTCACGCCAGTGATCCAGGAAGAGTACGAGACCAAGCTGCAGGTGTTGCAGGAACTGGTGACGGGCGCCCGGCCGACGACACTGGCCAATCTCGACGCGGCCGGCAGCAGCTCGCTGCCGATCACCCGCGGCGTGATCGAGGCCCTGCGTGACGAGCCCGACCAGGACGTGCTGGGCCGGCGCCTCGCGTCCGAGGCTGCGCTGTCCAGCGTGCTGGAGAAGGCCTTGCTGCTGCAACGCACGTTGCTGACCGGCAAGAAGGAGCCGAACGTCGCCGCCAACGAGCTCGCCGTGCAGGCGGTGGACCAGGAGAACAGCGCGCTGGAGCAGGAGATCAACAACCTCAAGACCGAGCTGGAGCTGCGCCGCACGCTGGCCGGCAACTCGGCGATGGCGATCATCCAGCGCCACAGTACCCGCGCTGCCGGCTCGCGCGGCGTCTTCGAGGGCGACACCACGCGCGACCGTCTGCGGGAAGTCCAGAAGCCGCGGAGCGGTACGCCATGAGCCGGCTCGCCTGGCTGCGGCTGCCATGGCTGTTCAACCGCCGCGTCGGCGTGGCGCTGCTGTGGACCTTGCTGGTGGTCGCCGCCGCGGTGGCGGTGAACATCGCCGGCATCCACGTGGTCGGCGGCGTCGAGGGCTGGCAGCACTGGCTGCAGGCGCACGCCGGCCACTTCTTAGTGTGGCGTCTGTGCCTCTACGGAGCGACGGCTTACGGCTGGTGGTGGATGCGTCGGCGCCTGTTGCGGCGGGAGCCGTCCCGCGAGACGCATCAGCGCCTGCTGCGCACGGAGATCGCGGCCGTCATCGCCGTGGTCGCGCTGGAAGCCAGCCAGCTGCTGCGGCACGGCTGAGACCGGGAGGCAGGCATGACGCTCTACACCACGGACTACTTGGAGTATTACCTGACCCTGGTGGCTTGGGTGGTCAACAACGGCATCTGGAGCATCCTCGTGGCCAGCGGCGTGTTCGCGCTGCCGTTCGTGGCCATCGTGATCCAGGAGTGGCTCAAGGCCCGCAGCGAAGGTGCGGACGAAGGCAACAAGGGCGTGCTGTCGTCGATGCGCATCGAGAACCGGGTGTGGGTGGCGATCGTGGTCATCATGTTCGCCGGCATCCCGTTCATCCTGGTGGATCTCGCCACGATCAGGTTCGACACCACGCGCTCCGCGCAATGCCAGGTCAGTGTCCCGCTGCCCAACGACACGGGCTGGTCCAACGTCTACACGGCGCTCAACGACCAGAGCGCGCTGGTGCCGGTGTGGTGGTTCTTCATGCACGCGCTGTCGAAAGCCGTGACGGGCTCCGCGGTGGCGGCGATTCCCTGCGGCACGGACCTGCGTCAGATTCGCATGGATGTGGATGCCACGCGCATCGACGATCCGGTGCTGGCACAGGAGGTCGCCGACTTCACGCACGACTGCTACGGGCCGTCGCGCGCCAAGCTGTTCATGAACCGGCCGACGCTCTCCGACGAGCAGATGAACGACGTCACCTGGATCGGATCGAGTTACTTCCTCGACACGCCCGGCTTCTATGACACCTATCGCGCCAAGACCCCACGCACGGCCTGGCCCTACGACGCGACCCGCGATGCGGGGCTGGCACAGGTGGGCAGCGGCGGCGGCTATCCATCCTGCCGGCAGTGGTGGGCCGATGGCGGCCAGGGACTGCGCAGCCGGCTGCTGGCACAGGTCGACCCGGACCTGCTGACCCGCATCGGGCGCTGGGTGGGATTCCTGTCGCAGAGCGAGGTCAATGACTCGGTGATCCGCGCCGTGGTCTCACCGAGGCAGCAGAAGATGAACCAGGGCGCCGTCTACACCGACTACGGCGGCCAGATCGACAAGACGCTGCCGAACGTCGTCACGCGCGGCGCGAGCGACCTGGGGTTGACCGTCGGCTCGCTGGGCTTTTTTCCGGCAATGGACGTGGTGCGCCAGGCGCTGCCGATGGTGCTGACCATGCTCAAGATGGCGCTCGTCATCTGCATCCCACTGGTGCTGCTGATCGGCACCTACGACCTGAAGACGGTGGTGACGGTGAGCTGCGTCCAGTTCGCGCTGTTCTTCGTGGACTTCTGGTTCCAGCTCGCGCGCTGGATCGACAGCACGATCCTGGATGCGCTCTACGGCTGGGGGTTTGGCGCGGACAGGCCGCACGCCAACTTCGACCCATTGATCGGCCTGAACAATGCGTTCGGTGACATGCTGCTGAACTTCGTCATGGCAACGATGTTCATCGTGTTGCCGACGTTCTGGGTCATGGCACTCGGATGGGCAGGCGTTCGCGCCGGAAACTTCCTGGGCGGTCTTATCACTGGCACGTCCGATGCGAAGTCGGCTGGGGGTAGTGGCTCTCGCCTTGCGATGACGGCTGTATCGAAAGGTGCTGCGAAGTAAGGAGCACTCTCTCGCGTTGATGCGGCCGCTACGGCTCGTCGGGATCGCCCATGTCGATCCGCCAGTCATCTTTGTCGTACAGGCCGACGCCCGAGTGTCCGTCTCTAAGTTCCGGCTGCTTCTCGTCGTCCTCGTCGGCGTTCCGCGCGAGCCATGCGGCGACCACCGCAAAGGCCAGCAGCAGGACGAGCCAGGATACGGTGTATAGCAGCATGCCAAGTACGGCCAGCTTGACGATCCAGAGCACCGCCGTCGCCGCGCCCGCGGGTACCCCGCGCGTCACCAGCCAGCCGGCGACACGCTGCTCGCGGCGGAGGTATCCACGCCAGGCACGGCCAGCCCCCCGGCCCAGCCGGTGGCTCCAGCGCCCGTTGTGCGTGTTGGTGCTCATGCTCATATGCCTCGGCTTCAGTGGTGCCTCACCTCGCGGAGCGGCCGGTCGTGGCCTGCCCTCCAGCATAGACCGCGATCAGGAGGGCGGGTTGCGGCCGGCAGAGCCGGGTTGGCTCGGGCCGCAGGTCGATTAGATTCTGAGCGATAAATCAAACCTTATGCTACTTTCCCTGCACGTTCTTGCAATGGCTCTAGGGTCGATTGGATTCTGTGTTATTATTATAGCATGAATGGAAATTTTCGGCACCAGGTAATCAAGCGACTGCAGGCGGGACTCCCCCGTGGGGCGCCGTTCGACCTTGCCACCCTGAGCCAGTTCGGGGTGTCGCCCCAGCTCGCCGCCCACTATGCCGACGGCGGGTGGCTCGTGCGCCTGGCCCATGGCGTCTATGCCTTCCCGAACGATGAGTTCGGGGTCTACGGTGCGCTGAAGTTCCTGCAACAGCGCGTGCCCGGCCTGCACGTCGGCGGCAAGAGCGCCCTGGCCCTGCAGGGGGTGCGGCACAACCTGGGCAGCCGGGAGGCGCTGGTGCTGTGGGGCGACGGTCGCTTCGCGTTGCCGGCCTGGTTCACTTCGCGCTTTCCGGCCCGCTACGTCCACGCCCGCCTGTTCGACTGGCCGGACACGGCGCTGGCCGGCAAGACCCTGACCACGCCGCCTGGCCTGCCCGAGGATCTGCGGGTGGCAGCCCCCGAGCGTGCCGTGCTGGAGCTGCTGTACGAAGCCGGCGTCAAGCAGAGCCTCGAAGAGGCCCGCAACCTCTTCGATGGACTGCGTTCCCCCCGCAAGGACTTGCTCGGGCAACTGCTGTCCTGCTGCGCCAGCGTGAAGGCCGTGCGCCTGTTCCTGACCTGGGCGCGCGAGACCAGCCTCGTGGACGTCGATGCCCTGCTGGAGCAGTACCCGGTTCGCACCGGCAGCAACACGCGCTGGATGAGCCGGCTCGATGACGGCACCTTGCTGAGCCTGAGACCTCATGGATAAGACCTACGCGGACACCGTTCGCCTGCTGCTGGCCGTCGCGCCCGATGTGTTCGCCAACGACATCTTCGCCATGAAGGGCGGCACGGCCATCAACCTCTTCGTGCGGGACATGCCGCGCCTGTCGGTGGACATCGACGTGGTGTACCTCCCGTGGCAGACGCCGCGCGACGAAGCGCTGCAAGCCATCAACCAGGAGCTGGCCGCCATCGCCGCGCGCGTTGCGCCACTGGGCGTGCAGACACGCCTGGTTCGCGCCAAGGACCTGGGAGACACCAAGCTGATCGTCGAGAACGACGCCAGCCAGGTGAAGATCGAGGTCAACGTCGTGTTCCGCGGCAGCGTGCTGCCCGTCGAGCGGCGGCCGCTGAGCGCCAAGACCAGCGATCTGTTCGGCGTCGAGTTCGAGCTGCCGGTTCTGGCACCGGACGAGCTGTACGCCAGCAAGCTGGTGGCCGCGCTGGATCGACAGCACCCCCGCGACCTGTTCGACGTGTGGCAGCTCTACGAATCGGGCGACATCAGCGACGGCATGGTCGAGTGCTTCGTGATCTATCTGGCGGGCCACAACCGGCCGCCCCACGAAGTGCTGTTCGGCAACGACAAGGACATCGCCGGCGAGTACGAGCGGGCCTTTGTCGGCATGACCGAAGTGGACTGCTCCCTGGAGACGCTGCTCGACGCTCGCGCCAGGATGCGGCGCGAGCTGCCACAGCGACTGAACACCGCGCACAAGCAGTTTCTGAGCGGGCTGGCGCGCGCAGAACCGGACTGGTCGCTGGTGCAGTGCCAGCACGCCGCGCAACTGCCGGCACTGCGCTGGAAGCTCGCCAATCTCGAAACCTTCCGCAAGCGCCGTCCCGACGACTTCGCAGCGCAATCCGCCGCCCTCGACACCGGCTTGGGCCAGAGCTGACGAACATCCCGCAGCGCCCCACTTGCCGGGATTGCCCCATGCCGCATTCATCGTGGCATCCACGAAGCAGCGGCCCTATACCCAAAGGCTTCCGACAAAGGCCAAAGGGCTGGGAAGGGGCAAAGGAAGGGCGCCAAGGGGAAAGGCCCTATCCTGAAAAGGCCAAAAGGCGCCCCGAGCAGCCCGTCATCCGGGGTTCGCCATGCTCTCGCTGTTCCAGCGCAAAAGGGTGCCACCCGCCGCCGGCACACCGCCCACATCCGCCATCGAAACTCCGAAAGGGGCGATGCGGCCGGAGTCGGCCGCATCGCTGCTGACCACGCCGCGTCGGCAGAAACTGCTGGAACACATCTGGCAGCGCACATCGCTCTCGCGCCGGCAGTTCGCCACGCTCTACCTCGCCCCACTGGAGCGCTACGCCGAATTGGTCCAGCAGTTCCCGGCCTCCGAGAACCACCACCACGCCTATCCGGGCGGCATGCTGGACCACGGCCTGGAGATCGTCGCCTATGCGCTGAAACTGCGGCAGTCATACCTGCTGCCTGCGGGCGTCACGCCGGAGGCACAGGCGGCCCAGGCCGAAGCCTGGACTGCAGGCACGGCCTACGCGGCCCTGCTGCACGACATCGGCAAGATTGCGGTCGATCTGCACGTCGAGCATGCCGACGGCAGCGTCTGGCATCCCTGGCACGGCCCGCTGCGAAAGCCCTACCGCTTCCGTTACCGAAAGGAGCGCGAGTACCGCCTGCACAGCGCCGCCACCGGGCTGCTCTACGCGCGCCTTCTCGATCGGGACATCTTCGACTGGCTCAGCGGCTATCCCGACCTCTGGGCCGCGCTGCTGTACGTGCTGGCCGGCCAGTACGAGCACGCCGGCACGCTCGGCGAGCTGGTCGTGCAGGCCGACCAGGCATCGGTCGCCCAGGAACTCGGCGGCGATCCCAGCAAGGCGCTGGTGGCGCCCAAGCATGCTCTGCAACGCAAATTGCTCGACGGCTTGCGCTACCTGCTCAAGGAAGCGTTCAAGCTGAACCAGGCCGGCCCGGCGGACGGTTGGCTGACCCAGGACGCCTTGTGGCTGGTGAGCAAGACCGTCTCCGACAAGCTGCGCGCACATCTGCTATCGCAAGGCATCGACGGCATTCCGGCGAGCAATACGGCGGTGTTCAACGTGCTGCAGGATCACGGCATCGTGCAGCCAACGCCGGATGGCAAGGCGATCTGGAAGGCTACTGTCACCAGCGACGCCGGCTGGTCGCACGCCTTCACCTTCCTGAAACTCTCGCCGGCGATGATCTGGGATGCCGCCGACCGGCCGGCGCCGTTCGCAGGCCGTGTGCAGGTCGAAGAGGAACAGGCGGAGCCGACGCCGCAGGCGACAACGGTGGCCGATGGGCCGCGCGCCGAAGGCATCGAAGCTGCATCCGCGAGCACGGCGCCGATCGCATCCGCAGCCATGGACACCGGCGTGGCCGCGCTGCTCGACCTGCTGGGCGACACCGCTCTACCCACAGCGCCGGAGATCGCCGAGGCCGAGCCGACCCCTTCGACCGTGCCCCCGCCGCAGATGAGCCTCGCGCCTTCCCAGGATCGCGCGGAGCCCTCCGGGGCGCACTTCATGGCCTGGCTGCGTCAGAGCATCCAGACGCGCAAGCTCATCATCAACGACGCCAAGGCCCTGGTGCATACCGTCGTCGGTACGACCTACCTCGTCAGCCCCGGCGTGTTCCAGCGCTACGCGCAGGAGTACCTTCAAGTCGCCGCGCTGGCCAAGCAGGAGAAGCTGGAGGGGTGGCAGTGGGTACAGAAGCGCTTCGAGAAGCTGGGACAGCACCGCAAGCAGCCGAGCGGGCTGAACATCTGGACCTGCGAAGTCACGGGGCCGCGCAAGTCGCGCCGGCTGCACGGCTACCTGCTCGCCAGCCCGGATGCGCTGTTCCAGGAGACGCCGCCAGACAACCCATACCTGCGGCTCGTCAACGAGGCCGCAAAGCGCGAAGATTCAGCCCTTGGGGGCAAGGACGACGATCAGGCGTAGTCATGCGACCGCTGTGCGGGCCGGCTTCAATCTGCGGATGGGGCCGACTCTGCCAGCTTGGCTTCGGTCAGAGTCATCAAGTGGGCGGAACTGCATTTCAGCGCACGGGCAATCTTGAGGATGAGAGGGAGCGTGGGGACATGCTCGCCGCGCTCGATCTTGCCCATGTGCGACCGTTCGATGCCGGCCATGTGGGCCAGCGTTTCCTGAGCGATGCCCTGGTTGGTTCTTTCTTCCCGCACGGCAGCCCCAAACGCGATGGCTGGTTCCGCTTCGTAGGTAGTGGTGCCGGTGGGGCGGCCCCTTTGGATCGAACGCTTTGGCATTGCCAAGAGCGTCGAACACGGTCACGATTTAAACCACGTTAAACTTAACTCATCTAACGGCTTCGAGATCAGTTGCCACGAGTTCACCGCCTGGGGGAGCTGGACGTGGAATCGAGTGACATCACCGCCGAAATTCGCATGGCCGTCCTCGGCGAATGGGTGCCTCCCCAGCTCGCCGACGTGCTCGCCCTGCAGCGTGCCGAAGAGCCGGAGACCCATGCCGTCCTGGCCGGCTGGACAGATCCCGGTCGAGGCTCGGAGCTGCCGGACGACGGCTTCGACTTCGCCTTGTCTGCGGTTGCCCGGCAGTGGCCTGGCTGGGTATGCGAACCGCTGTGGCATGACACGCTGGCGGTCGCCGTGGCCAAGCGCTCCCACCTGCTGGCCCACCGTGAAGTGCCGTGCGGGGAAGTGCTCAAGCAGCCCTTGATCTGCTCGCAGTCCACGGCCGATGAACCATGGCGCATGACCGTGCAGCGTGTGTTCGAGAACGCGCTGCAAGAGCGAGAGCAAACGGTGGAGACATTCGATGTGGCGATGACGCTGGTTGCCGCCGGGTACGGGATCGCCATTGCGCCTGCCGCGAGACTGGCGAGCTACCTACGCCGAGGCATCGCCGTGCGGCCGCTGGCCGGCGCACCAACGATCGTGATGGCTTACCTGCTCCGCCGCGATGCTTCCTTGTCGGACACCCAGGCAAGATTCGCCCGCCGCGCGCGCTTGGTGTCCTGACAGACGCGCGGGGATCGCGGTTTCGCCACGATCCCGCATTCCTGCTGCTAGGCGACTCCGACTCGCAGCGGGGTCCATTCGCTTTCCTTCACGGCTGTGCTCACTGCCATGACGAGCTTGTCGAGATTGCCGGCCGTCACGCCCTCCAGTGCCGAACACCCCCGCAGCATCGAGCGCGGTTGCAGTAGTGCATGGTAGATCTGCCAAGGGTCCGCACCCCTGGTCAGCTTCAGGACGGACTGGATCAGCTCGTGCTTGAGTGGGTCGAGGTGCCAGTCCGGCACGCGCTGGCCGCGGTTGCCTACGTTCAACGCCAGCAAGTTGCCCGCCTTGATCTCGTAGCTGATCCACCTGCGGGACTTGCCCGCCATCTTGGCAAACGCCGCGACGGGAAGGTTGTGCGGCGCTTCGAAGACATCGAACAGCTCCATCCTCTCGCGCTGAATGTCCGAAGGCACCAGCGGCGCGGCCGATCGAGGGGGCGGAACCGCCGGCAGCCGATGTGCGGCGGCAGAAACCAACGGCATGGCGTCACCCGGCTTCGTCACCAGCAGGATTGGCGAAGCGGCAACCGGCGTGGAGGGTGCGCTTGCGGTTTGCTCACTCGGGAATGCGGGCACGCCTTCCAGATGCACGGTGAGCGGCATGCTGGCCGCCTCGACCTGGTTCTGCTCGAAGAGGTCGAGCCGATCGGCCCAGTCCTGCATCATGCGGCGACGCTGCTCCACGTACTCGGCATGGTTGTAGGTCGCGCTGACCTTGTTGGGATCGACATGCGAGAGCTGTGCATCCACCCAGACCTTCGGGTAGCCGATCTCGTTGAGCGCAGTGGACATCGTGCCGCGGATGCCGTGCCCCGTCAGGCGTTCCTGATAGCCCATGCGCTTGAGGGCACCATTGAGCGTGTTCTCGCTGATGCGCTTCTTCAAGTCGCTGTCGTGCCGGAACAGGTAGCGCTGGGCCGGCTTGAACTCATCGAGCAGGTGCCGGACGATCTCCATGGCCTGAATCGACAGCGGCACGATGTAGGGCGGGATGTCCTTCGCCTGCTGCCGCTTCTTGCGCATATCCAACTGGAGTTGCTTCACGACGTCGGGCGGGATGATCCACAGCCCACGGTCCAGATCGAATTGATCCGGCATCGCCTGTCGCAGCTCGCCGGTTCGCACGCCGGTCAGCACCAATAGCCGCAGCCCGAGCTGGGTCTGCCGCCTGCCGCGATAGCTGCGCAGCCGCTGCAACAGCTTCGGCAGCTCGGCCATGCGCAGGAACGGGTTGTGGTTGACGGGCGGCAGCGGCAGCGCCACCACATCGAGATCGGAGGCAGGGTTCTGCTCCAGGCCCGGCACGATCACCAGCGCGTAGCGGAACAGTTGGTTGAACCACGTCCTGACTTTCTCGGCGACGGAGAGCGCCCTGCGCTTCTCGATCTTGGCGATCACCTCCAAGAGGTCGGGACGCTTGATCTCATAGATCGACCGCTTGCCCAAGGCGGGTAGCACATCCTTGTCGAAGATGCGCGGAAGTATCGAGAGGGTCGTCTGCCGGCCTTCCTTGAGGCTGAGCCCGCGATGCTTGAGCCACTTGCGATACACCGCCTCGAAGGTGTTTTCGTCGGCGAGCCGGACAGCGGTGCGCTTCTGCTTGCGGTGAACGCGAGGATTGGTGCCTTTGGCCAGCAGGGCGCGCGCTTCGTCGCGCAGGCTGCGGGCCTCGCGAAGCGTCACCTCTGGGTAGGTGCCGAGCGACATCCGCTTCTGCTTGCCCGCCCAGTAGTAGCGGAAGTGCCAAGCCCGGCCCCCTGCAGCCGTGACGGCCAGGGAGAGGCCATCCAAGTCAGGGAGGGTGTATGCCTTGCCAGTTGCCTTGGCCTGCCGAACGGCCAGGTCTGAGAGTGCCATGCTCTTGCTCCTGAACATGAGTCAGGAACCAGATGCTGGTCACGTCGACCTCGCCCCTCCATCAACAATCCGGAATCAGCCGCGCCCGCAAAAATGGACTTGTTTGTGGACTTAAAAGTCCCGGCTGTAGATGGATCGCAGTGGACCACGGCAGAACGTCAAAGAGAGGAAAAGTCCTTGTGTGGCAACGACTTGCAGACTCTCTTGGACTTCTGCGGAAGTCCGCAGAATGATGCGGTGGAGCGGGCGATGGGAATCGAACCCACGTCTTGAGCTTGGGAAGCTCAGGTCCTACCATTGAACGACGCCCGCAAAGTCGGTGGATTCTAGCGCACTGCCGCGTGCTTTCCGGGCAACCGTGCATTCTGCGCCGGCCGACGACCAGCCTGTCCTGCCAGCACATGGTTCGTTGGGATTTCTGGCCATCGGGCAATAGGAGCAAGCGCTGGCAGCTATAAAAAAAGAAGTAAAGTGCTCTCTACTTCTGGATATCGCCCACGCAGAGGTATTTGATCTCCACATAGTCGTCCATGCCGTAGTGGGAGCCCTCGCGCCCCAGGCCCGACTGCTTGACGCCACCGAAGGGCACATGCTCAGTCGCCAGAATGCCGACGTTCACACCCACCATGCCATATTCCAGCGCCTCGCCCACTCGGAAGATGCGGCCCACGTCGCGGCTGTAGAAGTAGCTGGCCAAGCCAAACTCGGTGGCGTTGGCGGCAGCGATGGCTTCCTGCTCGGTCTCGAACCTGAAGACCGGCGCCAGCGGGCCGAAGGTTTCCTCGCGCGCGCACAGCATTCCAGCGGTGGCGTTGGCGAGCACCGTGGGCTCAAAGAACTGGCCCGCGCCCAGTTCCGCCAGGTGCTTTCCGCCCGTTACGACGCTGGCGCCCTTGGCGATGGCGTCGTTCAGGTGGCGCTGTACCTTGTCCACCGCCGCGGGTTCGATCAACGGGCCCTGGTTCACGCCGTCCTCGAAGCCATTGCCGACCTTTGCGGTTTTTACGCGGGCGGCAAACTTGGCGACGAAGGCGTCGTACACCCCCGCCTGCACATAGAAGCGGTTGGTGCACACGCAGGTCTGCCCGGCATTGCGGTATTTGCTGGCAAAGGCGCCTTCCACGGCGGAATCGAGGTCGGCATCGTCGAACACGATGAACGGCGCATTGCCGCCCAGCTCCAGGCTCAGCTTCTTCACCGTGGGCGCGCACTGGGCCATGAGGATGCGCCCGACCTCCGTCGAGCCGGTGAACGACAGGTGGCGCACGACGTCGCTTGCGCACAGCACCTTGCCGATGGCGATGGAGTTCTCCGCATCGGCCGTCAGCACGCTCAGCACGCCGGGGGGAATGCCCGCGCGCAACGCCAGCTCGGCCGCGGCAAGGGCGGTGAGGGGCGTGAGCTCGGCCGGCTTAATCACCACCGGACAGCCCGCCGCGAGCGCCGGCGCCACCTTGCGCGTGATCATCGCCAAGGGGAAGTTCCACGGCGTGATGGCCGCGCACACGCCGATGGGCTGCTTGAGCACCAACAGGCGGCGGTTGTTGTCGAACTGCGGCAGGGTTTCGCCGTTCACGCGCTTGGCCTCCTCGGCAAACCACTCGACGAAGCTGGCGCCATAGGCCACCTCGCCCTTGGCCTCGGGCAAGGGCTTGCCTTGTTCCGCCGTCATGAGCCGGCCCAGGTCGTCCTGGTGCTGCATGAGCAGGTCAAACCACTGGCGCAGGATGGTGCTGCGCTCCTTGGCCGTCTTGGCCTTCCATGCGGGCCATGCTTCGTTGGCGGCGGCGATAGCCAGCTCGGCTTCCTTGGCCCCCAGGTTGGCCACATCGGCCAACTTCAGGCCGGTGGCCGGGTCGTGCACGGCAAAGCGTGCGCCGCCTGCGAACCACTGGCCTCCCAGCAGGGCGTCGGTCTTGAGCAGGCTCGGATCCTTGAGCAGGGAAAGGGGTGATGTCTTCATGTCCATGGGTTGGCTCCTGGAAGGCCGCGGCGGGCAGGGCAAAGGGGCAGGATAGCGCCGTGTGTGCGCAAGGGTGAAATCTATAATGACAGGTTGGTCACGACGGGATGCCTTGCGCTGCCATACCCGCCACGAACCCCATACACACCATGAGCACACCCACTTTCTCCGTTGCAGACATTCGCAAGACCTTCCTGGACTTCTTCGCCGCCAAGGGGCATACCGTGGTGGCGTCCAGTCCGCTGGTGCCGGGCAACGACCCCACGCTGATGTTCACCAACTCGGGCATGGTGCAGTTCAAGGATGTGTTCCTGGGTACGGACAAGCGCCCCTATGTGCGCGCCACATCGGTGCAAACCTGCCTGCGCGCCGGCGGCAAGCACAACGACCTGGAGAACGTGGGCTACACCGCGCGCCACCACACGTTCTTCGAGATGCTGGGTAACTGGAGCTTTGGCGACTACTTCAAGCGCGAGTCGCTCAAGTGGGCCTGGGAGCTGCTGACCGAGGTCTACAAGCTGCCTCCCGAGCGCTTGCTGGCCACGGTCTACGCCGAGGACGACGAGGCCTACGACATCTGGACCAAAGAAATCGGCCTGCCGCCCGAGCGTGTGATCCGCATCGGCGACAACAAGGGCGGCCGCTACAAGAGCGACAACTTCTGGATGATGGCCGACACCGGCCCCTGCGGCCCGTGCTCGGAGATCTTCTACGACCACGGCGAGCACATTGCCGGCGGCCCCCCCGGCAGCCCGGATGAGGACGGCGACCGCTTCATCGAAATCTGGAACAACGTGTTCATGCAGTTCGACATGGACGAGCAAGGCAACGTCAAGCCGCTGCCCGCACCCTGCGTGGACACCGGCATGGGCCTGGAGCGCCTGGCCGCCATCCTGCAGCACGTGCACAGCAACTACGAGATCGACCTGTTCGACGCGCTGATCAAGGCCGCGGCGCGCGAAACAGGCACAAGCGACCTGACCAACCCGTCGCTCAAGGTCATCGCCGACCACATCCGCGCCACCGCCTTCCTGGTCGCCGACGGTGTCATCCCCAGCAACGAGGGCCGCGGCTACGTGCAGCGCCGCATCGTGCGCCGCGCCATTCGCCACGGCTACAAGCTGGGTCGTAAGACGCCGTTCTTCCACAAGCTGGTGCAAGACCTGGTGCAGCAGATGGGCGATGCCTACCCCAAGATCCGCGAGCAACAGGCGCGCATCACGGATGTGCTGCGGGTGGAAGAGGAACGCTTCTTCGAGACCCTGGCGCACGGCATGGAGATTCTGGACAGCGCTTTGGCTGGCGGCGCCAAGACGCTGCCGGGCGACGTGGCGTTCAAGCTGCACGACACCTATGGCTTCCCGCTGGACCTGACGAACGACGTGTGCCGCGAACGGGGCGTCAACGTGGACGAAGCGGGCTTTGCCACCGCCATGGAACACCAGAAGAGCACTGCCCGCGCCGCAGGCAAGTTCAAGATGGACCGCGCGCTGGAATACACCGGCGCGGCCAACCAGTTCACGGGTTACGAGCAACTGGCCGAAAGTGCCAAGATCGTCGCGCTGTACGTGGACGGCACCAGCACCGCGGCCCTGCACGCGGGTCAGAGCGGCGTGGTGGTGCTGGACCGCACGCCGTTTTATGCCGAAAGCGGCGGCCAGGTGGGCGACCAAGGCACCATCGGCGCTGGCTCGGCGTGCTTCAGCGTGGCCGACACGCAGAAAATCAAGGCCGACGTCTACGGCCACCACGGCACCCTGGAAGCCGGCACGCTGAATGTGGGCGACACGGTGCAGGCGCAAGTGGACCTGCAACTGCGCGCGGCCACCATGCGCAACCACTCGGTCACCCACCTCATGCACAAGGCGCTGCGCGAGGTGCTGGGCGACCATGTGCAGCAAAAGGGCAGCCTTGTGAACGCCGAGCGCACGCGCTTTGACTTCGCGCACAACGCGCCGCTGACGGCCGCGCAGATTCGCGAGATCGAACGCCTGGTGAATGCCGAAGTGCTGGCCAATACCGACACCAACGCGCGCCTGATGGACATCGAAAGCGCGCAGAAAACGGGCGCCATGATGTTGTTCGGCGAGAAGTACGGCGAGACCGTGCGTGTGCTGGACATCGGCACCAGCCGCGAGCTGTGCGGCGGCACGCACGTGCGCCGCACGGGCGACATCGGCCTGTTCAAGGTGGTGGCTGAGGGCGGCGTGGCCGCCGGCGTGCGCCGCATCGAGGCGGTGACCGGCGAGAACGCGCTGGCCTACTTGCAGTCGCTGGAGTCCACGGTGGACCAGGCTGCAGCCGCCCTGAAGGCGCCCCCTGCGGAGCTGACCGCCCGCATTGGCGGTGCGCTCGATCAGATCAAGACGCTCGAGAAGGAACTGGCTGCACTCAAGGGCAAGCTGGCTTCCAGCCAGGGCGACGAGCTGGCCGGCCAGGCCGTGGACGTCAAGGGCATCAAGGTGTTGGCGGCCCGGCTGGAAGGCGCGGACGCCAAGACCCTGCGCGAGACCATGGACAAGCTCAAGGACAAGCTCAAGACGGCGGCCATCGTGCTGGCGGCCGTCGATGGCGACAAGGTGCAGCTGGCGGCCGGTGTGACCGCCGACAGCATCGGCCGTGTCAAGGCCGGGGATCTGGTGAACTTCGTGGCGGCCCAGGTGGGTGGCAAAGGGGGCGGAAAACCCGACATGGCTATGGCCGGCGGCACCAACGCGGCGGCGCTGCCGCAGGCGCTGGCAGCCGTGCAGGGCTGGGTGGGCGAGCGCATCTGACGACGGCCTGGGCCCCCCAGACGGGGGCCCGGTGCACGTGCGGACATGGTTGTACCCGCGCGGGCGGCGGCGGCCTGCGCCGCGGTTACACCGGACCCACGGGGCTAGGCAAAAGACGGCAGGCACAGCGCCGTCTGCCGGCAAATGGGCTAGAACAGCTCCACTTCGTCGTGCGCCACCTTGATCTGCAAGGCGCCACTGTTGACCAGATCTTCATAGAAGCAGACCTGGTTGCGTCCATGTTCCTTGGCATAGTAGAGCGCCTGGTCCGCGCGCCCCAGGATCTCCACCGGCGAGCCCTGTTGCGTGGCCGCGAAGCCGATGCTCACGGTGATGTGGCCGATCTGCGGGAACACATGCGTCTGCACGGCCGCGCGCAACCGCTCCAGCGCCTGGCGCGCCTGCGCCAACGTGAGGGAACGCAGCAGCACCACGAACTCCTCTCCGCCGAAGCGGAAGATGCTGTCCTGGCTCTGGAACTGCGTGCGCAGGCGGTTGGCCACCAGGATCAGCACCTCATCGCCATAGAGGTGTCCAAAGCGGTCATTGACCGACTTGAAATGGTCGATGTCGATCACCGCCAGCCATTGGCGCACGGTGTCTTCGCCCTCACCTGGGCTGGCGGGTGCGCCGGTCTGTCGTGAGAACTGCTCCTCGAAGGTCTTGCGGTTCAGCAGCCCGGTGAGCGCGTCCCGCTCGCTGTAATCCAGCAGGCTCTGGTAGTTTTGGTAGACCAGGAACACGCCCATGATCACGTCGCGCTGGTGACGCGTGAAGCGGCGGGACTGGGTGATTTCCAGGCACGCCGTGGGGCGCCCGCCCAGCCACATGGGCAGCCAGAGCGTGTGGCGCTGCTCGGAGGCACGCGCGGCGCTCTCGCCCTGGGTGGCGATGCAGTGGGCCAGTTCAGGCTCTTGCGCCAGCGGAATGCGCTGGGGATCCGAAGCAGCGTCGTACTCACTGGAGACTAACTGCCCTTCGCGGCTCCAGCTGCGCGGGCGCAGCATCAGGACTTCGTCCTGCGTGAACAGCTCCAGCGCCCGCACCTGCACGATATGGCCCAGCTTGAGCAGCGTGGACAGCACCGAGACCTCCAGGCGCAGGTGGTCCCGGTGGGCGGTCATTTCGGCCAGGTTCTGGAGGATGGGCTTCATCGGGAAACGGGAATAGACGCTCAGCGGCGCGTGAACACCAGGTCCCACACGCCATGGCCGAGCCGCATGCCGCGGTTCTCGAACTTGGTCAGGGGGCGGTAGTCCGGCTGCGGAGCATAGCCCTCGGCGGTGTTGGACAGCAAGGGTTCGGCCGACAACACCTCCAGCATCTGCTCCGCATACGGTTGCCAGTCGGTCGCACAGTGGATGTAGCCCCCCGGCTTCAGGCGTGCCGCCAGCTGCGCCACCAGCGGCGGCTGGATCAGGCGGCGCTTGTTGTGGCGCTTCTTGTGCCAGGGGTCGGGAAAGAAGATATGCACGCCGTCGAGCGATCCGGGCGCCAGCATGTGCTCCAGCACCTCGACGGCGTCGTGCTGCAGGATGCGGATGTTGTGGATGTCCTGCTCGCCGATGCGCTTGAGCAGCGCGCCCACACCGGGTTCATGCACCTCGCAGCACAGAAAGTTGTCTTGCGGGCGCACGCGCGCGATGTGTGCCGTGGCCTCGCCCATCCCGAAGCCGATCTCCAGCACCAGCGGCGCGCTGCGGCCGAAGGCCGCAGTGGCGTCCAGCAGGGCGGGCGCATAGTCCAGCACGTAGTGCGGGCCCAGCTCTTCCAGCGCCTTGGCCTGGCCGGTGGTGGTGCGGCCGGCGCGGCGCACATAGCTTTTGATGCCCTTGGGATGGGCGACGTCTGCCGGGGCGCTGCCTGCGGCACCGGGCATGGGGGGGGCCGCGGGGGCCTGCGGGTCTTGCGAAGAAAGCGTTTGAGTCACAGCGGCGAATTGTAGGTTCCAGGCCATGCCTTGACCCAGAATGCGAGCGCATCGGCGATGCCTGCTATGCCTGTAGGTGACGGCAATCCCAGTACCTGGGCTGCATTTGTCAAAGCCTGCAGCGGCTGGCTGTCGTCGATGGGGGGGGCGCCATGTTGTTTGGAGAGCTTCTCGCCATCCGCCGCACGTACCAGGGGCGTATGCAGGTACTGCGGCGTGGGCACGCCCAATGCGGACTGCAGCAGGATCTGGCGCGGCGTGTTGTCGGCCAGGTCTTCGCCGCGTACCACATGGGTGACGCCCTGGTCGGCGTCGTCGACCACTACCGCAAGCTGGTAGGCCCACAGGCCATCTGCACGCCGCAGCACGAAGTCGCCCACCTGCCGCGCCACATCCTGAAACTGCGGGCCCAGGCGCCGATCGGTCCAGGAGACCCCGGAAATTGCTATTGAATAAATAGCTGGTTGCGCTTGCTGGATGGGCGCTGGAGGCATTTTTGATTGATACCTCTGGGTATGGAAGCGCCAGGCGCGCGGCGTGCGTCCACCCAGGCCGTGGCGGCAGGTGCCAGGGTAGGGGCGTTCCACATGGCGTTCATGCACCAGGCCCTGCGCCTGCAAGGCGGCTTCGATGTCGCGGCGCGTGCATGCGCATGGGTAGGCCAGGCGGGCGTGGAGCAGCCCATCCAGCGCCTGCTGGTAGCGGGGGCCGCGGGTGGATTGGTACAGCGGCTGCTCGTCGGGCAGCAGGCCGCAGCGGGCCAGCTGCGCCAGAATGCGCTCGTCGGCGCCGGGCACGCAGCGCGGCGGGTCCACGTCTTCGATGCGCACCAGCCAGCGCCCGCCGCGTCCTCCCAGGGCCGCGCGCGCGTCCAGCCAGCTGGCCAGGGCGGCGACGAGCGAGCCCGCGTGCAGCGGGCCGGTCGGGGAGGGGGCAAAGCGGCCGACGTAGCCCGCGGCCGCCGTCATGCAGCGGTGAGCGCGAGCTCCAGGCCCGAGACGAAAGCGTCTTCCAGCCGGTGCCCCAGGCACCAATCCCCGCAAACGCCCAGGCCCAGGGAGGCGTCCCACAGAAAGCTCTGGCCCAAGGGCTTTTGCGTCTGCGCGTGGCGCCAGCGCCGCATCTCGGCATGCGTGGGCGTGGCGCGTATGCCGGTGACTTCGGCAAACGCCTTGATGAGCTTGGCCTGCACGCGGGGGGCCTCGTCGTTCAGGTGCTCCAGCGACCAGGCGGGACTGGCCTGCACCGTCCAGCGCTCGATCTGTGTCCGGCCGGGCTTGCTGGACTCACGGGCCAGCCAGGCAATGCGGTGGTGCGTACTGCGTGCGGCGTTCCACTGCGGGCCGAGCGTGGTCAGCCCGGGGCGCACGGCCTGCGCAAAGGCCAGCATCAAGGTCCAGCAGGGCGCGATGTCCACGCCGGCCAGGGCATCGTTCCACGGCGTGGAAACGCCGGACTGCTGCAGCAGCGCCCGCGACAGCGGCGCGGGCTGGGCCAGTACCACGCCATCGAAACCCGCATACACCTGCGATCCCCCATCCAGCGTCTCGGTGCGCAGCTGCCAGGCCGTGGGCCGCATGGCGTCGCGCTCGATGCGCGTGACGGCCGTGCGCGTGTGCAGGTGGCCTTCGCGCGCCAGCGGTGCGGCCCAGGCCTGGACCAGCGCATCCATTGCGGGGGCCGCCACCCAGTGCGCTTCACCGGGCGGTGGCGCGGCGGTGGCGACGCGCCCGGCGGCGTCCAGCACGCGGATGGTGGTGGCGCTCCAGGCGCGGCACAGGCCGGAAACGGTGTCCAGCGCCCGCTGAAAGCGTGCGTCGCGTACCGTGAAGTACTGCGCGCCCGAATCAAAACTGCCAAACGGCGACGCCAGCGCCGCCGTGCGCCCGCCGGGCTGCGGCGCCTTCTCGAAGACGGTGACCATGTGGCCCGCCTGGGCCAGTGTGCGGGCGCAGGCCACGCCGGCCATGCCGGCACCCACCACGGCAAAGCGCCGCGCGGCGCCCAGGGGCGCGACCTGCTGGCCTTGTTTCAGTCGATCGCTGGAGCGGGAGGAAAAGCGGGTCATGGCAGGCCTTCGATGACGTCGGAAATGGGCTGGTGCAGTGCTGGTAATTAGCGCAGCGCTAGTGTTGACTCTACACGCGCCGCGCGGCCCACGCATTCAGAACTGGTGGTGGTTTTCCAGCAGCGCACGGCGTGTGGCGTCACTTTGCAGTTGCGACAGCCACCACTGCAGCGCGCGGCCCGGCGCAGCGTGCCCGGGGCCACCCCATTGGTAGCTCAGGCGCACGTTGCGCGCGGGGCGCGCCACCTGCCGCTCGACCAGATGGCCGGCTTCGAGGTACGGACGCACCATGGGCTCGGGCAGAAAGCCCCCGCCCAGGCCGCGCAACTGTGCATGGATCTTGGCGCGCATGTTGTCCACGGTGAGGACATCCTGCCCCGCGAGGATGCCCATGGTCACGTTGCTGCGCCGTGCCGAGTCGGCCACGGCGATCGCGCGGTGTTCGCGCAGCGTGGTGTCGCTGATGGGCTCGGGCACCTTGGCCAGTGGGTGGTGGGGCGCCACGACGAAGATGAAACGCACCTCGCCCAGCGGGGCGGATTGCAGCCCGGCGACGTTGGAGGCGCCCACGGCCACGCCGATGGCCAGGTCTGCTTGGCCCGACGTCAGCGCTTCGGCCGTGCCGCCGAGGATGCCGTCGCGCCACTTCACGCGCGTGGGTGGACCGAGGGCGTAGAACGCCTCCACCAGCTCCAGCATGGTGGTGGGCGAGATGACGCCGTCCACCGACAGCGTGAGCTGCGGCTCCCAGCCCGTGGCCACGCGGCGCACGCGGTTGGCGATGGCGTCCACGTCCTCCAGCAAGCGCTTGCCTTCGCGCAGCAGCTCCATGCCGGCATCGGTGGGCCGTGCGTGGCGGGCGCTGCGGTCGAAAAGCAGCACGTCCAGCGCATCCTCGATCTGGCGCACACGGTAGGTCAGTGCGCTGGGCACCACGCCGAGCTGGCGTGCCGCCGCGGCAAAGCTGCCCGTCTCCGCAATGCTCTGCAGCATGGCCAAGTTTTCAGGGGTCAGGGCATCGCGGGTGTTTTGCATGATCGACGGCCTATTCGTTCAATGAGTTTGAATGATGCCTTCAAGCCCGCTGTCCCTGCAAGGGCGCTGCGCGACCTACAGTTCTCTCCAACGCAACGCATTTCCAGGAGCGACCCCATGCTGACCCTTCGCAAATCCCAAGATCGCGGCCACGCAGACCACGGCTGGCTCCATTCGTACCACAGCTTCTCGTTCGCGGGCTACTACGACCCGCGCCACATGGGCTGGGGCAACCTGCGCGTCATCAACGAGGACCGCATCGCGCCGGGCACGGGGTTCGGCACCCATGGCCACCGCGACATGGAGATCATCAGCTACGTGCTGTCTGGCGAACTGGCGCACCAGGACAGCATGGGCAACGTCAAAGGCATTCCGCCCGGCGACGTGCAGCGCATGAGTGCCGGCACGGGCGTGATGCACAGCGAGTTCAACCACGCCGAGGGCCAGCAGACGCACTTTCTGCAGATCTGGATTGAGCCCAATGTGCGCGGCATCGCGCCGAGCTATGAGCAAAAGCGCTTTCCCGATGCCGACAAGCGCGGCCAGTTGCGTCGCGTGGCCTCGCCCGACGGCGCGCAAGGCTCGGTCACGATCCATGCCGACGCCACGCTGTACGCGGGCCTGTTCGACGGTGCTGAGGCGGCGCAACTGCCCATTGCCGCAGGGCGCAAAGCCTACGTTCACCTGATCCGCGGTACGCTGCAGGTCAACGGACAGCATCTGAGCGGGGGCGACGCGGCCCTGCTGGATAACGAAAGCAGCGTAACCCTGTCTGGGGGAAGCGATGCCGAAGTTCTGGTTTTTGATCTCGCCGCGTGAAGTCTGCCCATCCACTTCAATCTTAGGAGTTCCGCCATGTTTGCTACCCTGCAAAACCCTCTGGCCCTGGTGGGCCGCATCCTCATCGCCCTGTTGTTCATCCCTGCGGGGTTCGGCAAGATCAGCGGCTTTGCCGGCACCGTGGGCTACGCCACGTCCGTGGGCATGCCCATGCCCACCGTGGCCGTTGCCGTCGGTCTGTTGATTGAACTACTGGGCGGCCTGGCACTGCTCTTCGGATTCGGAACACGCATCGCTGCGCTGGCGCTGGCCGTGTTCACGCTGGCGGCCAGTTTCTTCTTCCACGCCTACTGGGCTCTGCCGGCGGACCAGCAGATGATGCAGCAGCTGTTGTTCTTCAAGAACGTTGCCGTGACGGGCGGCCTGCTGGCATTCGCCGCCTTCGGCGCCGGGGCATGGAGCGTGGACGGTGCACGGTCCGGGCGCTGATCGCTATTAAAAAAGAAGCTGCTTGCGCTTGATGGATGGGCCTTGGAGGTCGATATGACCTGCAAGGCCCATCAACTTTTGGAACGCTGCCAACGGCCGTCGATGCGCAGCTCATGCGGCATGAAGCGCGCCTTGTAGTTCATCTTCGGGCTCTGCTCGATCCAGTAACCCAGGTAGACATACGGCAGGCCCAGCGTGCGCGCCTGCTGCACCTGCCACAGCACGTTGTAGGTGCCGTAGCTTGCGCCCGGCTCGGGCTCGTAAAAGGTGTAGACGGCGGAGAGGCCGTCCTCCAGCACGTCCAGGATGGACACCATCTTCAGTGTCCCCGGCTGGCCGTCGGCCCCGGTCTCACGGAACTCCACCAGCCGCGAATTGACCCGGCTTTGCAGCAGGAACTGCGTGTACTGGTCGATGCTGTCCTGGTCCATGCCGCCCCCGGCGTGGCGTGCGTTCTGGTAGCGCAGGTATAGCTGGTAATGCTCGGGCAGGTAGCACAGGCGCAGTACCCGCGCCTGCAGGCCGGCGTGGCGCTTCCAGGCACGGCGCTGGCTGCGGTCGGGCTTGAATGGATCAACCACCACGCGCAGCGGGGTGCAGGCCTGGCAGCCGTCGCAGTAGGGGCGGTAGGTGAACATGCCGCTGCGCCGAAAGCCCCGCGCCACGAGGCCCGAATACACATCGTTCTGAATCAGGTGACTGGGCGTCGCCACCTGCGAGCGCGCCTGCCGCTCGGGCAGGTAGCTGCACGGGTAGGGTGCCGTGGCGTAGAACTGCAGGCTTTGCAGCGGAAGATCGTTGAGTTGGGTCACGCCGCTGAGGGGTTGGGCAAAAGCTCGGTCCAGTATACGGGCTCGAATTTCCAGGTGCAGGCAGGGTCTTGCCGCGCTCGCGCCACGTGATTCAGGAACTGCGAACGTTCCATCTCCCGGGCGCCCAGCGAGGCCAGATGACCCGTGTTCTGTTGGCAGTCGATCAACGGGACCCCCTCGCGCCGGCACAGGCATACCAGCGCCGCCAGGGCGATCTTGGAAGCATCGGTCGCGTGCGCGAACATCGATTCGCCAAACACGGCCCGTCCTAGCGCCACGCAATAAAGCCCCCCCACCAGTTGCCCGTTCACCCAGGTTTCCACGCTATGGGCAAGGCCAGCAGCATGCAGCGCCTCATACGCGGCAACCATGGAGGGCACGATCCAGGTGCCGGACTGCCCGGCCCGCGGCTTGTTGGCGCAGGCGTGGATCACGGCGGAAAAGTCGCTGTCGATGCGCACCTCGCGACCGGGCGTGGCGCGAAAGCGCTGCAGCACGCGGCGCAGCGAGCGGTGCAGACGGAATTCCTGCACATGCAGCACCATGCGCGGGTCCGGGCTCCACCACAGTATGGGCTGGCCGGTGCTGAACCACGGAAAGACACCCTGGGCATAGGCCTGCACCAGGCGGGGCACCCCCAGCGTGCCGCCCGCGGCCAGCAGGCCGGGCGCGGGAGAGTCCGCGCCCCAGGCACCGTCGGTGGGTGGAAAAGGATCGTCGGGTTCCAGCCAGGGAAGCGATGTGGTCATGCAGGCAATCAAGGGCGCGCGTAGAGCGCGATTGTCGCCCGCCCGCGTGCTCAGAACGTGATCAGGACGGAGGACGCGCTGCGCTGGTGTGCGCCATGGAATACCGCCTCGATGTTGTTGCCGTCCGGGTCCAGCGCAAAGGCGGCGTAGTAGCCCGGGTGGTAGGACCGCTCGCCCGGGGCGCCGTTGTCGCGCCCGCCATGCGCCAGCGCCGCGCGGTGGAAGGCATCCACCATCTCGCGGTCTTTCGCCTGGAAGGCGAGGTGGTGCCGCCCCGTGAGGTGGCCATTAGCGGCGGGGCTGCTGGCCGTGGAGACGAACAGCTCGTCGGCCCAGAAGTAGCTGTCGGCCTGGCCCCCCAGGGGGATTTGCAGCGCGCCCAGCACCGCCTCATAGAACCGCAGGCTGGCGGGCAGGTCGCGCACCACCAGCTGGATATGGTCGATGAGGCGGCCACGGTGCAGTTGCTGTGCGTCCATCATGGCGCTCCTTTCCTGTTGTGGCGGAATACCGCGCGACCCAGCGCGCGGTGCGTCCGGCCATTCTAGGCAGGGGCGCGTGCCGGCCTCTCAGCGCACCATGCAGGGCCGCTTGGGGTCGAACTGCCAGCCCGGAATCAGGCTTTGCATGCCGATGGCGTCGTCGCGCGCGCCCAGGCCATGCTCCTGGTACAGCGCATGCGCGCGCTGCAGTGCGGCGCGGTCCACCGTCACGCCCAGGCCCGGGGTCTCGGGCACGTCGACGAAGCCGCCGCGGATCTGCAGTGGGTTCTGGGTGAGGAACTGCCCGTCCTGCCAGATCCAGTGCGTGTCGATGGCGGTGACCTTGCCCGGGACGGCGGCCGCCACGTGGGTGAACATGGCCAGCGAGATGTCGAAGTGGTTGTTGGAGTGCGACCCCCAGGTCAGGCCCCAGTCGCGGCAGGTCTGGCCCACGCGCACGGAGCCGGCCATGGTCCAGAAGTGCGGGTCGGCCAGCGGGATGTCCACGGACTGCAGCGACAGGGCGTGCACCATCTGGCGCCAGTCGGTGGCGACCATGTTGGTGGCCGTAGGCAAGCCCGTGGCGCGGCGGAATTCGGCCATGACCTCGCGGCCCGAGAAACCCCCTTCGGCGCCGCAAGGGTCTTCGGCATAGGCCAGCACGCCACGCATGTCGCGCATCAGGCGGATCGCGTCCTTGAGCAGCCAGCCGCCGTTGGGGTCCAGGGTGACGCGGGCTTGCGGGAAGCGCTTGGCCAGGGCGGTGACGGCCTCGACCTCCTGCTCGCCGGCCAGCACGCCGCCCTTGAGCTTGAAGTCGTTGAAGCCGTAGCGCGCGTGCGCGGCTTCGGCCTGGCGCACGATGGCGTCCGGCGTCATGGCCTCCATGTGGCGTACCTGATGCCAGTCGTCGGTGCCTGAACGGTCCTCTCCCGCCTGCACGTAGGGTTTACCGGTCTTGTGCGACGGGCCCACGAAGAACAGATAGCCCAGCATCTCCACGCGCTCGCGCTGCTGGCCTTCGCCCAGGAGCGCCGCCACGGGCACGCCCAGGTACTGGCCCTGCAGGTCCAGCAGTGCGGATTCGATGGCCGTCACGGCGTGCACACCAACGCGCAGGTCGAAGGTTTGCAGGCCGCGCCCACCAGGGTCACGCCCTTCCAGGGTCTTTTGCACCTGCTGCAGCAACTGCAGGCGCTCACCGATGGGGCGGCCGATGAGCACGCCGCGACTGTCCTCCAGCGCCCGGCGGATGCCTTCGCCACCGGGGACTTCCCCCACGCCGGTGCGACCCGCGCTGTCATGAATCAGCACCACGTTGCGTGTGAAGAAGGGCGCGTGCGCGCCGCTGAGGTTCATCAACATGCCGTCGCGCCCGGCGACGGGGATGACTTCGATCTCGGTGATGGTGGGAGTCTGTGACATGGTTCGGGGAAGCAGAAAAAACGGAGATGAAAATGGCCCGGACGTCAGGCGGAGTGCGCCTGCCGGGCCGCAGCCGCCGACCAGGGCACTTCCTGCACCGGCACGCCCGTGGCAAGGCAGCTGTGCAGGTTTTGCAGCACCAGGTCGGCCATGGCACGGCGGGTCTCCTGGGTACCGCTGGCGATGTGGGGGGCCAGGACGACGTTGTCCAATGCGAGCAGTGCTGGCAGCGGGTGGGGCTCGTCCTCGAACACGTCCAGACCGGCGCCGGCAATCCGCCGCTGCTGCAGGGCGGCGGCCAGCGCGGCCTCGTCCACCACGCTGCCGCGCGCGACGTTGACCAGGAACCCCTGCGGGCCCAGCGCGTCCAGCACCTCGGCATTCACCAGGTGGCGCGTGCTGTCTCCGCCCGCAGCGGTGATGACGAGGAAGTCCGCCCAGCGCGCCAGTTCCATCAGCGACGGCAGGTACTGATGAGGCGAGCCCTCCACCGGCCGGCGGTTGTGGTAGCCCACCTGCATGTCAAAGCCCGCGGCGCGGCGCGCCACGGCAGCGCCGATGCGCCCCATGCCGAAGATGCCCAGGCGCTTGCCGCTGGCGCGCGTGTGCACGCCAAAGCGCTGGCGGCTCCAATCACCGCGGCGCACGAAGCGGTCGGCCGCGGACAGGCTGCGCGCTGCGTCCAGCAGCAGGGCGAAGGCCATGTCGGCCACGCAGTCGTCCAGCACACCGGGCGTATAGCCCACGCGTGCGCCGCACTCCAGCAGCGCAGCCTGGTCCAGTGCGTCAAAGCCCACGCCAAAGCTGCTGACGAACCGCAGGCGGGGCAGGGCGCGCACCACGTCGCCCGGCAGGCCCATGGCGGCGGAAGTCACCACGCATTCGAAATCTGCACCGTGCGCGGCCAGGAAGCCGGCCCGGTCTGGCTGCTCGCTGAGCACGGTCACGTCGAACTGGGCGGCCAGTTCGTGGTCCAGTGCGGGCAATGGCATGCGGCCGTACTGGAGGATGCGGGGAGGGCGATGTGTCATGGGGGCGGCAGAGGCAAGAGGGCGCCCGCACCGGCAACTGCGGCGCGGACGTCGAGAGGGCGTGGCAATCAGTCGATGCTGATTTTGCGGGCTTCGATGAGCGTCTTCCAGCGCGCGTACTCGCGCGCTTGGAAGGCCGTGAATTCCTCGGGGGTGTTGGCAACGATCTCCATGCCCTGGTCCGTTAGGCGCTTCTTCAGCGTCGGCTCATTGATGGCCTGGATGGCTACGTCCGCCAGCTTCTTCTTCACATCCGCGGGCAAGCCCTTGGGCGCGGCCATTCCTTGCCAGGAATAGATCTCGGCCCCTTTCACACCGGCCTCGGCCAGCGTGGGCACGTCGGGCAGAACGGGGGAGCGCTTGTCGCCCGTGACGGCGATGGCCGTCAACTTACCGGCACGGATGTGCGGCAGCACCGCGTTCACGTTCTGGAACGAGAAATCCACCTGTCCACCCAGCAGATCGTTGATGGCCGGTGCGCCACCCTTGTAGGGCACATGCACGCCCGTGGTGCCGCTTTGCTGCCAGAACAGCTCGGCCGAGAGGTGGTCCGACGAGCCATTGCCAGAGCTGGCAAAGCTGATCTTGCCAGGTTGCGCCTTGAGCGCAGCCACCACCTCGGCCAGCGTACGTGCCTTCTGCGCGGGCGAGGCGACGAGCACATTGGGCGCTTGCACGGGCAGAGACAGGTAGTCGAAGTCCTTGACTGCGTCATAGGGCACGTTCTTCACCAGATGCGGCGCGATCACGTAGGGGCCGAGCGAGGCCACGAGCAGCGTGTAGCCGTCTGGCGCGGCGCGCTTGACCGCCGTGGCGCCAATGGTGCCGGTGGCGCCAGGGCGGTTGTCCACCACGAATGCCTGGCCCAGTTTCTCGCCCATGTGCTGGGCCATGGCGCGGGCAATCGTGTCGGTGGAGCCGCCGGGCGGGAACGGTACGACGATGTTCACGCTCTTTTCCGGCCAGGCGGCCACGGCAGACAGGGCCACGCTGGCCGCGAGGGCCACGAGGACTTTTTTCATGGGGTGCTCCTTGGATCTTTATGTGCCGGGATGAGCAGCCCCGCCAACGCTGGGCGGGGCCAAAAGGCATCAGACAGGCTCGACCTTGCGGATCAGTTCGGCCAGCATCTCGATCTCTTCAGCCTGCAAGTCGGCCAGCGGCGCACGCACGGGGCCGGCGGGGTGGCCGACGATCTTGGCGCCGGCTTTGATGATGCTCACCGCGTAGCCGGCGCTGCGGTTGCGGATCTTCAGGTAAGGCATGAAGAAGTCCTTGAGCAACTGGTGTTGCGTGGCCTGGTCGTCGTTCTTCACCGCTTCGTAGAAACGCATGGCCGTCTTCGGGATGAAGTTGAACACGGCGGACGAATACACCGGCGTGCCCAGTGCCTTGTAGGCGGCGGCATAGACCTCGGCCGTGGGCAGGCCGCCCAGGTAGGCCAGGCGGTCGCCCATGGCCAGGAACATGGAGGCCATGCCCTCGATGTCGCCCACGCCATCCTTGAAGCCGACCAGGTTCGGGTTGCGCTCGCACAGGCGGGCAACGGTTTCCGGCGTGTAGCGGGTGATGCCGCGGTTGTAGATGATCACGCCGAAATTCACGCTCTTGCACACGGCTTCCACGTGGGCTGCCAGGCCTTCCTGGCTGGCTTCTGTCATGTAGTGGGGCATGAGCAGGATGCCGTGCGCGCCGGCCTTCTCGGCGGCCTGCGCGCATTCGATGGCAAAGCGCGTGGGGCCGCCCGCACCGGCAATGATGGGCACCTTGCCGCGGCAGGTGTTTACCGCCGTCTGGATGATCTGCGGATATTCGCTGGCCGTGAGCGAGAAGTACTCGCCCGTACCGCCCGCAGCAAACAATGCGCTGGCGCCGAACGGAGCGAGCCACTCCAGGCGCTCGGCATAGCCCTTGGCATTGAAGTCGCCGTTGTCATGGAAGTCGGTGATGGGGAACGACAGCAGGCCGGAACTCATCACGTTCTTCAGGTCTTGGGGAGTCATCTCAGTCTTTCTTTCAAAGCCGCTGCGCGGCAGGTTGGCGACGTGGGGTTAAAGAAGGGAAATCGGGGCGCGGTCAGCGCTGCGCATTCAGTCCAGCTGCAGCTTCTCTTGCTGCACGACCTTGGCCCAACGGGCGCGTTCGCTGGCAAAGAAGCTGTCCACTTCCGACGGGGACAGGGTCACCACTTCGGCGCCCTGGCCCGTGAGGCGTGAGCGCACATCGGGCGTACGGATGGCGGCCACCAGGGCCTCGCCAATGCGCTTGGTGATGGCCGGCGGTGTTCCTGCGGGCAGCATCACGCCTTGCCACGAGCCGGTTTCGAAGCCCGCCACGCCCTGCTCGGCAATGGTGGGAGAGCTGCCGATGAGCGGCATGCGCTCGCGCTTGGACACACCCAGCAGCTTGAGCTTGCCGCTTTGCACATGGGGATAGGTGGCCAGCATGCCGTTCATCAGCACCTGCGTCTGGCCGGCCACCGTGTCCTGCACCGACTGCACGCCGCCCTTGTAGGGCACGTAGACCCACTTGGCGCCCGTGGCGCGGGCCAACTCCACACCCGCCAGGTGCGGTGCGCTGCCGGTGGCCGTGACGGCGAAGTTCAGGTCGCTGGTTTTGGACAGCTCCACCAGTTCCTTCAGGTTGTTGGCCTTGACGGAAGGGTGCACCACCAACAGGTGGGGCGAATACGCCAGCATGGCAGCGCCGCGCAGATCCTTGGACGGATTGAAGGGCAGCTTGGTATAGATTGACGGGCTGATGGCCAGCGCGCCCAGATCGCACAACAGCAGCGTGTAGCCGTCAGGCGACGACTTGGCCACGATGTCGGCGCCCAGATTGCCGTTCGCACCGGGCTTGTTCTCGACGATCACCGGCTGCTTGAGCGACTCGGACAACTGCTGGCTGATCGAGCGGGCAATGATGTCCGAACTGCCGCCCGGCGGGTAGGGCACGACGATCTTGAGCGGACGGCTGGGCCAGTTGTCTGCGGCGTGAACTAGGGTGGTGCTGCAGGCCAGCGCGGCGCAGGCGAGGGCAAGGCGGCGGGTCAAAGTCATGCGATGTCTCCTGTGGTTGTGTGGGTTAAGTTATACGTCATCGTACAACATCAACAAAAGAACAACAAACGTTTCAGCGCAAATTTTTCAGTGGATGGCTTGTGAAAGGGGCTCAGGCGGGCAGGGCGGCCGCCGCGGCGGCCGCTTCCTGAGCCTGGCGCAGCCGTTCGCGGCTGTTGGTCAGGTGCACGCGCATGGCCGCGCGGGCGGATTCAGCATCCTTGCGCGCAATCGCCATGTAGATCTCTTCGTGCTCTCGGTTCACGCGCTGCAGGTAGCCGTCATTCGGCGGGGAGCTGCGCGCGGTGCCCACGCGGGTGCGCGGAATCAGCGTGGTGCCCAGGTGGTTCATGATGTCCGCAAAATAGCGGTTACCGGTGGCCTGGGCAATCTGCAGGTGAAAGCGAAAGTCGTGGGCTACCGTGTCTTCGCCCAGTTGCGTGCTCTGCGCAAAGTCATCCAGTGCGGCACGCATGGCCTGCAATTGCCCCTCAGTACGGCGTTGCGCGGCCAGCCCAGCCGACTCGGTCTCCAGGCTGATGCGCAGCTCCAGCACGGCCAGCACGTCCACGGACTCGGCCAACTCGGAGGGGTCCAGGAAGAACATGCCGCCGCTACGGGGTGGCAGTACGAAGGTGCCGATGCCGTGTCGGGTCTCCACCATGCCGGCGGCCTGCAGCTTGGACAGCGCCTCGCGCACAACCGTGCGACTCACATCGTAGCCCTGCACCAGCTCCGATTCCGTGGGCAGCTTGTCGCCTTCGCGCAGCAGGCCTTGGCGAATCTTGCTTTCAAATTCATCGAACAGCACCTTTGCCAGGCTGCGCCCTGCGCTGCGGCCCGCTCTGCCGCGCAGTGAAGAGGCGTGCTGGGCTGCGGACGCGATGGATTCGGGTAATCCCGTGGAGGGCGTGTTCATGGATGTGATCATAATTCGTTGCACGTTATCAGACAACATATCTCTTATTCGAGCCGCACCCTGAAATGCCGGCACGGATGCCCCTCTCAACGCACGAAGATGAGCACCTCCCACGCGATCCGCCACATCCGCATCACGCCCATTGCCTTCCGCGATCCGCCGCTGCTCAATGCGGCCGGCATCCACGAGCCCTGGGTCCTGCGCTCCATCATCGAGATCGAGACCGCCTCGGGTCTGGTGGGCATCAACGAGAGCTATGGCGACCAGCCCATGCTGGACGCATTGGCCAAGGCGGCGCCCGCCCTGGTGGGTCTGTCCCCCTGGGCGCTCAATGCAATGGAGCAGCGCGTGGCGGCCCTGGTCGCACCGCCCGCACAGACGGCCTCGGAATTCCTGGGGCAGCAGGTGTCGCTGGCACCGGGCACGCATGTATCCAAGACCGTGGCCAAGGTCATCAGCGCGTTTGAAGTGGCGACGATGGACCTGCAAGGCCAGTTGGCCCAGGCCCCGGTCGTGGATCTGCTGGGCGGCGCGGCGCGCGACAGCGTTCCCTTCTCGGCCTACCTGTTCTACAAATACGCCGAACACATCGACCAGCCCTATACGCCGGATGCCTGGGGCGAGGCACTCACGCCCGCGCAACTCGTCGCCCAGGCGCGGCGCATGATCGCCCAGTACGGCTTCCAGAGCATCAAGCTCAAGGCCGGCGCCTTGCCGCCCGACCAGGAGGCGGCCGGCATCCTGGCGCTGGCCCAGGCCTTTCCGGGTATGCCGTTGCGCATCGACCCCAACGCCAACTGGACGGTACAGACCAGCCTGAAGGTAGTGCAGCAACTGCGTGGCGTGCTGGAGTATTACGAAGACCCGGCCCCTGGCCTGGAGGGCATGGCTGCCGTGGCGCGCGCGATGGAGCGCGAAGGCGATGTGCCGCTGGCCACCAACATGGTGGTCACCGACTTTGCCGAATTCCGCCGCAACGTCGACCTCGGCTGCCCGGTGAAGATCGTGCTCAGCGACCACCACTACTGGGGCGGTCTGCGTGCCACGCAACGGCTGGCCACGCTGTGCAAGACCTTCGACCTGGGTCTGTCCATGCACAGCAACTCCCACCTGGGCATCAGCCTCGTCGCCATGACGCACCTGTGTGCCAGCGTGCCGCAGCTCACCTATGCCTGCGACACGCACTACCCGTGGCAGGACGAGGAGGTCGTCGAAGGCGGCCGCCTGCAATTCGAACAGGGCAGCCTGCGCGTGCCTACGACGGCGGGCCTGGGCGTCACGCTGGATCGCGAGGCGCTGGCCAGCCTGCACGACAACTACCTGCACTGCGGCATCCGCAACCGCGACGACCTCGGGCAGATGCGCAAGTACGACCCCGACTTCACTGGCCGCCAGCCACGTTTCTGAGTCCTTTCCATCCAACCAGGAGACATCCCCCATGCAACGCCGCACCTTGATCAAAAGCTCCCTCGCCGCCGCCAGCGCCTTGCTGCTGGGCAGCGCATTGACCCCCTTGCCTGCGGCAGCGCAGGGCACTTGGCCCGCGGGCAAGGCCATCACCTACCTGGTGCCCTTTCCACCCGGCGGTAATACCGACACGCTGGCTCGCGTGGTAGCCCAGCCTCTGGGCCAGGCCCTGGGCACGCCCGTGGTCATCGACAACAAGGGCGGCGCGGGCGGCAGCGTGGGATCGGCCATCGCCGCGCGCGCGCCCGCCGACGGCTACACCATCCTTGGCGGCACCATCAGCTCGCACGCCATCAACGTGAGCCTGTACCCCAAGCTGGACTACGACCCCGTCAAGTCCTTCACACCGATTGCCATGTTGGGCTCAGGCCCTCTTGTGCTGGTGGTGCCCGCCGCCAGCCCGTACAAGACGCTTGCGGAAGTGCTCGCCGCCAGCAAGGCCAAGGCCGCGGCGGGCGGCCTGTCCTCGGCGTCGCCCGGCAGCGGCACCTCCAACCACATGGCGCTGGAGCTGCTGGCCTATCAGACGGGCGTGAAGTTCACGCATGTGCCATACAAGGGCAGCGGCCCGGCGGTGCAGGACGTGATCGGTGGCCAGGTGGACATGATGTTCGACACCGCCCTGGTCGTAGGCCCGCACATCCAGTCGGGCAAGCTGCGCCCCATCGCCGTGACCAGCTCCAAACGCGTGGAGTCGCTGCCCGACGTGCCCACCATTGCCGAAGCCGGAGAAAAAGGCTTCGACATGGGCTCCTGGCAGGCCGTGTTCGCGCCCGCCGGCGCACCCAAGCCCATCGTGGACCGACTGCACGCCGAGATCATGAAGATCGTCGCCACCCCGGAAGTCCAGGCGCGCCTCAAAGCCTTCGGCATGGTGCCATCCACCATGACGCCCGCCGAACTGGCCACATTCCAGAAAGCCGAGGTGGCCAAGTGGGCGCAGGTGATCAAGGCCGCAGGCATAAAGGCGGAATGACCCCTGAGCGGCCGCACGCCTTTCGCTAACGGAGATGCCGCCCCGTTGCCGGGTAGCTCTTGCACGGCAACCTGGTTGCAGGCGTCAGCTTCGTCGCCCGCGGGCGGCCGTAGCGCCATGGAAACTGGAAAAGACATTGGTATGAGTACACAAGCCCCGCTTTGCATCGCCATGCACCCGGCCGACAACGTCGCCATTGTGGCCAACGATGGCGGCCTGCCTGCTGGCACCCGGCTGCCCGGCGGCCAGGTGCTGGTGGACAAGGTGCCGCAGGCGCACAAGGTGGCGCTGGAAGACATTCCCGAGGGCGGTGCCGTGCGCCGCTACAACGTGGTCATCGGCTATGCCCTCAAGTTCATAGCGGCTGGCAGCTGGGTGCACGAGCGCCTGTTGCAGATGCCCGATGCGCGTGCGCTGGACGGCCTGCCCATCGCCACCGCCAGGCCGACGCCGATGGAGCCGCTGGCGGGCTACACCTTCGAGGGTTACCGCAACGCCGATGGCTCCGTGGGCACGCGCAACATCCTTGCAATCACCCAGACGGTGCAGTGCGTGGCCGGGGTGACGGACTTTGCCGTGCAGCGTATCAAGGCCGAGTTGCTGCCCAAGTACCCGAACGTGGACGACGTGGTGGCGCTGGAGCATGGCTACGGCTGCGGTGTCGCCATCGACGCGCCGGACGCGGCGGTACCCATCCGCACGCTGCGCAACATCAGCCTCAACCCGAACTTCGGCGGCGAGGTGATGGTGGTCAGCCTGGGCTGCGAGAAGCTGCAGCCCGAGCGCCTCATGCCGCCTGGCACCATTGCTCTGGTGGACCAGCGCACCTTGCAGGAGGCACCGCTGGACGTGGTGTGTCTGCAGGACGAAGCCCATGTGGGCTTTATGTCCATGGTCGACTCCATCCTGCGCCAGGCCGACGAGCACCTGAAGCGCCTGAACGCACGTCGGCGCGAGACGGTGCCTGCCAGCGAACTGGTGGTGGGCGTGCAGTGCGGCGGCAGCGATGCCTTCAGCGGCGTGACCGCCAACCCGGCCGTGGGCTTTTGCACCGATTTGCTGGTGCGCGCCGGCGCCACGGTGATGTTCAGCGAGGTGACCGAGGTGCGTGACGGCATCGACCAGCTCACCGCACGTGCGGCCACGCCCGAGGTGGCGCAGGCCCTGATCGACCAGATGGTCTGGTACGACGCCTACCTGGCACGCGGCCGCGTGGACCGCAGTGCCAACACCACGCCGGGCAACAAGAAGGGGGGCCTGTCGAACATCGTCGAGAAGGCCATGGGCTCCATCGTCAAGAGCGGTAGCGCGCCCATCGCCGGCGTGGTGGCTCCGGGCGAAAAGGCGACGCAAAAAGGTTTGCTCTACGCGGCCACCCCCGCCAGCGACTTCATCTGCGGCACGCTGCAACTGGCGGCGGGCATGAACCTGCATGTGTTCACCACGGGGCGCGGCACGCCTTATGGGCTTGCGCAGGTGCCGGTGATCAAGGTAGCCACGCGCAGCGATTTGGCCCGGCGTTGGCACGACCTGATGGATGTGAACGCCGGCCGCATCGCAGACGGGCAGGCCACCATCGAAGACGTGGGCTGGGAGTTATTCCACCTCATGCTCGACGTGGCCAGCGGCCGTAAAAAGACCTGGGCCGAGCACTGGAAGCTGGCCAACCAGCTCGTGCTGTTCAACCCGGCGCCGGTGACCTGACCTGCTTGTTCGACCCAACCCGGGCAAAACCCACAACGGAGATCCCGAAATGCCTCACAAGAAGAATGCGGCGCCCAGCGTTGCCACGCGGCGCCATTTCCTGGCCGGCGCGGTGGCCGCCACGGCCGCAGGTGCTGCCACGGCGCAGAGTTTTGAATTCAAGCCCCAGCAGCGTTACCCCGACCCATCGGTGCAAGTGCTGGACCCGCAGTTCGCCAAGTACCGCATCTACAGCAGCAGCGTGGAGCAGATTGCCACCGGCATGCGTTGGGCCGAAGGGCCCGTGTGGTTCGGAGACGGGCGCTACCTGCTGGTATCCGACATTCCGAACAACCGCATCATGCGCTGGGATGAGGCCAGCGGTGCGTGGGGCGTATTCCGCCAGCCCTCCAACTTTTCCAACGGCCTCGCGCGCGACCGCCAGGGCCGGCTGCTGACCTGCGAGCACCTGACGCGCCGTATCACGCGCACCGAGTACGACGGAAGCATCACCGTGCTGGCCGATGGCTACAACGGCAAGCGCTTCAACTCACCCAACGACATCATTTGCAGCAAGGACGGCGCGGTCTGGTTCACCGACCCGCCGTTCGGCATCGCCGGTCATTGGGAGGGCGAAAAGGCCGCGCCAGAGCTGCCGCACGGCGTCTACCGCATCGACCCGGGCGGCGCAAAGGTCAGCCAGGTACTGGGCGACCTGGCGGGTGCCAATGGCCTGTGCTTTTCGCCCGATGAGAAGGTGCTCTACATCGTCGAGGGCCGCCACCAGCCGCATCGCGTGGTGTGGGCCTACGACGTGGGCCCGGGCGGGCGGCTGTCCGGCAAGCGTCTGCACATCGACGCGGGCGGCCCGGGTGCCCTGGACGGCATCAAGTGCGACGAGTTCGGCAACCTCTGGTGCGGGTGGGGCAGCAACGGCGCCGTGGGCGCCAACCCGGCGGACCTGGATGGCGTGATGGTCTTCAACCCCGAAGGCAAAGCCATTGGCCACATCCGGCTGCCTGAGCGTTGTGCCAACCTGTGTTTTGGGGGTGCCAAGAACAACCGCCTGTTCATGGCCAGCAGCCATTCGATCTACGCGCTTTACGTGGAGGCGCGCGGCGCTGTCTGAGTGCGAATGTCCCCGTGGCGGCCGCCCGCCACAGGGCAGGGGCCGCCCCGTGCGGCCCAGGTCATCAGGGCCGCAGGGATCACGGAAGGCTGAGCCAACCGCCCCGTTTGCACAAACGCACCGCATCAACGGCAACAGCCGCCACCCCCGTGGGGGTTGGCGGCTGTTTCGCTTCTGTTCTGATAGCTGCTGGCGCTTGTTGGTCAAAGGCTAGAGGCCAAAAAAGGCTTAAAACCTTCTGGCTGAAGCCAGCCCAGCGCTGCGCGGCTACCCTGTGGCGCGCGGCTCAGTCTTGCACGTACCAGGCGTCCTTCAGCTCGCTCACCGTGGCCTCGGCCACCTCGGGCTGTGCAGCCAGCCAGGCCTGTGTGGCTTGGCGGTCGTCCTCGGTGGCGGAGCCGCGCACGAAGGCCGTCACGAAGCCTTCGCGCACCCAGCCGGCGGCCGCCAGATTGCGGGGCACCAGCAGGTCCCGCACGAAGCGGTCCATCAGCGCCTCCTCTTGCTCGGGCGTCAGCTCCTGCTTGACCTTCAGCTCGTACTCGAAGCCGAATTCCTGAAACTCGGCCACGCGCATCTTCTTGCGAAGGCGGCGGCTGCGTTGCTTGTTGGGTGGCAGTGCCATGGTCAGGTTCTCTCAGTTCAGTGAATCAAGGGCGGCATGATGGCAGAACACGCGCCGCGCCCGCCCGTCAAAGCCCCAGCACCTTGGCGACGTAATCCGCATCCTTGTCGCCGCGGCCCGACAGGTTGACCAGGATGTGCTGGTCCTGAGGCAGCGTGGGCGCCACGCGGATGGCCCAGGCCACGGCATGGGCGCTCTCCAGCGCGGGGATGATCCCTTCCACGCGCGACAGCTGCATGAACGCGTCCAGACATTCCTTGTCGGTCACGGCTTCGTACTGCACGCGGCCAATGTCCTTCAGATAGCTGTGCTGCGGGCCCACGCCGGGGTAGTCCAGGCCCGAGGCAATGCTGTGCACGGCGGCGGGCACGCCCGGCGCATCCTCCAGCACATAGCACTTCATGCCGTGGATCTCACCGGGCTGGCCCATGCTCAGCGTGGCCGCGTGCCGGCCGGGCTTGTCGGTGCCTTCGCCCGAGGGCTCCACGCCCACCAGCTTCACATCGGTATCGCCCAGGAAGGCGGTGAACATGCCCATGGCATTGCTGCCGCCGCCCACGCAGGCGGTCACGTAGTCGGGCAGGCGGCCGTGTCTGGCCTGGAACTGCTCGCGCGCCTCGCGGCCGATGATGCTCTGGAAGTCGCGCACCATCATCGGGAACGGGTGCGGCCCCACCACCGAGCCGATGGCGTACAGGTAGTCGGTGGGGTTGGTCAGGTACTCCTCGAAGGCGCTGTCCACCGCCTCCTTCAGCGTGGCCGCGCCGCGCGTCACCGCCACCAGCTTGCAGCCCAGGATGCGCATCTTGGTGACGTTGGGGTGCTCCTTCTCGATGTCCACCTGGCCCATGTGGATCTCGCACGGGATGCCCACCAGCGCACAGGCCGTGGCCAGCGCCACACCGTGCTGGCCGGCGCCCGTCTCGGCGATCACCTTTTTCTTGCCCATGAACTTGGCCAGCAGCGCCTCGCCCAGGCAGTGGTTGATCTTGTGCGCGCCGGTGTGGTTCAGGTCCTCGCGCTTGAGGTGGATCTGCGCGCCGCCCAGCAGGCCCGAAAGCCGCTTGGCATGAAAGATCGGGCTGGGCCGGCCCACGTAATCGGCAAACAGCTGTGCCAGCTCGTCCTGAAAGTCCTTGCGCTGCGTGATCTCGGCATAGGCCGCGGCGATGTCGTCCATGGCGGCTTTCAGGTGCGGCGGCACAAGCTGCCCGCCGTAGGGGCCAAAGAAGCCGGCGGCATCGGGCATGGGGGCGAAGTCGGTGGAGGCTGTCATCGCAGTCAAAGGAGGAGGGTGGTTGAAAGAACTTCGATTTTGATAGCTGCCCGCGCTTTTCAGACGCGTGCTGGGCGGCATTTTCATGCTGAACCATTGCGGGGTGCTTACGGCCCGCCAACGGCAACACGGGGCAATATACGCGCGTGTTGCGCCTCACGGTTCGATACACGCCCCCGGTTGCTGCGCGCCGCCGCGCCGCCACAGAATCGACCATGCACCTGCAACCCTACGAAAGCGTGAATGTTGTACCCCTCACCGCCACGCGCGGCGACATCATCCGCGCCCACGGCCAGCCACGCAGCGAGTCGCGCAACAACGTCGGCCTGACCGCGCTGGACTATGGCGACGTGGTCTACCGCTTTCAGGACAGTGGCCGACTGGAAGAGGTGACCGCCCGCGCGGAGGCGCTGCACCTGGGCACCGTGGCCGTGCCGTTCCGTGACCTGGCCGCGTTTGTGCAATCGAGCGATGACCGGGCATTCGACCGCGCCGGGTTTCTGGTCAGCCCGCGGTACGGGATTGCCTTCGTACCGGAGAAGCCCTGCTGGGTGACGGCGCTGGCCCGCCATTGCGTACAAGAGTGGATGGCGATGGCTTGAATTTCTATCTAACCGATTGTTTTATAAAGAGTTTCGGTAGAGGAGCAAAGCCAGGGCATTGTTAGCCCGCTTCAACCAAGGCGAGAGAACCCGACAAATGCCGGCGTGAAGGAAACGCTGGCGTCACCGACTGCGTTCAGAATCCCGTCACGCACGGCTTTGCTGGCGTCGCCATAAACCTCCAAGCTGCGGATGACGCAGTACTTCATCACCTCGGCAATGCTGGGGTCAGACACTTGCCAATGGCGGAGAACCGCTTCGGAGTCTTGAAACAGCTGGAAGCTGTAGCAGAGGCCGTTCTCATCGTCGACGTAAGTCTGAACCATCAACTGTGGGGCGTGCTGATTTGCAAACTCGACCGCGTTGACGATGGCGCGCTTGAATTCGGCCACATGTTGCCGGTCAAAAGCCAGGGTATTGCGAAGAAGGATGGGGCTGGTTTGTCTATCGGTGGTCATGCGAGATTCGACTCCAAGGTGCTTCCAGGCTGCGTTCGGTTCGCGGCAGCAACCACCACGCCACCGCGACGGCCGCGAGGGCGGCGGCGGCGACCCCAGCTCCCAACGCGGGCCATCCGCCTGCTGCGGTGAGGGCGGCTGCGGCGGGTGGACCCGCGACCAGGCCCAGGTTGTTGCCCTGCATCATCATTCCCAGGGTCGCACCCACTGCATTGGGATGCGGTGCCTGTGACGGAGCCTCCGCGAAAAGCGCGGGAGGCACGATTCCAGAAATCACTGCAAAGACTACGACCAGGCCGAAACGCCACGCGGGGCCGAGCGGTGCTGTCGCCACGACCAACGCAAGCACTGCGCTGGCACCGAATGCCCAGGCCAAGGCAGAAGACGGTCGTGCCCCGTGCGCAACCAGCGCCCCGCCCAGCAGGTTGCCCACTGCACCCGCGCCGATGGCAAGCGCAGTGAGCGCGTTCGCCCGAGCCGGCGAGGGCGCCAGCCCGTCCTGCAGGACGACCGGCAGCAGCCCGAACAGAGCAAACCATGCCCCGGCATAGAGCATGAACAGCAGCAGCAGGCAGATTGGCCCCCGCGCCAGCAGCGTTTGGCGCAGCAAAGCCGCGGTGCTTGCGTTGTCCCGCGCAGCCGCTACATGGGGCGCGTGCAACGCCACGGCGCAGGCGAAGACCAGGGCGGCGGCGCTGCCCACCCACCACAGCGCGCGCCAGCCGTACAAGAGCAGGCAGGGGGACGCAAAGAGGATGAGTGCCATGCCAACCGGCATGAAGGTGCTCCAGGCACCCAACGGGCCAGAGGCGCCGCGTCCCCGCGCGATGTGTGCAATGAGGGCGGGGGCCGCCACGATCGCACCAAGGAAGCCAACGCCCTCCACGACGCGGCTTGTGATCAGCAGCACGGGGCCTTGGGCCATGGCGCCAGCGGCCGATGCGACGCCCTGCAGGAGCAGGCCGGCGATCAGTGCGCGGCGCGCGCCGAGCCGATCTGCCACCAGTCCGATGGCGATACCGAACATCGCCCCGACGACGCCGAAGGCGGACAGCAGCCACGCGGCTTGCGATAGCGGCATGGCCAGCGCCGTCTGCACAGCCTGCAACGCGGCGGGCGCCTTGCCCACCTGTACGGCCGAGACAATGCCAGCCCCGACCAGCAACAAGGTAGCGGGCCAGGGCGACGTCGGGAGCGCACGCGTCATGCCGCTTCCCGGTGGAGCCGGCCGAGCAACAAATCATGGGTGACGCGAGCGACGTGCGCGCCCTGGAAGCGCGCGCCTTCCAGCTCGTTCGGGCTCGGCAGGCGGTTGCCACCTTCGCCATCATCGGCGATCGTCGAAGCGCCATAGGGGCTGCCTCCGGTCACTTCGTCCATGCGGTTCTGCCCCTTGAAGGTATAGGGGAGGCCGACCAGCAGCATGCCCAGGTGCAGCAGCACCACGTGCGTCGTGAGCAGCGTGGCTTCCTGACCGCCGTGCTGCGAGCCCGTGGATGTGAAGACGCTGCCTACCTTGCCGACGAGCGCGTCGCGTGCCCAGAGGCCACCGGCCTGGTCCAAGAAGTTCTTCATCTGGGCGGCCATCGTGCCAAAGCGCGTCGGCGTGCCGAACAGGATCGCGTCGTAGTCGGCCAGCTCTTCGACCCGGGCGACCGGTGCGGCCTGTTCGAGCCGATAGCCAGCCCGCTCCGCAACCGATGGAGGCACGAGTTCCGGCACGCGTTTGAGGTCGGCCTGCGCGCCCGCCTCGCGCGCACCGTCGCGCACGGCCTGCGCCAGGGTTTCGACGTGCCCGTACGAGGAGTAGTACAGAACCAGCACACGTGGACGGATAGGCATCCTGAATTCCTTTCTTTTGAGTTGGTTGTGCGACTATGGGTCCAACGTCCGATCAATGAAAGTCACATAATTTCGCTCAAAGTGATCTAAAGAGTGGATCAATGATCGACGCCCTCACACTGGGTCAATTACGAACTTTTGTGGCCATCGCCGAAGCGGGCGGCTTTCGCGCCGGCGCTGCCCGCTTGCGACGAGCGCAGTCGGCCGTCAGCCACGCGGTGGCGAGCCTGGAGCAGGAGTTGGGTATTGCGCTCTTCGACCGCGACGGGCGCAGGCCGGTTTTGACGCCTGCCGGAACCGCGCTGCTAGAGGACGCACGCGCGGTGCTGCTAAAGGTGGACACCATGCGCGCTCGCGCCCAGGGCGTGAGCCAAGGGCTGGAGCTGGAGTTATCCGTCATCGTCGACACGCTGTTTCCGCTGCCCCTGGCCTGTGCCGCATTGCAGGCCGTGCACGCGCGGTATCCGAGCGTCCGTGTCCAACTGCAAGTCGCCCCGCTTGGCGGTCCACTCGACGCATTGCTCGAGGGCCGCTGTTCCGTGGCCATCACGGTCGGCAACGATCTGCACGATCCGCGGGTCAAGAAGGAGCCGCTGACGACGGTCCCGATCGTGCCCGTCGTGTCATCCAGCCACCGGCTGGGTGCGTCGCTGCGCGCGCGCAAGCGTCTGAGCGCGGACGATATTGGCGAGCACCTGCAGGTCGTCCTGATCGATCCCACCCCGCTGTCCGCGAGGCGTGACTTCAATGTGCTGTCTCCCCGGACGTGGCGCGTCGGTACGCAGGAAGCGAAGCAGGCGTTAATTGAGGCGGGCGTGGGCTGGGGCCGCCTGCCCCTATGGACAGTCGAAACCGCGCTGCGCGACGCTCGACTTCTGCGACTCGTTGCCAGCAACCTCGGCCCCGCAGGGGAAGCCCGTGAACAGGCCTATGTTGCGCATCGGCGCGATCGCGTACTTGGACCAGCGGGCAGGGCTTTTCGGGAGGAGGTGCTGTGTCGTGTCTGAAATTCCTCACTACCTCTGTTTTCGGGGGTACGCTGCGACGATCTCGCGCCAAGCCGCGCGCCCTGGTCCCGCGAGACCGTACCCAAGACCAACTGCATCGAAAGATGCCCGCTCCGGGTGAAGCGGGTATTTTTCAGGATCCGTCGATGATGTCAGCGGTCCAACTCGCCCGCGTTGCGTCGAAAGAGGCCATAGATGAATGAGCACCTACCTACTACCTGCCTAGTTTGAGATCGCAGCAAGGCACTCTGCTCAAAATAAAAAAAGGCGCTGCAACGCTAGTCACAGCGCCTGTTTGCAGAAGGCATGCCGGAAAGCCTGCGTCAGCCCTTCTTCTGCACCATCTTGATCACGCTGGAGAAATCATCCCCCCCGTGCCCCGCAATGCTGTGCGCCGCGTAGATTGCGCGCGCCATGCCGCCCAGCGGGGTGCTGGCCTTGGTGGCGATGGCGTTTTCCTGGGCCAGGCCCAAATCTTTCAACATCAGATCGGTGCCGAAGCCGCCCGCGTACCCCTTGCTGGCGGGGGCGTTCTCGTGCACGCCGGGGAAGGGGTTGTACTTTTCCAGTGCCCAGTTGCCGCCGGAGCTGCGGCGCATGATTTCGCTCAGCACCTTGGGGTCCAGGCCGTTGGCGACGCCCAGCGCGATGGCTTCGCTGGTGCCCACCATCAGGATGCCCAGCAGCATGTTGTTGCAGATCTTGGCCGTCTGGCCCGCGCCCACGGCGCCGGCGTGGAAGATGTTGGCGCCCATTTTTTCCAGCAGGGGACGTGCGCGCTGCAGTTGCGCGTCGGTGCCGCCCACCATGAAGGTGAGGGTGCCGGCGATGGCGCCGCCGGTGCCACCGGAGACGGGGGCGTCGATGAAGTCGATGCCGGCGGCCTCGGCCGCCTTGGCCACCTTCTGGCTGGTGGCGGCGGCGATGGTGGAGCTGTCGATCACCAGCGTGCCCTTGGCGATGCTGGCCAGCAGGTTGCCGTTGCCCAGGAACAGGCCTTCCACGTGCTGGCTGGCGGGCAGCATGGTGACGACGGCCTCGGCGCCCTGCACGGCGTCCTGCGCGCTGGCGGCGACCTGCAAGCCCTCGGCCTTGACCTTGGCAAGCGCGTCAGCGCTCAGGTCGAAGGCCTTCACGCTGTGGCCGGCCTTGTGCAGGTTGATGGCCATGGGGGCGCCCATGTTGCCCAGCCCAATGAATGCGATTTGCATGGTGGTTGTCTCCTGTGGTGTGTGATGGGAACTATTATTTTGATAGCTGTTAGCGCTTGATGGACGGGCTCTACGGGCCAAAATGCCTTCAATCATGATCGCGTGCCCTTGCTGCGGTTTGTGGCCGCCTTCGCCCGCCGGGGCGAGGCCTTGGCAAGCGGGTTGAAGGCGAGGGCGGTGTCGATCCAGTGCTCCCACTGGGCGCGCGTGGCGTAGGCGGCAGGCTCCAGCCAGAAGTAGCCGGCCATGCCGCCACGCGGGTCCAGTTCACGCACGCCAGGGGTTTCTGCGGTTGCGTCGTGCTGCTGCGGCGGCAGGCGCACCAACAGCTCTTCGCCCTTCACGCCCAGGCAAAGTTTGCCGTCCACCATGAAGGCGTGGCAGCCAAAGAGCGTGCGCTCCTCTACCTCCACCTGCGCGTTCAGCCGCTCGCCCAGTGCGTCGCGCACGGCGGCGATCAGGTGCAGCGCTTCGTCGGACAGGGGGCGGGCAGGCATGGTGGGTTTGGAGTCAAATAGGCCTCTAGCGCTTGTCCATCCAGCGCGAGCAGCTATGGTTTTTGAATGTCAACGGATCACCTCCGGCGCGTCGCCGTCCAGCATGCGCCGGCCGATGATGACGCGCATGATCTCGTTGGTGCCTTCCAGGATCTGGTGCACGCGCGCGTCGCGCAGCAGGCGCTCCAGCGGGTATTCGCGGATGTAGCCGTAGCCGCCGTGCAGCTGCAGCGCCTCGTTCACCACGTTGAAGCCCACGTCGGTGGCAAAGCGTTTGGCCATGGCGCAGTAGGTGGAGGCATCGCGCGCGCCTGCGTCAAGTTTGCTGGCGGCCAGCCGCACCATCTGGCGCGCAGCCACCAGCTCGGTGGCCATGTCGGCCAGCTTGAACTGCAGCGCCTGGAAGCTGGCGATCGGCTTGCCGAACTGCTTGCGGTCTTGCATGTAGCGCTGGGCGTGCTGCAGTGCGCCTTGCGCGGCGCCGACCGAGCAGGTGGCAATGTTGATGCGCCCGCCGTCCAGCCCCTTCATGGCGATCTTGAAGCCTTCGCCTTCCTGGCCCAGCAGGTGGTTGGCGGGGATGCGCACGTTGTCAAAGCTGATCTGGCGCGTGGGCTGGCTGTTCCAGCCCATCTTTTCTTCCTTCTTGCCGTAGTGGATGCCGGGCAGGTTCGCGGGCACGGCAAAGGCGCTGATGCCGCCCGCGCCGGATTGCGCGTCGCCGGTGCGTGCCATGAGCACCAGCACGTCGGTGCTGCCCGCACCGCTGATGAAGGCCTTGCTGCCGTTGATGACGTACTCGTTGCCGACCAGTTCCGCGCGCGTCTTGATGGAGGCGGCGTCGGACCCCGCGCCGGGCTCGGTCAGGCAGTAGCTGGCGAGCTTTTGCCCGCTGGTGAGTGCCTCGCCCCATTCGGCGCGCACGGCATCCGTGGCCCAGGTGCCCAGCATCCAGGTGGCCATGTTGTGGATGGTGATGAAGGCGGTGGTGCTGGGGTCCACGGCCGCCAGTTCCTCGAACACCAGCGTGGCGTCCAGGCGCGGCAGGGCCAGGCCACCGGCGCTCTCGGGCGCGTACAGGCCGCAAAAGCCCAGTTCGCCCGCACGGCAAATAGCCTCGCGGGGGAAGATGCCCTGCGCATCCCACTCGGCGGCGTGGGGCGCCAGCTCCGCCTGGGCGAACTGGCGCGCGGTGTCGGCAAAAGCGCGCTGGTCTTCGCTGAGTTCAAAGTCCATGGCGGGTGTCTCCTTCTCTTATGCGTCTTATGGCTTGTTCGTCGTGGGCTGCGGCGCCTCGCCATGGTGCAGCCAGTGCATCAGGGCGTCGCGCCGCGCCTGGGTATGGACCGTCAGGCAGTCGTGGTACAGCCGCGGCCATTCGGGGCGGGACTCCGCCGCGCGCTGCGCCTGCTTGCACTGCGCGGCGCGCGTGCGCTGCCAGGCGGCGTGGTCCTGGCGCAGGGCAGGGCGCTCGTGGGCCGACAGGGCACGCATCACATCGCCATACAGAATCTGAGTGGCGGTGTCCGCCTCCTGGTAGCGCTGCACGGCGCAGGCGTTGGTCTCATCCACCGTGCCGCCGGGGCGGCAGGCAGCGCCGGCCTGCGCCTGTACCTGGGTGGCAGCCAACAGGGCGCACGCAGCGGCCAAGGTGCGCAGGCGGGCGGCATGGGGTTTCACGCATCGGGTCATGCCTGTGATTTCACCATGCGCGCACCGCGCGGCGCCGCTTACTTCAGGCTGATGGTGGTGTTCACGCCGTGGCTGGTGGTGCTGTCGTCAAACCAGCGCGCCGTGACGGTCTTGGTCTGCGTGTAGAACAGCACCACCTGCTTGCCGTAGGGGCCCAGGTCGCCCAGCTTGGAGGCGCGGCTGCCGGTGAACGAGAACAGCGGCACGGGCACGGGGATCGGCACGTTGATGCCCACCTGGCCCACGTCGATGTCTTCCTGGAACTTGCGCGCGGCCGCGCCGGACTGCGTGAAGATGGCCGTGCCGTTGCCGTTGGGGTTGGCGTTGATGAACTCGATGGCCTCGTCGATGTCCTCGGCGCCGGCCAGGCACAGCACGGGGCCGAAGATTTCCTGGTCGTACACGCTCATGCCGGGCTTCACACCGCTGAAGATCGTGGGGCCGACGAAGTTGCCCTTGTCGTAGCCCGCCACCTGGGGCTTGCGGCCGTCCAGTTCCAGCGTGGCACCGTCGGCAATGCCGCGCTCGATCAGGCCCTCCACGCGCGACAGCGCGGCGCAGCTCACCAGCGGGCCCACGTCGGTGCCGGGCTCGGTGCCGGCGGACACCTTCAGCGTCTTGGCCTTCTCGACCAGCTCGGGGATCCAGTTGCGCGCCTCGCCCACCAGCACGGCGACCGACAGGGCCATGCAGCGCTGTCCTGCTGCGCCGAAGGCGGCGCCGGCCAGGGCGTTCAGCGTCTGCTCCTTGTTGGCGTCAGGCATGACGATGGCGTGGTTCTTCGCACCCATCATGCATTGCACGCGCTTGCCGTTGAGGCTGGCGCGGTTGTACACATGGGTGCCCACCTTGGTGGAGCCCACGAAGCTGATGGCCTTGATGTCGGGGTGGTCGCAGATGGCGTTCACGGCGTCTTCGCCGCCATGCACCACGTTCAGCACGCCGGCGGGGATGCCGGCCTCCAGCGCCAGTTCGCACAGGCGCATGGTGACCATGGGGTCCTGCTCGGAGGGCTTGAGCACGAAGGTGTTGCCCGTGGCGATGGCCATGGGGAACATCCACAGCGGGATCATCGCGGGGAAGTTGAACGGCGTGATGCCGGCGCACACGCCCAGCGGCTGCATGATGGAATAGGTGTCCACGCCGTTGGCCACGTTGTTGGCCAGCTCGCCCAGCTGTAGCGTGCCGATGTTGGCCGCGTGCTCCACCACTTCCAGGCCGCGGAACACGTCGCCTTCGGCGTCGGGCAAGGTCTTGCCTTGCTCGGCCGTCAGCAGGGCGGCCAGTTCCTTCATGTTCTCGCGGATGAGCTGCTGCAGCTTCAGGAAGATGCGCGCGCGCGTGCCGATGGGGGTCTTCTTCCAGGTCTTGAAGGCGTCCTTGGCAGAGGCCACGGCGGCGTTGATCTCGTCGGGCGTGGCGAAAGGCACGCGCGCCAGCACCTGTTGCGTGGCGGGATTGACCACGTCACGCCACTGGGTGGTCTTGGACTCGACGAACTGGCCGCCGATCAGCAGCTTGACGGTGGGGGCCTTCACGGCCTGGGAGGTGGATGCGTCCATGGTTGTCTCCTGGGGGTCCTGGGGTGGTCTGCAATGAAGCCGGCACGGCAAGTGCCGACTTGGCATGGGCTGCATCGTAGTTGTGCGAAATTGCGTAGGCAATAGACAATCACGCACCTTGGCTTTGCAAATTTGCACATCACCGCAGAGGAGCCGTATGGATTGGGACAATTTGCGCTACTTCCTGGAGCTGGCGCGCACCGGCACGCTGGCAGGGGCCGCGCGCCGCACGGGCGTGGAACACACGACAGTGGCGCGGCGCATCCAGGCGCTGGAAAAACAGATGGGTGCGCCGCTGTTCGCCCGCGAGGCAGCGGGACACCGGCTGACGGAAACCGGCCGCCACCTGCTGCCCGCCGTCGAGGCCATGGAGGCCGCCGTGCTGGGGGTGGAGCGCGCATCGCCCGCCAACTCCCCGGGCGCGGGCCCCTCCGGACTGGTGCGCGTGGGTGCCACCGAGGGTTTTGGCACGGTGGTGCTGGCGCCGCACCTGGCGCGGCTCACACAGAAGCACCCGCACTTGTCCATCGACCTGCTGGCTCTGCCGCGCATGCTGCACCTGAGCCGGCGCGAGGCGGACATCGTGATCTCCCTGGAGCGGCCCAAGCGCGGCTCGGTGATCGTCACCAAACTCGCCGACTACACCCTGCGTCTCTACGGCCAGCGCGAGTACTTGGCGCGCAGACCGCTGGTGGCTAAGCGTGAAGACCTGCGCCACCACGCCTTCATCAGCTACGTGGACGATCTGCTGTTCACGAAAGAGCTGCAGTTCATCGACCAGCTCTACCCGCCCGAGCGTTTTGCGCTGCGCAGCACCAGCATCACTGCGCAGTACGAGGCCGTGCGCGCCGGCGCGGGCCTGGCCGTGCTGCCCGCATTCCTGGCCGACCGTGACCCTGTACTTGCGCGCGTGCTGCCCCACGAGGCCGAGTTCACACGCACCTTCTGGATGAGCATGCCGGCCGAGGCCAAGCACCTGGCGCGCATGCAGGCGGTGTGGGCCTTCCTGAAAGACGTGGGCCAGCGCGAGGCGGCGTCGCTGGTCCCAGGTAAACCAGCGGCAGGCTAGGGCACGCTGCGGCATACAGAAAAAGGCCCCCGCATGCGGGGGCCCTTGCGGACCAGGGGATCATCGAGGATCAACCTTGCTCTTTGTTCTTGCCCGACGTGCCCTGGCTGGATGAGGTAGCGCTGTTGCTGCCGCTGCTCTTTTGCCCGGTGCCGCCGCGCGAGGTGCGCCAGGTGTTGAAGTCATCGGCAAACTTTTCATAGCGCTCCTTGCGCCAGGAGTCGTAATCGTCATCCAGTTGGCGCAATTGGTCCTGGCGCCACTGGTGGTAGTCGGGGTCGTTCTGAAAGCGCCCGCGCTGCTCTCCGCCGGTGCCGGAGTACTGCGAACCAAAGTCCGCGTCGCGATGGCCTTCATAACCCTGGCCTTGGGAGCCGTACCCCTGCGAACCGTACCCCCCGTAGCCGCTCTGACCCACGCCCCCCTGGGCGCCATAGCCTTGAGCGCCGCGGTAGCCGCGGCCGTACGAGCCCTGCATCGGGTTGTTGCCGCCATACATACCCTGCTGCTGCCCGCCTGCGCCAAAGTCGCCGCCATAGCCGGCACCGCCCTGGTAGCCCTGGCCTGATCGCGACCCTGCGCGGAAGTCGCTGTCATAACCCGCCTCGTAGCGGTCGCGGTAGTTTTCCTCATAAGGGCGCTGCTGTTGCATGCCCTGGTAGTCGCCGGCCCACTCGCGCTGGGAGCGCTGGGAGCCGCTGCCTTCCTGGCCATAGGATGCATAGCGCTCCCGGTCGTCCCCGCCGCGGTAGCCGCCGCCTTGCTGGGATTCGCGCCCGCCGCGGCCCATGCGATTGTCATGATCGTCACGGCTGCGGTCTTGGCGGTAATTGCGTTCGTCGTTGTCTCGGTATGCCATTGCGTACTCCTGAAAAAAAGGGGGTGGAAGAGGGGGCTGAAAACGCTCAGCGCTGCTTTGAACTGCGGTTGGATGAACCGCTTTTCGCGTTCGAATCGCCTTGCGATCGCGTGGAGTTCTGACCGCTGGCCGTGGCGCCACCCTGGCGGCTCTGGCTCTTGCGCTGGTTCGAGTTCTCCGTGTACTGGTTGTGGCCTTGCGGGTTGTTGTTGGGCATCGATTTCTCCTGAAGTGGTGGTGTGAAGGGCGCACAAAACCTGATGTGCGTGATTCATTCTTCGGTTGCGGTGCACGCGAGTCGGTAGGACCGGTCCTATCGGCGGGTAGGTGCCCTGCGATGACTGGAAACACAGCGCATGCGCATCAGACGCATCAGGCGCCGTCCCCCGCGTTGCCGGTAATGGGCAGCACGATCCCGGTGATGTAGCTGGAGCAGCACGGCGCTGCCAGGAACACGTAGGCTGGAGAAATCTCCTCGGGCTGTGCCGGCCGGCCCAGGTGCGTCTTCTCGCCGAAGTGAACGATGTCCTTGGACGATTGGTCCGCCGGGTTCAGCGGCGTCCATACCGGCCCCGGGGCCACCGCATTCACGCGGATGCCCTTTTCCGCCAGGTTGTGTGCCAGGGCTTTGGTGAAGGCATGGATGGCCCCCTTGGTGGCCGAATAGTCCAGCAGCTTCTTGCTGCCCCGCAGGCCGGTGACGGAGCCGGTGTTGATGATCGCGTCGCCGCGCGACAAGTGCGGCAGCGCGGCCGTGGTCATGTGGAAGTAGCCGTAGATATTCGTGCGGAAGGTTTCGTCCAGCCGTTCCTCGGTGATGTCCGTCAGCGATTCCGCGTGTTCCTGGAATGCGGCGTTGTTCACCAGGATGTTCAGCTTGCCGAGCTGGGCCACGGCCTGCTTCACCGCGTCGCGGCAAAACGCCGCGTCTTTCACGTCACCCCGGATGACCACACATTGACGGCCTTCCGCCTGCACCAGGCGGGCGGTCTCCTGTGCGTCCTGGTCGGCGCTCAGGTAGACGATGGCGACGTCGGCACCCTCGCGGGCAAACAGCAGCGCGACCGCGCGGCCAATGCCGGAGTCGCCCCCCGTGATCAGGGCCGCCATGCCCTGCAGTTTGCCACTGCCCTTGTAGTGGGGCGCGTCGAAACGGGGCTGAAGCTCCATGGCATGTTCATGCCCGGGCTTTTGCAGATGCTGGTCCGGCATGGGTGGAGCGGGCTCCTCGCGGCCCGGGCCGGGTGCCGCCTTCTGCGATTGCTGGGTGTCGCCTGAGGACTTGGCGGCGTCTTTTTGGTCTTGCTGCTGCTGTATGTCCCGCTGTTGTTGCTGGGTCTCGTCGGCGGTGGGCGAGGAGGGCGTCTGGCTGGCCGGTGTATTCATGAGAAGGCTCCGTGGAAGGTTCAGAAAGAGAGAGGACTGCTGCTCAGCCCAGGGATTTCCAGTGGGGAAGTTCGGGATCGGGGCAAAGCGGCGTGATGTGGCAATGACGGGCGGCGGTTTCCATGGCGTTGGCTCCAGCATAAAAAGTGGCTGAAATGACGGGCTGGAAACCACAGGGCCGGGCACGCGCCATGGCGGGCCCGGCCCTGCTGGCCAGTGCGCGTCAGCGGTCGCTGCTGCGGCGAGGGTTGCTCTGGCCGGCGCCGCGGGAAGCGTGGGTGCCCCCGTGGCTCTTGGCGCCTGCTGCGCGTGCCCCGGCGGAGGTGAACTCGTGCGCATTGCCCGAGGCATGGGCCGCGCGCCCGCCTTGCGAGGCCGTCTCGCGCCGGCGCTCGGGGTCCATGCAGGCAAATCCCCGCCCGCCCTGGCTGGTGGCCTGGGGCGGGGTGCCGGCGCGCTGATCTCGGCTGGCAGGACGTTGGGAGGTAGGGCTGGGCATGCGTAAGCTCCTGCGTGAAGGGGGAAATGAACAAGCGGCGACAGTGAATCGCTGCCAATTCACTCTAGGCCGCTGGATTTGCATGCACAGGTAAGAAGATTCCGACGGAGAGGTCGGAATCGGTTGCGCTGAGGCCGTGGTGGCGCTTACCCCTTGGCGGGCTGGCCGCCACTTTCTGCGGTGGGCGCGTCGGCCTCCGCTGCAATGCGCAGCTCTGCGGGCGGCAGCAGCGCCAGGTGGTCGTTGCTGACCACGGGAATGAACCCCAGCGCACCCCGCTGCTTGTGAAAGGGTGTGGAGAACTTGGCTTCGATGAGCGCGGTCACCTTCTGAAAGAAGGCGAGGTGCGGCGGGTCTCCATACGCCATCTCCGTCTGGTTCCAGCGCACACGCCATTGGTTGCGCACGCGCTGCACGCCGATGCGCACATGCTCATCCAGACATCCGTGGTTCATCTTGAAGACGATCGTGAGACCGAAGTAGATGAAGCCATCGTCTCCCGGCTGCAAGCGGGGCGAGAGGGTGGTTCCCTCGTCCTTCATGCGTTCCAGGTTTTCATTCAGAACGTGGAACTCAATGTCCGCCGACCGCGCGCCCAGGTATTCGATGTACTCCACGCGCATGTGCTCCGCGAACACGCGGCATTCCTCCTTGTAGCGCCCATATTCCGAGCACCATTGCGAGGCTTTGGCTTGCAGTTGTTCGAAGATGGGAGGACTGCTCATACGGGGCTCCTCATCCAGGGATCATGGTGTGTGACGGCGGGCGCGGACGGCCCGCCCCGGCACGCGGACTCCGCGGTGGACGGCGCCGCCGCGGTGTATTCAGCAGGAGCAAGGGCTGCCCGGTAGAGCGCCGTCCTCGAAGGATCCGCATCGATCCACTCTGCGCCTGGGAAAAATGCCCGGCTGTAGGACAAGGGCAGAAATAGGGCGGACCCTCATCGCTTGGGCGTCGCATCCTGCCCAGGTCGGCAGTACCGCCCAGCCACGCATTGCGCAGGCGCGCCTTCCCCGGTACGGCGGCTGGTCCTACAGCCCGGCGCCTGCGCGTTTTCCACACTGAAGGCCAATCCGTTGCAAGAAAGGACTTCCCATGGCCAAGCAGTGCGAAACCTGCGGCAATACCTACGACCGCACGTTCGATGTGATTCTGGACGGCAAGCCGCACACCTTCGACAGCTTTGAGTGCGCTATTTCGCGCCTGGCGCCGCGGTGCGGGCACTGCGAGGTGGCCATCATCGGCCACGGCGTGCAGGCGGGAGAGCGCATCTTCTGCTGCAACCATTGCGCCGAGGCCACGGGTGTCCAAGTCCTGCGCGATCGCGCCTGACCCTTGTCTTTTCATGAAAGGAGTGAGCTATGCAGAACGTTTCTGATGTGATGACCCGCGGGATCCGCACCATGGCACCCGACGACACCCTGACCACCGCCGCGCAGGCCATGCGCGAATTAAATGTGGGAGCCTTGCCGGTATGCGATGGCGAGCGCCTGGTGGGCATGGTGACGGACCGCGACATGGTGCTGCGCGGCCTGGCCGAAGAGCGCACCCACTCGCGCCTGAACGAGGTCATGTCCCGCGAGGTGTACTACTGCTACGAGGACCAGCCCGTGGACGAAGCCATCGCTTCCATGCGCGACATGCAGGTGCGCCGGCTGCCCGTGGTGGACCGTAAACAGCGGCTGGTGGGTATCGTGTCGCTGGGCGACGTGGCCACCAACGTGGACGAGCGCCAGTCCGGCACGGCGATCCGCGACATCTCCAGTCCTTCGGAGCCCGACCGGCGCAGCCAATCGGCCGCCAGCGGCGCCGCAGGCGGCGGCCAGACCTCGTGACGACACACGGCCGCGCGGGGCGCAGGCCCCGTTTTTTATATGCGCCCCATCAGCAGCAGGATGAGCACGATCACCACCACCAGCCCGACACCACCGCCCGGACCGTAGCCCCAGGAACGGCTGTACCCCCAGGTCGGCAGCACGCCGATCAGGATCAGCACCAGGATGATGAGCAGCAGGAGGGAAATCGACATGGTTTTTCCTTTCGTTGGCAACGCGGGCATCGCGTGGCCTCATCGTGCGGGCGCCGGGGGCGCGCGCAGCTAGGCAGGCGGCGCATGGCGTGGTCAGGCAGCATGCCGAGCGGGCTGTAGGCCAAGGCCCCGCTCTTGCCTGGACAAGTAGCCGGCGCTTTGCCACGCCGGCGGCGCGGGCCGCCGCGTGCGGATTCGCTGAAGGATGGGTTTGCCTGTGCGGCCCGGCCGCGCACAATGCACGTGCCATGGTGTCAACGCGGCGCCCTCCGCGTAGCCCCGCGTGCCGCATGCAGAGCCCGCTGGCGCAGCACCATGACAGCACCCACGGTTGATCCCAGGAATCCTTCCCATGAACTCTGTGCCAAAAGTGCCTGCAATCCATACTGGAAGAGCGCTAGCAGCTATTATTAACATAGCATTGACCGCTGCCGCCATGCTGGCGGGCGGCGAGGCGCTTTCCCAGGAGGTCGCACCCGTCCCCCCCGTGCCCGCGCGCGGTGAGGCGTCGGCGGAGGTAGTGGCTTCGGGCCTGAGCCATCCGTGGGGCCTGGCCTTCTTGCCGGGCGGGCGCTTCCTCGTCACCGAGCGGCCCGGCCGCCTGCGCGTGGTAGAGGCCGACGGGCGCCTGGGGTCGCCGCTGGCCGGGTTGCCACAAGTGGCGGCGGGCGGGCAGGGCGGCCTGCTGGATGTGATCACCGATGCGGACTTCGCACGCAACCGTCGCATCTTCTTTTGCTACTCCGAACCCGCACCGAAGGGCGGCGGCAACAGCACGGCCCTGGCCAGCGCTACGCTGGCGCCGGACGCGGCGGCGCTGCAAGACGTGAAAGTGCTCTTCAGCCAACGTCCCAAGGTGGCGAGCCAGTTGCACTTTGGCTGCCGCATCGTGCAGGCGCCGGACGGCCATCTGTTTCTCACCCTGGGCGAGCGCTACGGCCGCAAGGAGGACGCCCAGCGCCTGGACAACCACCTGGGCAAGGTCGTCCGCATAGCGCCCACGGGCGGCGCGGCGCCCGGCAACCCGCTGGCGGGCCGCGCGGGCGCGCTGCCGGAGATCTGGAGTTGGGGCCACCGCAACCCCCAGGGAGCGGCCTGGGGGCCGGACGGCCGGCTGTGGATCCATGAGCACGGCGCGCAAGGGGGCGACGAGATCAACCGCCCCGAAGCAGGCCGCAACTACGGCTGGCCGGTGATCACCTATGGCGAACACTATGGCGGCGGCAAGATCGGCGAGGGCACGGCCAAGGCCGGCATGGAGCAGCCGCTGCATTACTGGGTGCCGTCGATCGCGCCGTCGGGGATGGCCTTTCTCACCAGCGACCGGTACGGCGCGGCCTGGAAGGGGAGCCTGTTCGTGGGTTCTCTCAAGTTCGCACGGCTGCACCGGCTGGAGTTGCAGGGCGCGCAGGTGGTGCGCGACGAGTACCTGCTGGACCACCTGGGCGCGCGCATCCGCGACGTGCGCCAGGGGCCGGACGGTTGGTTGTACTTGCTCACCGACAGCCCGGACGGGCAGTTGCTGCGCCTGAGGCAACGTTGAACACGCCTGCGCGAGGACGCGTCGCGGTGCGGGACCGGCGCCAAGGGGGCACCCCTGTGCCCGAAGCGGGACACGGGGCGCATGGGGAACTTGCGCGCCGTTGCCCCGCTGCTACCCGTAGCGCCTGCGACAATGACCGCCCGACTGAACAACGATGACCGCCATGCTGCTTGACGCCTCCGAATCCCAACTCGTTCTCGTGGATTACCAGGAACGCCTGATGCCCGCCATCTTCGAGGCAGAAGCCGTGCTGGCCAACGCACGCAGGCTGGCGCAGATTGCCAGGCTGATGGACGTGCCGGTGTGGGGCACGGAGCAGAACCCCTCGCGCCTGGGGCCCAACGACGCCGCGTTGCGCGCGCTGTGCCAGCGCACCTTGTCCAAGATGCACTTCAGCGCCACCGAGGAGGGCCTGGGCGAGTGGCTGCGCCCGCCCGCCAAGCCCCAGGGCGGCAATGCGCGCAGCCTGCCCAAGCACCTGCAAAAGGGCCGCGAGCCCCAGGCGCCGGAGCGCGCCACCATCGTGGTGGCCGGCTGCGAGGCCCATGTCTGCCTGCTGCAGACGGCGCTCGACCTGCTGGAGGATGAGTTCGAGGTATGGGTGGTGACGGACGCCTGCAGCTCGCGCACGGAGCGCAACCGCGACGCCGCCTTCGACCGACTGGCCGGCGCCGGCGCCGAGCTGGTAACCACCGAGATGGTGGCCTTCGAGTGGCTGCGCAGCTGCGAGCACCCGGCATTCAAGGAGATGCTGGCCTTGGTCAAATAGGCCTCTCAGGCACACCCACCAAGCGCTAACAGCTATGAATAGTGAAGCGCAAAGGTGGGCTGGGCGCAGAGGGGTGCGGCGAGCGCCGCGTCAAGGACCGCGTCAGCGACCGCGTCAGCTTCCCGCAAGCGCGGCATGAATAATTATGAATTTTGGATAACCACCGACCCGCGCCACGTCGGCGCGGAGGATTCCAAGGAGACAGCACCATGGCCGCCGACTATGCCGACTTCTACCGCCGCTCCATCGACGAGCGCGACGCCTTCTGGGCCGAGCAGGCTCGCCTGATCGACTGGCAGCAGCCGCCGCAGCAGATCTGCGACTGGAGCAATCCGCCGTTCGCCAAGTGGTTCGTGGGCGGCACCACCAACCTGTGCCACAACGCGGTGGACCGCCACCTGACAGAGCGCCCGCTGCAAAACGCGCTGGTGGCCATCTCCACCGAAACCAATACCGAGCGCGCCTACACCTACGCCGAGCTGCACCAGGAAGTGCAGCGCATGGCCGCCAGCCTGCAGACGCTGGGCGTGCGCCAGGGCGACCGCGTGCTGATCTACATGCCCATGATTGCCGAGGCGGCGTTCGCCATGCTGGCGTGCGCGCGCATCGGGGCCATCCATTCGGTGGTGTTCGGTGGGTTCGCATCGTCGTCGCTGGCTTCGCGCATCGAGGACGCCGAGCCCACGGTGATCGTGAGCGCCGATGCGGGCTCGCGCGGCGGCAAGGTGGTGCCCTACAAGCCGCTGCTGGACGAGGCCATCGAACTGTCGGCCCACAAGCCCGCGGCCGTGCTGCTGGTGGACCGGGGCCTCGCGCCCGCCGCCATGCGCGCGGGCCGCGACCACGACTGGGCGGCACTGCGCGCGCGGCACATGGATGCGCAGGTGCCCTGCACCTGGGTGGACGCCACGCAGCCCAGCTACACCCTGTACACCAGCGGCACCACCGGCAAGCCCAAGGGCGTGCAGCGCGACACGGGCGGCTACACCGTGGCGCTGGCGTCCAGCATGCGCCACATCTTCGAGGCACAGCCGGGCGACACCTATTTCTGTACCAGCGACATCGGCTGGGTGGTGGGCCACAGCTACATCATCTACGGCCCGCTGATTGCCGGCATGACCACCATCCTGTACGAAGGCCTGCCGGTGCGGCCCGACGCGGGCATCTGGTGGAGCATCGTCGAGAAATACCGGGTCACGCACATGTTCTCGGCCCCCACCGCGGTGCGCGTGCTCAAGAAGCAGGACCCGGCCTACCTGAAGAAATACGACATCCGCAGCCTGAAGGCGCTGTGGCTGGCGGGCGAGCCCCTGGACGAGCCCACGGCCCAGTGGATCAGCGACGCGCTGCAGGTGCCCATCATCGACAACTACTGGCAGACCGAGACCGGCTGGCCCATCCTCACGCTGTGCAACGGCGTGCAGAAGCAAACCTCGCGCTTCGGCAGCCCGGGCAAGGCCGTGTACGGCTACAACGTCCAGCTGATCGACGAGGCCACGGGCGAGGAGCTGACCCAGCCCAACCAGAAGGGCGTGGTGGCCATCGAGGGGCCGCTGCCCCCTGGCTGCCTGCAGACCGTGTGGCGCAACGATGATCGCTTCGTCAACACCTACTGGAAGAGCATTCCCGGCCGGCTGGTCTACAGCACGTTTGACTGGGGCATCCGCGATGCCGACGGCTACTACTTCATCCTGGGCCGCACCGACGACGTGATCAACGTGGCCGGCCACCGCCTGGGCACGCGCGAGATCGAGGAATGCATCGCCGGCCACCCCAATGTGGCCGAGGTGGCCGTGGTGGGCGTGGCCGACGCGCTGAAAGGCCAGGTCGCGATGGCCTTCGCGGTGCCGCGCGATGCCTCGGGCCTCACCGACGAGGCCGCGCGCCTGAAACTGGAAGGCGAGGTGATGAAGCAGGTTGATACCCAACTGGGCGCCGTGGCCCGCCCGGCACGCGTGCTGTTCGTGACGATGCTGCCCAAGACCCGCAGCGGCAAGCTGCTGCGCCGCGCCCTGCAGGCCGTGGCCGAGCGCCGCGACACGGGCGACCTGACCACCATGGAAGACCCCGTGGCACTGCAGCAGATCAAGGAACTGCTGGGCTGACGCGCGGGAATTTGCTCTCGATTTGATAGCTTCCCGCGCTTGTTGGACGGGTGCTGGAAGCTTTTTTATTGCTTGATCTGATACGCCATCAAGCGGCTATCGCCGCCGCCGGTGGTACGGGCGCGGCGGCCTGGCCGGTGGCGCGCCATGGTGCGGGGGCCTGCCAGGCCTTCGCCCAGTCCATGAACTGCTCCACGGGCATGGGCATGGCGATGCAGTAGCCCTGCGCGTGGTGGCAGCCCATCTGCAGCAGTGCCAGGCCTTGCTCCACCGTTTCCACCCCTTCGGCCACGATGCCGCAGCCAAAGGAATGCGCCAGGCCGATCACGCCCTGCACGATGGCCCGGTCGCCCGCATCGGCCAGCATGCCGGCGACGAAGCTGCGGTCCAGCTTGAGGTGGTCCATGGGCAGGCGGCGCAGGTACGCCAGCGACGAGTAGCCCGTGCCGAAGTCGTCGAACGAGATCTGCATGCCCAGCGCGCGCAGTCTGGTCAGCTCCCGCGCCACGTGGTCGATGTCGTAGAGCGCGGCGCTTTCAGTGAGCTCGATGGCCAGCAGCCGCGCCGGCACCGCGGGGTGCTGCGCCAGGCGCAACGCCATCCAGTCCGCAAAGCCCCGGCGGTGCAGGTGCTCGGGCGTGATGTTGATGCTGACGGGCAGTTCCAGACCCTGCGCCATCAGGCGGGCGATCTGCTGCAGCGCGGTGTCCACCACCCATTCGCCAAAACGCATCTGCAGCTCGGCATGCCCTTCGATGAGGTGCAGGAAATGCACGGGCGACAGCAGGCCGCGCTCGGGGTGCTGCCAGCGGGCCAGGGCCTCGGCCCCCACCACGGTGCCCAGCCGCATGTCCACTTTGGGCTGCAGGAACAGTGCCAATTCGCCACGCTGCAGCGCGCGCAGCAGTTCGCCGCACTGCTCGCGCCGCAGTTGCCGGGCGCGCTCCTCGGCGGCATCAAAGCCGTGGAAGCGGTTGCGCCCCGCCTGCTTGGCCGCGTACATGGCCTGGTCGGCATGGCGCAACAGGGTGTCGGCGTCGGCCTCATCGTCGGGGTAGAGGGTGTAGCCAATGCTGGCGGTGACCAGCACGCGCTCGCCGTCCAGCGTGTACGGGGCCGCGACGCTCTCCATCACCGTATGCAGGCGCCGCTCGCATTCCTCGGCATGGGCTAAGCCCGACAGCAGGATCACGAACTCGTCCCCGCCCAGCCGCGCCACCGAGTCGGTCAGGCGCAGGGCGCGCTTGAGCCGCTCGGCCACCACCACCAGCAGCCGGTCGCCCGCCGCGTGGCCCAGGCGGTCGTTGACGGGCTTGAAGCCGTCCAGGTCCAGGTAGGCCACGCCCAATTGCTGGCCGCGCGCACGGCTGTGCTCCATGCCTGCGCGCAGCCGCCGCTCCAGCATCACCCGGTTGGGCAGGCCGGTGAGTGCGTCGTAATGGGCCATGCGCTCCAGTTGCCGCTCCTGCTGGCGCTGGCTGCTCACGTCGATGGACATGCCCACCATGCGCGCGGGCTGCCCGGCGGCGTCGTACGCCACCACCTTGCCCACGCTGCGGATCCAGCGGCCGTCGCCCTGTGGTGCGAGCACCTCGCAGGTCACGTCGAACGGCTTGTGCGGCTCCTGCAGGTGGCGCCGCAGCTCCTGGGTGACCACGTCGATGTCTTCCGGCGTGATACCCGACGCCCAGTGCACGGCAGCGCTGGCCCCGGGATCCACGGGCGCCAGCCCGTACATGGCGCGCCAGCGCGCGTCGCCCGTGACTTCGCCGCTGGGCAGGTTCCAGTCCCACAGGCCCAGCGCCGCCGCCTCGATGGTGAGCGACAGCAATTCCTCGCGTTCGCGTACGCGCTGTTCGGTCTGCTTGCGCTCGGTGATGTCGTGCAGGCCGAACAGCCAGCAGGCCTCGCCGTTCACTTCGATGGGGCTCATGGACTGCAGCACGGTGCGCTTGTCGCCGCCGCGCGTGGTCAGTTCCAGCTCGTAGCCCACGAGCTGCCCTTCGGCCGTCGCCGCCTCCAGCAGCGCCGCGCGGGTGGGGGCGGAGTAGATGCCCAGTTCCACCACCGTGCGCCCCACGGCTTCCTGGCGGGTGTAGCCCAGGGCCTGCTCCCACGCCGGATTCACGTCGAGGTAGGTGCCGTCCTCGCGGCGCGAGAACCCCAGCGGGTAGGGCAGCAGCTGGAAGATGCGTGCCAGCCGTTCTTCGGAAGAACGCAGCCGCTGCGCCGCGCGGCGCGGCTCGTCGATGTCCTGCAGGATGCCGCGCACGCGCACCACGCGGTCGCCCTCGATGATGGGCTCCCCGCGCACGCGCACCCAGACCAGGCGCCCATCGGCGCGCACAATCTCGATTTCCTGGCTCCACACAGTGCGCTTGCGCAGGCAGTCGCGCAGGGCTGCGTGCATGGCTTCCCGCCAGGCGGGTGCGACGAACTGCTGCACATAGTCGCGCGGCAGCGGCGTGCCTGGGTCCAGCCCGTGGATGTCGAAGCACACGTCGGACCAATAGGTGATGCCTTTGCCCGGCTCTTCCTCCCACACGCCCAGCCGCGCCATCCAGCCCGCCTGGCGCAGCAGGCGGTTGGCGGCGAGCAATTCATCGCGCACACGGCGCTCCTGCGTCATGTCGTGGAACACGAAGACCAGGCAGTCCTCGCCCTCAATGCGCGACACCCGTCCCGACATGAGGCCCGGCACTTCGGCGCCGTCGCGCAGCGCCGTCATCGGCAGGCCGCGGACCTCGCCCTGGTTGCGCAGCGCCTCGGTGAGGCGGGCGCGCTCCTGCGTGTCGCCCCACACGCCCAATTCCATGGACGAACGCCCCAAAATCTGGTCGCGCGGCTTGCCCAGCAACCGCTCGAACGCAGGGTTCACGTCCAGGTAGCACCCGTCGGACAGGCGGGTGATGCCCGCGGCGTCGGGCAGCGTCTGGTAGACGGTGGTGTATTTGGCTTCGGACACGCGCAGCGCGTCGCGCATCTCGTGGTGCTCGGTGATGTCCAGGTCAATGCCGGCCATGCGCAGCACGCGTCCGGCGGAGTCGCGCTCCACCGCGTGCCCGCGCGAGACCACCCAGCGCCAGTGGCCCTCGTCATCGCGCATGCGCGACTCTGCATGGAAGCTCTCTTCCAGTCCGTCCTGCACGCGCTGCAGGTACGCGCCCAGGCGCTCGCGGTCGTCGGGGTGGCGCCGGGCGTTCCAGCGCTGCCATGACTCGCGCACATCGAAGGCGCGCAGCGGTGTGAAGTCCTCGTCGTCGGGGCTGTTGGCCAGGCCGAAAGCCCGGTAAAAGCGCCCGTGGTAGGTAAAGCGGCTGTTGCGCAGATCCCATTCCCAGCGCCCGCCGCCCGAGGCCTTGAGCACGCGCAGCAGCTCGTCCTCGTGCTGTCCCAGCGTCTGCAGCGACCGGGCCCGCGCACGCAGCAGCTCGACGGCGCCGCACAGCGCCACCACGCCGAAGGCGTAGCGCCAGGGAATGCCCTGCCACGGGGCCGATCCCCCCTGCGCGGCGAGGGCGCTGGCAGTCTCGGTCCAGGGCAGCAGCGCGGGCGGCACCAGCACGGTGAGCGCGACCACCAGCGATATCGCCGTCAAGCGTGTCGAGCGCCCCAGCAGCCACGCCAGGCAGCCCATCAGCCAACAGGCCGCGGACAGGCTGATCATGGCGCCCCAGTGGGCCGGCGCGTCCAGCCAGCCGCTGGCCAGCGCAGCCACTGCGGCCACGCCACCGCACAACGGCCCGAACAGGAACGCGGCGGAAACGATGATGGGCGGGTGGATGTACGCCACTCCGGGCGCGTCTAGCGGCATGCCCTGCAGGGCCACCAGCGTCGACGCCGCCCCGGCCACCAGGCCCAGCGCGATGCGCACGCCGCGCGAGGGTTGCAGCAGGACGGGTTGCGGCAGCGCGGTCGCCCCGGCGATCAGCAGCAGGTGCACGATGCCGGAGAGGAACACCTCAGTGGGCATATCCCTCCTGTGCATCCGCGCGCTGGTCGCCCCCGCGGTCCCCGCCGTCCTGGCGCAATGGCGCAGCGCCCGCGGGCCGCGGCCCGGGGATGCGTGCAACGGCAGGGAATACGGCGAAGGCGCAAGGCGACATGTTTCAGAGTGTATTGCGCCCGGCGGTCTATGTGCGTGCCGCGCGTCGCGCAGCGGACCCGCAGGCGTCGGGTGAAACCCTGCCGCGGCGCGTCAGGGCGCCTTTGTACCCGGCCGCACCGCGCCGCCCACCAACCCCGTGGAGAGCGCCGTGCCGCACGCAATGATCACGCCGCAGCCCAGCATCCACGGCGTGACCGCTTCGCCCAGAAACACCGCGCCGTAGAACACTGCGAACACGGGCGCCAGGAAAGTCACGGCCAGCGCCCGGCTGGGGCCGGCATTGGCAATCAGGCGAAAGTAGAGGATGTACGCAATGCCCGTGCACAGCACGGCAATGGCGGCGATGGCCGCCCAGGCGCGCAGGCTCGGCGTCTGCGCGGGCCAAGCCCACCACATGGGCAGGGCCAGCCCGAGCGCCGCGCCCACCTGGCTGCCCGTGGCCGTGGCCAGTGGCGGAATGCCCACCAGGTAGCGCCGTGCGTAACTGGCGGCCACGGCATAGCAGGTGGACGCCAGCAGGCACGCCGCGATGGCCCAGCCCGCCTGGCTGCCGCTGGCGCCCACGCCAGCCGGTGCGCGCCAGGCCAGCAGCGCCACGCCGACGAAGCCCAGCGCCAGCCCCGCCCAGCGCAGCCGGCTGATGCGGTCGCCCAGCCACAGCCAGGCCACCAGCGCGCCGAACAGCGGCACCGTGGCATTAAGAATCGATGTCAGCCCGGTGGCGATGTGCATCACCGCCCAGGCGAACAGCGCGAACGGGATCGCCGAGTTGATGAGCCCGGCGAACAGCACGGGCCGCCAGTGGCGCCGCAGCGCGGGCCATTCGCCCCGGTGCAGCAGGAAGGGCCAGAGGAACAGGGCGGCCATCAGCACGCGCAGCCCGGCCATGGGCAGCGGGCCGAACTCGGCCGCGCCCAGGCGCATGAAGAGGAACGACGCCCCCCACAAGCTGGACAGCAACACGAACTCGCCCACCCAGGCGGGCGCGTGGGGGGAGAGGGCCTCAGCGCTCGTGTGTGGTGCTGTCATGCGAAATTCAATACAGGGGTGAAGGGAATGGCGCGGGCTTGCGGGCCCGACTCCAGCGCCAGCAGCGCCTTCTTGCGCGGCAGCCCCCCCGCGTAGCCGGTGAGGGCGCCCGCACTGCCGACGGCGCGGTGGCAGGGCACGACGACGCTGAGGGGGTTGCGCCCCACGGCCGCGCCCACGGCACGCACCGCGGTAGGCCGGCCGATCTGGCGTGCCAGCGCGCCATAGCTGGTGGTGGCGCCGTGCGGAATGGCCAGCAACGCCTGCCACACGGCCTGCTGGAAGGGTGTGCCGCCCGACAGGTCCAGCGGCAGATCGAACCGCGTGCGTTCGCCCCGCAGAAACTGCTGCAGTTGCTGGGCCGCTGCGCGCAGCACGGGATGCGCATCGTCTGTGGGCCACGCGGGCGCGGCATCCAGTTGCGCGGGCTGGTGGCGCTGGCCGTCGAACCAGAGCCCAACCAGGCCTTTCGCGCTGGCGGCCAGGCGCACGTCGCCCAGGGCCGTTGCGATGCGGCTTTGCACGGTGTCGCGGGGGTATTGCATGGTGAATCCTTCATTAAACGCGAAATTTGCCTTTTGCGCAGGTGCACCCAGCGCCGGCAGCTATTGGTCTGATAGCACCAGAGCCAAACCACTCCACGCGCGCAGCACGCCATAGCTGCGCCAGGGGCGCCAGGCGCGCGCTGCCTCGGTGGCGGCGCGCGCGGGTTGCGGCTGGCCCTGTACGCCCAGCGCCTTGTGCAGCGCCACGTCTCCGGCCGGAAAGGCGTCGGGCCAGCGCAGGGCGCGCATGGCGATGTACTGCGCCGTCCAGTCGCCAATACCGGGCAGGGCACGCAGCGCGTCCAGCGTGGCGGGTACGTCGGCGCTGGCGTCCAGCAGCAGCGTGCCCGCGTCCACGGCCTGCGCAAGCGCCACGATGGCGGCCTGCCGCTGGCGCACGATGCCCAGGCTGCCCAGTGCGTCCCCTTGCGCCGCGGCCAGAGCGGCCGGTGTGGGAAACAGCCGATGCAGGTCCGGCCATGGCGTGGCGATGGGCTCGCCAAAGCGTTCCACCAGCCGCTGCGCCAGCGTGCGCGCGGCGGCCACCGTGATCTGCTGGCCCAGCACGGCGCGCACCGCCAGCTCGAAGCCGTCGAACGCGCCCGGCACACGCAGGCCGTCGCCCTCCGGGAAGGAGGGGTGCAGCACCGCGTTGATGGCCTGCGGGTCCGCGTCCAGGTCGAACAATGCGCGCACCCGCGCGATGAGCTGCGGCAGCACGGGCTGCAGGCCGTCGCTGACGCGCAGCCACAGCTGGGGGCGCCCGTCATCGAAGCCGGCTTCCAGCCAGCCGGTGAAAACGGTGCCCGCGCTTGCCAGCCGCACCGTTCTGCGCAGAACCTGCGCCCCCGGCCCGGTGCGGATGCTCTCCATGCCGTGGATCTGCCGCGCCGCCAGAAAGCCCAACAGCGCGGCCGTGTCGTAGGGCGGGCGCAGGCCCAGACGCACCGCTCGGGCGCCTGCCTGTACCCCATCGGGTGCGGCGCCTTGCCGGCGCAACTGGGTGGGATTGAGTCCGTAGTGGGTATTGAAAGCCGCGTTGAAGCGGCGCACGCTGGCAAAGCCGCTGGCCAGCGCCACCTGGGTGACGGGCAGATCGGTATCGGTCAGCAACTGCTTGGCCGCCAGCAGCCGGCGCGTCTGCAGGTACTGCAACGGCGAGATGCCCAGCGCGGCCTCGAAGATGCGGCGCAGGTGCCGGTCGCTCACGCCCAGGCGCGCAGCCAGCTGCGCGACCACGGCGCCGCCTTCGCACGCGCCCCAGGACTGCGGCGCATCCAGCATCCGCAGCGCCTGGCGCACGAGGATGCCCGATGCGTCCTGCATCGACCAGGCCAGCGCCTGCGGCGCCAGCTCGGGCCGGCAGCGCAGGCAGGGGCGAAAGCCGGCACTCTCGGCCTGCGCCGCCAGCGTAAAAAAACGGCAGTTTTCGCGCCGGGGCGTGCGTACGGCACAGACGGGGCGGCAGTAGATTCCGGTGGAGGTCACGCCGGTGAAGAACCGTCCGTCAAAACGCGCATCCCGGGCCCGCAGGGCCAGGTAGCGGGCCTCGTCGTCGTCGGCCGCAGAGGCGGTGCTGGCGGGTGGAGCAGGGGAATGGAGAACGTCGGGCATGGGGCCATGATAGGCACGCGCAGCCGTTCTACTGGCCGTTTTCGGACATGCGCCTGGCCGGCCTCAGGTGGGCCCACGGCTGACAGGGGCGCGCCCGGACCAGGCCTACAATTCCGGCCTCTCTGCCGGCCTTCCTGCCGGCCTTGCCTGGACGGCGGACCTCCCGGTCCCGCCCCTTATCTCCAAGGAATCCCCTGTGCAGCTTTCTCCCGCGATCTTCAAGGCCTACGACATCCGCGGCATCGTGCCCAGCACGCTCAACGACGACGTGGCCCGTGCCCTCGGCCGGGCCTTTGGCACCGCCGCGCTCGCGCAGGGCGAGCGTACGGTGGCTGTGGGGCGCGACGGGCGCCTATCGGGCCCGGTGCTCTCGGCCGCGCTGATCCAGGGCCTGGTGGACGCGGGCGTCGAGGTCATCGACATCGGCATGAGCACCACGCCCCTGCTGTACTTCGCGGCCAGCACGCTGTGCGCCAGCGGCATCCAGGTTACGGGCAGCCACAACCCCAAGGACTACAACGGCTTCAAGATGGTGCTGGCCGGCCGCGCGATCTACGGCGAGGAAATCCAGCAGCTACGCCGCACCATGGAGCAGCAGAGCTGGCAGCTGCGCGAAGGCGGCCACGTGCGCCACGAGGACGTGCTGCCCGCCTACGTGCAACGCATCGTGGGCGACGTGAAGCTCGCGCGGCCCATGAAGATCGTGGTGGACAGCGGCAACGGCATCGCCGGCGCGTCGGCGCCCGGCATCTTCCGTGCATTGGGCTGCGAGGTGATCGAGCTGTTTTCGGAGGTGGACGGCAACTTCCCCAACCACCACCCCGACCCCAGCAAGCCCGACAACCTGCGCGACGTGATCGAGGCCTTGAAGACCAGCGACGCCGAACTGGGCCTGGCCTTCGACGGCGACGGCGACCGCCTGGGCATCGTGACCAAGGACGGTCAGAACATCTTCCCCGACCGGCAGATGATGCTGTTCGCCCAGGATGTGCTCTCGCGCGTGCCGGGCGCACCCATCCTGTTCGACGTGAAGTGCACGCAGCGCCTGGCGCCCGCCATCGAGTCCGCGGGCGGCCAGCCGCAGATGTACAAGACCGGCCATTCGCTCATCAAGGCACGCATGAAAGAGCTGGACGCGCCCCTGGGCGGCGAGATGAGCGGCCACATCTTCTTCAAGGAACGCTGGTTCGGTTTTGACGACGGCACGTATGCAGGCTGCCGCCTGCTGGAAATCCTGAGCCGCCATGCCGACCCCAGCGCCGTGCTGAACGCCCTGCCCACAAGCCATTCCACGCCCGAACTCAACGTGCATTGCGAGGAGGGCGAGCCCCATCGCCTGACGGCCGAGTTGCAGGCGCTGGCGGCCGACGCGTTTGCGCCACCGGCCCGCATCAGCACCATCGACGGCCTGCGCGTGGACTGGCCCGATGGCTTTGGCCTGATCCGCGCCAGCAACACCACGCCGGTGCTGGTGCTGCGCTTCGAGGGCCACACCGACGCCGCGCTGCAGCGCATCGAAGCCGCCATGCTGGCCCTGCTGGAACGCGTGAAGCCCGGCGCCCAGGTGGGCGGCGCCGCGCACTGATTGCGGGCAGCGCGGGCGGCATGCACCAGCTCATCCTGTGGCTCTATAGCCTAGCCGTGTGGCTGGCCACGCCGCTGCTGCTGCGCAAGCTGCGCCGCCGCGCGCTCACCGAGCCCGGCTACGCGGTGGCCGTGCCCGAGCGCTTCGGCCACTACCCGCCGCCTATGGACAGCCTGTCGCCGTCATCGGAGACCGAGGCCGACGAGCAGTTCATCTGGATCCACGCCGTCTCCCTGGGGGAGACACGCGCGGCGGCCATCCTGCTGAAGGAACTGCGCCCGCTGCTGCCCGGCATGCGCCTGCTGCTCACCCACGGCACGGCCACGGGCCGGGCCGAGGGCGAAAAGCTGCTGCTGCCCGGCGACGTGCAGGTGTGGCAGCCCTGGGACACGCCCGGGGCCGTGCGGCGCTTCCTGCGGCAGTTCCGCCCGTCCATCGGCATCCTTATGGAGACGGAGATCTGGCCCAACCTCGTCGCGGCCTGCCGCAGGCGGCGCATCCCGCTGGTGCTGGCCAACGCGCGGCTCAACGAAAAGTCGCGCGCCGGCGCGCGCCGGCTGGGCTGGCTGTCGCGCCCGGCCTACGCCGGCCTGTCGGCCGTGTGGGCGCAGACCGAAGACGACGCCGCCCGGCTGCGCGACGTGGGCGCGCAGGTGGCAGGAGTCTTCGGCAACCTGAAGTTCGACGTGGTGCCGTCACCCGCCCTGCAGGCGCAGGGCCGCACGTGGCGGGCCGCCAGCGCCCGACCGGTGGTGCTGCTGGCCAGCAGCCGCGAGGGCGAAGAGGCCATGTGGCTGGAGGTTTTGAAGCAAAAAACGCCTATAGCGCCCGCCAGTCAAGCGCCAGCAGCTATTGATTCAGGAGTAAATCAATCCGTGCAGTGGTTGGTGGTCCCGCGCCACCCCCAGCGTTTTGACGAGGTGCAGCGCCTGTGCGAGGCCGCCGGCCTGCGCGTGTCGCGGCGCAGCCAGTGGACCGCGCAGCCGGACAGCGCCGATGTGTGGCTGGGCGACTCGCTGGGCGAGATGGCGCTGTATTACGGCCTGGCCCACGTGGCGCTGCTGGGAGGCAGCTTTGCGCCGCTGGGCGGGCAGAACCTCATCGAGGCCGCGGCGGGCGGCTGCCCCGTGGTCATGGGCCCGCACACCTTCAACTTTGCCGAGGCCGCGCGCCTGGCCATCGACGCCGGCGCCGCGCTGCGCGTGGCCGACATGGCCGAGGGCGTGGCCGCCGCGGCCGCCCTAGCACAGGACCCGCAGCGGCGGAGGGCGCTGTCCGAGCGCTGCGTGGCATTCACCGAGGAGCACCGCGGCGCGGCCCTGGACACGGCCCTGGCCGTCCTGCAGCGCCTGCGCGAGGCCGTGGACGACCGTCCCGACTGAGCGGTCCGCCCGCGTTTCCTGCGATCACGACTGCAACCACGACTGCGAGGGCGCTGACACAGCGCAAGCCGCTGGCGTTGCCTGTCTCGCCAAGCAATGCCGGGATGGCAGAGAATCGCTCCATCATGATGGACAAGCACTACCTCACGCCCCTGTTCACGCCCAGCTCCATCGTCGTGCTGGCCGGCAATGCCGATGCGCCCGACACGCACACGCCCCAGGCCAAGGTGCTGCGCGAGGCGCTGGCCGCCCAGCGCTTCACGGGCACGCTCACCTACCTGGACATCCATACCAGCGGCACGCTGGCCGACCTGGCGCAGACGCGTGCGGACCTGGCCATCATCGCCCAGCCGCCGCAGGACCTGCCCGCCGCGCTGGAGGTAGCGGGGCGCATCAACTGCCGCTCGGCACTGGTGCTGTCCAACGGCGTGGATGCGCAACTGGCCGAGCAGCTGCGCAAGATTGCGCGTCGCGAGGGCATCCATCTGCTGGGGCCCAATTCGCTGGGCATGCAGCGGCCGTCGCTGCAATTGAACGCCAGCGCCGCGGGGCCGCTGGCGCGCGAGGGGTCGCTGGCACTGGTGTGCCAGTCGGGCGCGCTCACCTCGTCCATCCTGGACTGGGCCAGCAACAACGCGGTGGGCTTTTCCAGCGTGATTTCGCTGGGCCCGCACACCGACGTGGGGCTGAGCGAGGCGCTGGACTTCCTGGCCAACGATGCGCGCACGCAGAGCATCGTGGTCTACATGGAAGGCATCCAGAATGCGCGCCGATTCATGAGCGCCCTGCGATCGGCGGCCTATGCCAAGCCGGTGGTGGTGCTCAAGGCGGGGCGCAAGCCTGCAGGCAACGAGGCGGCGCAGACGCACAGCGCCGCCATCGTGGGCAGCGACGATGTGTTCGACGCCGCGCTGCGCCGCGCGGGCGCCGTGCGCGTGCGCTCGTTCGTGGAGCTGTTTTCGGCCGCCAAGTGCCTGGCCTCGCGCTACCGGCCCGTAGGCAAGCGCCTGGCCATCATCACCAACGGCGGCGGCCCCGGCGTGCTGGCGGCCGACTGGGAGAACGAGATCGGCCTGGACCTGGGCCGCTTTTCGTCCGAGACCTGCGCTGCGTTGGCGCCCAAGCTGCCGCCGCTGGCCTCGCTGGCCGACCTGATCGATCTGTCGGAAGAAGCGGGGCCGGAGCACTATCGCCTGGCGCTGGAGGCGGCGTTCCGTGACAAGCAGATCGACGGCCTGTTGGCCATCTTCTCGCCCAAGGCCGGCGCCGACGCCGAAGCCGTGGCCACCGTGCTGGCCGATGCCAAGCGCCTGGCCTCCAAGCCCTTGCTGTCGTGCTGGATGGGCGACGCCTCGGTGGTGCCGGCGCGCCGCATCCTGCGGGCCGCGCAGATTCCCACCTTCCGAACGCCCGAAGCCGCGGTGGGCGCCTTCGGCAACATCGCCTCGTTCTACCAGAACCAGCAGCTTTTGCAGCAGACACCGCCGCCGCTCACGACGCTGTCCAAGCCCGACATCGAGGGCGCGCGCCTAGTGATCGAGAGCGTGCTGGCCGAGCGGCGCAACGTGCTGACCGAGATGGAGTCCAAGACGCTGCTGGCGGCCTTCCACATCCCGGTGACCAAGACGCTGCTGGCGCGCAGCAGCCACGAGGCGATGATGATCGCCACGCAGCTCGGCTTCCCCGTGGCGCTCAAGATCGATTCGCCCGACATCGCGCACAAGTCCGACGTAGGCGGCGTGGCGCTGAATGTGCACAACGGATCGGCCGCGCGCGATGCCTACACCGACATGGTGCAGCGTGTGGCGCGGGTACAGCCCGGCGCGCGCATCAACGGCGTAACGGTGCAGAAGATGGCACGCGGGCGCCGCGGGCGCGAGACCTGCATCGGCCTGGTCAGCGACGAGCCCTTCGGCCCGGTGATCACCTTTGGCGCCGGCGGCACGATGATCGAGCTCATCAACGACCGCGCGATGGAGTTGCCGCCGCTCAACCAGTTCCTGGCGCGGCGGCTCATCGACCGCTCGCGCGTGGCCGAGACGCTGGGCGAATGGCGCGGCGCCACCGCCGTGGACCTGGAAGGGCTGGAGCAGGTGCTGCTGCGCGTGTCCGAGATGGTCTGCGCGCTGCCCCAGCTGCGCGAGATGGACATCAACCCCCTGATCGTGGACGAGCAGGGCGCCGTGGCCGTGGACGCGCGCATCGTCATCCATGAAACCGCCCAGGGCGGCTCGCGCGGCGAGGTAGCCGGCTACGGGCACTACGGCCACCTCTCTATCCTGCCGTACCCGGCGCGCTATGAGGCGGTGTGGCCGCTGCGCGGCGGGGGTGAGTACCTGGTGCGCCCGATCCGTCCGGACGATGCGCAGATGGTGCAGCGCCTGGTCAAGGAACTGTCGCCCGAGAGCCGCTACTTCCGCTTCGTGTCGCAGCTCGCGGAGCTGCCGCCCTCGATGCTGGCGCGCTTCACCCTCATCGACTACGACCGCGAAATGGCCCTGGTGGCCGTGCACCGCGAGCGCGTGGTGGACGAAGAGGGCGAGGTGAGCCACAAGGAACGCATCGTGGGCGTGTCGCGCTACGTGACCAACCCCGACCAGACGAGCTGCGAGTTCGCGTTGCTGGTGGCCGACGACTTCGCCGGCAAAGGGCTGGGCTCGCGCCTGATGCTCAGCATCATGGACGTGGCGCGCGATCGCGGCCTGGCCGAAATCCAGGGCCTGGTGCTGGCCAACAACCCGACCATGCTCAAGCTGATGCGGCGCCTGGGCTTTGAGGTGCGCACCTTCGAGGACGATCCGGAATTCCGCCTGGTGGTGCACCAACTATAAAAACGATGGGCTGGCTCGTCACCAAATACCTGATCACCGCGGCGGTGGTGGTCGCCGTGTCCGAAGCAGCCAAGCGCAGCGACAAGCTGGGCGCATTGCTGGCGGCGCTGCCGCTGGTGACGTTCCTCGCGCTGGTCTGGCTGTACGTGGAAAAGCAGCCGCAGGAAAAAATCGCCAACCACGCCTGGTACACGTTCTGGTACGTGGTCCCCACGCTGCCCATGTTTTTGGCCTTCCCCTGGCTGCTGCCGCGCATCGGGTTCGGCCTGACTCTATTGGCCAGCGCAGCCATCACCGTGGTCTGCTTCGGCCTGTTCGCGCTCGCCGTGCGGCCGCTGGGCGTCGAGTTGCTGCCCTGATCCTGCAGAGCTTTGCGGGGCAGAGTACGCGCTATAAACCGTCCATGAAGACCCAGTATTTCACCGCCACCAGCCTGGACGGCTTCCTCGCCACGGAAGACGACTCGCTGGATTGGCTTTTCACCCTGGGCAGCCTGGAGGAATCCAGCTATCCCGCCTTCATCGCGCAGGTGGGTGCCCTGGCCATGGGGTCGTCCACCTACGAATGGATGCTGCGCAACGCGGACGCCGTGCGCGCCGAAACGGGCTCCGCCTGGCCCTACACGCAGCCCGCCTGGGTTTTCTCCTCGCGCCGCCTGCCGGGCATCGACGGGGCGGACATCCGCTTCGTGCAGGGCGACGTGCGGCCGGTGCACGCGGCCATGCGCTTGGCGGCGGGGACGAAGAACCTCTGGGTAGTAGGCGGCGGGGACCTTGCCGGCCAGTTCTACGACGCTGGCTTGCTGGACGAGCTGATCCTGCAGGTGGGCTCGATCACGCTGGGACGGGGCAAGCCGCTGTTTCCGCGCCGGCTGCCCGGCACCGCGCTGCGTCTGCTTGACGCACACCCCCTGGGGACGGGCATGGTGGAGCTGCGTTATGCCGTGAACCGGACGGGTGACCCGGCGGACCTTGACCGCGAATGATGGTCTTTTAGGCCTCTAGCGCTTATCCGCAAAGCGCAAGCAGCTATTGTTTATATAGCAACAGCGGTGGGTATCGCGGGGTGTCAGCGACTCAGCAGGCTGTCCACCGCCACCACGTCGTCCATGGACAAGGTGCCGGCGGCCTGCTTGAGGCGCAGCGTGCCCATGAGCACGTTGTAGCGTGCCACGGCCAGGTCGCGCTTGGTCTGGTAGAGCTGGCTCTGGGCGTTGAGCACGTCGATGTTGATGCGCACGCCCACCTCGTAGCCCAGCTGGTTGGCTTCCAGCGCGCTCTGGGTGGACGCCTCGGCCGCCTGCAGCGCCCGCACCTGGCTCTGGCCCGACTGCACGCCGAAGAACGCGGCGCGCGTGGCCTGGGCCACGTTGCGGCGCGCATGGTCCAAGTCGGCGCGCGCCTTGTCTTCCAGCGACAGGGTTTCCTTCACCCGGTTTTGCACCGCGAAGCCCGCGAACAGCGGCAGGTTGAGCGCCACCCCCACGCTGGCGACGTTGGCACGGGAGTGCACGCCCGGCATGGTGACGGTGCCGTTGGGCGTGCGCTGCACGCTGTAGCCCGCCTGCAGATCCACCGTGGGCAGGTGGCCGGTCTCGGCCTTGGCGGTCTCCAGACGCGCCACGTCCAGCGCAATGGCCGCCTGGCGCACCTGGGGCTGCTGATCTTCCGCGACGTGCACCCAGCTGTTCACATCGGTCGGCTGCACCGCGGGCAGCTGCACCGGCTGGGCCAGGGGCAGCGGGGTCAGGCCCGGGCGGCCCACGGTCTGCTCCAGTGCCAGGCGCTTGACGTGCAGGTCGTTCTCGGCCGCGATCTCCTGGGCCGACACCAGGTCGTGCCGCGCCTGGGCCTCGCGCTCGTCGGTCACCGTGGCGTTGCCGACCTCGAAATTGCGCTTGGCCGCGGCCAGTTGCTCAGCCACGGCGGCCTTTTGGGCCTGCACGAAGGTCAGGGTGTCCTGGGCGGCCAGCACATCGAAATACGCCTGGCTCACGCGCACCAGCAGGTCCTGCTCGGCCCCGTCACGCTGCGCGCGGGCAATGTCGATCCCGCGCTGCCCCTGCTCGAAGCCGATGCGGTTGGCCGGTCGGTACAGCGGCTGCGAGGCCACCACGCCCACGGTCTGGGTAGGGGCGTGCAGGTCCAGCGGGGGCAGGGGGCCACGGGTCAGGTCGGTGCGGGCGTAGGTCACGCCCCCGTTCAGCGCGGCGCTGGGCAGCAGGCCTGCGCGCGCCTGCTCGGCACGGCTGTCGGCGGCCTGCAACTGTGCCTGCGCGGCCTGCCACGGGGCGTCATAGCTGCGCGCCCATTCCACCAGCGTGGACAGGCTCTGCGCCTGCGCGGGCAGGGCGCCCAGCGCGCAGGCGCCCACGGCCAGGGAAACGGAGAGCAACCGTTGCAGTGATGTCATGGCGTTCTTCAGGAAGGTCTGCGGTGATCAATGGGAAGGCTGCAGCACGCCGGGCGACGTCCGTGGTGGCTCAATACCGGGGCACCGCCGGGTCGCGCTCATGCGACCAGGCCTCGATGCCGCCCGTGATATTGGCCACCTGGTCGAAGCCCTGGTGCGCCAGGAAGCCCGCCACCCGCAGGCTGCGCATGCCGTGGTGGCACAAGCAGGCCACAGGGCGGGCGGGGTCCAGTTCATCCAGCCGCGCGGCCAGCTCCCCCATGGGGATGGCGACGAGCTCAAACCCCTGGGGCGTCACGCTGGCGGTCTGCAGCTCCCACGGCTCACGCACGTCCAGCACCAGCGGGCGGCTGCCGGCGTTAGCGGTCAGCCAGTCGGCCAGTTGGGCAGGGCGCACGTGGTCGATCATGCAAAGGTTCCTGAAGGACGCTGAAGGGGTGTCAGAACTTGAAGCGGGTCGGCTCCGGGAAGTGGCGCAGGCGCGGCACCACCACATCCCAGGGTTGAGTGGTCTCGTACCGGTCACCATGGCGGCGCACGAACGTGGCGCGCATCATCGGCGTGTGGCCCACGAAGGCGCCCAGGCGGCCGCCGTCGCGCAGCAGGCCCAGCAGGCGCTGGGGAATCTCGGCCACCGAGCCGCTGAGCACGATCACATCGAACGGACCATCGGGGATGGGGTCCAGCGCGCCGTCGGACTGGCGCACCTCGGCGTTGTCCACGCCGGCACTGCGCAGGTTCTCGCGGGCGAACTCGGCCAGCTCAGGGACGATCTCCAGCGACACCACGCGCTCGGCGCGCGCGGCCAGCAGCGCGGCCATGTAGCCCGAGCCCGCGCCGATCTCCAGCACGCGGTCGGTGGATTGCACCTGCAGATCCTGCAGCATGCGCGCATCCACGCGCGGCGCCAGCATCACCTGGCCCAGGCGCTCGGCTTCTTCCACCGAGGGGTTCAGCGGGATCTGCGTGTCGATAAAGGCGGCACCCTGGTAGGCCGGAGGCACGAACTCCTCGCGGCGCACGGTGGCCAGCAACTCCAGCACCGCCTCGTCCAGCACGTTCCACGGGCGGATCTGCTGCTCGACCATGTTGTAGCGGGCCTGCTCGGTAGGATCGCAAATGTCAGCGGACGTGTTCAGAGGCATGTTCATGGGGTACTCCGGAGGCGGGTCACTGTGGTTCAGACAAACCCCTGATTCTAGGTCGGCCGCACGCACAGCCCCTGCAAGACGTTCTCGGCCTGCAGGCGGATGTACTCCTGCGCGGAGAACGTATCAGGGTTCGGGATGCACAGCGACAGCGAAGGCTGCGAGAACATCAGGAACATCAAGGGCGCCAGCACCAGGTAGACGGCATGGTCCAGATCCAGCGGGCGGAACTCGCCACGGTCCATGCCGCGCTGCAGGATGCGGCGGATCAGGCGGTGGCCGGGTTCCACGACCTCCCGGCGGTAGAACTCAGCGATCTCCGGGAAGTTGTTGGCCTCGCTCAGCATGAGCTTGCCCAGGCCCGAGGCCTTGGTGGAGCCCACGCGCTCCCACCACGTCTGAAAGCAGTACTGCACCAGTTCGCTGCTCGTGCCCTCGAAGGTTTCCATCTCCAAGTCCCATTCAGGGAAGCGGCCCGCAATGTTCTTGCGCACCACGGCCTTGAAAAGGTCTTCCTTGCTGGGGAAGTAGAGGAACAGCGTGCCCTTGGACACGCCCGCGCGCGCGGCGACCTCGTCCACCCGGGTGGCGGCAAACCCTTTTTCCACGAACAGGTCCAGGGCAGCGTCCAGCAATTCACCGGGCCGGGCTTCCTTGCGGCGGCCACGGCGCGGCGGTTCGGACGATTCGGGGACTGGGGGGAGGGTGGCCATAAATTACTGACTGACTGGTTAGTAATATAGCAACCCGCCTTGCCCCCGTCAACGCAAGGGCAGACGCGGGACGGCGCCTTCGCTTCATTTCTATGATGAGGCTTTTATCCCCTTCACGAGGCGCAATCCCATGTCCGATCTGCAGTCCATCACCCTCGGCGGCGGGTGCTTCTGGTGCACCGAAGCCGTGTTCGACCGCGTGCGCGGCGTGACCGACGTGCAAAGCGGCTATGCCAATGGCGACGTAGCCGAGCCCACCTACGAGCAGGTGTGCAGCGGCACGACCGGCCACGCCGAAGTGGTGCGCGTGACCTTCGACCCCGCGCAGATCGGCGTGCGCGAGATCTTGGAGATCTTCTTCGCCACGCACGACCCCACCACCCTCAACCGCCAGGGCAACGACGTGGGCACGCAGTACCGCAGCGCCATCTACTTCACCGACCCCGCACACCAGGACGTGGCCGAAGAGCTGTTGCGCCAGATGGGGCAGGACAAGCTCTTTGGCGCGCCCGTGGTGACCGAGGTGGCCCCCCTGGTGAACTACTGGCCCGCGGAGGACTACCACCAGGACTACTACCGCAACCATCCCAACCAGGGCTATTGCGCCTTCGTCGTGGGGCCGAAGGTGGAGAAGTTCCGCAAGACCTTCGCACGGCACCTCAAACCCGGCGCCTGACCGCTGCGCGGCCCAGGTCGCCGCCAGCGGGTCCACTGCCTTCCCAAAGCGGCGCATCCGCGCAGCCTTTTGTGAATCCCCGCGGGTTCCTGCGCTATCCTCCCGGGCCCGCGCCGCAACAGCGGCGCGGTGTTACTTTGGAGGAAGCAACCCATGAAACCCTGGCTCGCCACCCTGCTGCTGGCCTGCGCCGCCTTCGCGCACGCGCAGGAGCACACCGCGCAGCAGACCAAGGTCGACATCGAGCGCCACCGCGCCATGGCCGCGGCCCACGAGGCCGCTGCCAAGTGCCTGGAATCCGGCAAGGGCGAAGAAACCTGCCGCAAGGAACTGCAGGCCGCCTGCAAGAACCTGGCGATCGGCAAGTACTGCGGCATGAAGCACGCCCACTGACGACTGCACCTTTCACCCAGCCCGCATGTCCCTGACACCCGCGCTCTTGCCGCAACTGCGCCGCCGCCTGGCCCTGACCTGGCTGCTGCTGGCGCTGGTGCTCGCGCCCGCACTCGGGCGCATGCACCAGGTGTTGCACCTGCCCGCGGGGCAGGGGCTGGCGCATGCCTTGCACGACGACGGGCATGCACGGGATGCGGCAAGCGCCGGGCAACAGGCCCTGGACACCCTGCATGCGCTGTTTGCCGGGCACGGCGCCGCGGACTGCCAGGTGCTGGACGAGCAGACGCTGGTGGGCGCCGCGCTGGGCCAGGCCCCCGCGCAGGTCCAGGCACAGCCGCAGCTGCCCCCTGTCAGGTCCCCCGCGCCGGTGCCGCGCGCGGGCAGGGCGGCGCCTTTCCATGCCCGCGCTCCGCCCCTGAGCGCCTGAGGCTCCCCGCCTCGCACCGCCGCCTTTGCGTGTCGGCGTCGCAAAAACTCCTCTTTTTATAGCTGCTCGCGCTTGATACATAAGCGCTAGAGGCAGTTTTGAATCAATTTTCAAGCGCAGCCGCGTGCGGCCCGAGCGTTCGCGCGCGCCTGCCGCCTTTTGACGGAAATCGTTGTAATGAACTCCTTCACCCCTTTCGCCCGCATGCCGGGCGCAATGCAGCCGCTGGCCTGGGCCGCGCTGCTGTGCCTGACCAGCGCAGCACCCGCGTGGGCGCAGGCGGATGCCCGCCTGCCCGAGGTCACCGTGTCCTCCAGCGGTTTGCAGTTGGGCGTGTCCGAAATGACACAACCCGTGTCTGTGCTGGAGGGCGACGCCCTCGTGCGCCAGCGCGAGGCCACGCTGGGCGAGACCCTGGACGGCGAGCCCGGCATCACCGGCAGCCATTTCGGCGCGGGCGCCAGCCGCCCCGTGATCCGCGGCATGGACGGTCCGCGCGTGCGCGTGCTCTCTGACGGGTCCGAACTGCACGACGCCTCCACCGTCAGCCCGGACCACGCCGTGGCGGCCGAGCCGCTGCTGGCCACGCAGGTCGAAGTGCTGCGCGGGCCGTCGGCACTGGTCTATGGCGGCGGTGCCGTGGGTGGCGTGGTCAACGTGCTGGACGGCAAGGTGCCCACGGCCGTGCCCGACAAAGGCTACGAAGGCAGCGCCGAGCTGCGCGCCGGCAGTGCGGCGCGCGAAAAGGCCGGCGCTGTCGCGCTGACCGGCGGCGCGGGCAACCTGGCCGTGCACGTGGAGGCCGCCGGTCGGGACGCCGACGATTACCGCGTGGGCAGCGGCTGGGCCGAGGGGCGCCGCGTGCCCGGCAGCTTCAACCGCACGGGTACCGGCAGCGTGGGGCTGTCCTGGGTTGGCAGCCGCGGCTACCTGGGCCTGGCCTTCACACGCCAGAACGCCAAATACGGCCTGCCGGGCCACAGCCACAGTTTCGAAGGCTGCCACACCCATGGCAACCACCTGCACTGCGGCAGCCATGACGAGCACGACCACGAGGACGACGGGCATGACCACGACCACGGTCACGAAGCCGTTCCTGTGGTGGACCTGCGCAGCGAGCGCGTGGACATCCGCGGTGAGCTGCGCGACCCGTTCACCGGCTTCTCCGCGCTGCGCCTGCGCGCGGGCGTGACCGACTACGTACACGACGAGGTGGAGGAGGGCACCGTCGCCACCACCTTCAAGAACAAGGCCCACGACCTGCGCGTGGAGCTGCAGCACGAGCCCGTGGCCGGCTGGCGCGGCGTGCTGGGCCTGCAGACCGGGCAGCGCAAGTTCAGCGCCGCGGGAGAAGAGGCCTACGTGCAACCCACCCTCACGCGCCAATGGGGCGTGTTTCTGCTGGAGGAATACCGCCTGGGCGACTGGCATGGCGACTGGCGCATCGAGACCGCGCTGCGCCACGACCGCCAAAGCGCCGAAGCGCAGGACAGCGGAGTAGAGCGGCGCCACCACGGCACCTCCGCATCGCTGGGCGCGGTGTGGCGCTTTGCGCCTGGCTACGCCGCGGGCGCGAGCATCACCCGCGCCCACCGTGCGCCCACCGCCGAGGAACTGTACGCGCGCGGCCTGCACATGGCCACGTCCACCTACGAGCGTGGCGACGCCAGTCTGCGTGCGGAAACCTCGCGCAACATCGACCTGAGCCTGCGCAAGACCAGCGGGGACACCACGTTTGACGTGAGCGTGTTCCACAACCGCATCCGCAACTACATCTACGGCCGCACGCTCGACGAACTGGACGGCCTGCAGCTGCTGCAGTACAGCCAGGCGGGCGCCACCTTTACCGGCATGGAGGGCCGGGTGCGCCAGCGCATCACGCAGCGCCTGGGGGTCACCCTGTTCGGCGACAGCGTGCGTGCCCGCCTGGACGGTGGCGAACGGCTGCCGCGCATCGCCCCCGCACGCGTGGGCCTGCGCCTGGATGCCAACTGGCGCGACTGGGACGGCGCGGTGGAATGGGTGCAGGTGGCGCGGCAAAACCGCGTGGCCGCGTTCGAGACCGCCACGCCTGGCTACGGCATGCTGAACCTGGGCCTGGCCTACAACGGCCGCACGGGCAGCGGCACGCCGTGGCAGGTGTATCTGAAGGCACGCAACCTCACGGACCGCCTGGCCTACGCCCACACCTCGTTCATCAAGGACGCGGCCCCGCTGGCAGGGCGCAACGTGACGGTGGGCGTGCGCGTGTCGTTCTGACACCGCCATCCCCGGCCCGCGGCGGATGCGCATGCACATCCGCCGCGCAGCACGCACGGCGGCGCACCAAAGACCGCGCGCCGCCGTGCGACAAGGTTGTCCCGCGGACTGCGCACTGCTAGCATGCGCGCCCATGTTCCCGACCACACCCGTCCGCCGCACCCTTGCGCGCAACCGCGTGGGCGTCGTGGCGCGTGTGCTCTGGCCATACCAGCCGGTCGCACATTCCTCCGCCCGGCGATAAAGCACCCTTCCTCTTTCCAACGCGCAGAACCACCATCGCCGGGCACCCGCCCTGCGCAACGGCGGACGACGCCTTCCCACGCCCGCTCGCGCGGGCCCTTCGTCCGCCGGGTCACCCCAGGCCCCCGCAGCAGCACCGCACGGGCGCCTTGCAAGGATTGGAGCGTCGCATGGAATTCACCAAGCAGTTTCTCCGGGCCAAGAGCCCCTGCGCCAACGGCTTTCGCTGGTTCGTGCGCCATGTCGAGGACGGTGTGGGCTACCAGCAGGCGCTGGACCAGCTGGTGGCCGCCGGCCGCGTGGACGACGCGCTGTGGCTGCTCGGCCAGTTCGGCCCCTCGAACGCAGTGCTGCACCTGGACAGCCTGGAGGCCGAGGCCTTCGTGTTCGCGGGCACCGTGCAGGTGCGCGGCGGCATCGGGGTGGACGGCGTGATCCACGTCGGCCGCTCCCTCCATGCGGGGGGCGGCATCCGCGCCGGCAGGGCCATCGTGGCGGGCGAGGACATCCGCGCCGGCGCGCACATCCACAGCGATGGGCGGCTGCACTGCGGCGGCCACCTGCGCACCGACTGGGGCGTGCAGGTGCAGGAATCGCTGCACTGCGGCGGCGACCTGCGCGCGGCGTGGGACGTGGTCTGCCACGGCGCGCTCAGCGTGGGCGCTAGCGCCTTCGTGGGGCAGGACCTGCTGGTGCACGGCGGCATCGACTGCGGCAAAAGCCTGCGCGTGGGCGGGCATGTGAGCGGCGAAGGCAGCCTGCGCGCGGGGCAGGGCATCGTGGTCGGCGGAGCCATCAGCGGCCTGACGCACCTGGAGGCCGGGTGGGGCATCAAGGCGGGCGAGTGCATCCACACACAGGGAGCCATCAAGGCCGGCGAGAGCCTGAGCGCGGGTGAGGACATCCGCGCGGGCGAAGGCTACGGCATTTTCGCGGGCCTGAACGTACAGGAGCCTGCCTGGGAGGTGTGTGCCCAGGTCTGGGCGCAGCAGCCGCCGGCCGGCCTGCGCAGCGGGGTGTGGATGGGGCCCTGCGCCATCTGATGCCCACAGCGGCTGCGGCCGCAAGGATCAGGAGGTCTGCTTGCGCGCGCACGCGCCGCGCTCCGCTGCTGGCACGCGGCGCCAGTCATCCGCGCGCAACGCGCAATAGCGATACTCGAGGTTTCGCGCCCGCTGCATGCCACCCATTTCTCCTTTCGCCGCCACCCGCCACCACGCCAGCGCCTGGCGGGTGTTCCTCATCTTCCTGCGCCTGGGCCTGACGTCGTTCGGCGGGCCAGTGGCCCATCTGGGCTACTTCCGCGAGGAATTCGTCGCGCGCCGCGGCTGGCTGACGGAAGACGCCTTTGCCGACCTGGTGGCGCTGTGCCAGTTCCTGCCCGGCCCCGCCAGCAGCCAGGTGGGCCTGGCGCTGGGCCTGCGCCAAGCGGGGTGGGGCGGCGCACTGGCGGCCTGGCTGGGTTTCACGCTGCCCTCCGCGCTGCTGATGGCGCTGCTGGGCCTGGGCCTGGTGGCGGGGCAGGGCCTCGTGCCCGCGGGCGTGCTGCACGGCCTGAAGGTGGCGGCGGTGGCCGTGGTGGCGCAAGCCGTGTGGGGCATGGCGCGCAGCCTGTGCCGCGGGCCCGCACGGCTGCTGCTGATGGTGCTGGCCTGTGCGCTTGCGCTGCTGTGGCCGGGCGTGGTGGGGCAGGTGGGCGCCATGCTGGTGGCGGCGCTGGCCGGCTTGGGCCTGTGGGGGCGCGCGGGCGCCATGCCGGCGCCACCATCGCAGGGCGGGCTGGCGGCCGGGGTGCGACCGCGTACTGGAGCGCTGCTGCTGGCCGCATTTGCGGCGCTGCTGGTGCTGCTGCCGCTGGCTGCGCGCGCCTGGCCTCAAGGATGGCTGGTGCTGGCCGATGCGTTCTACCGCGCCGGCGCCCTGGTGTTCGGCGGCGGCCACGTCGTGCTGCCGCTGTTGCAGGCCGAGGTGGTGGCCACCGGCTGGGTGGCGGCCGACGATTTCCTGGCAGGCTATGGATTGGCGCAGGCGGTGCCGGGGCCGCTGTTCACCTTTGCGGCCTTTCTGGGCGCGGCGGCAGGCCACGGCGCGGGCGGCTGGCTGGGCGCGGCCGTATGCCTGGTGGCGATCTTCGTGCCAGCATTCCTGCTGGTGGCGGGCGCGCTACCGTTCTGGGATCGGCTGCGGCACAACGCACGTGCCCGGGCGGCCTTGGCGGGCGTGAATGCCGCCGTGGTGGGCCTGCTGCTGGCGGCGCTCTACCACCCGGTGTGGACCAGCGCCATCCATGCGCCAGCCGACCTGGCGTTGGCACTGGCGGCCTTTGCCGCGCTGGTATGGGCGCGCGTGCCGCCGTGGCTGGTGGTGCCGTTGTGCGGCGCAGCAGGTTGGCTGCTGGGCTGATGACAGAAGGAAAACGGCCTCAGCGCTTATCCATCAAGCGCTAGCAGCTCTCATTAATAGAGCATCAACCGCCCACGCTGCGACGGTCGATCTTGCGGCTGAGCACGATGCTGGTCTGCGTGTTCTGCACGCCGTCCAGCTGGCCGATGCGGTCCAGCAGGCCGTCGAGCTGCTCGTGGCTGGTGCAGCGCAGGAACACCAGGTAGTCGAACGGCCCGCTCACCGCCGAAACCTCTTCCACCTGGGGCAGGGCCTGCAACGTTTGCAGCACCGCCGGCCCGGCCTTGGGCAACACGCGCAGTGCGCACCAGGCCCGCACGGCGCTGCCTGCCAGCCGCTGGCCCAGGCGCACGCCGTAGCCGGCGACCACCCCTTCACGCTCCAGCCGCGCAATGCGCGCCACCACCGTGGTGCGTGCCAGGCCCAGGCGGCGCGCCAGCTCGGCCGTGCCCTCGCGTGCGTTGGCCTGCAGCAGGCTGAGCAGTTGTTGGTCCAGTGCGTCCAGTTCCACGGGCATCTCCAATGCTGCCGATAAGTCGTGCAATGCCGTCGATATGACGATCGTTGATGCTTTTATCGACATTTGTAATGCTACACACTGACAACGATCCGGCCTAGCATGTCTCTACCGAACGACAACGCAAGGAGACCGCCATGACCCGCCTGCATCCCGTCAATGCTTCCCACCCGCACCGCGTACTGATCCTGGGCGCGGGCCATATCGGCCGTGCCATTGCGCTGCTATTGGAGGACGCGGGCAGCTACACGCTCACCGTGGCCGACCGCGACGCCGCCGCACTGAAGCGCCTGCAGGTCCACAGCGCCGCCCCCTTGCAGGTGACGGGCGACGCCATGCTGGAGGCTGCCATTGCCGGGCACCATGCGGTGCTGAACGCACTGCCGTTCCACCAGGCCGTGCCGGTGGCCACGCTGTGTGCACGCCATGGCGTGCACTACTTCGACCTGACGGAGGACGTGGCCAGCACCCGTGCCATCCAGGCGCTGGCCGAAGGCGCGCGCAGCGCGCTCATGCCGCAGTGCGGGCTGGCGCCCGGCTTCATCGGCGTGGTGGGCAACGCCCTGGCGCAGCGCTTGGACCGCGTGGAAGGGCTGCAACTGCGCGTGGGGGCGCTACCGCGCTACCCCCAGGGCGCCCTGCGTTATGCCATGACCTGGAGCACCGAGGGCCTGATCAACGAATACTGCAACCCGTGCGACTCCATCGTGCAGGGCCGGCGCACCAGCGTGCCTGCGCTCGGCGGGTTGGAAACGCTGCTGATCGACGGCGTGGAATACGAGGCCTTCAATACCTCGGGCGGCCTGGGCACGTTGCCCCAGACCTGGGAGGGGCGCGTGCAGCAGCTCGACTACAAGTCGGTGCGCTACCCCGGCCACCATGCCATCCTGCAGCTGCTGCTGCACGAGCTGCGCCTGCGCGACCGGCGCGACCTGCTCAAGGAGTTGCTGGACGGCGCCGTCCCGACCACGCAGCAAGACGTGATCGTGATCCTGGCCAGCGCGCGCGGCCAGCGGGACGGCCGGTTGGTGCAGGAAAGCTATGCCGCCCACATCCTGGGCGCATCGGTGCGCGGGCAGATGCTCAGCGCCATCCAACGCACCACGGCCGCGGGCATCTGCGCGGCGCTGGACCTGGTCATGGCGGGCCAGCTTCCGCAGGCCGGTTTCATCGGGCAAGAGCAGATCGCGCTGGAGGACTTCCTGGCCAATCGGTTCGGGCGCGTCTACCGCGTGCCGGGAAGCGAGGGGGACGCCGAGTCGGCCCAGGCCCCGCTTGCGCGGTCATTGCAAGCGGTGGGGGCCTGATCAGCGCTTTTGGTACATGGCCTCGATGGCGGCCGCGTAGTGCGCCATGAGGTTGGTGCGCTTGAGCTTAAGCGTGGGTGTCATGAACGCGTTCTCGATCGTCCATGGCTCGCGCACCAGATGCACGGCGCGTGGCACCGCGTAGCGCGGGAATCCGGCCGCCAGCTTCTCGATGCGCGCCAGTGCCGCCCGTTGGGCGCTGGGGTGCGCAAGGCTGGCAGGGTCGTTGGCGTCCAGCCCCAGTTGCCCGGCCAGTTGGCGCCACTCTTCGGCATGCACCACGGCCACGCAGGCGATGAAGGGGCGCTGCTCGCCCACCACAAAGGCCTGCTCGAACAGCGCATCGGCGGTGATGGCCAGCTCCAGGTCGGCCGGCGGCACCTTCTCGCCCGTGGAGGTGACGATGATTTCCTTGATGCGCCCCAAGATGCGAATGCGGCCGTCGACGATCTCGGCCTGGTCGCCTGTGCCCAGCCAGCCGTCGGCGGAGACGGTGCGGGCCGTATCCTCGGGGCGCTTCCAGTAGCCCTTCATGACGATGGGGCCGCGCACCTGCAGTTCGCGGTTCTCGCCGATGCGCACCTCAACGCCCGGCAAGGCGCGGCCGACGGTGGACGGGTCGTTGTCCTCCAGCGTGTTCACGCTGACCACGGGCGTGGTTTCGGTCATGCCGTAGCCCTGCACCAGTTGCAGGCCCAGGCCCAGGAAGCAGTGCGCGATGGTGGGCGACAGCGGCGCGCCCCCGCTCACGGCCACGCGCACGCGGCCACCGAACTGCGCCAACAGCGGCTTGGCCACCAGGGCACGCAACAGCGGCCAGGGCAGGGCGCGCATCCAGCCACCCGCGCCGTCGTCCTGGGGTGCTGGCAGGCGCTGCGCGGCGCAAAACCGCTTCCAGCCCACGGCCTGCGCGGCCTGGAACAGCTGCATCTTCAAGGGCGAGGGCGACAGCGTCTCGATGAGCTTGGCATGCACGCGTTCATAGATGCGCGGCACCGACACCAGCACCGTGGGGCGCACATTCTTCAAGTCCTCCGCCAGTTGCGCCACCGAGCGCGCGTAGACCACGCAACTGCCCGAGGCCATGGGCAGGTAGTAGCCGCCTGTGCGCTCAAAGGTGTGCGACAGCGGCAGGAAGGACAGGAACACATCCTGTGGCGTGGGGGCGATGCGCTCCAGCACCGCCTTCACGTCGGCCACCACGTTGGCATGGCTGAGCATCACCCCCTTGGGCTTGCCGGTGGTGCCGCTGGTGTAGACGATCGCCGCCAGATCCTCAGGGCCGGGCGGCGGGGGCAGCGGCGTATCTGCCGCGGCATGCTGCAGCCAGGCAGCCAGCGGTGCGACCGGTACGTCCTGCTCGGCGGCGGTGGGCAGGCCGGTGCTGGCGTTGGTCGTCACCACGCCCATCAGGTGCGGAAGCGGCATGCCCACGTCGCGGATGCGCCGCCATTGCTCTGGCTCTTCCACGACGAGCAGCGACACCTCGGCATCCGCCAGGATGTAGGCGATGCTGCCCGGATTGTCGATGGCATGCAGAGGCACGGGCACACAGCCCGTGGCCATCACGGCCTGGTCGATGCTCATGGCATCCAGCCCGTTGGGCAGCAGGATGGCGATGCGCGCCCCCTGTGGCAGGCCCGATGCGGCAATGGCGCGGCTGCACTGCTGCACGCGCTCCTGGGTCTGTGCCCAGGTCAGGCTGATCCACTGGCCGGTGCCGGGGTCGCAGGCACGGTAGGCCTCGCTGTGGGGAGTGAGGGCGGCGCGGAACGCCAGCAGTTCGGGCAGCGTCTGCACGCCGCGCAGGTCAGGGGTGGGGGAATTCATGCGTGCAATACGTGCAGTGCGTGCCGGCAGGGTTGGGCGCCATTGCGGAGCCAAGCCGCCGGGCAAAAAGCGGAATCATAGGCCGGGCACGCGCGTTTTCGCACGATCGTTCGCAAACTTGTCGCTCGCGCGACGGAAAAAAGAACGGCGGATGAGGGGCGGGCCCGGTCAGCCCGCTGCCTCCAGCCCATGCGCGAAATGCGCGGACATGGCGGCCACGGTGGCCTGCGGGTCGCGCGCGCGCAGCGCGGCCAGGATGGTTTCGTGCTCGGCCAGCGAATCCTCGATGCGTCCCTGCTTGAGCAGCGAGTTGTGGCGGTTGAGCTTCATGACCTTGCGCAGGTCGGCCACCATCTGGCTGCGCCAGCGGTTGTCGGCCATCTCCAGCAGGCGCATGTGGATGCGCTCATTGATGGTGAAGAAGCGGTCGCGGTCCTGCACGGCGGCGGCCAGGTCGGCATGCAGCTGCTCCAGTTCGCGCAGTTGCTCCGGCGTGGCACGGGCGGCCACCACGCCTGCCGCGTCGCTCTCCAGCAGGCTGAGCAGGTGGTAGACATCGTGCAGGTCCTTGTCGGACATCTCGGTCACGTAGGCGCCGCGGCGCACCTTCATGGTGACCAGGCCTTCCGCCGCCAGTACCTTGAGTGCTTCGCGCAAAGGCGTGCGGCTGATGCCGAACTCCTCGGCGATCTTCAGCTCGTCGATCCAGCTGCCAGGCTCCAGCTCGCGCCGGAAGATGCGCTGGCGCAGTTGCTCCGCCACTTGTTCATAGAGTGCGCGGGGAGTGAGGGTGACGGCTGACATGGGCGGACTGTACCTGAAAAAAACTAAGAATTAATAATTACAGATCAGGTAAACTCCGCAAAATTGCGAAAACGCAGCACGCATAACCACATCTCTTTGCCATCTTTGCGAAAGCGCCCCCGCCATGAGCAGCCATCCTGATCCCATCTTCCAGTCCGCCGACCTTGCCGCCTGGGCCAAGGCCGCGGCCAAGTCCGCGCCCGGCGGCGACGTGAATGCCCTGAACTGGGTGACGCCCGACGGCATCAGCGTGAAGCCCCTGTACACGGCGCAAGACACGCAGGACCTGCCATACGCCAACACGCTGCCGGGCTTCGAGCCCTACCTGCGCGGCCCGCAGGCCACCATGTACGCCGTGCGCCCCTGGACCATCCGCCAGTACGCCGGTTTCTCCACGGCCGAAGAATCCAACGCCTTCTACCGCAAGGCCCTGGCCGCGGGGGGGCAGGGCGTGTCGGTGGCCTTTGACCTGGCCACGCACCGCGGCTACGACAGCGACCACCCGCGCGTGACGGGCGACGTGGGCAAGGCGGGCGTCGCCATCGACAGCGTGGAGGACATGAAGATCCTGTTCGACGGCATTCCGCTGGACAAGGTGTCTGTTTCCATGACCATGAACGGCGCCGTGCTGCCCGTGCTGGCCGGCTACGTGGTGGCAGCCGAGGAGCAGGGCGTGAGCCAGGACAAGCTGGCCGGGACCATCCAGAACGACATCCTCAAGGAGTTCATGGTCCGCAACACCTACATCTATCCGCCCAAGCCGTCGATGCGCATCATCGGCGACATCATCGAGTACACGAGCAAGAACATGCCCAAGTTCAACTCGATCTCGATCTCGGGCTACCACATGCAGGAAGCCGGCGCCAACCAGGCGCTGGAACTGGCCTTCACCTTGGCCGACGGCAAGGAATACGTGAAGACGGCCATCGCCAAGGGCATGGACGTGGACGATTTCGCCGGGCGCCTGTCGTTCTTCTGGGCGATCGGCATGAACTTCTACCTGGAGATCGCCAAGATGCGCGCCGCGCGCCTGCTGTGGTGCCGCATCATGAAGGGTTTCAACGCCAAGAACCCCAAGAGCTTGATGCTGCGCACGCACTGCCAGACCTCAGGCTGGTCGCTCACCGAGCAGGACCCCTACAACAACGTGGTGCGCACCACCATCGAGGCCATGGCGGCCGTGTTCGGCGGCACGCAAAGCCTGCACACCAACGCGCTGGACGAAGCCATCGCGCTGCCCACCGAATTCAGCGCACGCATTGCGCGCAACACGCAGCTCATCATCCAGGAAGAGACCCACATCACCAACGTGATCGACCCCTGGGCCGGCTCCTACATGATGGAAAAGCTCACCCAGGACATGGCCGACGCCGCCTGGAAGATCATCGAAGAGGTCGAGGCGATGGGCGGCATGACCGCCGCCGTGGACTCCGGCTGGGCCAAGCTCAAGATCGAGGCCGCGGCTGCGGAAAAGCAGGCGCGCATCGATTCGGGCAAGGAAGTCATCGTCGGCGTGAACAAGTACAAGCTTGCCAAGGAAGACCCGGTGGACATCCTTGAGGTGGACAACGTCAAGGTGCGCGAGAACCAGATCGCGCGCCTCAACGCCATCAAGGCAAAACGCGATCAAACCCAGGTCCAACAAGCGCTGGCCGCTCTTACTTCTGCGGCAGAAAGCGGCCAGGGCAACCTGCTGGATCTGTCGATCCAGGCGATTCGCGCACGCGCCACGGTGGGCGAGGTGTCCGACGCGCTGGAAAAAATCTTCGGGCGCCACCGCGCCGATACGCAAAAGGTGACCGGTGTGTACGCTGCTGCCTACGACTCGGCCGAAGGCTGGGAAAAGCTCAAGGGTGAAATCGATCAGGCCGCCGAACAGCTCGGTCGCCGCCCGCGCGTGATGATCGCCAAGCTCGGCCAAGACGGCCACGACCGCGGTGCCAAGGTGGTGGCCACGGCCTTTGCCGACCTGGGGTTCGATGTGGACATGGGCCCGCTGTTCCAGACCCCCGAGGAGTGCGCGCGCCAGGCCATCGAGAACGACGTGCACGCGGTGGGCGTCTCCACCCTGGCCGCGGGCCACAAGACGCTGGTGCCCGCCATCATCGAAGAACTGAAAAAGCAGGGCGCCGACGACATCATCGTCTTCGTGGGCGGCGTGGTGCCCGCGCAGGACTACGACTTCCTCTACGGTGCAGGCGTCAAGGGCGTCTATGGTCCCGGCACGCCGATCCCGGCCAGCGCCAAGGATGTGCTGGAGCAAATCAAGAAGGCGCAGGCGCAGTGACCCCCCAGCAGTTGCACGAAGGCATCCTGCACGGCGCGCCCGCCGTGCGGCGCCGCGCCATGGCCAAGGCCATCACGCTGCTGGAATCCACGCGGGCCGACCATCGCACGCAGGGCGACGAACTGCTCACCGCGCTGCTGCCGCACACGGGCCGCGCGTTTCGCCTCGGCATCAGCGGCGTGCCTGGCGTGGGCAAGAGCACCTTCATCGAAGCCTTGGGCCTGCACCTGATCGGACAAGGCCTCAAGGTGGCGGTGCTGGCCATCGACCCGTCATCCACCGTCTCGGGCGGCTCCATCCTCGGTGACAAGACGCGCATGGAGCACCTGTCGGTCCACCCCGATGCCTACATCCGCCCCAGCCCGTCCAGCGGCACGCTGGGCGGCGTGGCCGAGAAGACGCGCGAGGCCATGCTGGTGTGCGAGGCTGCGGGCTATGACGTGGTCATCATCGAGACCGTGGGCGTGGGCCAGAGCGAGATCGCCGTGCAGGGCATGACCGACATGTTCTGCGTGCTGCAGTTGCCCAACGCGGGCGACGACCTGCAGGCCATCAAGAAGGGCGTGATGGAGCTGGCCGACCTGGTGGTCATCAACAAGGCCGACATCGACCCGCACGCCGCCACACGCGCGCAGGCGCAGATCACTTCCAGCCTGCGCCTGCTGTCCATGCATGGCAACCCCGAGCATGCGCACCACGACGAATCCCTGTGGACGCCGAAGGTCATCACGCTTAGCGCGCTGAAAGGCGAGGGGGTGGATGGCTTCTGGGCCGCGGTGCAGGAGTTCCGCCGCCTGCAGACGGCCAACGGCCGCCTGGCCGCGCGGCGCGAGCGGCAATCCCTGGCGTGGATGTGGGAGCGCATCGACGCGGGCTTGAAGCAGGCCTTCCGCCAGCACCCGCAGGTGCGCGAGCTGCTGCCCCGCCTGCAGCAGGACGTGGCCGCGGGGCGCGTAGCGGCCTCCACTGCAGCACGAAATCTGCTCGCAGCGCAATCTGGACAAGCGCTGCAAGCTACTATTTAAATAGCACTTCACTGAAAGAGCGACCATGCAAGACATCCTGGATCAACTGGAGAAAAAGCGCGAACTCGCCCGCCTGGGCGGTGGCCAGAAGCGCATCGACGCCCAGCACAAGAAGGGCAAGCTCACCGCGCGCGAGCGCATCGAGCTGCTGCTGGACGACGGCACCTTCGAGGAATGGGACATGTTCGTGGAGCACCGCTGCACGGACTTCGGCATGGAGAACACCAAGATCCCCGGTGACGGCGTGGTCACCGGCTACGGCATGATCAACGGCCGCCTGGTGTTCGTGTTCAGCCAGGACTTCACGGTGTTCGGCGGCGCGCTGTCCGAGACCCACGCCGAGAAGATCTGCAAGGTCATGGACCAGGCCATGAAGGTCGGTGCGCCGGTGATCGGCCTGAACGACTCGGGCGGCGCGCGCATCCAGGAGGGTGTGGCTTCCCTGGGTGGCTATGCCGACGTGTTCCAGAAGAATGTGCTGGCGTCCGGCGTGATCCCGCAGATCAGCATGATCATGGGCCCCTGCGCGGGCGGAGCGGTATACAGCCCGGCCATGACCGACTTCATCTTCATGGTCAAGGACAGCTCGTACATGTTCGTGACCGGCCCCGAGGTCGTGAAGACCGTCACGCACGAAGAGGTCACGGCCGAAGAGCTGGGCGGCGCCATCACGCACACCACCAAGAGCGGCGTGGCCGACATGGCCTTCGAGAACGACGTGGAGGCGCTGATGATGCTGCGCCGCCTGTACAACTACCTGCCGCTCAACAACAAGGAAAAGGCGCCCGTGCGCCCGAGCAACGACCCGGCCGACCGCGCCGACCTGTCGCTGGACACGCTGGTGCCCGACAACCCCAACAAGCCGTATGACATGAAGGAGCTGATCGTCAAGACGGTGGACGACGGTGACTTCTTTGAGCTGCAACCCGACTACGCCAAGAACATCCTCATTGGCTTCGCGCGCATGGAAGGGCAGACCGTGGGCATCGTGGCCAACCAGCCGCTGGTACTGGCGGGTTGCCTGGACATCAAGAGCTCTATCAAGGCCGCACGCTTCGTGCGCTTCTGCGATGCGTTCAACATCCCCGTCATCACCTTCGTGGACGTGCCCGGTTTCATGCCAGGCACCAGCCAGGAGTACGGAGGCATCATCAAGCACGGCGCCAAGCTGCTCTACGCGTACGCCGAGTGCACGGTGCCGAAGATCACCGTCATCACGCGCAAGGCCTACGGCGGGGCGTACGACGTGATGAGCTCCAAGCATCTGCGCGGCGACGTGAACCTGGCCTGGCCGAACGCCGAGATCGCCGTGATGGGCGCCAAGGGCGCGGTGGAGATCATCTTCCGCGAGGATAAGAACGACCCCGCCAAGCTGGCCGCCCGCGAGGCTGAGTACAAGGCGCGCTTTGCCAACCCGTTCGTCGCCGGCGCACGCGGCTTCATCGACGACGTGATCCTGCCGCATGAGACACGCAAGCGCATCTGCCGCAGCCTGGCCATGCTCAAGAACAAGCAGCTTGATAACCCGTGGCGCAAGCACGGGAACATTCCGCTGTAAAGGAGAGTTGGCATGGCGCTGATCGCAAATATCAAAGCGCAGCCACTGCAGTCGGTCGCAAAGCACTCGACAGTTGAATGCACTTACACCGTAGTCATCACAGACGATGGGAAGTGCTTGCAGCTAGACACATACGGTTCTGCCGGGCGCGCGCTCCCTGGGAAAAAGAGTCAAAGTCTTCGATTCAGTCCTGAAGCCCTTCAGCAACTGAAGCAAATCATTCAAGAAAACGGGTTGTGAGAATGTTCACCAAAATCCTGATCGCCAACCGTGGCGAAATCGCCTGCCGCGTCATCGCAACCGCCCGCAAGATGGGCATTGCCACCGTGGCCGTCTACTCCGACGCCGACAAGGACGCGCGCCATGTCAAGCTGGCCGACGAGGCCGTGCACATCGGCGCTGCGCCCAGCCGCGAGTCGTATCTGCTGGCCGACAAGATCATTGCCGCCTGCAAGCAGACCGGCGCGCAGGCCGTGCACCCAGGCTACGGCTTCCTGTCCGAGAACGAAGCCTTCGCCAAGCGGGTGGAGGAGGAGGGCATCGTCTTCATTGGCCCCAAGCATGCGGCGATCGCCGCCATGGGCGACAAGATCGCTTCCAAGAAGCTGGCCAACCAGGCGGGTGTGAACACCATCCCCGGATACAACGACCCCATCGCCGGGCCCGAGGCCGCGGTGGAGATCGCCAAGGGCATCGGCTACCCGGTGATGATCAAGGCCTCGGCCGGTGGCGGCGGCAAGGGCCTGCGCGTGGCGTTCAATGACAAGGAAGCCTTTGAAGGCTTTGCCAGTTGCCAGAACGAAGCGCGCAACAGTTTTGGCGACGACCGCATCTTCATCGAGAAGTTCGTGCAGGAGCCGCGCCACATCGAGATCCAGGTGCTGGGCGACGCCCACGGCAACGTGATCTACCTGAACGAGCGCGAATGCTCCATCCAGCGCCGCCACCAAAAGGTGATCGAGGAGGCGCCGTCCCCCTTCATCAGCGACGCCACCCGCCAGGCCATGGGCGAGCAGGCCGTGGCCCTGGCTAAGGCCGTGGGCTACCAAAGCGCCGGCACGGTGGAGTTTGTGGTCGGCAAGGACCAGGACTTCTACTTCCTGGAGATGAACACCCGCCTGCAGGTGGAGCACCCGGTGACCGAGTGCATCACCGGCCTGGATCTGGTGGAACTCATGATCCGCGTGGCCGCCGGCGAAAAGCTCGCCATCCGCCAGGAAGACGTGAAGCGCGACGGCTGGGCCATCGAGTGCCGCATCAACGCCGAGGACCCGTTCCGCAACTTTCTGCCCTCCACCGGACGCCTCGTGCGTTTCCAGGCGCCGGAGGAGTCCATGTTCCAGGGCGACACGACCAAGAAGTATGGCGTGCGCGTGGACACGGGTGTGTTCGAAGGCGGGGAGATCCCGATGTACTACGACTCGATGATCGCCAAGCTCATCGTGCACGGCCAGGACCGCAACGACGCCATCGAAAAGATGCGCGCCGCGCTCAACGGCTTCGTGATCCGCGGCATCAGCAGCAACATCCCTTTCCAGGCGGCGCTGCTGGCGCACCCGAAGTTCGTGGCCGGCCAGTTCAACACCGGCTTCATTGCGGAGCACTACGGCAAGGGCTTCGCCGCCGAAGACGTGCCGCACGACGATCCGCTGTTCCTGGTGGCGCTGGCGGCGTACATGAACCGCCGCTACCGCGCGCGTGCATCGGGCATCAGCGGCCAGCTCACGGGTCATGAGGTGCAGGTGGGCGCGCAGTTCACCGTGGTGGTGCTGGGCGCACAGGGCAACAACATCCACCATGAAGTGACGGTCACCGACTATGAGCCAGAGAGCCGCTCCAGCGCCGTGACCATCGGCAACACCACCTACCGCATCAGCAGTACGGCCGGCCTGGGCGACATCCGCGTGCAGGGCCAGTGCAACGGCAAGGGCTTCACGGCGCAGGTGGAGCGCGGTACGGCCAAGAACCCGCTGGCGCTGCGCATCAGCCACAACGGTACGCAGATCGACGCGCTGGTGCTGTCGCCGCTGGGCGCAAAGTTGCACCAGCTCATGCCCTTCAAGGCACCGCCGGACCTGTCCAAGTTCCTGCTGTCGCCCATGCCGGGCCTGCTGGTGGACGTCGCGGTGCAGCCGGGCCAGAAGGTGCAGGCCGGCGAGAAGCTGGCCGTGATCGAGGCCATGAAGATGGAGAACATCCTCTTCGCGGCGCAGGACGGCGTGGTGGGCAAGATCGTTGCGGGCAAGGGTGAATCGCTGGCGGTGGATCAGGTCATCCTGGAATTTCAATGAAAACAGCGCCTAACGCTTGCCCTGTAAGCGCTAGCAGCTATCAATAAAGGAGTAAATGGATGACACGCCCCTTCAAAGTGCTGGGCATCCAGCAGGTGGCCATCGGCGGCACCGACAAGCAGCGCATGAAGACCTTGTGGGTGGACATGCTCGGCCTCACGCAGACGGGTACCTTCCAGAGCGAGCGAGAGAACGTGGACGAGGACATCCTTGCCATGGGGCAGGGCGCCTTCAAGGTGGAGGTGGACATCATGCAGCCCCTGGACATCGAGAAAAAGCCTGCCGTGCACGCCACGCCGCTGAACCACATCGGCCTGTGGATCGATGACCTGCCCAAGGCGGTGGAATGGCTGACCGCACAGGGTGTGCGCTTTGCGCCCGGGGGTATCCGCAAAGGCGCGGCGGGCTACGACATCACCTTCCTGCATCCCAAGAGCAATGACGAGTTCCCGATCGCCGGGGAGGGTGTCCTGATCGAACTGGTGCAGGCGCCGCCCGAGGTGATCGCGGCGTTGGGTTGAAAAGGACAAACTTCGACGCAACCGCCTGACTGCTGAAAAGCAAGAGAGCCCTGGTCCATGCGACCAGGGCTTTTTTTATGGCCATGCCGCATCTTCAGCAAAAACAGCGTGGTTTTTCTGGCAATTAGGGGGAGTTACTGGGGAGTTGATGGCAGATGAATAACACGACTTACTTCTTCCATCTTCATTCCCCATTTTTCATCTATATGCTCTCAAGATGCATTAAAAATAACGCAAATAGGCCACTTTTGGACGCATCTCTTTTCATCCTGATTTTTGAACGCTAAGGCTTCACAGACCACTCAAGCCTTTACACAATCAGGAGCAGCGCCCAGCAGTGGCGACCGCAGAACCGGAGAAATTTGATGACCTCAGCCACGACAGCCCCGCATACAACCCAGACACTGCAGTTTCATCCTCGCGTTGCCGGGAGTGTTGTGATGCAGCGAGGGGAGGGCTGGAGCATTCAAGCGGTACAGGAGCTCCTCGATCTTCCATTCATGGAACTGCTCTGGCGCGCGCAGGCCACGCACCGCGCACATTGGCCCCAGGGCGACATCGAATTGGCCACGCTGCTGTCCGTGAAAACAGGCGGCTGTCCGGAAAACTGCGGCTACTGCCCCCAGTCGGCGGAGTTCGATACCGGCGTGAAGGCCGAAAAACTCATGAGCGTGCAGGAGGTAACCCAGGCAGCGCAAGCCGCCAAGGACGCCGGCGCGACGCGCTTTTGCATGGGCGCCGCCTGGCGAGCACCGAAGGACCGCGACATCGAAAAGATGAGCGAGCTGATCACCGCCGTGAAGGACCTCGGCCTGCAGACCTGCGCCACGCTGGGCATGTTGCAGTCGCACCAGGCCCAGGCGCTGAAGGATGCCGGACTGGACTACTACAACCACAACCTGGACACGGCCCCCGAGTACTACAGCGACGTGGTCAGCACGCGCCAGTACCAGGACCGGCTGGATACGCTGCGCCATGTGCGCGACGCAGGCATCAACGTGTGCTGCGGCGGCATCGTTGGCATGGGCGAAGCGCCGGTGCACCGCGCGGGTCTCATCGCGCAGTTGGCCAACCTAAACCCGTATCCGGAGTCGGTGCCCATCAACAGCCTGGTGCGTGTTGCCGGAACACCGTTGGCCAACAGCGAGCCGGTGGACCCGCTGGACTTCGTGCGCGTGATCGCGGTGGCCCGCATCACCATGCCCAAGGCTCGCGTACGCTTGTCCGCCGGCCGCCAGCAGCTTGGCGACGCGGTGCAGGCTTTGTGCTTCTTGGCGGGTGCCAATTCCATCTTCTATGGCGACAAGCTGCTCGTGACGGGCAACCCGGATGTAGAGGCCGACACCCAATTGCTGGCCAAACTGGGGTTGAAGGGTACGCCCAACCAAACCACCACAGAAACTGCTTGCGGTGCTTAATCTGCATGCGCTGTTTTGTGCAGAGGGTGCGCGCTCTGAAGAATCAGGGTGCCACCAGCTGGGTACGTTTTTTTGGTACGCCCTCGAGTAAGCGGCAAGACTAGTCAGTTCAATTATTTAACATAATATACATCGTATCTACCAAACTGGCAGCTGAGTATCCGTCGCCACAACCCCCACATCCGCACCCAGCTCAGGGAACGATCCCACCCTCCGCGTAAACGTTCAGTGACCGGCCCTTGTCAATTGACTACGATGGCTGGCATGTCCCAAACACTCTCCACGTCAACTATCTCCTTCGGCCATCACGGTCGCGTGTGTATTGTCACGGGCGGTGCCCAGGGCATTGGCGAGGCCTGCGTGCGCAGGCTGGCGCGCGACGGTGCCAAGGTGGTGATCGCAGACATGGATGATGCCCGCGGACGTGCTCTTGCCGATGCGGTGCCGCAAGCCGCCTACATTCATTGCGATGTGGGCAACAAGTCCGAAGTGGATGCCCTGGTAGGTCAAACCATGGCGCTGCACGGGCGCATCGATGTATTGGTCAACAACGCGGGTATCTTCCGCGCTGCGAATTTTCTGGAGGTGACCGAGGAAGACTTCGACGCGGTACTGCGCGTGAACCTCAAGGGTGCCTTTCTCATGGGCCAGGCCGTGGCACGCGAAATGGTGCGCTCGGGCGGCGGCAGCATCGTGAACATGAGTTCCGTCAACGGCGTTTTGGCCATTCCGAACATCGCCAGCTACAACGTGAGCAAGGGTGGCATCAATCAGCTCACCCGCGTGATGGCGCTGGCGCTGGCGGACCGTGGTATCCGCGTGAACGCGGTGGCGCCCGGCACCATTGCCACGGAACTCGCCGCGAAGGCCGTGCTGACGAGCGACGAGGCCCGGCTCAAGATCCTGAGCCGCACGCCGATGAAGCGCCTGGGTGAGCCTTCGGAGGTCGCTGATGTGGTGGCATGGCTCGCCAGCGACGCCGCCAGTTATGTGACCGGCGAGATCGTCACCGTGGACGGCGGCCGCATGACGCTCAACTACACCGTGCCGGTCTAGCCCAGCCCATCACTCAGCGCAACAGGCCGCTGGGTCTTTGGGTTGACGGCACAATCCATGCCATGAGACTTCTGCACACCATGCTGCGCGTTGGCAATCTCCAGCGCTCCATCGATTTCTACACCCAGGTGCTGGGCATGCAGTTGCTGCGCACCTCCGAAAACCCTGAGTACAAATACTCTCTGGCCTTTCTGGGCTTCGAGGGCGGCAACCCCGGCCAGGCCGAGATCGAGCTGACGTACAACTGGGGGGTGGAAAGCTATGAGATGGGCACAGCCTACGGCCACATTGCCCTGGGCGTGCCCGACGCCTACGCCGCCTGCGAGAAGATCAAGGCCGCCGGCGGCACCGTGACGCGCGAAGCCGGGCCGGTCAAGGGCGGCACCACGGTGATCGCCTTTGTGACCGACCCTGACGGTTACAAGATTGAATTGATCGAGCGCAAGAGCGATGCCGGCGCAGGCACCGGCCTGCGCTAGTTTGCTCTTTCTTTAATAGCTGTTAGCGCTTATCCACAAAGCGCTACAGCCCATTTTTACTTGTATTCATCAAACCCGCTGCAACGCGCTGGCTTCGCGCGCTAGACGGGTGATGCGGGACCAGTCGCCCTGCTCCAGCGCATCCGCGGGCACCAGCCACGACCCGCCCACGCAGGCCACGTTCTTGAGCGCCAGAAACTCCGCCGCATTGCCGGGCTGGATTCCACCCGTCGGACAGAACGCCACGTCGCCAAACGGCCCCTGCCACGCTTTCAGCATGGCCGTACCGCCCGCCTGCACCGCAGGGAAGAACTTGAGCGCAGAGAAGCCCTCTTCCTGCGCCGTCATGATCTCGCTGCCCGTGGCCACGCCCGGCAGTAGCGGCAAGCCCGCATCGCGGCAGGCGCGGCCTACGGCGGGCGTAAAACCCGGACTGACGGCAAACCGCGCCCCGGCGCGCGCGGCAGCAGCCGCATCAGCACTGGTGCGTACGGTGCCTGCGCCGACCACGGCATCGGGCACTTCCGCGGCGATGGCCCGCATGCATTCGAGGGCTTGCGGCGTGCGAAACGTCACCTCCAGCATGCGGATACCACCGGCGACCAGCGCGCGCGCCATTGGCACGGCATGCCGCACGTCGTGCAGAACGATGACCGGGATCACGGGCGCATCGCGCATCACATCGAGCGCCGTGAGGGTGGGTTGCGTCACAGCCATGTGCAGGCTCCCTCTTCCGCGCTGAGCGCATTGCGCCGCATGCCGGCGAACAGTTCGCGCCCCCAACCGCGTGCGTTGTCCTGCAGCAAGCCAGGCGGCACGGTGGCAGGCGTGCGCGCCTGCCATTCGGCCGCATCGACCAGCACATCGAGCGTGCCCGCCACGGCATCCAGCCGGATGACGTCACCGTCGCGCACCAGCGCCAGCGGGCCGCCGGCATGCGCCTCGGGCGATGCGTGGATGGCCGCAGGCACCTTGCCCGAGGCGCCGCTCATGCGGCCGTCGGTGACCAGCGCCACCTTGTAGCCCTTGCCCTGCAGCACGGCCAGCGGCGGGGTGAGCTTGTGCAGTTCTGGCATGCCATTGGCCTGGGGACCCTGCCAGCGCACCACGCAGACCACGTCCCGGTCCAGTTCGCCGGCCTGGAAGGCCTGCTGCAGTTCGCCCTGCGAGGCAAACACGCGTGCAGGCGCCTGCACCACATGCCGGTCGGGCGGCACGGCGGAGACCTTGATCACGCTGCGCCCCAGGTTGCCCGACAGCAGCTTGAGGCCGCCCGTGGCGCTGAAAGGGTCGGCCGCAGGGCGCAGCACGCTGTCGTCACGCGAGGCGCCGATGTCGGCCCAGTGCAGTCGCTGATCGGCGGTTCCCTGCGGCTCGCGCGTGTATTCGCGGATACCTCCAGGGCGAACGGTAAGTACATCCTCGTGCATCAGCCCGGCATCGAGCAACTCGCGGATCACATAGCCGGGGCCGCCGGCGGCCTGGAATTGGTTCACGTCCGCGCTGCCGTTGGGGTACACGCGCGCCAGCAACGGCACGACGGCGGACAGGGCGGAAAAGTCGTCCCAGTCGATCACGAGGCCCGCCGCGCGCGCCACAGCCACCCAGTGGATCAGGTGGTTGGTGGATCCTCCCGTGGCCAGCAGCGTCACCATGGCGTTGACGATAGCGCGCTCGTCTACCACGCGCCCGATAGGTGGGCATGACGCCCCCTTGTCGCCCAGCACCGTGCGTGCTGCCTCGCGCGTGAGTTCCTGGCGCAGCGCCTGGCCCGGGTTCACGAAGGCCGTGCCCGGCACATGCAGGCCCATGGCCTCCAGCATCATCTGGTTGCTGTTGGCCGTGCCGTAGAAGGTGCAGGTGCCCGGCGAGTGGTAAGCGGCCATCTCGGCCTCCAGCAGTTCACCGCGGCCCACCAGACCTTGCGCGGCCTGCTCTCGCACCTTGGCCTTGGCGCTGTTGGACAGGCCCGAAGTCATCGGCCCCGCCGGCACGAACACCGTGGGCAGATGGCCGAACTGCAGCGCACCCACCAGCAGACCAGGCACGATCTTGTCGCACACACCGAGCATGAGCGCGCCATCGAACACGTCGTGGCTCAGCGCCACGGCCGTGGCCATGGCGATCACGTCGCGGCTGAACAGGCTCAACTCCATGCCGGGTGTGCCCTGCGTCACGCCATCGCACATGGCGGGTACGCCGCCGGCCACCTGGGCCGTGGCCCCGCGCTTGCGCACCTCGTCCTTGATCAGGTCCGGGTAATGCTGCAGCGGCGCATGGGCCGACAGCATGTCGTTGTACGCCGTGACGATGCCGATGTTGGGTGCCTTCTGGACCACCACACGCAGCTTGTCGTTGCCAGGCATGCCGGCGAAGGCGTGGGCCACATTGGCGCAACCCAGGCGGTCTGCACCGCGGTCGCGGCGCGCCTGGAACTCAAGCTGCTGCAGATAGGCGCCGCGCGTAGGGGCGCTGCGCTGGCGGATGCGCTCGGTGACGGTGTGGACGGTGTCGTGCAGGGGCATGCTGGGTGGCGCGAGGGCGGCTGTGGGAAGGTTGCAGAAAACGACTGCGGGCAAGCATTGCCCCCGGAATCCTACGCGCCAGTGGGCGACACAGGTGTAGGCCGAGGGCACATGGCGGGGAACCGAGGGCAGGCGCCGCCGCCTGCCCCACCCTGCGCTTACTTGGCGTTGCGCGCCTGCTGGACGGCGGCGTTCACCTCGTCCCAGGTCTGCTGGCCCACCGACTTGGCGATGCCCGCGTTCACGCTGACCAGCTTTTCGCGCATGCGGTTGGCCTCGGCGGCCGACAGCTCGTTGACCTGCATGCCCTTGCCCTTCAGGTCGGCCAGGGCCTTGGCGGCCTCTTCACGCGTGTCCTTGCGCTCGAAATCACGGCTCTTGATAGCGGCGTCCTGCAGCACCTTCTTCTCGGCGGCGGACAGGCCGTCCCACCATTTCTTGCTCACCGTGACGATCCAGGGGCTGTACACGTGGTTGGTCACCGTGAGGTACTTCTGCACCTCGTAGAACTTGCTGGAGACGATGGTGTTGTAGGGGTTCTCCTGGCCGTCCACGGCGCGCGTTTCCAACGCGGTGAACAGCTCGGAGAACGGCAGCGGCACGGCGTTGGCGCCCAGGGCCTTGAAGCTGTCGAGGAACACGTTGTTCTGCATCACGCGCAGCTTGATGTCGTTCAGGTCTTCCAGCTTGGCGACGGGGCGCTTGCTGTTGGTGAGGTTACGGAAACCGTTCTCCCAGTACACCAGGCCCACCATGCCCTTGGCTTCCAGCTTGGCCTTGATCTTGTCGCCCACGGGGCCGTCCAGCACCACATCGGCTTCCTTGGCGTTGCTGAAGAGGAACGGCGTGTCCCACACAGCCATCTCCGGCACCAGGCCCACCAGCGTGGCGGTGGAGCCCACCATCATCTCCTGCGCGCCACCGATCAGCGCCTGCTGCATCTGCGTGTCGGAACCCAGCGAGGCGTTGCCAATGGCGCGCACCTTCATCTTGCCGCCGGTGGCCTTTTCCACCTCTTGCGCAAACATGCGGGCCGCGCGGCCCTGGTTGGAGTTGTCCACCAGGCCATAGCCGAAACGCACGATGCGCGGCTTGAAGTCCTGCGCCTGTGCAGCGCCGGTGGCAACGAGTGCGGCCACGAGGCCGGCAAGAGCAAAGCGGATACGCATGGGAAGTCTCCTTTGGACAGTCAGGGTGAAAAGGGATGAAAAGCTCAGTGCATCCAGCGCAGCGGCGCGGTGATGAGGGCCGGGAACAGCGTGAACAGGACCGCCAGCAGCACATACACGGCCAGGAACGGCGTGGTGCCGCGGATCACGGTCTCCATGCGCAGGCGGCCCACGCCCGCCACCACGTTCTGCACCGTGCCCACGGGCGGCGTGATCAGGCCGATGCAGCCCACATAGATGAACATGAAGCCGAAGTACACGGGGTCGATGCCTGCCTTGGCGGCCAGCGGCGCGCAGACGGGGCCGAAGATCAGGATGGTGGGCGTGAGGTCCATGGCCGTGCCCACCACCAACAGGAAGGTCATCATCAGCGCCATGAACAGCACGGGGTTGCCCATCACGCCGGCGAAGCTGTCGGCCAGCATGTTGGGCAGGTCGGCCAGGGTGATCATGTAGGCCGTGACGGTGGCGGCGCCGCACAGGAACATGACCACCGCCGTGGTCTTGCCTGCGGCCAGGAACACGTCGTACAGCTGCGACCAGTTCAGTTCGCGGTACACGAACATGGACACCAGCAGCGCATACACGGCGGCGACCACGGCGGCCTCGGTGGGCGTGAAAATGCCGCCGCGCAGGCCGCCCAGGATGATGACCGGCATCATCATGGCCCAGAAGCTCTTCGCCAGCGCCTTCATGCGCGGGCCCCACGCCACACGCTCCATCGAGGGCAGGTCGTGGCGGCGCGCAATCCAGGCCCAGGCGCCAATCAGGAAGATGCCCATCATCAGGCCCGGTGCCACGCCTGAGAGGAACAGCTTGCTGATCGAGGTATTCGTCGTCACCCCGTAGATCACGAACGGCATGGACGGCGGGATGATCGGCGCGATGATGCCGCCAGACGCCAGCAGGCCCGCGCTGTAGCTCATCGGGTATTTCTGCTCGCGCATCATCGGCAGCAGGATGGTGGCCAGCGCCGCCGTGTCGGCAATGGCCGAACCGCTCATGGACGCCAACAGCACGGCCGCGCCAATCACCACGAAGCCCAGCCCGCCGCGGATATGCCCCACGAAGGCGCGCGCCAGGTCGATGATGCGCCGCGACAGGCCGCCCGCGTTCATCAGCTCGCCCGCCAGGATGAAGAACGGCACGGCCAGCAGCGGAAAGTTATCAAAGCCGGCCTGCAGGTTTTGCGCCAGCAGCTGCGAATCGAAGAAATCCAGGTGCCACATCAGGGCGACACCCGTCAGCACCAGGGCGTGGGCGATGGGCATGCCGATCACCATGCCGCCGATGAGCACCAAAAGAAAGATGGCGGTAACGATCATGGTGCGCCCTACTCCACCGACGTTTCCGCGTCGCTGCCATGCGGCAGCGGCTCGCCGCGGCGCAGATCCACCACCACGCCCACCAGCAGGCCCACGGCCAGTACCAGCGTCGCCGCGGCGCCCAGCGCCAGCGGATAACCCAGAACGGTGCTGTAGCTGTCCATGCCGGCGATCACCTGTTCCCACGAACCCTTGAGCAGCAGCAGCATGCCGCCCGCCACCAGAGCCTGGCTGGCCCAGAACAGCAGCTTGCGCGAGCGGCCCTTCAGGCGCGAAGTGAGCATGTCGAAGCCCAGGTGCTTGCCCTCAAAGGCCGCGACGATGGTGCCCACCGCCACCAGCCACACGAACAGCAGGCGCGAGATCTCTTCGTACGAGACGATGCTCGTGGAGAACACGTAGCGCAATACCACGTTGACGAACACGGCCACGACCATGCCGGCCAGCGCGAGCACCATGAAATGCTCGGCCAGGCGCTGCACCAGGGGCTTGCGCGGCCGTTCCTGCGGGGAAGGGGAAGAAGCGCTCATGCACTGTCTCCGGAAGACGACGAAAGGGAGGCAGCTGCGTTGCCGCGCAGCCATTGGACGACGGACCGGGCCAGCTCGTCCACGGGGCGTGTGGCATCCAGCGTCAACACGCGCGGCTCGCCCTCGGGCGACTCCAGCGTGGCGAACTGATCGGCCACCAGAGCGGGCGAAAAGAAATGCCCCGCGCGCGTCTGCACGCGCTGCAATGCCTGCTCATAGTCCAGCGCCAGAAACACGAATCCCACGCGCGGGTTGCCCGCACGCAGGCGATCGCGGTATTTGCGGCGCAGCGCCGAGCAGGTCAGCACTACGCCCGCAGAGCCCGAGGGCGCCGCCAGCAATGCGGCCAACCGCTCCAGCCAGCCCGCGCGGTCGGCATCGGTCAAGGGCACGCCGGCGCGCATTTTGGCAATGCTCTCGGGAGCATGGTGGGCATCGCCTTCATGCAGCACCCAGCCCAGCGCTTTTGCGCAGGCCTCGCCCACGCTGGACTTGCCGCAGCCAGAAACGCCCATCACCACGATGGCATCGATGTCACAGGTCAAGATAGCGCTATCTCTAAAGATTCAAAAAAACGGCTGCATCCCAGGACGCAAGCCGTTCACCCGAAGTTCACGGCTTCACGCCGCGGCTTCTCATGGGGAAATTTCGCTGCATCGCACGGGGAGAAGCTACTCCTCCCCACAAACCCGCGAAAACCCCATGAAAGATAGCGCTATCTTAAGGGACAATTTTGGCCAGAATTCCTAGGAATAACCCTTGACCGCCAACCGACGACCGCGCCGCTCCAGCGGCCGCATCACCCTGAACGACGTGGCAGGCGCCGCCGGCGTGAGTCCCATCACCGTGTCGCGTGCCCTGCGCGGCGAACGCACCGTGGATCCTGCGTTGGCCGACCGCGTACGCGAGGCGGCCGATCGGCTGGGCTACGTGCCCGACCCGGCCGCGCGCGCGCTGGCGTCGCAGCGCAGCACGCAGGTGTTGGTGCTGGTGCCGCTGCTGTCCAACGCGCTGTTCGTGGATTTGCTGGAGGCGGTGCACCGCACGCTGTTCCCCGAGGGCTTTCAGCCACTCATCGGCGTGACCCACTACGACAGCGCCGAGGAAGAGTTGCTGCTGCGCACCTACCTGCCCCACCGCCCCGCCGGCCTGCTGGTGACGGGGTTCGACCGCAGCGAGGCCGCACGCCAGCTCATCGTGCACAGCGGCGTGCCCTGCGTGCACCTCATGGAGACCAGCGCCGCGCCTGGGGTGGCCTGCGTGGGCTTTTCGCAGCAGGACGCGGGCGCCACCATCACGCGCCACCTGCTGGAACGCGGGCGTAAGCGCATCGCCTTTTGCGCCGCGCAACTGGACCCGCGCGTGCTGCAGCGCGCCGAAGGGTACCGGCGCACCCTGCGCGAAGCGGGCCTGTACGACCCGCGCCTGGAGTTGCTAAGCCCCGAGCGCTCTTCCATCGCCCTGGGCGCTCGGCTGTTCGAGGACCTGGTGCAACGCATGCCCGACGTGGACGCCATCTTCTTTTGCAACGACGACATTGCCCAGGGCGGGCTGCTGGCGGCCAACCGCATGCGCATCGACGTGCCGGGGCGCATCGCCGTCGCGGGATTCAACGACTTGGCCGGCAGCGCGCAGATGGTGCCGCCGCTGACCACCATCCGCACACCGCGCAGCGAAGTCGGCCGCGCCGGCGCCGACATGCTGCTGGGCCTGATGCGCGGCACGCTGGCGCAGCCGCAGTGCGTGCAGTTGGACTACGAGCTGATCGTGCGCGAGAGTACGTGAACAAGGATGCAGCGCAGTGCGCTACAGCTTGGGTAGCTGTTCGCGCTTGCGAATCAAGCACTCAAGGCAAAAAAGTACCTGAATCCTTCTTCAAACAAGCGCGACCAGCTATTGAATGTGTAGCACGCCAGACACAAAAAAGCCCGGCATTACCGGGCTTTTGCAGGCTTGGCGCATCCAGGCTCAAGGAGCCAGAATCACCTCCACGCGGCGCGCCTCGGCATTGCTGCCGCTGCCCTGCGTGGCTTCGGGCTTCTTCAGCTCCACCTTCTCTTCGGCCACACCCAGGGCCTTCAGGGCGTCGCGCACGGCCAGCGCGCGCTGCTTGGCCAGCTCGGCGTTCACGGCCGCGTCGCCCGTGGCGTCATGGAAGCCCGACACCACCGCGGTCTTGCCGCCGTCCACCACGCCCTTGACCACGTCGCCCAGCGCTTCGTTGGCGCCCGGGGCCAGCTCGGCCTTGCCGGTGGCGAAGAAGAACTTCACCACACCGCCCTCCACCACCACGCTGGCGGCGTCCTCGGTGATCACCACGCCGGGCGCGGCTGCCTCAGCCGCAGGGGCCACAGCGGCGGCCGGCGCCTTGGGGGCGTGGGCAATGCCACGCTTGTAGACCACCACGCCCACGACGGTGGAGACCACCAGCGCGATCAGCGCAAAGAGGAACCCGAGTGCGAAGCGTTGCTGGCTGTCGTCGTCGGAGCTGTTGAAGGACATGTTGAGAACTCCCGTGAATAATCGGTGCGTTGGACAAAACCCATCGATTGTAGAGTCTCGCCATGCCGCCGCTTGCCGCTCCCCTGCGTGACCCCGCCCCCATGCTCGACCGCGCGCTGCATGAATGGGGCGGGCGGGACGACCTGTGGATCTTTGGCTATGGCTCGCTGATCTGGCGGCCCGACTTTGCCTACGCCGAGCGGCGCGCGGCCACGGTGCACGGCTGGCACCGGGCTTTGAAGATGTGGAGCCGCGTGAATCGCGGCACGCCCGAATGCCCGGGTCTGGTGTTCGGCATGCTGTCGGGCGGCAGTTGCCGCGGCATGGTGTTCCGCGTGGACCACAGCCACGCGCGCCAGGTCATGGTCAACCTGTGGCAGCGCGAGATGGTCCTGGGCGTATACGACCCGCGCTGGCTCAACTGCCGCACGCCCCAGGGTGCGGTGCGCGCGCTGGCGTTCACGCTGTCGCGCAAGAGCCCCAGCCACACGGGCGTGCTGGCGGACGAGGAATACCGCCGCATCTTCGCGCAGGCCAGCGGCATCTACGGCACCACGCGCGACTACGCCGAGGCCACCCACGCCGAACTGCAACGCATGGGCATCCACGACCGGGCGCTCTCGCGTCTGATTGCGTTGGCGCGCGAACCGCGTTAGTTTGGCGGTTTTCAACCCTCTGGAGAAATCGCATGTCCCTTCGCTACCTCCCCACGGGCGCGGCCCTGGCGGCTGCTGTCGCACTCGCCGGCTGCGCATCCATGTCCAGCGCGCCCTCGGCCACCGCCCGGCTGGAGCCTACGCGCGGCAACAGCGCCCAGGGCACGGTGCGCTTCGTGCAGAGCGGTGATGCGGTGCGCGTCAGCGGCACGGTCAGCGGGCTCAAGCCGGGGGCGGAGCACGGCTTTCACATCCATGAGAAAGGCGACTGCTCCAGCCGGGACGGCAACAGCGCGGGCGGCCACTTCAATCCCACGGGCACACCGCATGGCCAACACGGCAAGGGACCGCACCACACCGGCGACCTGCCCAGCCTGCGCGCGGACGGCAACGGCGTGGCCACCTTCAACTTCGAGTCGCGCAGCATTCGCGTGGGCTCCGGCGCCACCGACATCGTGGGTCGCGGCCTGATCGTGCATGCCAACCCCGACGACTACGTCACCCAACCCACCGGCAACGCGGGCGCGCGCCTGGCGTGCGCGGTGATCGCCGGCCGCTGATCGCCTGGTGCAGGGCTGGGCGCCCTGCGGGCACAATCCCCGCATGAGCCACAGCCCTCTCTCCTCCTCCATCGCCGACCTGCGCAAGAGCTACGAGCGCGCCGAGCTCAGCGAGGACGCCTCCCACGCCGATCCCTTGCAGCAGTTCGACCAATGGCTGCGCGAAGCCATGGCTGCCCAGGTGCCCGAGCCCAACGCCATGACCGTGGCCACCGTGGGCAGCGACCTGCGTCCCAGCACCCGCGTGGTGCTCATCAAGGGCTACGACGCGCAGGGCATCGTCTGGTACACCAACTACGACAGCCGCAAGGGCCGCCAGATCGCGGGCAACCCCTATGCCGCGCTGCAGTTCCATTGGGTGGAACTGGAGCGCGTGGTGCGCATCGAGGGCGTGGTGGAAAAGGTGAGCGAGGCCGAGAGCGACGCCTACTTCCACAGCCGCCCGCTGGACTCGCGCATCGGCGCCTGGGCAAGTCCGCAAAGCCAGGTCATCCCCAGCCGGGGTGTGCTGGTGGCCAACGCGGCCAAGTACGGCGCGCAGTTCCTGCTCAAGCCGCCCCGCCCGCCGCACTGGGGGGGCTTTCGCCTGCGGCCGGATCAGTGGGAGTTCTGGCAGGGCCGCAAGAGCCGCCTGCACGACCGGTTGCGCTACCGCCTGGAGGGCGGCGCGTGGGAGCGCGAGCGGCTGGCGCCGTAAGCATCCGGAAGACGCCCTGCTCCACGCGCGTCTTCAACGCATGTTCAATGCATGAAGAACTGCGCCAACACCAGCACCACCGGCAGCGTGATCAGCGCCAGCGCGGTGGACAGCGCGATGGCCGAGGACACCTCCTCCTGCATCACGCCATAGCGCTGCGTGAACAACAGCACATTCGCGCCCACCGGCATGGCCGCGGCGGTGAACATCACCGCGATCGCCGGGCCTGACAGCCCCAGCGCCCACGCCAGCGTCCCCAGCGTGGCGGGCAGCGCCAGGTTCTTGATCACTGCCACCCGCAACGCGCCGCGCCAGTGGTTGCCAATGCGTGTGTGCGCCAGCGCAATACCCACCAGCAGCAGCGCCATGGGCCCCAGCGCCGCCGCCAGCACCTGCAGTGGGCGGTCCAGCATCTCGGGCAGCTGCCAGCCTGTCTGCGCGAACAGCAGGCCCGCCAGGATCGGTAGCGGCACCGGGTGCACGATGCTGTTGCGCACGGCCTGCCACACGGTGTGCGCCATGGGGCGCGGCGCTGCACTGCCGGTGCGCTGCTGCTCGCGCGCCTCGGCCAACTCGAACACCATGGTGGCCGCCGTCAGCAGCACCAGCGAATGCAGGGATACCAGCGTGAACAGCGTCACCAGGCCCTGCGGCCCATACACCAGACCCATGAGCGGCGCGCCGATCATCACCAGGTTGCTGAAGGTGTGCGCCAGCGCCCGCGCCGCCGCGGCCGTGGAGAACCGGCTGAACGCCAGCGTCAGCCCGAACAGCAGCGCCGCCGCGCTGAAGTACAGCAGCACGGGCTGAAAGTCCAGCTCTTGGAGCCGCACATTGCCCATGGTGCGAAACAGCAGCGCGGGCGTGAGCACCAGGAACACGATGTTGGACAGATCCGGCACCGCCGTGGCGCGCACCCAGCCCACGCGGGCGGTGAGGTAGCCGATGCCGATGCACAGAATGACGGGAACCAGGGGAACGAGGATCGAAGACAGCAAGGTGGGCAGAGGGTCGAAGTGCCGGCGCGGCGCCGGGCGGCAAGTGTAGGGCCTGGGGATGCGGCGCGCTTGCACTCATGAATTAATAGCTGCTAGCGCTTGATGGACAAGCGCTGGAGGCCGAAAACACCCTAAATCCCTTGCAACTGTGGCGCAGCGCCGGACCTGGGACAATATTGGCCCCCGCCCCGCTCCCTTGTCCCCCAGACCGCCCCGTCCTTCACCGTGCACGCTATGCCCTCCTCCATCGCCCACAGTCCCTGGCGCATGTCCGTCGCGCCGATGATGGACTGGACCGACAGGCACTGCCGCTACCTGCACCGTCTGCTGTCGCGCCACACGCTGCTCTACACCGAGATGGTGACCACCGGTGCGCTGGTGCACGGCGACGTGCAGCGCCATCTGCGCTTTGACGCGGCCGAGCACCCGGTGGCGCTGCAGTTGGGCGGCAGCGAGCCGGCCGACCTGGCGCACTGCGCCCGTCTGGGCGAGCAGTGGGGCTATGACGAGATCAACCTCAACTGCGGCTGCCCCAGCGAGCGTGTGCAGCGCGGCGCTTTCGGCGCCTGCCTGATGAACGAGCCGCAACTGGTCGCCGACTGCGTGAAAGCCATGGTGGACGTGGTTCAGGTCCCGGTCACCGTCAAGCACCGCATCGGGATCGACCAGAACGAAGACTACGGTTTCGTGCGCGACTTCGTGGGCGTGGTGGCCGACGCGGGCTGCCGCGTGTTCATCGTGCATGCGCGCAATGCGTGGCTGAAGGGCCTGTCGCCCAAGGAGAACCGCGAGATTCCCCCGCTGCGCTACGACGTCGCGGCCCGGCTGAAAGCCGACTTCCCGCAACTGACCATCGCCATCAACGGGGGCTTTCAGACCGACGCCGCGGTGCTGCAGGAATTGGCCCGGGTGGATGGCGTAATGGTGGGCCGCGAGGCCTACCACAACCCCTGGTGGCTGGCGCGCTGGGATGAGCAGTTCTTTGGCGCCGTGCCCGCCGCGCTCACGCGCGAGCAGGTCGAGGAAGACATGGTGGCCTACATGGAGCGCGAGGCCACCGCGCACGGCACGCACTGGTATGCGGTGGCGCGCCACATGCTGGGCCTGCGCAACGGCCTGCCCGGCGCGCGACGCTGGCGCCAGGTGTGGAGCGACCACCGCTTGAAACACCTGCCCGCGCGCGAAGTGATGGCCCTGGCGCGCACCAAGCCGGGCGCCACCGCGCCCGATGCACTGCGCGCAAGCGCCGTGCAAGCCGGCGCCCTGCCAACGGAGCCGCTCAGCCTTTGAGGCCCGCCAGCCAGTCCCGCAGCGGCTGCGGCAGCCCGAACAGATAGCCCTGCAGGCCATGGCAGTGGTGGGCGATGAGGAAGTCCGCCTGCTGCCGCGTCTCCACCCCCTCGGCCACCACGCGCAGGCGCAAGTGGCGCGCGACCGAAAGAATGGCCTGCACGATCGCCGCGTCGTTCGCGTCGGAGGGCGCGTCCTGTACGAAGCTGCGGTCGATCTTGAGTTCGTACAGCGGCAGGCGCTTCAGATACGCCAGGCTGGAGTAGCCGGTGCCGAAGTCATCGATGGAAAAGCGCACGCCCAGCGCCACCAGCTCGTGCATGCGCCGGGCAGTGTCCTGCCAGTTCTCCACCAGCAGGCTTTCCGTGACCTCCAGCGTGAGCAGCGCCGCGGGCGCGCCCGTGCTGTGCAGCGCCGCGCGTACCTGCTCCACGAAGTCCGCCTGGCGGAACTGGCGGGGGCTGACATTGACCGAGATCGATAGCGCCCGGCCCTGCTGGTGCAGTTCGGCCAGCGTGGCGCAGGCCTGCTGGATGACACGCGCACCCATGCGCACGATCAACCCCGCCTGTTCCGCCACCGGGATGAACTGCGCCGGCGGCACGAAGCCGCGCTGCGGATGCGGCCAGCGCAGCAGCAGCTCCGCGCCGATGAGCTGGCCGGCGGCATCCACCTGCGGCTGCGCATAGGTCAGCAGCGCGTCGTTGTCGACCGCGCTCTTGAGGTCCTGCAGCAGCGCCAGGCGCTCCTGCGCTGCGGCGTGCATGTCCTGCTCAAAGAAGCACACCTGGTTGCGCCCCCGGTCCTTGGCACAGAACATGGCCGTGTCGGCCTCGCGCAGCAGGTCTTCCACGGCCTCACCGTTCTTGGGAAACAGCGTCACGCCGATGCTGCCGGTACTGCCGTAGTGCACCCCGCCCAGGTCATAGGGCGCATCCAGGCATTCGCGCAGCTGCTGGGCGCGCCGGCAGGCCTGCTCACGCGCAACGGAAGGGCCGTCGCCCAGCCGCGGCACCAGCATGACGAATTCGTCGCTCCCCAGCCGTGCCACGGTCTCCTGCGGCCCGGCCGCGTCCTGCAGGCGCGCGGCGACCTGCACCAGCAGCCCGTCGCCCACCCCGTGGCCGCGCGCGTCGTTGATCTCCTTGAAGTTGTCCAGGTCGATGTAGAACAGCGCGCCCATGCCCCCCTGCTGCTGGGCCGTGACCAGTGCATCCTGCAAGCGCTGCAGCAGCAGGCGGCGGTTGGGCAGGCCGGTGAGCGCGTCGAAATACGCGAGCCGGTACATGGCGGCCTCGGCCTCGTGGCGCCGCGTGACGTCGCGCGACAGCGCGATGAAGTGGCGCTGGCCCGGGCCGCCCCCGGTCTGCGGCGCACCGCCCTGCTTGCAGGCCACGGATAGCTCGAACCAATGCTGGCTGCCCCCGATGTCCAGGCTGTACTGCCGCCCTTCGGAATAGCCGTACTCGGCCGCCTCGTCCAGCGCAGCCATGCATTCGGCGGCGGCAGCGGGCGGCAACACATCCCCCAGCGTGCGCCCCACCAGCGCCTGGGCGCGCGTGCCGATCAGGTCCGCGCGGGCGGACCGGTAGTGGTGGATGCCTCCCTGTGCGTCCACCTCGAACAGCAGATCGGGCACGGCATTGAGCGTGCCTTCCAGCTCATCGCGCGTGCGGCGCAACTCGCGCGTCATCTCGCGGGCCAGCGCCATGGCCCGCTGCCGGGCGTTCACCTGCTGCCCCACGAACCATCCCGCCAGCAGGCTGAAGGCGGCGCCCAGCAGGGCAACCAGATGGTGTGTGGATCCTTCGAAGCGCTGCTCGAATGAAGGCAGCGGGTACAGCACCAGCGTCCAGCGCCTGCCGCCTACGTCGTAGCTGCGCACGGCCTCCAGCCCGCCATTGACCGCGTGGGGTGCATAGTCCGTGCGCGACGCAAACACCAGCACCCCCCCTGCCACCGAGGGGCCGTCATGGATGGCCAGTGCAAGGTCGCTGTCCAGTTCGCTCGCCAGGCCCTGGATCACGTCGTCCATGCGAAATGGCGCGGCCACCCAGCCTGCAATGTTCTGGCGACGCTGGGCCAGAGTGTCCACGGCGGCGTGTCTGGCATACAGCGGCAGGTACATGACCAGGGAGCTGCCGGCATCCCCTTCGCGGCTGCCCAGCGGGCCCGACAGCGCCAGCGTCCCGGAGTCGCGCGCGCGCAGCAGCGCCTCGCGCCGCGCCGGCTGCAGCATGGCATCCTGTCCCAGTTCCTGCTGGTTTTCCGGCGTTTGGGGTGCGATGTGCGTGATCAACGCCTGCCCCGTGCGCGCCCCCGTGGATTCCGCCACGCGCGACAGCAACGCCACCCCCTGCAGGCCCGGGCGCGTCTGCGGCAGGTGCAAGGCCTCCACATAGGCCTGGAATTCCTGCTGGTCGATGCTGTCGGAGCCTTCGTAGTAGCCCTTGGCGCCACGCAACACCATTTCGTAGGCGGCGATGCGGTCCGACAGGTTGGAAACCACGCGGTCCACGGACAAGGCGAAAGCCTGCAGCCGGCGCTCGTCCCGTGCGCGCTCCACACCCTGCCAGACCAGATAGGTGACGGCGAGCAGCAGCAGTGAAAGCACCACTGCTGCGATCATGCCCGGATGCCATGGGGCCCAGTGCTGTGCGAACCCCCTCGGGGCAGCCACCTCTTTATTCATGCGTTTCCAAGCGTCGCATAGCGACCGCCGCAACACAATAGGGAAGCGCCAGATTGCCGTGCGCCGCGCGGCCCGTCTGTGGGACGCGGCCTTGTCCTACCCCGCCGAGGGCCACCGCAGGCCCTTCCCTGCCCTACCATCCGTGGCTGTCCCTTGACCCCTGCGCCTGCCGTGCCCCTCCCCTCACCCACGACCCATCTCACCCCTGAGGAGTCCGCGTTCCACGCGTTCTATGCGCAGGAGCGCCCGGCGCTGGACCACGCCTGCGCGTTTTACATGGCGCTGCTGCAGTCGCTGCTGTCGCAGGCGCGCCACATCGAAATTGCCAAGATCGAAGGGCGCGTGAAGGACCGCGATGAATGCCTGCGCAAGTTTTCGCGCAAGTACCGCGCGGCGCTGGAGGAAAGCGGGGCACCCTATGAAATCCGCCCCTACATCACCGACCTGATCGGCGTGCGCGTGGTCTGCCTGTACGAGGACGAGCTGGAAAAGGTGGCGCAGATCGTCCAGTCGCACTTCGACGTGATCGACGTGACCGACAAGGTCAGCGCCCTGGAGGGCACCGAGGCCTCTTTCGGCTACAAGGGCCTGCACCTGGACCTGCGGCTCAACGCCGTGCAGGCCGCCCTGCCCGAGAACGCCGCCTATGCGGCGCAGCCGTTCGAGCTGCAGGTGCGCACCATCATCCAGGACGCGTGGAGCGTGCTGGACCACAAGATCAAGTACAAGAAGTCGATTCCGGCCGAACTCAAGCGCCGCATCAACGTGCTGTCCGCCCTGTTCGAACTGGCGGACCGCGAGTTCCGCCAGATCCGCGATGCCACCGATGCCGAACTGCTCTACGCACCCGACGAGACCACCGAGGCCGAGACCGAACCCAGTCGAACGCCGGCGCCCGGCAGCGAGCTCAACGCCTTCACGTTCCTGAAGATTGCCCGCCATTTCTTCAAGGACGTGGAGTTCGACGCGCAGAAGGTGGACCTGTTCGTGGACGACATGCGCGCATGGTCACCGGGCATCACGCGTGCCCGCTTCAACACGCTGATGCGCGAAACGATTGCCACCGTCAAGCGCTACAAGCAGTTCTACGAGGCGCAGAACCCCGAGGGCAGCTTCAACCCCTTCACCGTGATCCGACACTGCCTGTACCTGGGCGACCGGCAGGCGTTTCGCCGCGCGCTGCGCAACAGCTCGCGCGAAGCCTTCGAAGCGTGGCTGCAGGAAAATCCCACCCTGATATAAGTCAAATCGACCTCCAGCGCTTGTCCATCAAGCGCTGACTGCTATCAAAAGCATTGCATCAAGCCCGCCCGCCAATGTCGCGCGCGGGACACTGAATGCGTAGTTGCACGACACGCAAGCAAATGCAACTGCTGATATATTGCACTGCAACATAACTCGGTCCTGCCCCATGCTGTACACCCTCTACGAGACCCAGCGCTCCCTCATGGAGCCCTTCGCCGACCTGGCGCAGGCCGCCGCCAAGTTCTACAGCAACCCGCTCTCGCCGTTCAGCGAGACGCAACTGGCCCATCGCATCTCGGCAGGCTATGAACTGCTGTACCGCCTGGGCAAGGACTACGAGAAACCCGAGTTCGGCATCAGCACCGTGGACGTGGATGGCGTGAGCGTGGCCATCCATGAGCGCGTGGACGTCGACAAGCCTTTCTGCGAACTGCGCCGCTTCAAGCGGTTTTCGGACGACCCGGCCACCTTGCTCAAGCTCAAGGGCCAGCCCGTGGTGCTGATCGTGGCGCCGTTGTCGGGCCACTACGCCACGCTGCTGCGCGACACCGTGCGCTCCATGCTGGAGAGCCACAAGGTCTACATCACCGACTGGAAGAACGCGCGCATGGTGCCGCTGCAGGAGGGCGAGTTCCACCTGGACGACTATGTGAACTACGTGCAGGAGTTCATCCGCTACCTGCAGGGCCAATACGGCAACTGCCATGTGATGAGCGTCTGCCAGCCCACGGTGCCGGTACTGGCCGCCGTCTCGCTGATGGCCAGCCGCGGCGAGACCACGCCACTGTCCATGACCATGATGGGCGGCCCCATCGATGCGCGCCGCTCACCCACAGCGGTGAACAACCTGGCCACCCAACGCAGCTTCGAGTGGTTCGAGAACAACGTCATCTACCGCGTACCCAGCAACTTCCCCGGCGCCGGCCGCCGCGTGTACCCGGGCTTTCTGCAGCACACGGGCTTCGTGGCCATGAACCCGGACCGGCACGCCAGCAGCCACTACGATTACTTCAAGAACCTCATCAAGGGCGATGACGCCAGCGCCGAGGCCCACCGCAAGTTCTACGACGAGTACAACGCCGTGCTCGACATGGATGCCGACTATTACCTGGAGACCATCAAGACCGTCTTCCAGGACTACAGCCTGGTCAACGGCACCTGGGACGTGCGCTCGCCGGACGGCGCGGTGGAGCGCGTGCGCCCCCAGGACATCACCCAGACCGCGCTGCTGACCATCGAAGGCGAGCTCGACGACATCTCCGGCTCCGGCCAGACCGAGGCGGCGCAGGATCTGTGCACCGGCATCGCCGCGGACCGGCGCAACCACCTCGAGGTGAAGGGCGCCGGCCACTACGGCATTTTCAGCGGCCGCCGCTGGCGCGAGCTGGTCTACCCGCAGGTGCGCGACTTCATCCGTGCCAACCAGTCCGCCCAGCCCACGTCACGCCCCCGCCGCGCACGCAGCGCCGCCTGACGCCGGCCATGACCTCCCCCGCAGCGCAGCAGGCGCTCGTTGAGCGCATTGACGCGGCCCTGCCCCAGACCCAGTGCACGCGCTGCGGCTACCCTGACTGCCAGTCCTATGCCCGTGCCATCGTACGGGGCGAGGCCGAGATCAACCAGTGCCCGCCCGGCGGGGCCCAGGGCATTGCACGCCTGGCCGCCATCACTGGCCGGCCCGAGCTGCCGCTGAGCGCGGCCCATGGAACGGAGGTCCCGCGCGCCGTGGCGGTGATCGACGAAAACTGGTGCATCGGCTGCACGCTGTGCCTCAAGGCCTGCCCCACGGACGCCATCCTGGGCATCAACAAGCGCATGCACACCGTGATCGCGCCGCACTGCACGGGCTGCGAACTGTGCCTGCCCGCCTGCCCGGTGGATTGCATCCGCATGGAAAATGCCAGCGGCCAGGCCACTGGCTGGGCCGCATGGTCCGCCCCGCAGGCCGAGCAGGCGCGCGTGCGCTACCAGGCGCGGCAAGAGCGGCTGCAGCGCGAGGAGGCGCAGGCCACCGCCCCCGAACCCGCCCCTCCGGCGCCGGACAACGCGCCCGATCCCAAGCGCGCAGCCATTGCCGCGGCACTGGCGCGCGCCCGCGCGCAGCGCGCCGACCGGGGCTGACGCCGCTGCGCCGGCAGCCCTACCGCTCACGACCGCAGCGGGCTATGGCAATACGGAGCGAACCGGCGACAGGCCTGCCGCATCAGGCCGCGAGCGACTTGTAGACGCCGCAGCCCAGATAGACATCTCCCGCGCGCTGCACGTAGGACATCTTGGTTTGCACCGCGCCCGTGGCCGGATTGGTGATGTCGTATTCCACCCAGCCCGGCGCGCGTTCGGCCTGGGCCACGATGGCGCTGACCAGCGCATCCCCGGCAATACCGGGAATGTCCTGCACCCGCGTTCCCACCTTGGCGGGATTGCCGCCAAAGGCCAGGTAGGTGCCGCCCGCATCGAGCGCGAACACGTACATGTCGCGGTCGTGGTAGGGCTGTGCGGGGTCGGTCAACGTGCGCAGAAAGGCGTCGCGCGGCAGGCCGCGCTGCACGGCGGCGGCGCGCTGCACCAGGGCCACGGCCTCCTCGGCCGTACCCTGCTGCAGACGAAACGCCAGCACCGCCCGGGACAGGGTAGACGCCCGGCTCTCCAGCGCCTGCGCCTCGCGCAGGGCATCGCTCACCATCTGGGCATTGCGCTGCGTGATCTGGTCCAGTTGCTGCACCGCGGTGCTGATCTCGCGCAGACCCGTGCCCTGTTCATTGACCGAGTGGGAGATTTCGCTCACATGCCCGGCCACGCCACGGATGCCTTGCGCCATGGCCGCAATACCCTCACCGGCGGTGCGGATCAGCCCCGCGCTGCCCTCCACCTGCCGCACGGACGTGCCAATAAGGTCGCGGATCTCGCGCGCCGCCTCGGCTGAGCGGCCCGCCAGCGTGCGCACCTCGGCCGCCACCACGGCAAAACCCCGGCCCTGCTCGCCCGCGCGTGCCGCTTCCACGGCGGCATTCAGCGCCAGGATGTTGGTTTGGAAGGCGATGCCGTCGATCACCTGGATGATCTCGCCCATGCGGCGGGCATCGTTCTGGATGCCCTGCACCGCCTCCACCGCCCGCGCCATCGCCTGGGTGCCCGCCTCAGCGGCTTGGCGCACCTCGCCGGCGCGCTGATCGGCCACGCCGGCCGCCTGCGCGTTGTTGTTCACGGCGGAAGACAGCTCCTCCACGCTGGCCGCAGTCTGCTCCAGGCTGGCGGCCTGTTGCTCGGTGCGGTCGGCCAGTTCGCGGTTGTCCGCCGCCAGGCTTTGACCCGCGTGCGCCACCAGCGCCGCGTTGCTGCGGATGTCGGCCACCATCGACGAGAGCGTGTACACCATGCGGTTGAGTTGCTCGTCCATGTGCGCCAGTTCATCGCGGCCGCGCACTTCGGCCCGGCTGCACAGGTCGCCCTGCGCCGTGCGCTCCATTACGCCGCTCAGCCGCCGCAGGTCGCCCGCCACACTGGCCTGGAAAGCCGTGGCCAGATAGGCGGTGGCCAGCACCGCCACGCCACACACGCCCCACGTGGCGCGCGGCCCCCATCCCTGCACCCCCGCGACGGCCAGCAGTGCCAACACGGCCACGCCTCCCAACAGGGCCAGCTTGGCCGAGAAACGCAGGCGCCGCATGAGTCCCACGCCCGGCCGCAGAATGAATGAAACCGTCATCGCTTTTGTCCCCCTCGCTGGCTGAAATGCGCGCCCTGGCGCGTCGCACTGATGAATTGATGCCATTTGTAACCAAATTCGACGGCTGTGTAGAGCGATCAAACCCTGTAGTTGTTTTTGGGAACGGGTGGCGGGGCCGCGCCCTATGGCGCCCGGCCGCATCCCTGATAATCGCCCCCCTATGAATCCCCTGCTCTCCCTACTGCAGCCCTACCCGTTCGAGCGGCTGCGACAGCTTTTTGCGGGGGTGACGCCCTCGGCCGCTCACCGCGCCATCAGCCTGGGCATCGGCGAGCCACGCCATGCAACGCCGCCGTTCATCCAGGAGGCCCTGGCCGCCAACCTGGCAGGCCTGGCCAGCTACCCCTCCACCGCCGGTGACCCCAGCCTGCGCGAAGCCTGTGCCGGCTGGATGCAGCGGCGCTACCGTATTCCCGTCAACCCCGCCACGCAGGTGCTGCCGGTGAACGGTTCGCGCGAGGCGTTGTTCGCATTCGCGCAAACCGTGGTGGACCCCACCCGCGCGGGCGCCACCGTGGTGTGCCCCAACCCGTTCTACCAAATCTATGAAGGCGCCACGCTGCTGGCCGGCGCCACGCCGTACTACGCCCCGAGCGATCCAGCCCGCAACTTTGCTGTGGACTGGGACAGCGTGCCCGAGGAGGTATGGCAACGCGCGCAACTGCTCTTCGTGTGCTCGCCCGGCAACCCCACGGGCGCCGTGATGCCCCTGCCCGAGTGGGAAAAGCTCTTCGCGCTGAGTGACCGCTACGGTTTTGTGATCGCCTCGGACGAGTGCTACAGCGAGATCTACTTCCGTGACGAGCCCCCGCTAGGCGGCCTGGAGGCGGCGACCCAACTGGGCCGAGCCGACTACCGCAACCTGATCGCCTTCACCAGCCTGTCCAAGCGCAGCAACGTGCCGGGCCTGCGCAGCGGCTTCGTGGCGGGCGACGCGGCACTCATCAAGGCGTTTTTGCTGTACCGCACCTACCACGGCAGTGCCATGGGTCCCGCCGTGCAGGCCGCCAGCGTGGCTGCCTGGAACGATGAGGTGCACGTGGAAGAAAACCGCGCCCTGTACCGCCAGAAGTTCGCCCAGGTCACGCCCATGCTCGCCGAGGTGATGGACGTGCGCCTGCCCGACGCGGGTTTCTACCTCTGGGCCAAGGTGCCCGACGCCCTGGGCATGAGCGATGCGGAGTTCGCCCAGGCCCTGCTGGCTCAATACAATGTCACGGTATTGCCGGGCAGCTATCTCGCCCGCGATTCCGGCGGCGCCAACCCCGGCGCCCAGCGCGTGCGCATGGCCCTTGTGGCCGAGACCGCGGAATGCGCCGAAGCGGCCTCGCGCATCGTGCAATTCATCCAATCCCGTACGTGATTCCATCCATGACCCAACAATTGCAGACCCTGATCGACAACGCCTGGGACAACCGCGCCAGCCTCTCGCCCTCCGCCGCGCCCCAGGAAGTGGTGGACGCCGTCGAGCATGTGATCGCCGAGCTCAACAACGGCAGGCTGCGCGTGGCCACGCGCGAGGGCGTGGGCCAGTGGACCGTGCACCAGTGGATCAAGAAGGCCGTGCTGCTGTCGTTCCGCCTGAAGGACAACGAGCTCATGAAGGCCGGTGACCTGGGCTTCTTCGACAAGGTGCCCACCAAGTTCGCCCACCTGTCCGCCGACGAGATGGCCGCCACCGGCGTGCGCGTGGTGCCGCCGGCCGTGGCGCGCCGCGGCAGTTTCATCGCCAAGGGCGCGATCCTGATGCCCAGCTACGTGAACATCGGCGCCTATGTGGACGAAGGCACCATGGTGGACACCTGGGCCACCGTGGGCTCGTGCGCGCAGGTCGGAAAGAACGTGCACCTGTCCGGCGGCGTGGGGCTGGGCGGCGTGCTCGAGCCCCTGCAGGCCAACCCGACCATCATCGAGGACAACTGCTTCATCGGCGCGCGCTCCGAAGTCGTCGAGGGCGTGATCGTCGAAGAGAACTCGGTCATCAGCATGGGCGTGTACATCGGTCAGAGCACGCCGATCTACGACCGCACCACGGGCGAGATCACCTACGGTCGCGTGCCCGCTGGCTCGGTGGTGGTCAGCGGCAACCTGCCCAAGGACGGTGGCCGCTACAGCATGTACGCGGCCATCATCGTCAAGAAGGTGGACGCCAAGACCCGCTCCACCACCAGCCTGAACGACCTGCTGCGCGACTGAAGCTACGCCGCACCGGCACTCTGCACGCATACATAACCAGCACTGAGAGGGAACCAGCATGAGCACGATGGAGCGGATTCTGCGCCTGATGGCCGACAAGAAGGCATCCGATGTCTACCTGTCGGCCAACGCACCGGCGCTGATCAAGATCAACGGCGAATGCGTGCCGATCAACAGCCAGATCCTGCCGCCTGACGCGCCCAAGAACCTGCTGTCCGAGATCGTCCCCCCCGACCGCATCGAAGAGCTGGAAGAGACCGGTGAGCTCAACATGGGTGTGCCGCTCACCGGCGTAGGGCGCTTTCGCGTCAGCGCGATGCGCCAGCGCGGTACCTATGCGGTGGTGATCCGCTTCATCACGCAGAACATCCCGCAGCTGTCCACGCTGCACCTGCCGCCGGTGCTCAGCGAGCTGATCATGGAAAAGCGCGGCCTGATCCTGCTCGTGGGCGCCACGGGCTCGGGCAAGAGCACGACGCTGGCGGCGATGCTGGACGCGCGCAACGAGTCCATGACCGGCCACATCCTCACGGTGGAGGACCCGGTCGAATACCAGTTCAAGAACAAGAAGTCCATCGTCAACCAGCGGGAGATCGGCAGCGACACCCAATCGCTGCAGACCGCGCTCAAGAACGCGCTGCGACAGGCGCCCGACGTGATCCTGATCGGCGAAATCCGCGACCGCGAGACCATGTCCGCCGCCATCGCCTACGCCCAGTCGGGCCACCTGTGCCTGGCCACGCTGCACGGCAACAACAGCTACCACGCCCTCAACCGCATCCTGTCGTTCTACCCCGTGGAGGTGCGCCCCACGATGCTGGGCGACCTGGCGTCCGCGCTCAAGGCCATCATCTCGCAGCGCTTGGTACGCACCACGACCGGCGATCGCGTGCCCGCGGCGGAAGTCATGCTCAACACCAAGCTGGTGGCCGAGCTGGTGGAAAAGGGCGACTTCTCGGGGATCCGCGAGGCCATGGAAAAATCCATGGCCGAAGGCTCGCAGACCTTCGAGGAAGCGCTGGCACACCTGATCCTGGAGGGCAAGATCGACCGCAAGGAAGGCTTGGCCTACGCCGATTCCCCCACCAACCTCATGTGGCGCCTGCAAAACGACTTCTCGGCTGCCGCGAAGTCGGCGCGCGCCGTCAACGATGCCGGCCAGCAGTCCGAGGACGATGCCCCCTCGTTCACCGAGATCGTGCTGGACGTCAAGCCCGCCTGAGCCCGTTTCGCGGCCGCTGCACGGCAGTGCGCCGCCTGTACCCATGTCCCCCACTCTGCTACTGACCGAACAGCTCATCGCCCGCCCCTCCGTCACGCCCGACGACGCGGGCTGCCTGGACCTGCTGGCCCGGCGCCTCGCTCCCTTGGGCTTTGCCTGCGAACGACTGGACAGCGGGCCCGAGAACTTCCGCGTCAGCAATTTGTGGTCAAAACGCACTGCAGCGCGCTCTGGACAAGCGCAAGCAACTACCCAAACAGTAGTATTTGCCGGCCACACCGACGTGGTACCCACGGGCCCCGTGGAGCAGTGGAGCAGCCCGCCGTTCACCCCCACACACCGGGACGGCCGCCTGTACGGCCGCGGCGCGAGTGACATGAAGGCCTCGATCGCCGCATTCGTCGTCGCGGTCGAGGAATTCCTGGCCGCCACGCCCGACCCGCGCCTGGACATCGCGCTGCTGCTGACCAGCGACGAGGAAGGCCCCTCGGTGGACGGCACCAAGGTGGTCATTGAGCAGTTGCGCGCGCGCGGGGAGCGGCTGGACTGGTGCATCGTGGGCGAGCCTACCTCAGTCGAGCAGACCGGCGACATGATCAAGAACGGCCGCCGCGGCACGCTGTCCGGGCGGCTCACCGTGCGGGGGGTGCAGGGCCACATCGCCTACCCGCAGCTGGCGCGCAACCCCATCCATCAGGCCGTGCCCGCGCTCACCGAGCTCGCCGCCACCGTGTGGGATGAGGGCAACGCCTTCTTTCCGCCCACCAGCTGGCAGATGAGCAACATCCACGGCGGCACCGGCGCGACCAACGTGATCCCCGGCCAGGTGGTGATCGACTTCAACTTCCGCTTCAGCACCGAATCGACCGCCGAAGGGCTGCAGCAGCGCGTGCATGCGGTACTGGACCGCCACGGACTGGAATACGACCTGACCTGGACGCTGGGCGGCCAGCCCTTCCTGACCACGCCGGGCGAACTGGTGCAGGCGGTGCAGCAAGCCATCCGCGCCGAGACCGGGTTGGAAACCGAGCTGTCCACCACCGGCGGCACCAGCGACGGGCGCTTCATTGCCCAGATTTGCCCCCAGGTGATCGAGATGGGCCCGCCCAACGCCAGCATCCACAAGATCGACGAGAACGTGCGCTTGGTCGACATCGAGCCGCTCAAGAACATCTACCGCCGCACGCTCGACCACCTCAACGCACTGGCGGGTGCATGACCGCGGCAGTCCAGGGCGACACCATCGGGGCGCTGGTCGCCAGCGGCGCAGCGCGCCTCACACAGGCCGGCGTGGCCTTCGGCCACGGCACTGCCAACGCGCAGGACGAGGCCGCCTGGCTGGTGCTGTGGCGCCTGGGGCTGCCGCTGGACAGCGTGCTCGACGAGGGTGCTGAAGGTTCAGTGGCAAATCGGCCCGTAACACCCGCCCATCAAGCGCTGGTAGCTACACTTTTTGAAGAACGCATCGCCACGCGCAAGCCGGCTGCCTACCTCACGCGCGAGGCCTGGTTGCAGGGCGTGCCGTTCTACGTGGACGAGCGCGCCATCGTGCCGCGCAGCTTCATTGCCGAACTGCTGGCCGACGGCAGCATCGACGACTGGCTCAGCGACCAGACGCGCCACGTGCTCGACCTGTGCACCGGCAACGGCAGCCTGGCCGTGCTGGCCGCCATGGCGTATCCCGACGTGCAGGTGACGGGCGCCGACCTCTCGCCCGACGCGCTGGCCGTGGCCCGCATCAACGTGGACCGGCACGGGCTGCAGGAGCGCATCACGCTGGTCGAGTCCGACGGCCTGGCCGCCCTGCCCGGCCCCTGGGACCTGATCCTGTGCAACCCGCCCTACGTCAACGCCACCAGCATGGCCCAGCTGCCGCCCGAATACCGGGCCGAGCCCGAGCTGGCCCTGTCCGGCAATATGCGGGGCGGCCGGGACGGCATGGACTTCATTCGCCAGCTGTTGGCCGACGCCCCGGCGCGCATGAGCGAAGACGCCGTGCTGGTGCTGGAGATCGGCAACGAACGCGAACACTTCGAGGCCGCCTTTCCCGACCTGCCCGTGTTCTGGCTGGAGACCAGCGCCGGCAGCGACCAGGTGCTGCTGCTCACGCGCCAGGCCCTGCTCCCACTCGCTCCCGCAAAGTGACGGCGCCGGCCCGTCCGGCCCCCGCCCCGTCCATTGGTTTTGACCCATGATCACCCTGAAGAACGTCACGCTGCGCCGCAGCGCCAAGGTATTGCTCGACGGCGTTTCCGTCACCATCAACCCCGGGGAACATGTCGGCCTGGTCGGGCGTAACGGCGCTGGCAAGTCCACGCTGTTCGCGCTGCTCAATGGTTCGCTGCACGAAGACGGCGGTGACTTCTTCCTGCCCGCGGCTTGGCGCATGGCTCAGGTGGCGCAGAACATGCCAGAGACGGACGAGTCTGCCACCGCCTTCGTACTGGAGGGCGACACCCGCCTGTCGGAGCTGCACCAGGCGCTGCACACGGCCGAGCAGGCGGGTGATGGCATGGCCATCGCCCAGGCGCACTCCGACCTGGCAGACGCCGGTGCGCACGACGCCACCGCGCGCGCGCAGGCGCTCATCCTGGGTCTGGGCTTTCAGGTGGCGGAGCTGGAGCGCCCGGTCAACAGCTTCTCCGGCGGCTGGCGCATGCGCCTGCAACTGGCGCGCGCGCTGATGTGCCCCAGCGACCTGCTGCTGCTGGACGAGCCCACCAACCACTTGGACCTGGACGCGCTGGTATGGCTGGAAGCCTGGCTGCAGCGCTACAACGGTACCTTGGTCGTCATCAGCCACGACCGCGAATTCCTCGACGCCGTGACCCAGGTCACGCTGCACATCGATAACGCGCGCCTGACCCGCTACGGCGGCAACTACAGCAAGTTTGAGGAGCTGCGCGCCCAGCAGCTGGAACTGCAGCAGTCGGCCTACGAGCGCCAGCAGGACAAGATCGCGCACCTGCAGAAATTCATCGATCGGTTCAAGGCCAAGGCGACCAAGGCCAAACAGGCACAAAGCCGCGTGAAGGCGCTGGAGCGCATGGAGAAGATCGCCCCCGTGCTGGCCTCGGCCGACTTCACCTTCGAGTTCAAGGAGCCGGCCAACCTGCCCAACCCGATGCTGGCCATCACCGACGCGTCCTTCGGTTATCGCGCCGAGGATGGCAGCGAGACCACCATCCTGCGCCACGTGAACCGCTCGGTGCTGGCCGGCCAGCGCATCGGCATTTTGGGCGCCAACGGCCAGGGCAAGTCCACGCTGGTCAAGACCATCGCCCGCACCATGGCGCCGCTCTCCGGCACCCTGACCGAGGGCAAGGGCCTGTCGATCGGCTACTTCGCGCAGCAGGAGCTGGACGTGCTGCGTCCCGGCGATAACCCGCTGGAGCACATGATACGCCTGGCGCGCGAACTGGGTGCACAGGCCCAGGAACCCAGCCGCGAGCAGGACCTGCGCAACTTCCTGGGCAGCTTCAACTTCAGCGGCGACATGGTGCACCAGGCCGTGGGCACCATGAGCGGCGGGGAGAAGGCCCGCCTGGTGCTGGCCATGATCGTCTGGCAGCGCCCCAACCTGTTGCTGCTGGACGAGCCCACCAACCACCTGGACCTGGCCACGCGCGAGGCGCTGTCCATGGCGCTCAACGAGTTCGAGGGCACGGTGATGCTGGTCAGCCACGACCGGGCGCTGCTGCGCGCCGTGTGCGATGAGTTCTGGCTGGTGGGCCGGGGTGCCGTGGCGCCCTTCGACGGCGATCTGGACGATTACCAGCGCTACCTGCTTGAGGAGTCCAAACGCCTGCGCGAACTGGCCCGCGCAGCCGAGCAGGTGGTCGTTGCCGAGGCCGCGCCCCCAACCGCCACTGCCGCCCCTCCCCTGCGCGACGCCCGCGAACAGCGCCGCCAGGAAGCCCAGGCCCGCCAGCAACTGGCCGAGAAAACCCGCCCCCTCAAGCGAGAGCTTGAAAAAATCGACCAGCGCCTGGAAGCCCTGAACCGGGAAAAAGCGCAGTTGGAAGAACGGCTCATGCAGCCGCTGCCCCCTGCGGAGATCGCTGAATGCGGGCGGAGGCTCAAGGACTGCACCGAAGAGGTGACAGCCCTTGAGGAAAAGTGGCTGGATGTTTCCTCAGCGCTGGAGGAACTGGCGCGCTGAGGGGCTACAGGTTATTTTTGATATCTGTATAAAAACAGCCTCCAAGCCTCACGGATAAAGCGCAGACAGCTCCTTTTTCAGGAGTAAATTCTGGGGATATCCCGGGGTTGCATTTTTTTGCAGCGCACTGTCAACGCTCCCCCAGGGGGCCGCGTTGTGGGTACATCTAAGGAGTTTTCCCTATGACCATGACTGCAATCCTCTCTGCCTGGCCCGAAGACGAACGTGACCGCAAGCGCGCCCCGGCCCGCCTGTAAGCGTCCACTCGGCCTGTTCTGAAGGCCGTTCGTTGGAGGAATCGCCGCACTGCGCAATTCCAAGCCACTGCCAGGGCCCGCCGGGAGCTACCGGCCCCGATTCACACCGCCCACTTCAGGGTGGAGACAAAAAAAGGAACGTGCCGACACGTTCCTTTTGCATTTCAAGGCAGCCTTTTCCAGCTGCCGCTAGGTCAGCCCATGTGCAGGCCGCCGTTGACCGAGAAATCCGCCCCGGTGGCATAGCCGCCCTCTTCGGAGGCCAGCCACGAAATGATGGACGCGATCTCGCTGGGTTCGCCCAGGCGTTTCACGGGCACGGTGGCGACGATCTTTTCCAGCACATCCGGGCGGATCGCCTTGACCATGTCGGTGCCGATATAGCCGGGGCTGACGGTATTCACCGTCACGCCCTTGGTGGCCAGTTCCTGCGCCAGCGCCATCGAAAAACCGTGCATCCCCGCCTTCGCCGCCGAGTAGTTGGTCTGGCCGGCCTGGCCTTTCTCGCCGTTCACGCTGCTGATGTTGATGATGCGGCCCCAGCCCTTGTCCACCATGTCTGCAACGACCTGCTTGGTCACGTTGAACATGCTGTTGAGGTTGGTTTCGATGACAGCGTCCCAGTCCTCGCGCGACATCTTGAGGAACATGCGGTCGCGTGTGATGCCGGCGTTGTTCACCAACACATCCACGCTGCCATGCTCGGCCTTGGCCTGGGTGAAGGCCTCCACCGTGGACTCCCAGTTGCCCACGTTCCCGACCGACGCGTAAAACGTATAGCCCAGCGCCTTTTGCTCGCCCAGCCACTTGTTGTAGTCGCGCGTGGGGCCGCACCCGGCGATGACCTTGAACCCGTCCCGGTGCAGACGCTGACAGATGGCCGTGCCGATGCCCCCCATACCCCCGGTGACGTACGCAACTTTCTGGCTCATGTGTGCTCCTTGGATGTGTCAAAAGTGAATCAGATCAGTGACCACTCTACCCAAGAATTACGACAATACCGAGGAGGAAAACACTGCGCCCCGGCATTATTGTTGCGGCGCAAAAAACCGGGCATCATCGCGTTTTTGCACTCCGTAGCCAGCCGTTGCCGCGTGCGCCGACAAAAAAGGCCGTACGGGCTTCCCCGTGCGGCCTTTTTGCATGCAGGGCACCCGTCCCAAAGGGTGCCGCGCCTTCAACGCTCCAGCGCCATGGACACGCCCATGCCTCCACCAATGCACAGGGCGGCCAGGCCCTTCCTGGCATCGCGGCGCTGCATTTCGTGCAGCAGGGTCACCAACACGCGGCAGCCCGAGGCACCGATGGGGTGACCGATGGCGATGGCGCCGCCATTCACGTTGACCTTGGCGGGATCGATGCCGAGTTCCTTGTTCACCGCGCACGCCTGGGCAGCGAAGGCTTCGTTGAGTTCGAACAGGTCCACATCGCCCACGCCCCAGCCCGCGCGCTGCAGTGCCTTGCGGGATGCCGGCACCGGGCCCATGCCCATGGTGGCGGGGTCCAGTCCGCTGGTGCCGTAGGCCGCAATGCGGGCCAGCGGTTGCAGGCCCAGGGCAGCAGCCTTGGTGGCACTCATCACCACCACGGCGGCCGCACCGTCATTGATGCCCGAGGCATTGCCCGCCGTGACCGAGCCGGCCTTGTCGAAAGCGGGGCGCAGGCCAGCCAGAGCTTCGGCACTGGTTTTGCGGTTGAGATATTCGTCTGCCGCGAATATGACGGGGTCGCCCTTCTTCTGCGCAAGTGTCACCGGCACGATCTCGTCCGTGAAGCGCCCTGCGTCCTGGGCGGCGGCGGCCTTTTGCTGGCTGGCCAGGGCCAGCGCATCCTGCATCTCGCGCGTGATGCCGTGCTGCCTGGCCACGTTCTCGGCCGTGATGCCCATGTGGTACTGGTTGTACACGTCCCACAGGCCGTCGACGATCATGGTGTCGACCAGCTTCCAGTCGCCCATGCGCTGGCCTTCGCGCGAGCCATTGAGCACGTGCGGTGCCAGGCTCATGTTCTCCTGGCCGCCGGCCACGACGATCTCGCTGTCGCCCGTCGCCACGGCCTGGGCGGCCAGCATCACGGCCTTGAGACCCGAGCCGCACACGGCGTTGATGGTGAGCGCGGGCGTCTCCTGGGCCAGCCCCGCCTTCATCATGGCCTGGCGGGCCGGGTTCTGGCCACAGCCGGCCGCAAGCACCTGGCCCATGATGACCTCTCCCACCTGATCGGGAGCGACGCGGGCGCGTGCCAGCGCCTCACGGATGACGATGGCGCCCAGATCGGTCGCGGGGGTCTTGGCCAGTGCGCCGCCAAACTTGCCCACGGGCGTGCGCACGGCGGAAACGATGACGATGTCTTCCATGGTGTGTCCTTTCGGGAGTGGCACCTGCCGGCTGCACGGCCGCAGGCCAGTAGCCATTGTCTGTCGGCCCGGTGTCAGGACTATTGCGTAGTCACCCCGCAGCGCGCCGCAACGCCGCCCCGGGAGCGTGCGGCGCCGGCCTCAGGCCTTTTGCTGCACGTAGCGCCCTGGCGCGGGTTCGATGGCCTTGAACTTCGGCGCCTTTCCATAGGCCTTGGGTGCGGCGATCTGCCGACCGGCGTGGCCGTGCAGCCATGCGCACCAGTCGTCCCACCAACTGCCGGGCAGTTCGGTGGCCCCAGCCAGCCATGCATCCAGCGTGGCGGGCAGTTGCCCATCCTCGCGCAGCCAGTGGCTGCGCTTTTTCTTGGCGGGCGGGTTGATGACCCCCGCGATATGGCCCGACGCGCCCATCACGAAACGCTTGTCCCCCGGCAATACTTGCGTGGAGGCGTAGGCCGCGCCGATCGGCACGATGTGATCCTCGCGCGAGCCGTAGATGTACACAGGCAGTTGGACCTGGGTCAGGTCGAGTGGCTCGCCGCACACGGTGAGCCGCCCCGGCCGGATAAGGTTGTTCTCCAGGTAGAAGTTGCGCAGGTACCAGGCGTAGTACGGCCCAGGCAGGTTGGTGCTGTCGCTGTTCCAGTACAGCAGGTCGAAGGGCGGCGGCGTCTCGCCCTTGAGATAGTTGCCCACCACGTAGTTCCACACCAGGTCGTTCGGGCGCAGAAAGCTGAAGGTGGATGCCAGGTCCTGGCCCTTCATGAGCCCGCCCTGCCCCATCTGCAGTTCGCGCATGCGCACGAAGCCTTCGTCGATGAACACGTCGAGGATCCCGGTGTCGGCAAAATCGATCAGCGTGGTCAGGAAAGTGCAGCTGGCCACAGGCTCCTCGCCACGCGCCGCCAGCACCGCGAGCGCCGTGGCCAGCATGGTGCCGCCCACGCAAAAGCCCAGGGCGTTGATCTGCTTGGCGCCAGCGATCTGCTGCACGGTGGCGATGGCCGTGAGCACGGCCTCGTCGATGTAGTCGTCCCAGGTCTTGTGCGCCAGCGATGCATCGGGGTTGCGCCAGCTCACCACGAAGGTGCGGTGGCCCTGGGCCACGGCATGGCGGATCAGCGAGTTGTCGGGCTGCAGGTCCAGGATGTAGTACTTGTTGATGCATGGAGGCACCATGAGCAGGGGCCGCTCGTACACCTTGGGGGTGAGCGGTTTGTATTCCAGCAGCTGGAACAGCTCGTTCTCGAACACCACTGCACCCTCGGTAGTGGCCACGTTGCGGCCCACTTCGAAGCGGCTCTCGTCGGTCATCGAGATATGCCCCTGGCCCAGGTCGTGCAGCAGGTTGGCCACGCCCTTGGCGATGCTCTCGCCGTGCGTTTCCAGGGCTTTTTGCTGCGCGTCCGCGTTGAATACCAGGAAGTTGCTGGGCGCCATGGCGGCCAGCCATTGCTCCACGCTGAAGCGGATGCGTGCGCGGGTCTTGTCGTCGGCCTGCACCGCGTCGGCCAGGCCCATGAGCGCGTGCGCCTGCAACTGGTAGGCCGCGACAGAGAACGCCGACAACGGGTTGTGCGCCCAATTCTCGCCCGCGAACCGGCGGTCGTTGCTGAGGGGTGCCTCGTCGTGATGCAGCGCATGGCTCCACAGCGCCTGCACCTCTTGCAGGTACCGCTGCTGCACCGCAGCCAGCTTGTCGGGTGCGAAGCTCACCGAGCCGGCAGCTGGCATGGACAGCGCGGCGCCCATTTCCTTGGGCTGCAGGACCTGCAGCATCTGGCTCCAGCCCTCGCCCACCATCTGCTGAAACTGCCGGGCGCTGTCGGCCCAGCTGGCGTCGAAATTCGTGCTCATGCAGCCTCCATCGCGGCCCAGGCGCGGGCCCCATGTGTCATTGTTGCCCAGCAGGCGGTGCCTCGGAAAACTGCAGCGCATTCGCAGGGCTTTGGGTTTCCGCCGCCGTGGCAAGCCGGCCACAATCGCCGCTTTGCCCCTTCGGAATCGATCATGTACCTGGTGGTTATCGCATGGCTGTATGTCACCGTGTTGATGGCCTTGGCCGAGGCCACGTCCGCCAACGGCACGGTGCTGGGCGCCATCGTCACCTTCGTGCTGTACGGGCTGCTGCCCATGTCCATCGTGCTCTACATCCTGGGCACGCCCGGGCGCAAACGCGCGCTGCGCGCCCGGCAGCAGGCCGAGGTGGAAGCCGCCTCAGGCGGCCAGCCAGATGCAGGCGGCCATGCGCCCGCTGCTGCCGAGCCGGGCGGTGTCCCGCCGGTGCGAAAAGAACCGTGACGGATTGGCCACGGTGCACCAGGCGCTGGTGCTGTCGTTGCCGTACAGCGCCGTAACGCCGCAGGCGCGCAGGCGGTGGCGTGCCAGCCCGGCCAGGTCCGCCAGCCACTTGCCATCGCTGGCATGCGGGCGGAAGTACGCGGCCGCCCGCGGATCCTGCGCACAGAAGGCCTCGCGCACCTCCGCGCCCACCTCGAAGGCCTCTGGGCCGATGCAGGGTCCCAGCCAGGCCATTACGTCATCCGCATCCGCCGTCGCTCCGTTTTCAATAGCTGCTTGCGCTTGACCTGCCTGCGCTGCGGGCCTGAAACACTCCAAAGTCGATTCCAACACTCCTGCGGCCAGACCGCGCCAGCCCGCATGCGCCGCGGCCACGCGCGTACCCGCGCGGTTGGTGAACAGTACCGGCAGGCAATCCGCCGCCATCACGATGCAGGCCACGCCTGCGGCCTGCGTGGTGCAGCCATCGGCGTCCAGCCCATCGGGCGTGTGCGCGTCCAGCGGCTGCACTGCCGTGCCATGCACCTGGCGCAGGTACACCGCCCGTACCGCGGAGCCGCCGGCGCCCAGCGCATCTTGCAGCGCCGCCCAGTTGGCCTGCACGGCGGCGGGGTCGTCGCCCACGAAGCGGCCCAGGTTGAAGCTGTCCCAGGGCGGCGCGCTCACGCCGCCGTTGCGCGTGGTGCACAGCGCACGTACCCGGGCGGGCACGGGCCAGTCCGGAACCAGCCAGTCGTGCGGAACTGCGGAAGGATCGGTCTGTGCCACGGGTTTCAGGCCTCGTGGTCCGGGCAGGCAGACGGCTGCGCGCGCTGGAAGGCCGGCAGCGCCATGCATGCGTCGAACGCGGCCATCGTGCGCGGCAGGCCGTCCATGTCCACATGGAAGCGCCGGCCGTTGAAGATCTGCGGCACCAGGCAGCAGTCGGCCAGCGTGGGCGTATCGCCCCAGCACAGGCGCGAGGGTGCCAGCCCGGCGGCCTGGCGTTCACCGTCCAGCAGCCCCAGCTGCCGCTCGAACGCCTCCAGGCCCTTGCGCACCCAGTGGCGGTACCAGGCGTCCTTGGCGGCGTCTTCCACCTGCAGCTGGTGCTTGAGGTACTTGAGCACGCGCAGGTTGTTCAGGGGGTGGATCTCGCAGGCCACCATCTGCGCCAGCGCCCGCACGCGCGCGCGTGCCAGCGCGTCGCCCGGCAGCAGCGCAGGCTCGCGGTGGGTCTCGTCCAGATATTCGATGATCGCCATCGACTGCGTGAGCAGGTGGCCGTCATCGGTCTGCAACGCCGGCACCAGCGTGTCACCCACGCGGTCGGCATAGCCGGGCGCCAAATGCTCTGCCTTGACCAGGTGGACCGGCAGGTAGTCATAGGGCAGGCCCTTGACTTCCAGCGCGATGCGCACGCGAAACGATGCCGAGGAGCGGAAGTAGTTGTAGAGCTTCATGCGGCCGCAGCATAAGCCAAGCCGGCGCCGGGCGTAATGCGGGCCCCCGCCCATGCGCGGCGCCGCGCCGTGGCACACTGCTTCATCCCTTCACACCGCCGCTACCACCGAGAGAACCATGAGCTATGTGATCCCTCCCGCACCGCAGGCCAGCGTGCCCGTCGTGGGCTCAACCCAGCGCTTTCCCGTGCACCGCATCTACTGCGTGGGCCGCAACTATGCCGAGCACGCCAAGGAAATGGGCTTCACCGGCCGCGAGCCGCCGTTCTTCTTCATGAAGCCCGCCGACGCCGTGCTGCCCGTGAACCCGGGCGAGACCGGCCAGATGCCCTACCCCACGCTGACCAAGGACTTGCACCACGAGATCGAGCTGGTGGTGGCCATCGGCAAGGGCGGCAAGCACATCGCCGCGGCCGACGCTTTGTCGCACATCTGGGGTTACGCCGTGGGCCTGGACATGACGCGTCGCGACCTGCAGGGCGAGATGAAGAAGCAGGGCCGCCCCTGGTGCATCGGCAAGGGCTTCGAGGCCAGTGCGCCCATCGGCCCGATCACGCCCGCGGCGCAGGCGGGCGACGTGCAGCAGGCAGCCATCTGGCTGCAGGTCAACGGCACGGACCGCCAGCGCAGCAGCGTGGGCCAGCTGATCTGGAACATCGCGGAGACCATCGAACACCTGTCCGTCGCGTGGGAGCTGCAGCCCGGCGACCTGATCTTCACCGGCACCCCCGAGGGGGTGGGCGCGGTGGTGCGCGGCGACGTGCTGGAAGGCGGCATCGACGGCCTGGGCACGCTGCGCGTGGCCGTGGCCTGATTCACTATCATAAAAATAGCTGCTAGCGCTTTCCCCATAAGCGCTGTAGCCGTTTTTTATTCATACAACGAATGAACTTCCGCCGCCCCATCAAGCATTGCCGCGCCTGCGGAACGGCCGTGGCCTACCGCGTGCCCGACGACGGTGACACGCGCGAGCGCGCCGTCTGCCCCAGTTGCAACGTAATCCACTACGAAAACCCGCTGATGGTGGTGGGAACGGTGCCGGTACTGGGGGACCACGTGCTGCTGTGCAAGCGCAACATCGAGCCGCGCCGAGGCAAGTGGACCCTGCCGGCCGGCTTCATGGAACTGGACGAGACCACCGTCGAGGGCGCCGCGCGCGAGACCGACGAGGAAGCGGGCGCGCAAATCCAGATGGGCCCGCTGTTTTCGCTGCTGAACGTGCCGCAGGCGGGTCAGGTACACCTCTTTTACCTGGCCACGCTGCTCAGCGACCGCTTCGACCCTGGCCACGAGACCATCGAGGCGCGCCTGTTCACCGAGGACGAAATCCCCTGGGACGAGATCGCGTTTCGCACCGTCAAGCACACGCTGGAGCAGTTCTTTGCCGACCGTCGCGCGGGGCGCTTCGGCATGCACTGCATCGACATCACCTGAGCAACCGGCCAGCCCCTGCGCTGCGCCAACCGAGACCCGCAAGGCACAGCGCCGCAAACGCACCGCCGGCCCAGAACGTGGCCGCCGGCCCCACGGCATCCCACAGCAACCCGGCGACCGCGCTGGCCACCAGCATGGCCAAACCGCTGGCCAGGTGGAACACGCCATAGGCCGTGCCGCGCAGGTCGGCCGGAGTCGCATCCGCCACCATGGCCGACAGCAGGCCCTGCGTCATGCCCATGTGAATGCCCCATACGGCCACGCCGGCAATCACGAGGGTCCAGTGCTGGGCCGTTGCGAGCAGCACGTCCGACAGGACCAGCGCCACCAGGCCCCAGGCCAGCAGCCGCGTGTGGCTCACGCGGTCCGACAGCTTGCCAAATGGATAGGCCGCCGCCGCATACACCAGGTTCATGGCCACCATCACCAGGGGCACGAGTGCCATGGGTATGCCGATGTTCTGGGCGCGCAGCACCAGGAAGGCTTCGCTGAAACGTGCCAGCGTGAACACCGCACCCACGGCCACCACCCACCAATAGGCGGGCCCCAGGCGGCGGATGTTCTCGCGCCGGATGGGATTGGTGCGGCGCACGCCCCCTTGGGACGCAGGCTCGCGCACGCCCCAGGCCAGCACGGCCACCGACAGCACGCCCGGCACTACCGCCACCCAGAACACGGCGCGAAAGTCGTTGGCCCACAACAGCATCAGGCCCACGGCCAGCAGCGGCCCGACGAAGGCGCCCACCGTGTCCAGTGACTGGCGCAGGCCGAACGCGGCACCGCGAATCTCCGGCGGGGTCACGTCGGCCACCAGCGCATCGCGCGGTGCGCCGCGGATGCCTTTGCCCACACGATCGATCAGGCGCGCCGTCACGATCAAGCCGGCGCCCGAAGCCAGCGCGAAGAGCGGCTTGGTGACCGCCCCCAGCCCATAGCCCAGCAACGCCAGCCCCTTGCGCCTGCCAAGATAGTCGCTGAGCGTGCCCGAGAACACCTTGACGATCAGCGCCGTGGCTTCTGCCAGACCTTCGATGAGGCCCACCGCGAAGGCCGACATGCCCAGCGCGCCCACCATGAACATCGGCAACAGGCTGTGGATCATCTCGGACGAGATGTCCATCAGCATGCTCACCAGGCCCAGCGCCCATACGGCGGCGGGGATGCGCGCTGGCGAGGGTTGGCGCGGCGTCTGCATGCCAAAGGGCCGTGGTCAGCGGTTTTCGACGAAAAACGGCGCGTTGTCCTGCGGCCGGGGTACGACCACGCCACGCTGCACGGGATCGACCACCACGCCGGGAACGACCTGCGGCGCGGCGGGGCCGGCACCGGGTGGCGCCTGGGGCGCCGCCGGAGCAGCGGCTGGCGGACCCGGCAACGGCGCATCCGGCTCGGTCACCCACACCGGCGGCTCGGCCGGCGCGGGGCGGGGCGTGACCTCCTGCAGCGGCACAAGGGGCGCATCCGTGATCTCGGGGCGCTCTTCCGGCGGCGGGGCGCTGGCGGCCGGCGCCGGCGTCTGCGGCAGTTCGGGCTGCGGCGCCGGAGCGCCCGCCGGGCCGGCCTGCTCACCCGTGGGTCGACCGAACAGGTCATAGACCCAGTTGCGCAGCGTGCCCGCGGCCGAGCCGATCCAGGAGCTTTCCTCCTCATCCACGAAGCGCTCGCGCGCATCGATGACCTTGGCGCGCAGGGCCTGGCGGAACACGTCGCCCACCATGGGCAGCGCACTGTGCGCGCCCTGCCCCCAGTAGTCGCTGCGCAGGGTGATGCGCCCGTCGTTGAAACCCGCCCAGGCCCCCGCGACAAGCTGCGGATGCATCAGGATGAACCAGCCGTCGGTGTTGTCCTGCGTGGTGCCGGTCTTGCCCGCCACGTCCGCCGTGATGCCGTAGCGGCTGCGGATGGCCGCGCCCGTGCCTTTGTCCACCACGCCCCGCAGCGCGTCGCGCAGTTGCTGCGCGGCGGTGACGTCCAGCGCGCGCTCGGGCGATGCAGGTTTGAATTCCTCCAGCAGCTTGCCGTCCTTGTCCTCGATGCGCGTGATGACCCGGGGCGCCAGGTAACGCCCGCCGTTGGCGATGGTGCCGTAGGCGGCGACCATCTCCTTGAGCGTGACCGAGCTCGTGCCCAGCGCCAGCGCGGGCACCGCCTCCAGTTCGGACTCGCGCACGCCCATGGCGCGGGCCAGCTGCACCACGCGCGCCGGCCCCACCTTCTGCATGAGCTGTGCAGTGATGGTGTTCTTGGAGTACGCCAGCCCGTCGCGCAGCGTCATGGGCTCCTCGCTGGGTGGCGTGCGGCCGTCCGTGGGGCGCCAGACCCGCTTGCCACCCAGGGGGATCTCCACCGCGGTGTCCAGCAGCGTGTCGGTCGGCTGCAGTCCCATCGCAAAGGCCGCGCCGTACACGAAGGGCTTGAAGGTGGAGCCCGGCTGGCGGCGTGCGGCCTGTACGTGGTCGAACGGATCGGTCGCGTAGTCGCGGCTGCCCACCCAGGCCAGCACCGCGCCGCTGCGCGGGTCCATGGCCATGAAGCCGGCCTGCACGCGGGTCTTGGACTGGCGCAGCGTGCGCAGGAAGCTACCGTCGTCCAGCAGCTCGCGCAGCGCCTCCTCGGGCGCGGCACCCGCGGCCACCGCCTTTTCGTACTGGGGCGACTCGCGCACCAGCTGTTGCACCAGCGCGCTCTTGGGGCCCCAGGCGCTGCGCGGCGCCCACGCACCGTCGGCTACGCCCTGCAGCGCCCGGCCCTGCTGCTGCACGGCCCGGTTGGCCATCTCCTGCAGCCGCCCGTCGATGGTGGTGCGGATCACCAGCCCATCGGAATACAGGCTGTAGCCGTTGCGGTCGGCCCAGTCGATGAGCTGGCGGCGCAGTTGCTGCGCCAGGTGCGGGGCAAGTCCCGCCACCTCGGCCTGCCGCTCGAAGCGGATGCGCAGCGGGCGCTTGATCAGCCGCTCGTACTCCGTCTGCGAGAGCTTGCCCCGCTTGGCCATTTGCGCCAGCACGGTGTTGCGCCGGGCCTGCGCGCGCTCGGGGTTGAGCACCGGGTTGTAGTAGGCCGTGCCCTTGAGCATGCCGATCAGCGTGGCGCTTTCCAGCACGTTGAGCTTGTCGGCCGACTTGTCGAAGTACGTGCGCGCCGCCATCTCGATGCCGTAGGCGTTGTAGAGGAAGGGCACCGTGTTCAGATAGGTCTCCAGGATCTCGTCCTTGGAGTACAGCCACTCGATCTTCAACGCGGTGATCGCCTCCTTGATCTTGCGCGTGAGCGTGGGCGCGCGGCCGATGTCCTCGGGGTAGAGATTGCGCGCAAGCTGCTGGGTGATGGTGGAGCCGCCCTGCTTGTCGCCGCCCACGGTGCGCACGACGGCCGACAGCGTGCGCCGCCAGTCCAGGCCGAAGTGGTCGTAGAAACGGTGGTCCTCGGTGGCGATGAGCGCATCGACCACGGGCTTGGCGATGGTTTCCAGCGGCACCCATTCGCGGTTCACCCACCGGTACTCGGCGAGCAGCCGCCCGTCGGCGGACACCAGTTGCGCAGGCTGGTCGCTCTTGGCCTTGCGGATGTCGCTGATCCCCGGCGTGAACGGGATCAGCGCCAGCACATACAGCACGCCGGCCAGCGCCAGCGCCGCCAGCAGCCACACCAGGCCATGCGCGGACAGCCAGCGCTCGGGCCGATGCAACAGTTGCGCCAGCGCGGGCCGCAGGCGGGCCCAGCGGGCTCGCAGGGTCGTGGAAAGATCCATGTAATTTATGGGCAAAAATGGCCTGTAGCGCTTTATCAGCAAGCGCTAGCAGCTATGAATTCAGAAGCAATGCGTAGACAGGGGTGCCCGGCCATGCGCGGCAGGCAGAACACGCGCCGCCGCGCCGGTCGCCGCACCAGCCGCGGCGCCTGGCGACGGACCGGGCCTGCTTTATACCGCCAATCCCGCGCCAGGCTGGGCCGCTGTACAGATGCCACTGACCGCCCGGTGGCCCGCGCCACCACCTCAGCTCATGAACTGGCGCAACTGCGGCAGGCTGGCATGGGCGGCGCGTCGGCCCTCGGCAATGGCTTCGCTGGCACGGTGAAAGTCCAGCAGGCCCAAATGCGCCAGGCGCGGGGCGATCACCACCTCGGGCGGGTCACCCGCCATGCGGCTGCGGGTGATGCGCATCTGCATGATGTTCACGCTGGTCATGATCACGTCCAGCGCCGATGGCTTGGGGGGCGGCGCCTCGCCGCTGGCGGGCGCCCAGAACTTCAGGCGGCGCATCCAGTCGGCGCTGACCAGCGGTTCGGGCACCGGCTCCGGCCCAGGGACCGGCGCCGCATCCGTGGGCACGGAGGCATCCGGCTCGCGCACCACCGCCAGCGGATGCATGTGGCGGTGCAGGATGTCGGAATTCAGGTCCACGGCGATGACGATGTCCGCACCCATGGCACGGGCCAGCGATGCGGGCACGGGGTTGACGAGTCCGCCATCCACCAGCAGCCGCCCGTCGGTGTGGTTCACGGGGGTGAACAGGCCCGGTAGCGCGATGGAAGCGCGCACCGCGTCGGCGATGGAGCCGTGGCGCAGCCAGACTTCGGCACCCGAGTGCAGGTCGGTCGCCACCGCGCCGAAGGGCAGCGGTGAGGCGTCGATGTCGAAATCGGCGAAGTTGCGGCGCCAGAAGGCGATGAGCTTTTCGCCCTTGAGCATGCCGCCCGACAGATTGAAGTCCATGAAGCCGAACACATCGCGCAGGCCCAGGCCCTGCACCCAGTCGGCAAAGCGCTCCAGTTCGCCCCCCGCGTAGGCCGCGCCCACCAGCGCGCCGATGGAGGAGCCGCAGATCACGTCCGGCCGCACGCCCTCCTCTCGCAGCGCCTGCAGCACGCCGATGTGCGCCCAGCCGCGCGCCGAGCCGCTGCCCAGCGCAAGGCCCAGCCGTGGGGCGCGGCGGGTCAGTGCCATCTAGCTTCCACCTGCGTTGAGCGGTGTGCCCCGCAACAACGCATGCAACCCATCCTCGTCCAGCACGGGGATGCCCAGTTCCTGCGCCTTGGCGAGCTTGCTGCCCGCGTCGGCGCCGGCCACCACGTAGTGCGTCTTCTTGCTGACCGAGCCCGCCACCTTGGCACCGGCGGACTCCAGCAGGTCCTTGGCCGCGTCGCGGCCCAGGGTGGGCAGCGTGCCGGTCAGCACCACGGTCATGCCCGCCAGTGGCAGCGTGGCGGCGGCAGCGGGCTCGCTCTCGTCCCAGGTGACGCCGCAGGCGCGCAGCTGCTCGACCACCTCGCGGTTGTGGGGTTGCGCGAAGAAGGTGTGGATGGCCTCGGCCACCACGGGCCCCACGTCGTTCACCTGCAGCAACTGCTCCACGCCCGCATCCATGATGGCGTCCAACTGGCCGAAGTGGCGCGCCAGGTCCTTGGCCGTGGCCTCGCCCACATGGCGGATGCCCAGGCCGAAGAGAAAGCGCGCCAGCGTGGTGCGCTTGGATTTGTCGAGCGCATCCAGCACATTTTGCGCGGACTTCTCGGCCATGCGGTCGAGCTGCGCAAGGCTGGACAGCCCGAGCCGGTACAGGTCGGGCAGCGTGCGGATCACGTGGCCCTCGACGAGCTGGTCCACCAGCTTCTCGCCCAGGCCCTCGATGTCCATGGCGCGGCGCTGGGCGAAGTGCAGCACCGCCTGTTTGCGCTGCGCGGGGCAGAACAGCCCGCCGGAGCAGCGGTGGTTGACCTCGCCCGGCTCGCGCACCACGGCGCTGCCGCAGATGGGGCACTGGCGCGGCATGCGGAAGTTGGGCACGTAGGGCTGGCGCGGCCCCGCCAGCGGCTGCGCGGGTGCGGTGCCGTCCGCGCTGCTGGCGGCGTCCACCAGCGCGTCGGAGCCCGCCAGCACTGCCAGGCCTGCGCCCGCCGGCACCACGCCCACCACCTCGGGAATCACGTCGCCCGCGCGGCGCACGATCACCTGGTCGCCCACGCGCACTTTCTTGCGGCGCAGCTCGAAAAGGTTGTGCAGCGTGGCATTGGTCACCGTGACGCCGCCCACGAACACCGGCGCGAGTCGCGCCACGGGCGTCAGCTTGCCCGTGCGGCCCACCTGCACGTCGATGCCTTCCACGCGCGTGACCATCTCCTGGGCCGGGTACTTGTGGGCCACGGCCCAGCGCGGCTCGCGCGTCACAAAGCCCAGCTGGCGCTGCAGTGCCAGGCTGTTGACCTTGTAGACCACGCCGTCGATGTCGTAGGGCAGCGCGTCCCGTTCGGCCCCCACACGCTGATGGAACGCTATGAGTTCAGAAGCGCCTTGCGCAATCTGCACCTGGGCTGCAACCGGAAAGCCCCATTCCTTGAGCTGCTGCAGCATGCCGAAGTGCGTGCCGAAGTCGGGCCCGCCCTCGGCGGCCGGCGTGACCTCGCCCAGGCCGTAGGCGAAGAAGGACAGCGGCCGCTGCGCGGTGATGCCTGAGTCCAACTGGCGCACCGCGCCGGCGGCGGCGTTGCGCGGGTTGACGAAGGTCTTGTCGCCCTTCTCGCGCTGGCGCTCGTTGAGTGCGTCGAAGTCCGCGCGGCGCATGTAGACCTCCCCGCGCACCTCCAGCACCGGCGGCACGCCGGCGGGCAGGCTCAGGGGGATCTGGCGGATGGTGCGCACGTTGTGCGTCACGTCCTCGCCCACTTCGCCGTCACCGCGCGTGGCGGCCTGCACCAGGCGCCCGCCCTCGTAGCGCAGGCTCATCGCCAGGCCGTCGAACTTGGGTTCGGCCACGTATTCCACCGGCGGCGCATCGGGCGGCAGCTTCAGTTCGCGGCGCACGCGCGCGTCGAAGGCTTGGGCGCCGCTGGCCTCGGTGTCGGTTTCGGTGCGGATGCTGAGCATGGGCACTCGGTGGCGCACCGGTGTCAGCCCGTCCAGCACCGCGCCCAGCACGCGCTGCGTGGGCGAGTCGGGCGTCACCAGGTCGGGGTAAGCGCCCTCCAGCGCCTGCAGCTGCTGGAACGCGCGGTCATACTCGGCATCGGGCACGCTCGGCGTGTCCTGGACGTAGTACTCGTGCGCCCAGCGGTTCAACTGCTCGCGCAGCGCTTTGATTTTTGTAGCTACCAGCGCAGACCCCTTGGGCCCAGAAGCCGGAAAAAGGTCGGATTGTTCAGTCATGCCAGGAAGGGTCAGGCCCGGTCCCATTGGGCGAGGTGCAGCAGCACGCCCGACGGGTCCCAGACGTAGGTCACGCACGCGCCGTACGGTTCCTGCTTCGGCGCGGACACGCGGGCCCCAGGAAAGCGGCCCGTGCCGATGAGCTGCGAAACGTCTGCAAAACACTGGGCCGCGTCCTGCACGGAAATGTGCAGCATGCAGTTGTCCGCCCATTCCTTCTCGTAGTAGCGCTGCAGGTAGAACCCCACCCCGCCCAGATGGAACAGGGCCAAGTCTTCGTCCGACCATTCCAGGGTGCAGCCCAGGGCCGCGTAGAACGCCTTGGACAGCGCGAAGTCCTGGGCCGGGAGGAAAGAGCGCACATCATGGGCGCGCAGGTCGATCATGCCGTTTCCTAGCTGAACAGGCGCCGCGCCAGCGCGGAGCCGGCCGAGAGTTCGCGGCTGTCCAGCTTGTCGTACAGCTGCTCAAGATCGGCGGCGATGGGCTCCATGGTCATGGCAGGCAGCGGCGTACCGTTCTGGTCGCACAGCACGCCGTCCATGGCCTCGCCGAGCGCGGCCGCCACCTCGCGCAGGCGCGCAAAGGGCTGCTGCGAGCGGTGGACCTGGGCTACGTCCAGGCTCAGCACGATGTCGCGCACGGCGGACTGCTCGGGGTCGTCGGACATGGCGGCCTGCGCGTCATAGGTCAGCGTGAGCACGGGCGGCAGGCCCGGCCCCTGCGCCGGCAGCACCAGCCGGCCCGGAATGGCGCCGGCGACGAGACCCAGGCGTGCGGCGTTCTGCTGCACGTAGCCGGGGCTCCAGGCCGCGTGGCGCGCGCGCAGTACGAAGGTGAGCTGCGCATCGTGCTCGCTGGCGAACTGGTCCAGCTCGCGCGCGCGGGCCACCTCGTGCAGCATGTCGGGAAAGTCGGGCGCGGCATTGATCGCGTCGGCGAAGCCCTGGGCCTTCATGACGAATTCGGAGAACTCGATCTCATTGAGCGCACCCAGGCGGTTGGCCAGTTGCACGCCCGCCTGGAACTGCAGGTAACGCTGGCCGGGCTGGGGGGTTTCCCACTGCTGCGCGGCGTCGTTGAAGCCCTCCACCGCGAACGGCTTGCTGCCCGCGCGGCGCGTGGGCGGCAGCGCGGCCAGGGCCGCATCGCCCGAAACCTGCTGCTCGGCCACGATGGGGGCGATGGCGTCGATCAGCGGATCCAGGCCGCCGCGGCGCTCGGCCGTGGGCACGGGCAGGTCCAGCGCATCACGCAGATCCACGGCGTGGCCGTCAAAGCCGGGCTCGGCCTCGCCTTCGGCGCCGCTCCCGACAAGCCCCGCGCCGGTGAGCCCCGCGCCGGTAAGCACCGCGCCATCAAAGGCGGGCTCATGGCGCGCCACCGGCTCCTGCGTGGGATCGGCCTCGGCCGGTCGCGGGCGCTTGGGCGCGTTGCGGTGGGTTGTCCAGGCGTTGTAGGCGACGACGACGATCAGCACGAGCGCGCCGGCGATGATGAGACCAAGTTGGAAGTTGCTCATGGTGAATACGGGGTCAGGCCTCGGCCATGGACAGCGCGGACTCCATGTCCACGGCCACGATGCGCGACACGCCCTGCTCCTGCATGGTGACGCCGATCAGTTGCTCGGCCATCTCCATGGCGATCTTGTTGTGGCTGATGAAGAGGAACTGCGTTCCCTTGGACATGCTGGACACCAGCTTGGCATACCGCTCGGTGTTGGCATCATCCAGCGGTGCGTCCACTTCGTCCAGCAGGCAGAACGGAGCGGGGTTGAGCTGGAAGATGGCGAACACCAGCGCGATCGCGGTGAGTGCTTTCTCGCCGCCCGACAGCAGGTGGATGGTCTGGTTCTTCTTGCCCGGCGGCTGGGCCATGACCTGCACGCCGGAGTCGAGTATCTCGTCACCCGTCATGATGAGCTTGGCCTGGCCGCCGCCGAACAGTTCGGGGAACATGCGGCCGAAGTGCCCGTTGACGGTCTCGAAGGTGCCCGACAGCAGGGTGCGCGTCTCGCCGTCGATCTTGCGGATGGCGTCCTCCAGCGTGGTCATGGCCAGCGTCAGGTCTTCGGTCTGCGCGTCCAGGAAGCCCTTGCGCTCGCGCGCGAGCTGCAGCTCCTCCAGCGCGGCCAGGTTCACCGCGCCCAGCGCCGTGATCTCGCGGTGCAGGCGGTCGATCTCGCCCTGCAACCCCGCCATGCGCACGCCACCGTCCTGGATGGAGCGCTCCACCGCCGCCAGGTCGGCCTGCGCGTCCGCCAGCAGCGTGCTGTACTGCTCCAGGCCCAGGCGCGCCGCCTGCTCCTTGAGCTGGAACTCCGTGATGCGTGCGCGCAGGGGCTCCAGCGTACGCTCGTTCTGCATGCGCAGTTCGTCGCTGGCGCGCAGCCGCGCCGTCAGGTCGTCGTACTGGCTGCGCTGGGCGGCCAGGTCTTTTTCGCGCTCGATCTTCAGGTCCAGCGCCTGTTGCAGGCCGCCCTGGGCGGCGGCATCGGACAGGCGCGAAAGCTCGTCCTGCGCGCGCTGGCGCTCATCGTGCAACGCGCGTGCCTGCGTGGCCGCAGTGTCGATGGTGCGTGCCAGCTCGGCACGGCGGGCCTGCAGGCTGCGCTGGGAGAACTGGGCCTCCTGCGCCTGGCGCTCCAGCGCGCGCTGCTGCTCACGGCATTCGGCCAGGCGGCGCTCGGCCTCGATCACACGGTCGCCCAGCTGGGCGTGGCGCTCCTGGCTGTCGGCCAGTTGCATGTCCAGTTCTTCAAAACGCGCCTCCGCGGTGACGCGGCGCTCCTGCAGGTCGCCCAACTGCACCTCGACCTCGGACAGGTCAGCGCCAATCTGCTCGCTGCGCGCCCGGGTCTGCTCGGCCAGTTGTGACAGGCGCAGGGTCTCGACCTGCAGCTCGTGCGCGCGGCCTTGGGCCTCGCTGGCCTCGCGGCGCGCGGCCACCAGGCGCTGCGCCGCGTCGGCGTACAGGCTCTCGGCACGCACCAGCGCCGTGCGCGCCTCCTCGGCGATCAATGCCTGGGCACGCAGCTCCTTCTCCAGGTGTTCGATCTCCTGCGCCCGGGCCAGCAGGCCGGACTGCTCGGAGTCCTGCGCATAAAAACTCACGCTGTGCGCGCCCACGGCATGGCCGGCTGCCACATAGATGGCCTCGCCCGGCTGCAACTGCGCGCGGCGGTTCAGCGCATCGTCCAGCGTCTGCGCGGTGTAGCAGCCCTGCAGCCAGTCCACGAGCACGGCGTGCAGCCCGGCGTCGTGCACGCGCAGCAGATCCGACAAGCGCGATGAACCAGCGGGGGTTTCGGGCGCGGGCGCAGACGGCGCGCTGTAGAAAGCCAGCCGCGCCGGAGGCGCATCCTGCCCGCCCGCGCCCAGGAAGCCGCGCACCATGTCCAGCCGGCCCACGGGCAGCGCGGCCAGGCGCTCGCGCAGCGCTGCCTCCAGCGCGTTCTCCCAGCCGGGTTCGATGTGGATGCGGCTCCACAGTCCCTGCAGCCCTTCCAACCCGTGCTTGGCCAGCCAGGGCTGGAGCTTGCCGTCCACCTTGACCTTCTCCTGCAAGGCCTTGAGCGCTTCCAGCCGCGCGGACAGGTCGGCCTGCCGGGCCGTTTCCTGGTTCACGACCTGCTGGCGCGCGCGGCGGTCCTCGTCGAGCTGGGGCACGCTGTCCTGCAGCTCGGCCAGGCGCGCCTCGGCCATCTCGGCGCCCTCCTCGGCCTGCTGCAACTGCTGGTGCAGGTTGGCCAGGCGCGCCTCGTCGGGCGCAGCCAGGGCATTGCGGTCGGTGCGCAGACGCTCCAGGCGCGCCTCCAACTGGCGGCTTTGCTCGTCCAGGCTGCGCTGCTCGGCCGCCAGCACCTGGATCTGCTGCTGCACCTGCACCACGGCGGCGCGCTGCTCGTCACTGCGCTGCTGGCTCTGGCGCAGGGCGTCTTCCAGTTCGGGCAGGCGTGTCGCCTGCTCCTCGACCTGTGCGGCCAGGACCTCGGCCTGCTCCTCGGCATTCATGCCGGCGCCTTCGATGCCTTCGACTTCGGCTTCAGCCTCTTCCTTGCGCGCGGACCACTGGGCGATCTGCTCGGCCAGTTGCACCAGGCGTTGCTCCACGCGCTGACGGCCCTCGACCACGTAGCGGATCTCGGCTTCCAGCTTGCCGACCTCGGCCGTGGCCTCATAGAGGCGCCCCTGTGCCTGGTTGACCTTGTCGCCCGCCTCGTAGTGCGCCTGGCGGATGGTCTCCAGGTCGGCCTCCACATGGCGCAGGTCGGCCATGCGCGACTCCAGGTCGTTCACGGCGGCCAGGCCCTCGGTGCGCACGCGGGCCTGTTCGCTTTCCGCCTCGGTGCGCTTCAGGAACCACAGCTGGTGCTGCTTGAGGGTCACGTCCTGCTGCAGCGCGTTGTAGCGCGCGGCCACCTCGGCCTGCTTTTCCAGCTTGTCGAGGTTGGCATGGAGTTCGCGCAGGATGTCCTCCACCCGCGTGAGGTTCTCCCGCGTGTCGGACAGGCGATTCTCGGTCTCGCGCCGGCGCTCTTTGTACTTGGACACGCCCGCGGCTTCTTCAAGGAACAGGCGCAGTTCCTCGGGGCGACTTTCAATGATGCGGCTGATCGTGCCCTGGCCGATGATGGCGTAGGCGCGCGGGCCCAGGCCCGTGCCCAGGAACACGTCCTGCACGTCGCGGCGACGCACCGGCTGGTTGTTGATGAAGTAGCTGCTGGTGCCGTCGCGCGTGAGTACGCGCTTGACGGCAATCTCGGTGAACTGGTTCCACTGCCCGCCCGCGCGGTGGTCGCTGTTGTCGAACGTCAGCTCCACGCTGGAACGGCTGGCCGGCTTGCGGCTGGTGGTGCCGTTGAAGATCACGTCCTGCATGCTCTCGCCGCGCAGCTCGCTGGCCTTGCTCTCGCCCAGCACCCAGCGCACGGCATCCATGATGTTGGACTTGCCGCAACCGTTGGGGCCCACCACGCCCACGAGTTGCCCCGGCAGCATGAAGTTGGTGGGCTCGGCAAACGACTTGAAGCCGGCGAGTTTGATCGAGTTAAGACGCACGGGTCAGGCGTTGGACAGGGCGGTTCGCAGGTGCAGGAAAGACCGGAATCATACCGTGGCGCTCGCGTCGGCCCCATGCCCAGCCGGGCATCCTTCGATTGCAAGCAAAAATGGCCTCTAGCGCTTACCCAGCAAGCGCCAGCAGCTATTCTTACGAGAGCATCCTACGGCAGCTCAGCCCCCACGCGGGGCAAAGGCAATGATGGCCATGCCGCACAGCGTGACGGCCACGCCCAGCCAGTCCCATGGGCCGGGGCGCACGCCGTCCACCGTCCACAGCCAGACCAGCGCCACGGCCACATACACGCCGCCGTAGGCCGCGTACACACGCCCTGTGGCCGCCGGATGCAGCGTGAGCAGCCAGGCAAACAGCGCCAGGCTGGCGGCCGCCGGCACCAGCAGCCAGGCGCTGCGCCCCTGGCGCAACCACAACCAGGGCAGATAGCAACCGACGATTTCCGCCACGGCAGTGAGCAGGAACAGGGCCAGGGTCTTGAAGGGCAGCATGCGTGAATGCGTGATGGAAAAGAAGGCCGCAGCGATCAGACGCCGGCCCGCTTCAGCACCAAGGCCTCGAACGCCGCGGCCTGCAGCGGTGGGCTGAGCAGATAGCCCTGCCAGGCATGGCAGCCGTTGCGCTCCAGAAAGGCGCGCTGCGCCTCGGTCTCAACGCCCTCGGCCACCACCCGCAGGCCCAGGCTGGTGCCCAGGGCGACGATCGTGCGTGCGATCACGGCATCGTTGGGGTCGGTGAGCACGTCGCGCACGAAGCTCTTGTCGATCTTCAGCTCGTGCAGGGGCAGGCGCTTGAGGTAGGCCAGCGACGAGTAGCCCGTGCCGAAGTCGTCCAGCGAGAAGCCCACGCCGTAGCCACGCAACTGCACCATCTTGGCGATGGTGTCCTCCACGTCCTGCAGCAGCATGCCCTCGGTCAGTTCCAGCCGCAGGCGGCGCGCGTCGGCGCCCGAGGCGGCCAGCGCCTCCAGCACCTGGGGCACGAAGCTACCCTCGTGGAACTGGCGCGGGCTCACGTTCACCGCGACGGTGAGCTCACCCAGCACGGGGTGCGCGCTCCACTGCGCCAGCTGTGCGCAGGCGCTGCGCATCACCCACTCGCCCACGCGCAGGATCAGTCCGCTTTCTTCCGCCAAGGGAATGAATTCCGCTGGCGAGATGAAGCCCCTGTCCGGATGGCGCCAGCGTACCAGCGCCTCGGCGCCCGTGATGCGGCCCTGGTCCACCTTGGGCTGGTAGAACAGTTCTAACTGTCCCGCATCCAGTCCGGCGCGCAGGTCCGCCTCCAGCGCCGCGCGTTCGGACACGGCAGCCTGCATCTGTGGATCAAAAAAGCGCAGCGTATCGCGCCCGGCGGCCTTGGCCTCGTACATGGCAAGGTCGCTGCGCTTGAGCAGCTCGTCCGCCGATTCGCGCACCCCGCGGAAGATGGCGATGCCCACGCTGAGCGCCGTGTGGTGCTGCTGACCGTCGATGTCGAAGGGCGCGCGAATGGCCGCCAGGATCGTCTGGCCCATTTCCTCGGCGCGGTTGGCGGCCTCCTGCGGGTCGGCGCCCAGGTCCTTGAGCACCACGACGAACTCGTCGCCGCCGTGGCGCGCCAAGGTTTCGTCCTCGGGCACGCAGTCGCGCAACCGCCGGGCCACCTCGCGCAGCAGGCGGTCACCCATGTCCGGACCTTGTGTCTCGTTGATGGTCTTGAAGTTGTCCAGGTCCAGCATCATCACCGCGCCGCACAGCTGGTGGCGGGCGCTCATGGCCAGCGCCTGCTCCAGGCGGTCCAGCAGCAGGCGGCGGTTGGGCAGGCCGGTGAGCGGATCGTTGTAGGCCAGGTAGCGCACCTCTTCCTCGGCCGCCTTGCGCTGGCTCTGGTCCACCATGGTGACGATGTGCGAGTCGCCCAGGATCATGCCGGACAGCTCGACCGCGCGGCGCACGCCCGACTTGGCGGTGATCACGCATTCCACGGTACGGATGGCACCGTCGGGGTTCTTCAGCGCCGCCGTGCATGCGGCGTGCCATGCCTCGCGCGCATGCTCGCGTTGGTGTGCGTCGGGCATTACCAGGCGCCACCAGGTGTCCACGTCGGGCGCCTCGCGTATGTCGTAGCCGCAGATCTGGACATGACGGTCGTTGCGGAACACGATCTTGCCGTCCTGCACCTGGTTCACGCCCACGGGCATGTGGTTCAGGATGTTGCGCAGGTGCTCCTCGCTCTGGCGCAGCACCTGCTCCATGTGCTTGCGTTTGCTGATGTCCTGCACCACCGCAAGGTGGTGTTCGGGCTGGCCTTCCAGGCGCAGCGGCGAGACCATGAGGTCCACCCACACCTCGCTGCCGTCCTTGCGGCGGTAGCGCTTTTCCATGCGGTATTCGCTCAGCTCACCGGCCAGCATCCGCTGCAATTGCTCCAGGTCCGCGGCCAGGTCGCTGGGCTCGCTGAAGTCCTGAAAGCGCATCTGCTGCAGTTCCTGCGCGCTGTAGCCCAGCAGGTCGCAGAACTTCTGGTTCATGCGCACCAGGCGGCCGGTGCGCGAGTCGGTCTGGGCGATGCCCACCGCGGCCTGGTTGAACACGGCGCGCAGGCGCGCCTCGCTTTCGCGCAAGGCCGTATCGGTCTCCTTGGCATGGTCCAGTGCCTGCGACCTCCGCAGCACCAGCATCGATACCAGCGCGGTGAGCAGTGCGGTCACCACCAGACCACCCGAGCCCAGCAGCCAGGGCAGGCGCGACTCCTGCGGCGAGAGGAACGGCACGACGGGCTGGAACTGCAGGCTCCAGCGCCTTCCGCCTACGCGCACGCTTTGCTCATATTCCATGGCAGAGGTGCCGACGCGCGTCTCCGATTCAAAGAGGGATTGCGGAGGAGCAGGCTCCTCGCTGTTGAAGGGGCCCACGTCCGCCATGCGCAGCGCCAGGCCCTGCATGTTGCCCGCGGTGTGCACGGCATGCACGATGTCGTAGATGCGCAGGCTCACGCCCACCGCCCCCAGAAAGCGCGCCGGCCCCGCCTGTCCGGCCGCCGGCTCGGCAAACACCGGCATGCGGATGATGACGCCCGTGCGGTGCTCGGTTTCCTGGTGCAGCTCGAACGGCGCGGAGGCGACCAGCCCGCCGGTGTCGCGCGCACGGCGCATGGCTTCGAGGTTGGCTGGCTGGGAATGGATCTCCAACCCTTGCACGCTGCTGTTGCCCCCCTGCGGCCAGAGGTAGTCCACCACGAAATAGTCGGGCAATACGGCCTGTGGATGGATGGCGAAATCCCGCGGCAGGTCGCCGTCCAGATGCGGGTCGGAGCGCGCCTGCTCTTCGAAGGCCGCCCGCCGGGGGCCGGGCACGTACCGCGTAAAGTTGATGTTCTTCACGCCGGGGTGGTAATGCCGCAGATCCAGCTCACGCGCCACGCGCTCGAAGTCGGCGCGCCGCAGCTGCGGATTCACCGTCAGCAGGCCGCGCATGCCCTGCAGCAAATCCGCGTGGGATTCCATGCGCCGCTGCAGCGTCTCGGCGAACAGCCGGGCCTCCTGCTCGAAACGCACCCGCGCGATGGCCTGCATGGAGGACTGCTGCTGGTGGTACAGCGCGTAGCTTGCCGCGCAACCGGCCAACGCCACGGCCGCTCCGGGGAGCCAGTGCCAGGGGAACGAGCGCTGTGCGTGGGATGTCGGCATGCGGGGCAGATGGACAAGGAGGACAACGGCTGATAGGCCGCCGCCGCGCCGCAGAGCATAGCGGCATTTACCGGTGCGGGGGCAACAGGCACCGCCAACGTCTGCTGCGACCGCGGGGCCGCGGCGCCTGCGCAATTCCCCACGCCGGCGTCGCCAGCCGTCGGCCCGTACCATGGCCGCATCAGGAGTGCCCGCCATCGTGTTGTTTTGGTTGTTCGAAAATCGTGTCCCCCCGTACCCTGCGGCCGAGCCGACCGTGCCGCCCGCCGGGTTCCTCGCCTTCGTGTGGGCCAGCACGCGCGGCCTGCGCGGCTATGTCGGGGCCATGGCCGCCCTGTCTGCCGTGGTGGCCATCTACGAGGCGCTGCTGTTTGCCGTGCTGGGACGGGTGGTGGACTGGATCGCCGCCACTGCGCCCGAGCGCTTCTGGGCTGAGCGCGGCACGCTGCTCGCCGGGGTGGCTGCGGTGCTGGTCGCCAGCATTGGCATAGTGGCGCTGCAGACCACCGTGCGCCACCAGGTGCTGGCCATCAACTTCCCGCTGCGCCTGCGCTGGAACTTCCACCGGCTGATGCTGGGCCAAAGCATGGCGTTCTATGCGGACGAGTTCGCGGGCCGCATCACCACCAAGATCATGCAGACCGCGCTGGCCGTGCGCGACATGATCTTTACCACCTGCGACGTAGTGATCGGCATGGGTGTCTACCTGGTCACCATCCTGGCACTGGCGGGCGGCTTTGAATGGCGGCTGCTGCTGCCCTTTCTTGCGTGGGCGCTGTGCTACGCGGCCGCGTGCTGGTACTTCGTGCCACGCCTGGGCCAGGTGAGCAAGGCCCAGGCCGACGCGCGCTCCGTCATGACCGGCCGCGTGACGGACGCTTACACCAACATCGCCACGGTGAAGCTGTTCTCGCACACGCGGCGCGAGGCCGAGTTTGCCCGCGCGGCGATGGACGCGTTCAAGACCACGGGCTACGCACAGATGCGGCTGGTCAGCCGCTTCGAGATCGTGAACCACGCCCTGGTGGTGGGCATGATCCTCGGTGCCTGCGGCACGGCGCTATGGCTGTGGTCACGGGGCGAGGTAGGCGCCGGCGCGGTGGCCGCGGTGACCGCCATGGCACTGCGCGTTTCGGGCCACGCCCATTGGGTGATGTGGGAGATGACCACGCTGTTCGAGAGCGTGGGCACCATCCAGGACGGCATCAACACCCTCACCCGCCCCCGCACGGTGGTGGATGCGCCCGATGCCCGCCCGCTGCAGGTCACGCGTGGCGAGGTGCAGTTTGAGAACGTGCGCTTCGGCTACCGCGACGGCGCGGCAGTGATCGACGGGCTGAACCTCACCATCCGCCCAGGCGAGCGCATCGGGCTGATCGGCCGCTCCGGCGCGGGCAAATCCACGCTGGTCAACCTGCTGCTGCGCTTTCATGACGTGCAGGGCGGACGCATTCTGGTGGACGGGCAGGACATCGCCCACGTCACGCAGGACAGCCTGCGCCAAGCGATCGGCATGGTCACGCAGGACACTTCGCTGCTGCACCGATCGATGCGCGACAACATCCTGTACGGCCGCCCCGATGCCTCCGAGGAAGACATGCGCCTGGCTGCCGAACGCGCCGAGGCCGCGCAATTCATCGACGAGCTGACCGACCTGCAGGGCCGCCGCGGCTACGACGCCCAGGTGGGCGAGCGCGGCGTCAAGCTTTCGGGCGGGCAGCGCCAGCGCGTGGCGATCGCGCGCGTGATGCTCAAGGACGCCCCGATCCTGCTGCTGGACGAGGCCACCAGCGCGCTGGACTCCGAGGTGGAGGCGGCCATCCAGCAGAGCCTGGACGGACTGATGCGGGGCAAGACGGTGATCGCCATCGCGCACCGCCTGTCCACCATCGCCGCCATGGACCGGCTCATCGTGCTGGACACCGGCCGCATCGTCGAGGAAGGCACGCACGCACAGCTGCTGGCGCAAGGGGGTGTCTATGCGCGGCTGTGGACGCACCAGAGCGGCGGCTTCATGGGACAGGACCCGGACGAGGCCTGAGCGATACAGGATCGGCCGCGCACGATCATGGCAATCGAGACAGAAATAGGCCTCCAAGGCAATACTGACAAGCGCCAACAGCTCTTATAACAATAGCACAAGAGACTGAAGAGTCCCGGTTCAGCTCTGCTCCTCTGGGCCCAGGGGATGGGGGCGCGGCGGCTCGTGCGGCGGCAACTGCAGGAACAGCGCCGTGGCCGCCAGCGTCAGCACCCCCATGCAGGCAAACGTGGCGCGAAACGCGTGGAGCGTGTCCTGCGCATCTGCGGCGCCAAAGTAGCCCTGGAAGCTCGCCAGCACCGCCCCGGCAGCCGCCACCCCCATGCCCATGGCCAACATCTGCACCATGGACAGCAGGCTGTTGCCGCTGCTGGCATGACCCGTGTCCAGGTCCTTGAGCGTGACCGTGTTCATGGCCGAGAACTGCATGGAGTTCACGCCGCCAAACGCCGCCAGCTGCACCATCAGCAGCCACGGGGGCTGGCCGGGCGTGATCAGGCAAAAGCTGGCGATGAGCAACGCCAGCGCGCAGGTATTGACCACCAGCACCTCGCGATAGCCCCAGCGCCGCACCATGAAGGTGACCGCAGGTTTCACGGCCATGCTGCCCAGCACCGTGGGCAGCATCATCATGCCCGCCTGCATGGGTGCGTAGCCCAGGCTGACCTGCAGCACCAGCGGGATCATGAAGGGCATGCACGAGCTGCCCAGCCGCGAAAACAGGTTGCCCAGCAGCCCCACACGCAGCGTGCGCACCGAGAACAACCCCGGCACAAACAGCGGCGCATCGCTGCGCAGCGCATGCAGCCAGTAGGCCGCCAGGCTGGCCAGGCCAAAGATCATCATCACCAGCGACGACGCGCTGCGCGCACCGCCGCCGGCCATGCCCTCCACCGCCAGCGACACGGCCGCCATGCCAAAGGCCAGCAGGCCATAGCCCATGGCGTCGAACCCACGCACGGCCAGCACCTCTCCCGCCGCCATGAAGCGCCGCGCGGCCATCAAGCCCACCAGCCCCACGGGCACATTGACCCAGAAGATCCAATGCCACGAGGCGTACTCCACCATCCAACCGCCCAGGGTCGGCCCGATCAGCGGCCCCACCAGCCCGGGAATCGCGACGAAGCTCATGGCGCGGATGAACTCGTCGCGCGGAAACGCCCGCAGCACCGCCAGCCGCCCCACGGGCAGCAGCAGCGCACCGCCCAGCCCCTGGACCACGCGCGCGCCCACCAGCAGCGGCAGCGTGGACGACAGCGCGCACAACACCGAGCCGAGCACGAACAACGCGATCGCCGACATGAACACCCGCCGCGTGCCGAAACGGTCCGCCAGCCAGCCCGACGCCGGAATCAGCACGGCCATGGCCAGCGAATACGCCACGATCACCGAGTGCATCTGCAGCGGGCTTTCGCCCAGGTCGCGCGCCATGGCCGGCAAGGCCGTGTTGACGATGGTGGCGTCCAGCGTCTGCATGAAGAAGCCCAGGGCGACCAGCCACAGCAGCGGCTGGCGCGAAGTGGGGGAAACAGGTCCACGCGTCATGAAATCGCCCATGGCGGGCTCAGAAAAGAAGGCCAAAGTGTGCCATTGGGTTTATTTTGCGGACTGATGCGCTGGTCATGTCCGTAGAAACAGTGTTGGGCCCTGTCCACCAAACATGAACCGCTATCAAAGTAGAAGCATTTTCCCGAGATGGTGAGAGGCCGGCCTGCGAAAGGCACTTCACCCCATCACCGGGCAAAACCCAGCAAGACGTTGCCTATCGCCGCGGGCACGTTCATGAAAATCTATGTAAATCAACTATTTACTATCACTTGTCGGCAGATTTCCCGTCATGCCGTGGTACCCTCGCGCCCCATGTTTCGTCGGTTGTGCCTGCTGCTGCTGCTTTGCTCGAATGCCTACGCCGCTCCCTCCCCCGAGGTAGAGCGGGCAGCCGCCACCCCTGCAGCCAGCATTGACCGCAGCCTGCTCGTCCAGTTGCAGGACGTTCAGCACAACGTGGCAGACCGCACCTCCTCCCTGATTTCCACCGCTATGGGCTTCATCGGCGTGCCATACCGCCGGGGTGGCAGCAGTGCCGAGACGGGTTTTGATTGCAGCGGCTTCGTGCGCGCCATCTACGAGCAGGCCAAGGGCATGGTGCTTCCACGCCGCGCCAACGAGCAGGCCGCCGCCACCGAAGTCATCGACAAAAAAGACCTGCAGCCCGGCGACCTGGTGTTCTTCAACACCATGCGCCGCGCGTTCAGCCACGTAGGCATCTACGTGGGCGACGGCAAGTTCATCCATGCCCCGCGCTCCGGTGCGCAGGTGCGCGTGGAAGACATGGGCGCTTCCTACTGGCAGCGGCGCTTCAACGGTGCACGGCGCGTGACGACGGACGAAGACGCCGCCGCCATGGCCATTTCCGCTCGCGCTCCGGCCGCCAACTGAGACCGAGGCCGGCACCCTGTCCGGCACTGCTCTAGTAATTGCGGTAAGTAGCTACGCACCGGGCCAGCGTTTTCAGTGCCTGCACATGGGGTGACGGTGTGCAAGCCACACAGGTGTCCTTCCAGCCATGACCACACCCACTACGCGCTTTTGGCTCATGAAATCGGAGCCCGACGAGTGCTCCATTGACGATGCATTGGGCGCTCCGGGCGCCACCGTGCCCTGGACCGGCGTGCGCAATTACCAGGCGCGCAACTTCATGCGCGACGAGATGCAGGTGGGGGATGGCGTGCTCTTCTACCACTCAAGCTGCCCTGCACCCGGTATCGCCGGCATTGCACGCATAGCCTCGGGCGTACGCCCCGATCCCACACAGTTCGACCCTGAATCCCCTTACTACGACCCCAAGTCACCCCTTGAGAAACCCCGGTGGCTGCTGCGGGACGTGCAAGCCGTGCGCAAGACACGGCTCATTGGCCTGGCGGAACTGCGCGCCTATCCCGAATTAGCGTCGATGCGCGTACTGCAGCGAGGCAACCGGTTGTCGATCACGCCGCTGCAGCCGCAGGAGTGGACCTTCATCACGCAGGTGCTCGCGGCAGACTAGCGGGCCGCGCGGGTGTCCCCGCCACGCATCAACAGGCTTGAGGCGGGAGGACTGAAGGCGGGGAAAGGGAATCCCGCCAGAAACCCAACCTTCATCAACCCGCCCCCTTGGCGCGCAGCAGCGCTACCAGCTCCGGCACCAGCGCCTGCGGCCCACCCTCGGCAACGGCGGCGGCAAAGGTGTCGTGCACGGCCTGGGCAATGCCATCGGCCGCGCCGCCGTCGTGCGCCATGGCGGTGTAGTAGCCCATGTCCTTGAGCGCGTTGGACATGAAGAAGCGCAGCCCGGAGGGGTCCTGCTGCAGCAGGTAGGGCCGCAGGCGCTCCAGCGCCACGCCGCCGCCGCCGCCCTTGGCGAGAACATCCAGGAACACCTGCGGCGCCACGTCGGCCGCCAACGCGCACGCGGCAGCCTCCGCGATCAGCGCCACGCTGCCCAGCGACACATAGTTGTGCAGCAGCTTCATGCGGTGGCCACTGCCCACGGCACCGGTATGCGTGATGTTCTCGGCAAAGCACTGCAGCACCGGGCGCACTTCGTCGAGCAGCGCGGCCTCGCCGCCCACCAGCAGGTTCAGCCGGCCCTCGGCGGCCTCCTTGGGGGTGCGGGTCATCGGCGCATCCAGGAACCGCCCGCCGGCCGCCGCCACGGCGCGGGCGACGGATTCGGTGGACGAGGGAATGGCCGTGGAGCAGTCGATCACCACGGTGCCGGGCTGCATGGCGGCCAAGGCGCCCTCCTCGCCCAGCAGCACCGCCTCTACCTGGGGCGATCCCGTCACGCACAGGATGAGCACCTGCACCTGTCGCATCAGTTCATGCACCGATGCGGCGCTGGCCACGCCTTGGGCGCGCAATGCATCCAGGGGCTGGTTGCCAGGGTGCTCCAGCACCGTCAGCGCATAGCCCTTGCGGGCGATATTCATGGCAATGCCGTGGCCCATCAGGCCTACGCCGATCAGTCCGATGCGAGGGGTGTTCATGTGCTGCGTTTCAACCGGTGGGTGGGAAGCGATGTCCACCGCATTGTGGCGCGCAGAGCCCCTTCAACCCACCGCCGCCGTATCCCGGAAAACCAGTACCTTCAGCGACCGCTCCTCGTCCACATCGGCGAACGCCGCCGGGTTGGGAACGCGTTCCACGAACGCCAGCGAAGGCGCCTGGGATCGCATCTGCTCGCGCAGAAACTCCATCCCGAGCTCCGGCGCGTTCAGGCACAGCAGGGCGTGGCCGCCCGGTATCAGCAGTTCCGGCAGGCGCCGCATGAGCCGCGCATAGTCCTTGGTCGCGACGAAGCTGCCCTTCTGGTAGGACGGCGGATCCACGATCACCAGGTCGTACGGCCCGCTGCGCGTGATCTTGCCCCACGAGCTGAAGATGTCATGCGCCAGAAAGCGGGCACCGGCGACCAACCCGTTGAGCTGGTGGTTCTGCTGCCCGGTGGCTATGGCACCCCGGCTCATGTCCACATTCACCACCTCCGCCGCGCCCGCCTGCAGCGCGGCAACCGAAAACGCACAGGTATAGGCGAACAGGTTGAGCACCCGAGCGCCGCGCCCGGTGCGTGCGCGGTGGTTCGCCACATGCGCGCGCACCCAGCGTCGCCCTTCGGCCATGTCCAGGAACAACCCGTGGTTCTGCCCGCGCAGCACCTGGACGCGCAGGCGTGCGCCATCCTCGGTGACCACATGCGGCTCGGGCACCTCGCCCGCCATCAGCCGCGTATCGCTGCGGCCCTCGATGCGCAGCGCCTCACCGCGGTGCTGGAACACCCAGTTCAGCGGCTGCCCTGGCGCCACCTGCTGCCAGCGCGCGCGCAGGGCGCCGTCGATGGTGGCGAGTGCGTCGTCCGTCACCGGGGCGAAGCTGGTGAGCACCAGCACGGGTGGATAGGCATCCAGCGTCCACTGCTCGCTGCCGGGAAACCGCCCGCCACGCCCATGGAAGATGCGGCAGGCCTCAACGGGCGGAGTGAGGGTGGCGATGGCGTCGAGCAGGGCTTGCATGAGTGTGGTCGGGCGCAAAGAAAAACAGGCATCAAAATGCCCTCTAACGCAGATTGTGCCAGCGCTAACAGCTATGGTTTTTACGTTATCGTCACGGTTTCATCCGCTCCGTTCAAGGCTTTTGCATGACCTTCGCTGACAACCTGCGCCAATTGCCCTCCATTGCCCACCTGGCCGCCCTGCAACTGCTGGACGACGCCGGCCAGGTGGTGGCCACCATTCCCAACCAGCCGGGCAAGACGGGCTCACTGACCGTGTACGCCGCGCTGGCCGCCAAGCACGGCGGCATCACCGTCGCCGCGGCGCAGGAAGGCCTGGAACTGTTCGCCGAACACACCGCCGATGCCCGCCAGCATCCCGGCAGCCATCCCAACATCGACCGGCTGCTGCAGGTGATCGAGACGGGCCAGGGCTACCGCGTGGCACTGGTGCAGGCCTGAACTGCCACGCACACTCGCCAACCCAGCACCTCATACTAAAAAACGCCTCCAGCCCTTGCACAGCAAGCGCTAGGCGCTATCAAAAGCATAAAAAAAGCAGCCAGAGGCTGCTTTTTTGCTACGGCCGCGGCCTTTACCTGCGCTGCGGCGGCACGTCCGTGCAACTGCCGTGGGCAATCTCCGCCGCCATGCCGATGCTCTCGCCCAGCGTGGGGTGCGGGTGGATGGTCTTGCCGATGTCCACCGCGTCGGCGCCCATCTCGATGGCCAGGGCGATCTCGCCGATCATGTCGCCGGCGTGCGTGCCGACGATGCCGCCGCCCAGGATGCGGCCGTGGCCGTGCGCCTCGGGGCTGTCGTCGAACAGCAGCTTGGTAAAGCCTTCGTCGCGCCCGTTGGCGATGGCGCGGCCGCTGGCCGCCCAGGGGAACAGGCCTTTCTTGACCTTGATGCCCTGCGCCTTGGCCTGGTCCTCGGTCAGACCCACCCAGGCCACTTCGGGGTCGGTATAGGCCACGCTCGGGATCACGCGGGCGTTGAAGGCGGCGCTTGCCAGTTCCTTGTTGCCCTGCAGTTCACCGGCGATGACCTCGGCCGCCACGTGCGCTTCATGCACCGCCTTGTGCGCCAGCATGGGCTGGCTCACGATGTCGCCGATGGCGAAGATGTGCGGCACGTTGGTGCGCATCTGGATGTCGACGTTGATGAAGCCGCGGTCCGTCACGGTAACACCGGCCTTGTCAGCGGCGATCTTCTTGCCGTTGGGGGTGCGGCCCACGGCCTGCAGCACCAGGTCGTACACCTGGGGCTCGGGCACCGTGACGCCGTCCTTGGCGGGCGCGAAGCTCACCTTGATACCCTCGGGCGTGGCCTCGGCGGCCACGGTCTTGGTATTCAGCATCACGTTGTCGAAACGGTGCTGGTTCATCTTCTGCCATACCTTGACCAGGTCGCGGTCAGCGCCCTGCATCAGGCCGTCCAGCATCTCCACCACGTCCAGGCGCGCGCCCAGCGTGCTGTACACCGTGCCCATTTCCAGGCCGATGATGCCGCCGCCCAGGATCAGCATGCGTTTGGGCACGTCCTTGAGCGCCAGCGCGCCGGTGGAATCCACCACGCGCGGATCGTCGGGCATGAACGGCAGGCGCACGGCCTGGCTGCCGGCGGCGATGATGGCGCGCTTGAACGCCACCACCTTCTTGGCGCCGGTCTTGTCCTGGCTGGTGCCGGTGGTTTCCTCCACCTCCAGATGGTTGGCGCCGACAAAGTGGCCGTAGCCGCGCAGCACGGTCACCTTGCGCATCTTGGCCATCTGCGCCAGCCCGCCGGTCAGCTTGCCGATGACCTTTTCCTTGTGGCCGCGCAGGGTGTCGATGTGGACCTGCGGCGCGCCGAAGTCGATGCCGGCGCTCTTCAGGTGGCTCACCTCGTCCATCACCGCGGCCACGTGCAGCAGCGCCTTGGAGGGAATGCAGCCCACGTTCAGGCACACGCCGCCCAGGGTGGCGTAGCGCTCGACCAGCACCACGTTCAGGCCCAGGTCGGCGGCGCGGAAGGCGGCGCTGTAACCGCCGGGGCCGCCACCCAGCACCAGCACATCGCACTCCACGTCGGCACTGCCGCCGAAGCTGGCTGCTTCGGTTTTAGGAGCTGCTGGCGCTTGAACAGCGGGCGCTGGAGCCGGTTTTGACTCAGATGGCGGTGCGCTGGGCGTGCTCGCCGCGGCAGGGGCCGCAGCCGGCGCCGCCGCACCCTGCGCCACTTCCAGCGTCAGCAGCACGGAGCCCTCGGCCACCTTGTCGCCCAACTTGACCTTGAGCTCCTTGACCACGCCGGCGTGGCTGCTGGGAATCTCCATGGAGGCCTTGTCGGACTCCACGGTGACCAGGCTCTGCTCGGCCCGGATGGTGTCGCCCGGCTGCACCAGCACTTCGATCACGCCCACCTCGGCGAAGTCGCCGATGTCGGGCACCTTGATGTCGATGATTGCCATATGTTGTGCTCCGTCCTTACAGCAGGATGCGGCGGTAGTCCGCCAACACTTGGCCCAGGTAGGCGTTGAAGCGCGCGGCAGAGGCGCCGTCGATCACGCGGTGGTCGTACGACAGGCTCAGCGGCAGCGTGAGGCGCGGCACGAACTGCTGGCCGTCCCACACGGGCTTCATCTGGCTCTTGGACAGGCCGAGGATGGCCACCTCGGGCGCATTGATGATGGGGGTGAAATGCGTGCCGCCAATGCCGCCCAGCGAGCTGATCGACATGCTGCCGCCCTGCATGTCGGCCGCACCCAGCTTGCCGTCGCGGGCCTTCTTGGCCAGCTCGGCCATCTCGGCGCTGATTTGCAGGATGCCCTTCTTGTCGGCATCTTTCAGCACGGGCACCACCAGGCCGTTGGGCGTGTCGGCCGCAAAGCCGATGTGGAAGTACTGCTTGTAGACCAGGGCGTCGCCGTCCAGGCTGGCGTTGAACTCGGGGAACTTCTTCAGCGCCGCGACCACGGCCTTGATGACGAAGGCCAGCATGGTGACCTTGACGCCGCTCTTCTCGTTCTCCTTGTTGGTGGAGACGCGGAAGGCTTCCAGCTCGGTGATGTCGGCCTCGTCGTTGTTGGTGACGTGGGGAATCATCACCCAGTTGCGCGACAGGTTGGCGCCGCTGATCTTCTTGATGCGCGACAGCTCCTTGCGCTCGACGGGGCCAAACTTGGCGAAGTCCACCTTGGGCCACGGCAGCAGGTCCAGGCCCACCCCTGAGCCACCCGCAGCGGGCGCCTTGCTGCCCTGCGCCTGGGTCTGCAGCGCACCGCTCATCACCTGGCGCGTGAAGGCCGCCACGTCATCCTGCGTGATGCGGCCCTTGATGCCCGTGCCCTTGACCTCCGCCAGCGGCACACCCAGTTCGCGGGCGAACTTGCGCACCGAGGGGCTGGCGTGCGGCAGGCCCGGCGTGGGCGTCGAGGGCTGGTGGGCCGGCACGGGCGCCGTTGCCGTTGCCGCAGCCGGTGCGGGCGCGGAGGCCTGAGCCGCCGCGGGTGCGGCAGCGTCCGTAGCGGAAGCGGAAGCGGCCGCTGGTGTAGAAGCCTGCGCCGGGGCGGCGGCCGGTGCAGCGGCGGCACCTTCAAGCACCGCCACGAGGTCGCCCACGTTGATCTTGTCGCCGATCTTGACCTTGAGCTCCTTGAGCACGCCGGCGGCGGGCGAAGGGATCTCCATCGAGGCCTTGTCGGACTCCACGGTGAACAGCGACTGCTCCACCTTGACCGCATCGCCGGGCTGGACCAGCAACTCGATCACGGCGACGTCCTTGAAGTCACCGATGTCGGGCACACGCACCTCAACCGCGCCACCACCCGCAGCAGGGGCGGCGGGTGCAGCAGGCGCGACCGGCGCTTTCGTTTCGATAGCTGCCGGCGCTTGTGCGGCGGGCGCTGGAGCCGGTTTTTCATCAGAAGCAGCGGCTTCGCCCGCAGCCTCCAGCACGGCGATCACGCTGCCCTGCTTGACCTTGTCGCCCAGCTGGACCTTGAGTTCCTTGACCACACCCGCGTGGCTCGACGGGATTTCCATCGAGGCCTTGTCGGACTCCACGGTGATCAGCGACTGCTCCGCCTTCACCGTGTCGCCCACCTTGACCAGCAGCTCGATCACGCCGACTTCGTCGAAGTCGCCGATGTCGGGAACCTGGATGTTTACCAATGCCATGTCGTGTCTCCCGGTCTTCAGGCGTGCAGGGGGTTGATCTTCTCGGTCTGGAGACCGTACTTGGCAATCGCCTCGGCCACCTTCTCCTTGGGCAGCTTGCCCTCGTCGGCCAAGGCGCTGAGCGCGGCCACGGTGATGTAGTGGCAGTTGACCTCGAAGTGCTCACGCAGGCGGTAGCGGAAGTCGCTGCGGCCAAAGCCGTCGGTACCCAGCACGGTGTAGGAGCGCCCTGCGGGGATGAAGGCGCGGATCTGCTCGGCGTAGTTCTTCATGTAGTCGGTGGACGCCACCACGGGGCCCGGGCGGCCGCCCAACTGCTGCGCCACGAAGGACACGCGCGGTGTCTCCAGCGGGTGCAGCAGGTTCCAGCGCGCCACGTCCTGGCCCTCGCGGGTCAGCTCGTTGAAGCTGGTGCAGCTCCACACGTCGGCCTGCACGCCCCAGTCGGCGGCGAGCAGCTTCTGCGCCTCGATCGATTCGCGCAGGATCGAGCCCGAACCCAGCAGCTGCACGCGCTTGTCGCCGTCCGCGCCGGCCTTGCACAGGTACATGCCCTTGATGATCTGCTCTTCCGTGCCCGGCTGCAGGCCCGGCATGGCGTAGTTCTCATTGAGCAGCGTGATGTAGTAGTAGACGTTTTCCTGCTTCTCCACCATGCGCTTCAGGCCGTCCTGCATGATGACCGCCACCTCGTGCGCGAAGGTCGGGTCGTAGCTCACGCAGTTGGGAATGGTGTTGGCCAGGATGTGGCTGTGGCCGTCCTCGTGCTGCAGGCCTTCGCCGTTGAGCGTGGTGCGGCCCGACGTGCCCCCCAGGATGAAGCCGCGCGCCTGCATGTCGCCCGCGGCCCAGGCGAAGTCGCCAAAGCGCTGGAAGCCGAACATCGAGTAGTACACGTAGAACGGGATCATGATGCGGTTGTTCGTCGAATACGACGTCGCCGCAGCGATCCACGAGCACATGCCGCCCGCCTCGTTGATGCCTTCCTGAAGAATCTGACCGGCCTTGTCTTCCTTGTAGTACATCACCTGGTCGCGGTCGACCGGGGTGTAGAGCTGCCCCTTGGGGTTGTAGATGCCAATCTGGCGGAACAATCCCTCCATGCCGAAGGTACGCGCCTCATCCACCAGGATGGGCACCACGCGCGGACCCAGGGCCTTGTCCCGCAGCAGCTGCGTGAGAAAGCGCACGTAGGCCTGGGTGGTGGAGATCTCGCGGCCCTCCGCGGTGGGCTCCAGCACGGCATTGAACGTCTCCAGCGCCGGCACGGTGAAACTCTCGTCGGCGTGCGTGCGACGCTGCGGCAGGTAGCCGCCCAGAGCCTTGCGGCGCTCGTGCAGGTACTTCATTTCCGGCGTGTCGTCGGCCGGCTTGTAGTAGGGCAGCTTGTCCAGCTCGCTGTCGGGGATCGGGATGTTGAAGCGGTCGCGGATGTACTTGATGTCCTCGTCCGACAGCTTCTTGGTCTGGTGCACGGTGTTCTTGCCCTCACCGGCCTTGCCCATGCCATAGCCCTTGACGGTCTTGACCAGCAACACCGTGGGCTGGCCCTGGTGTTCATTGGCCGCATGGAAGGCGGCATACACCTTCTCGGGCTCGTGACCACCGCGGCGCAGTTCCCAGATTTCGTCGTCGCTCAGGTGCTCCACGAGCTTGGCCGTCTCGGGGTACCTGCCAAAGAAATGCTTGCGGATATACGCACCGTCCATGGCGCGGTAGGTCTGGTAGTCGCCGTCCAGCGTCTCCATCATCAGCTGCTTGAGCTTGCCGCTCTTGTCGCGTGCCAGCAGCTCGTCCCAGCCCTTGCCCCACAGCAGCTTGATGACATGCCAGCCCGCACCGCGGAAGTCACCCTCCAGCTCCTGGATGATCTTGCCGTTGCCGCGCACCGGGCCGTCCAGGCGCTGCAGGTTGCAGTTGATAACGAAGATCAGGTTGTCCAGGTTCTCGCGCGCGGCCAGGCTGATCGCGCCCTTGCTCTCGGGCTCGTCCATCTCGCCGTCACCCAGAAAGATCCAGACCTTGCGGTTCTCGGTGTTGGCGATACCGCGGGCATGCAGGTACTTGAGAAAGCGCGCCTGGTAGATGGCCATCATCGGTCCCAGGCCCATGGACACCGTGGGGAATTGCCAGAAGCCCGGCATCAGCTTGGGGTGCGGGTAGCTGGACAGGCCCTTGCCGCCCACTTCCTGGCGGAAGTTTTCGAGCTGGTCCTCGGTGATACGGCCTTCCAGGTAGGCGCGGGCGTAGATGCCGGGCGCGCTGTGTCCCTGGAAATAGATGCAGTCGCCGCCGTGGCTCTCGCTCTCGGCGTGCCAGAAGTGGTTGAAGCCCGCGCCCCACATGGAGGCCAGCGAAGCGAAGGAGCCGATGTGGCCGCCCAGGTCGCCGCCGTCATGCGGATGCAGGCGGTTGGCGCGCACCACCATGGCCATAGCATTCCAGCGCATGTAGGCGCGCAGGCGCTTCTCGATGGCGATATTGCCCGGGCAGCGGGCCTCCTGGTCCGGCTCGATGGTGTTCACGTATCCCGTATTGGCGGAGAACGGCAGGTCAATACTGCTCTGGCGGGCCTGCTCCAGCAATTGCTCCAGCAGGAAGTGGGCACGCTCCGGCCCCTCCTTGTCGATCACTGCCGACAGCGCGTCCAGCCATTCGCGGGTTTCCTGTTGGTCGATGTCGGTAGCGGTCAGGACTTTGGTCGGATCAGACATACCTGTCTCCTTGATTCAGTGGCAATAACGGTAATACGGGCGCGAGTTTCGCACAAATTTTCATCATTTCAAATGATGCTTTTTCATCTCTTAATATGAAAAATTGCTGCGATTGCACATTATTTCTTCAGATGAAATCGCCCCCGCGAAGCCTTTAAACTCCGCGCCCATGGAGTCCCCTGTCGCGCCCTCTTCCACCGTGTCTGCCGTTAAAACCCCGGCGCGCTGGTGGCGTGCCTGGTGGCGCAGCCTCTCGCCCACGCGCCAGGACCGGTTCGCGGCGCTGGCGCCCGTGGCATCGGTGCTGATGTTCCTCGCTGCCATCGTGGCCTCGTTCTGGTATTTGCGCACGGAAGAGGTGGAACGCGAGAAGGAAGCCCTCAGGCGCGACGTGGAATACGCCCAACAGCGCGTGCGTTTGCGCTTGCTGGAGCGGCAAGAGCAGATCATGCGCATCGCGCGCGATCTATCCAACCAGGATGTGGAGCGCGCGGACTTCGGCAGCCGCGCCGAGCCGCTCATCAGCCAATACCCCGAGCTGCAGGCCATCACCTGGATTGACGAGCGCCGGCGCATCCGCGCCAGCCACGCCGCGCCCGCCGTGACCAGCAGCCAGCTGCGCGTGGGCGGCGAGGTGCTCAAGCCCGGCGAGACCACCAACCTCTTTAACGCCGTCCGCGACCTGCAGCAGCCGCTGTATTCGCAACCCACGGCCACCGAGGGCGAGAGCGCTCCCCTGCTGCAACTGCAGGTGCCCCTGTCGCCTCAGGGCAAGTTCGGCGGCGTGGTGCTGGCGGAATACTCCATCGACAGCCTGCTGCGCTACGGCACTCCCACGGAGGTGCTGGCGCGCTACGCCGTCACGTTGCTGGACGGCAATGGCCGCACCTTAGCGGGCACGCCCCTGCCCCCGCGCACCAATGCGCTGCTGCCCTGGACCACCAAGGCCAACCAGTACGAGATCCCGGTCTCCCCGGTGGGCAACGGCCTCGTGATGCGGGCGCAGGCGTACCGTACGTCGCTGGGCGTGGTAGGCAGCGGGTTGTTCTGGCTCGTGGGCACGCTCAGCGTGATGACGGCATGGATGCTCATCGCCACCTGGCGGCACACGCGCAGGCGGCTGCAGGCCCAGGAAGCACTGGTGGCAGAAACCAACTTCCGCCGGGCGATGGAGAACTCCATCCTCACCGGCATGCGCGCGCTGGACCTGGAGGGCCGCATCACCTATGTGAACGCCGCGTTCTGCCAGATGACAGGCTGGACCGAGGCCGAGCTGGTCGGGCAGACCCCGCCCTACAGCTACTGGCCCGAGGGCGAATATGAGTCGCTGCACGCCAATCTGCGCGACGAACTCTCGGGCAAGACCGTGCCCGGTGGATTCCAGGTACGCGTGCGGCGCAAGAGCGGCACGCTGTTCGATGCGCGCCTGTACGTCTCACCGCTGATCGACGCACGCGGTCACCAGACAGGCTGGATGACCTCAATGACCGACATCACCGAGCCCAACCGCGTGCGCGAGCAACTCACCGCCTCGCATGAGCGCTTCACCATCGTGCTGGAGGCGCTGGACGCCTCCGTCTCCGTGGCGCCGCTGGGGAGCGAGGAGCTGCTGTTTGCCAACCGCCTGTACCGCCAATGGTTCGGCTCGCAGACCAGCGGCCACCTGCAACTGGTGGCGCAGGCAGGCGTGCTGCCCACCTCCTACAGTTCCGGCGGCATGGACGACGAAGATGGCCTGATGGGCCTGCCCACCGACTCGCTGACCAGTGCCCGTTCGGAGAACGCCGAGATCTATCTGCCCGATCTGGGCAAGTGGTTGGAGGTGCGCTCGCGCTACCTGAACTGGGTGGACGGCCGGTTGGCGCAAATGGTCATTGCCACCGACATCACGCCGCGCCGCCAGGCCGAGGAGCAGGCCGCGCGCCAGGCCGAACGCGCCCAGTCGGTCAGCCGCCTCATCACCATGGGCGAGATGGCCTCCAGCGTGGCCCACGAACTCAACCAGCCGCTCACCGCCATCAGCAACTATTGCAGCGGCATGGTCTCGCGCATCCAGGGCGGCCAGATCAGCGAGGAGGCACTGCTCACAGCGCTGCAAAAGACCGCCCACCAGGCGCAGCGCGCCGGCCAGATCATCCAGCGCATCCGCGCCTTCGTGAAAAAAAGCGAACCCAACCGCACGCTGGCCGACGTGCACGAGATGGTGAGCGAAGCGGTGGAACTGGCCGACATCGAGTTGCGGCGCCACAACGTGCACCTGACGCACTACGTCGCCGCCCGCCTGCCCCAGGTGATGGCCGACACGATCCTGATCGAGCAGGTGCTTATCAACCTGATGAAGAACGGCGCCGAGTCCATCGCCCAGGCCCACCGCCCCCCATCCGGGCGCAGCGTGGAGCTGCGCGTGGTGCCGCGCCATGTGGATGGCCGCGGGGTGATCGAGTTTTCGGTGCAGGACACGGGCAAGGGCCTGGCCCCGGAAGTGCTGGCGCACCTGTTCGAGGCGTTCTTCTCCACCAAGAGCGAAGGCATGGGCATGGGCCTGAACCTGTGCCGCAGCATCGTCGAGTCGCACCAGGGCCGGATGCACGCGGAGAACCTCTACAATGGATCGGAGGTCACCGGCTGCCGGTTCTCCTTCTGGCTTCCGCTCGCCACTGCTGCGGATGCCACTATCAATTCCGCAGCAACGTCAACCCCAAGGACTATTGCATGAGTTTGATTCCGAAAAAAGGCACCGTCTATGTCGTCGACGACGACGAAGCCGTCCGCGACTCGCTCCAGTGGCTGCTGGAGGGCAAGGACTACCGTGTACGCTGCTTTGATTCGGCGGAATCGTTCCTCGCACGCTATGACCCGCGCGAAGTCGCCTGCCTGATCGTGGACATCCGCATGGGCGGCATGACGGGCCTGGAGCTGCAGGACCGCCTGGTCGAACGCAAGTCGCCCCTGCCCATCGTCTTCATCACCGGTCACGGCGACGTCCCTATGGCCGTGAACACCATGAAGAAAGGCGCGCTGGACTTCATCCAGAAACCCTTCAACGAAGAAGAGTTGCTGGGCCTGGTTGAGCGCATGCTGGACCATGCACGCGAAGCCTTTGCCGACTACCAGCAGGCCGCCAGCCGCGACGCGCTGCTGTCCAAACTCACCAGCCGCGAGGCGCAGGTGCTGGAACGCATCGTTGCCGGCCGCTTGAACAAGCAGATCGCCGACGACCTGGGCATCAGCATCAAGACGGTGGAGGCGCACCGCGCCAACATCATGGAAAAGCTCAACGCCAACACCGTGGCCGACCTGCTCAAGATTGCCCTGGGGCCAGGTAGCGCCAAGGCCTAATTGCTCCGTTTTCAATAGCTGCCTGCGCATACCAGACAAGCGCCAGGCAGCTTTTTCATTTGTATCGTGGATTCATCAATGACAGCCCAACTGATCGACGGCAACACCCTCTCCCGCCAACTGCGCACTGAAGTCGCCGCGCGCACGGCCGCGCTGAAAGACCGCGGCATCACCCCTGGCCTCGCAGTGGTGCTGGTGGGCGACAACCCTGCCAGCCAGGTCTACGTGCGCAACAAGGTCAAGGCGTGCGAGGACGTGGGCTTTCACTCGGTGCTGGAAAAGTACGACGCCAGCATGACCGAAGAACAGCTGCTGGCGCGCGTGCAGGCGCTGAACAACGACCCCAGCATCCACGGCATTCTGGTGCAACTGCCGCTGCCCAAGCACATCGACGACCACAAGGTCATCGAAGCGATCTCGCCCCTCAAGGACGTGGACGGCTTTCACGTCGCCAGCGCCGGTGCACTGATGGTGGGCGAGGTGGGCTTCAAGGCCTGCACGCCTTACGGCTGCATGAAGATGCTCGAATCCATCGGTATGAAGGACCTGCGCGGCAAGCACGCCGTGGTCATCGGTCGCTCCAACATCGTGGGCAAACCCATGGCCATGATGCTGCTGGCAGCCAACGCCACCGTCACGGTCTGCCACAGCGGCACGGCGGATCTTGCCGCCATGACGCGCCAGGCCGATGTGGTGGTGGCTGCCGTGGGCAAGCGCAACGTGCTCACGGCCGACATGGTCAAACCCGGCGCCGTGGTGATCGACGTGGGCATGAACCGCAATGACGAAGGCAAGCTCTGCGGCGACGTGGACTTCGAGGGCGTCAAGCAGGTGGCGGGCTACATCACGCCAGTGCCCGGCGGCGTGGGCCCGATGACAATTACCATGCTCCTGGTGAACACCCTGGAAGCGGCTGAGCGCCTCTGACGCGAGGCACCCCTGACCCGAGTGCCGGTGGACGCGCGTTTGCGCCAACGGCTTGAACCCACTCACGGCAACGCCATCTAAGCCAGCATGAGCAACCCCCTCCTCGACTTCTCGGGCCACATTCCCTTCGACCGCATCACCCCCGCCGACGTAGCCCCTGCGGTGGATGTGCTGCTGCAACGCGCAGACGCCGCACTGGAAACCGTCACCCAGCCGGACTACCCGGCCCGCTGGGATGCGATTGCGCAGGTACTGGATGTCGCCACCGAGGAGCTGGGTCGCGCATGGGGCGCCGTCAGCCACCTCAACAGCGTGGCGGACACGCCCGAGCTGCGCGCCGCCTACAACGAGGCGCTGCCCAAGGTCACCGAGTTCTGGACCCGCCTGGGCGCCGACGAGCGCCTGTACGCCAAATACAAGGCGATCGACCCCGCCACGCTCAACCCCGAGCAGCGGCAGGCGCACAGCAATGCGATCCGCAACTTCGTGCTGTCGGGCGCCGAGCTGCAGGGCGCAGCCAAGGAGCGCTTTGCCGCCATCCAGGAACGCCAGGCCGAGTTGCAACAAAAGTTCAGCGAGAACGCACTGGACGCCACCGACGCCTACGCCTACTACGCCACGGCCGAGGAGCTGGACGGCGTGCCGGCCGACGTGCAGAACGCCGCCCGCGCCGCGGCCCAGGCCGAGGGCAAGGACGGTTACAAGCTCACGCTGAAGATGCCGTGCTACCTGCCGGTGATGCAGTTCGCCACCAGCAGTGCCCTGCGCGAGAAGCTTTACCACGCCTACGTCACACGCGCATCGGACCAGGCCAGCGGCGACGCCGCGCGTTTCGACAACACCGCCGTGATGGCCGAGATCCTCGCGCTGCGCAAGGAAGAGGCGCAGCTACTGGGCTATGGCAACTTCGGCCAGGTGTCGCTGGTGCCCAAGATGGCGCAATCGCCCGAACAAGTCATCCACTTCCTGCGGGACCTGGCGCACCGCGCCCGGCCCTTTGCGGAGAAGGACGTAGCCGACCTGCGCGCCTTTGCCGCTGAGCATTTGGGCCTGGCCAACCCCCAGTCTTGGGACTGGCCCTACATCTCCGAGAAACTCAAGGAAGCGCGCTACGCCTTCAGTGAGCAGGAGGTCAAGCAGTACTTCACGGCGCCCAAGGTGCTGGCCGGGCTGTTCAAGATCGTCGAGACGCTGTTCGAGGTGGCCATCCGCCGCGACGTTGCGCCCGTATGGAACAGCGCCGTGGAGTTCTACCGCATCGAGCGCGGCGGCGAGCTGGTGGGTCAGTTCTACCTGGACCAGCCTGCCCGCCAGGGCAAGCGCGGCGGGGCCTGGATGGACGATGCGCGCGCCCGCTGGCTGCGCCCGGACACGGGCCTGCTGCAGACACCGGTGGCGCATCTGGTGTGCAACTTCGCCGACGGGGTGGACGGCCGCCCACCCCTGCTCACGCACGACGACGTGATCACCCTGTTCCATGAATTCGGCCATGGCCTGCACCACATGCTCACCCAGGTGAACGAGCGCGACGTGTCAGGCATCAGCGGCGTGGAATGGGACGCCGTGGAACTGCCCAGCCAGTTCATGGAGAACTTCTGCTGGGAATGGGAAGTGCTGCGCCACATGACCGCCCATGTGGACACGGGCGAGCCGCTGCCGCGCCCGCTGTACGACAAGATGATCGCGGCCAAGAACTTCCAGGCCGGCATGGCCACGCTGCGCCAGATCGAGTTCGCGTTGTTCGACATGCTGCTGCACACCGAGCACGACCCCCAAGGCGACGTGCTGGCGCTGCTGGACCGCGTGCGCGACGAGGTGGCCGTGCTCAAACCTCCCGCCTTCAGCCGCTCGGCCCACACGTTCAGCCATATCTTCGCGGGCGGCTACGCGGCGGGGTATTACAGCTACAAATGGGCCGAAGTACTCAGCGCCGACGCGTATGCCGCGTTCGAGGAAACTGCCGGCGCGGGCGGGGAGCCCAGCGCGGAGACCGGCCGGCGCTACCGCCAGGCCATCCTGGAAGCGGGCGGCAGCCGCCCCGCCATGGACTCCTTCAAGGCCTTCCGCGGCCGCGAACCCACACTGGACGCGCTGCTGCGCCACCAGGGCATGGCAGCATAAAAGTGAGCGGTTCGCGCTTGTCTGCAGGGCGTTTGCGCCTGCTTTCTACTGGAAAATGGCTTGCAGCAAGCGCGACCAGCTATTATTTTTAAGAAACCAAGAGGAGAGGAACCCATGTCCATCATTCGCAACGCTGCCGTGTTGGCCACCACATGCGCCACGGCCGCCCTGCTGTCCACGGCCGCGCTGGCCCAGCAGGTGTACCGCATCGTCGGGCCGGATGGCAAGGTGACCTTCTCCGACCGCGCTCCTGCCGCAAACGCCGAGGGCACAGCGGTCGGCGCCGGACCACGCAGCGGCGGCAGCGGCGCCGAGGCCCTGCCCTACGCTCTGCGCCAGGTGGCCACGCGCTTTCCCGTGACGCTGTACACCAGCAGCGACTGCGTGCCCTGCAACAGCGCGCGCAATCTGCTGATCAACCGTGGCATTCCTTTCACCGAGCGCACCGTCAGCACCAATGAGGACATCGACGCGCTCAAGCGCATGAGCGGTGAATCCAGCCTGCCCTTCGGCACCATTGGCGCACAGCAGCTGCGGGGCTTTTCCGACACCGAGTGGACGCAGTACCTGGACGCCGCCGGCTACCCCAAGCAGTCGCAATTGCCGCCGAACTACCGCCGCCCTGCGGCAGCCCCGCTCGTTGCGGTGCCTGCGCAGCCTGCAGCACCGGCTGCGGACAAGGCGTCCACTGCTCCCGCACGACGCCCCTCGGCGCCACCGGCAGCGCCCACGGGGCCGTCTCCCTCCAATCCGGCCGGCATCATCTTCTAAAAGCGAGGGATGCTCGGCGCGGCATTGCCGCGCCACTGCCATCCCACCGTCTTACAGGGACAGAGTACGCACGCCCTGCGCCGTGCCCAGCAGGCAGACGTTGGCCTTCTGCAGCGCAAACACGCCCACCGTCACCACCCCCGGCCACTGATTCACCTCGGTCTCGAACGCCAGCGGATCGCTGATGGTGAGGCCGCGCACATCCAGTATGTGTTGGCCGTTGTCGGTCACGAGCGGTTGGCCATCCTTGAGACGCAGCGTCGCCTGCCCCCCCAGCGACTCAAAGCGCCGCGCGATGTGCGCTGCGGCCATGGGAATGACCTCCACCGGCAGCGGGAACGCGCCCAGCACGTTCACCAGCTTGGACTCGTCCGCTATGCACACAAAGCGCCGTGCCAGCGCGGCGACGATCTTCTCGCGCGTGAGGGCCGCCCCTCCGCCCTTGACCATGTAGCCGTTGCCGTCGATCTCGTCCGCGCCATCGATGTACACCGACAGCGAGCGCACGTCGTTGGCGTCCAGCACGGGGATGCCCAGCGCCTTCAGCCGCGCCGTGCTGGCTTCGGAGCTGGAAACCGCGCCGCGGATGCTGTCCTTGATAGATGCCAGCGCGTCAATGAACTTGTTGACGGTAGAGCCGGTTCCCACACCCACCAGTTCGCCCGGCACCACATATTGCAGTGCAGCTTGGCCGACCAGGGTCTTGAGTTCGTCTTGGGAAAGGGATGTGGGTGCAGTCATGGGGGAAAATCCGGAAAGATCATTGAATTATCCCCATGTCTCTGCTGCCCTACGCCCTCGCCCGCTCCTTTCTCTTCGGCATGGACGCCGAAGCCGCCCACGAACTCACCATGGACATGCTGGCGCGCGGCCAGCGCACGCCGCTCCAATGGGCCTGGTGCAATGAAACCGTGAGCGACCCCATCGAACTGGCAGGCCTGCGCTTTCCCAACCGCGTGGGCCTCGCGGCGGGGCTCGACAAGAACGCCCGCTGTATCGACGCGCTGGCCGCCATGGGCTTCGGGTTCGTGGAGGTGGGCACCGTCACGCCCCGTGCGCAGCCCGGCAACCCCAAGCCACGCATGTTCCGTCTGCCCGAGGCGCGTGCGCTCATCAATCGCCTGGGCTTCAACAATGAAGGGCTGGATGCCTTCGTGGCCAACGTGCAGCGCTCGCAGGTCCGCACACAGGGCCGCGGCCAGAGCAAACTGCTGCTGGGTCTGAACATCGGCAAGAACGCCACCACGCCCATCGAAGACGCCACGCGCGACTACCTCACCTGCCTGGAAGGCGTGTACCCGCATGCCGACTACGTTACGGTGAACATCAGTTCGCCCAACACGCAGAACCTGCGCGCTCTGCAGAGCGATGCGGCGCTTGACGGCCTGCTGGGTGCCATTGCCGAGCACCGCGAACAGCTCGCCGCCGCCCAGGGCCGCCGCGTGCCCATCTTCGTGAAAATTGCGCCGGATTTGGACGAGGCCCAAGTGGCCGTGATTGCCACCACACTTCAGCGCCACGGCATGGATGGCGTGGTTGCCACCAACACCACCATCCGCCGGGACGCCGTGCAGGGCCTGCGCCATGCCGGCGAGACTGGAGGCCTGAGCGGTGCACCCGTGCTGGAAGCCAGCAACGCCGTGATCCGCCAGTTGCGTGCCGCGCTGGGCCCGGCTTTCCCGATCATCGGCGTGGGCGGCATTCTGAGCGCCGAAGATGCTGTGAGCAAAATCCGCGCAGGCGCCGATGTCGTGCAGATCTACACCGGCCTGATCTATGAAGGCCCTGCCCTCGTGGGCCGTGCGGCCAAGGCGATCCGCGATCTGCATTGAAAACGAACCAAGAAAAAAGGCCGCGATGCGGCCTGATAGAGACTGTGGAACAGGGCTTTAGCCGCGCCGCATACGCATGACCAGCGGCATCACCAGGGTGGCCCAGCGCACCAGCCGTTGAGGCCCCGCCAGCACAGCAGCGCCCGCCACCGCTGCCACCGCAACGGGATGCAGGCGCGCAAACGCCACCAGCCTGGCCGCCAGCGGCGCATCGGGTTCCACCCGAACTTCCGCGCCTGCGGCCACGGCGCGCGCCTGGCGCAGGGCCGCGCGCCGAGCACGCAGCCGCTCACGCTGCACCAGAATGCGGTCCAGCACCTTCTGCTGCTGCGGGGTGGGCACGCGCGTCGGCTGCCCAGAGTCCAGGGAAGAGGGGCTCATAACTGCTCCTTGATGGTGCGCCAGTCCTGCTGCAGCTCCCGCCGCGTAAGGGCAAAGGCATTACCCGCCTGTCGGCCGATGGACACCAGGGCCACCGCCACTGCCACCCAGGCCAGCAACCAGCCGCCAGCCAGCAACCATGCCACCAGCACGCGCTGCGGTGAATCCCAGAACTGGACCAGCACAGCCAGTGACAACAGCAGCAGGGCGATCACGGCCACGCCTCCGAAGAGAACCAGCAGCACCACCAGCTGGGCCATACGGCGCTTCTGGTCGGCCCATTCGAGCCGTGCGAGTTCGATACGGTCTTCCGCCGCGATCGCGCCTTCGATGATGGCGGCCCGCCAGCGTGCAACCCAGCCTTCCAGGCCGAGCAGGGACAACCAGTTCATGCAAGCCCCCCCCTGGCGCTAGAGCGCGCCGCAGCGTTGACGATTCGCCCTGCCATTGCGCTACCGCTCAGCGGCGGGCCAGCATGAAGCCCACCAGCGCCCCTACGGCCAGCGCAGCGCCGGCAACGCGCCAGGGTTCATCGTGGGCATAACGGTCGGCGGCGCGCGCGGCATCTTTGGCCTGCAGGGCTGCCTCCTGAGCGGCACGCACGGCGGAATCGCGCACCGAATGAATGCCGTCATCCAGACGCTGGCGCAGTTGCTTGATCTCGGGAATACCGTCCAGATCCTTGCTGGCCAGCAGACCGCGCAGGTCGCCCACCAGCTTTTCGAGTTCTGCCTGGGTGGAGGAAATGGTTTCGGATACGGTGGTCATACGCGAGCCTTTCATAGCAGGAAACAACGGTAATACGCCGTGCATGGCAAACCATGTAGGCGGGTATCTCATCTTAGCCCAGTGCTCGCGCCGCAGGGCATGGCCGCTATCACAAAATGACCGCGTTGCATCAAGACACGGCGTCTTGGTGCAGCAGACCGGCCACGTGCGCACCGATTGCCAACGCGCTGGTCAGCCCAGGTGATTCGATGCCAAACAGGTTGACCAGCCCCGAGACTCCGTGATCGCGCGGCCCCTGGATCAGGAAGTCTGCCGCGGGCTCATGGGGGCCGTGGATCTTCGGGCGTATGCCGGCGTAGCCCGCCGCCAGTGCACCGTCGCGCAGGCCAGGCCAGTACTTGCGCACCTCGGCGTAAAAGGTCTCGGAGCGGCTCGCATCCACCACCAGGTCCTCGGGGCCTTCCACCCATTGCACGTCGGGGCCGAACTTGGCCTGCCCCCCCAGGTCGAGCGTCAGGTGCACGCCCAGCCCCGCCGCCTCCGGTACGGGATAGATGAGATGGCTGAAGGGTGCCCGGCCGGACAACGTGAAATAGTTGCCTTTGGCATAGGCCGCCTGCGGTACATGCACCGCGGACAACCCCTCGAACTGGCGCGCGAGGACTGGCGCATGCAAACCGGCCGCGTTGACCACGGTGCGCGCACTGATGCACGTGCCATCCATTGCTTCCAAATGGATAGCTTGTGGCGTGCAACGGGCCTTGGCCAGAGGCGAATTCAATGCCAGAACACCACCCGCGTTCTCCAGGTCGCCCAGCAACGCCAGCATGAGGGCATGGCTGTCCACGATGCCGGTACTGGGCGAGAGCAGCGCTGCCACACATTCCAGTTCGGGCTCCAGCGCACGCGCTTCCTCCCGCGAGAGCCATTGCAGGTCATCCACGCCATTGGCCTGCGCGCGCGCTCTGATGCCCGTCAGCGCGTTCTGCTGTTCGGTCGACGTGGCGACGATGAGCTTGCCGCAGCGACTATGGGGCACGCCGCGCTCGCTGCAGTAGTCGTACAGCATGGCCTTGCCTTGTACGCACAAGCGCGCCTTGAGCGAACCCTGCGGGTAATAGATGCCGGCGTGGATCACCTCGCTGTTGCGCGAACTCGTCTCGGTGCCAATGGCATTGGCCGCCTCCAGCAGCCAGACCTCGCGCCCTTGCAGCGCCAATGCACGCGCCACCGCCAGCCCCACCACCCCCGCGCCCACCACGACGCAATCGACCATCTCACTCATCGCTCATGCCTCCGTTGTCATGCCTGCTCGAAACCCTCGAGCACATTCACCGCATTCGTTCCCAGCTCCGCCGCTGCGTAGCCGCCTTCCAGCACCAGCACGGTGGGCAGTCCCACACCACGCAGCCGCGCACCCAGCCGCAGAAAATCCGTCGTCGCCAGCCGAAAGCGCGAGATCGGATCGCCCTCATAGGTATCCAGTCCGAGCGAGACCACCAGGGCATCCGCTCCAAAAGCGGCGATGCGCGCGCAGGCCTGCTCCAAGGCCGCAAACCAAGTGGCAGCATCGGTTCCGGCCGGCAGAGGCAGGTTCAGGTTGCAGCCCGCACCGAGGCCTGCGCCGGTTTCATCGGCATGTCCCAGATAAAACGGGTATTCGGTGCGGGGATCGCCATGGATGCTGACGAAGAGCACGTCCGCACGGTCATAGAAGATGCTCTGCGTGCCATTGCCGTGGTGGTAATCCACGTCCAACACGGCCACGCGGGCCGCGCCGTGGTCGCGCAGCCATTGGGCCGCCACGGCCGCGTTGTTCAAGAAGCAGTACCCGCCCATGAAATCGGGGCCTGCATGGTGCCCCGGCGGGCGTGTGCTGCAGAACGCGGCGCGCTCGCCGGCCGCCAGGCGCGCCGCGGCACTGGCCACCGCGTCGGCGCCTGCTTTGGCTGCCGTCCAGGTGCCCGCTGCAAGCGGCGAGCCGTTGTCCATGGAGTACAACCCCAGCTTGGCAATGAAATTGTCGGGCTCTACATCCGAGCGCAATGTGCGTACCGGCCATACCGACGGAAACGGCTGCACACGGTCCTGCCCTTCACCCAGCGACAGCCACTGCTGCCACGCCGAAGCCAGAAAAGCCAGGTAGCGCGGCGCATGGATCTTTGCCAGTACCTCCGTGCAATCCACATCCGGGGGGTGCAGTACATGCCCCCCCGCAGTCAAAGCTGCTTCCACATAGGCCGCGCGCGTCGGGTTCTCGAAACAGGGTACACGCTCGCCGCGGAAAAATTCGTGCTCGGGAGCGTGGGTGTGCTGCAGCGGGTTATGAAAGGTGATCATCGACGGCGGCCAAGTCAATCGCGACTGCCGGATTGTCATCGACGCCGGCAGTCCCTCACGACCTCAGCGCCAAGAAAAAACCCCTTGCGGCCATACCGGCTGCAAGGGGTTCGGATTGGTGGGTGATACATGGATCGAACATGTGACCCCTGCCGTGTGAAGGCAGTGCTCTACCGCTGAGCTAATCACCCAAAGGACTGTATTTTTGCGAGTACAGGCCCTGACAAAACTGGTGGGTGATACATGGATCGAACATGTGACCCCTGCCGTGTGAAGGCAGTGCTCTACCGCTGAGCTAATCACCCGTGTCGTTGCTGCGACAGCCCGCGATTATGGCATAGCTTTCTCACGCCTCAGACAAAGTCCGCCAAATTGTTTTACCGCTGCTGGACTTGTCGATCTGCGCGAGTACTTCCTCATGCTCGGCAAGCTCCTGCGCACTGGCGGTCAGCACCGTCAGTGCGATGCGGCTCAGATCTACCGCGGCCACGGTGGTGCCTCCTGCCCCGGCGGTGGCCTCATCCATGATCAGCAGGGCATCCTGCCCGCGGGTCATGTTGATGTAGACATCCGCCAGCAACTCCGCGTCCAGCAAAGCGCCGTGCAGCGTACGACTGGAATTGTCCACGCCCAGCCGGTCGCACAGCGAGTCCAGCGAGTTGCGCTTGCCCGGAAACATCTCCTTGGCCATGGCCAGGGTGTCGATCACGCCCCCGACATGCGCGGACAGCGGCGCCAGGCCGACCAGTTCCAGCTCCTTGTCCAGGAAGCCCACGTCGAAGCTCGCGTTGTGGATGATGAGTTCCGCGCCCTGCAGGTATTGCAGGATGTCTTGCACCCGCTCGGCAAACTTGGGCTTGTCGCGCAGGAATTCATTGCTGATGCCGTGCACCTTCAGCGCGTCCTCATGGCTGTCGCGCTCGGGGTTCAGATACAGATGCAGATTGTTGCCGGTGAGCTTGCGGTTGACGAGTTCCACGCAGCCCAGCTCGATGATGCGGTCGCCCCCCTCCGCCGACAGGCCGGTGGTCTCCGTGTCCAGAACAATCTGTCGGGACATCAGTGGTTCTCCTTGGCGTGGTTGATGGAGTACTTGGGAATCTCCACCGTCACATCGCTCTGCGCCAGGATGGCCTGGCAGGACAGGCGCGATTGCGGCTCCAGGCCCCACGCGCGGTCCAGCAGGTCTTCCTCCTCCTCTTCCGCATCATTGAGCGATTCGAATCCTTTGCGCACAACCACATGGCAGGTCGTGCAGGCGCAGCTCATATCGCAGGCGTGCTCGATCTTGATGCCGTTGTCCAGCAATGCCTCGCAAATTGAGGTGCCGGCCGGCGCGGTGATTTCCGCGCCCTCGGGACAGTATTCGTGATGAGGCAGGATCTTGATGACGGGCATGGGTGTTTGAATCAATGGATGAGGTTTGTGCGGTCAGAGGGCACTGACGTTCTTGCCTGCCAGAGCTTGGCGGATACCGCGGTTCATGCGCTGCGCAGCAAACGCCTCGGTGCCCTTGGCCAGGGCCTGCGCTGCGGCCTCGACAGCCGCCGCGTCGGTGCTGGTCTCCAGCGTGGCGCGCAGTGCATGCATCAGGTCGTCGATCGCCGTGCGCTCCGCGGCCGCTAGTACATCGCCGTCCACGTCCAGTGCGCTCTGCGTGGCGATCAGCAGGCGGTCGGCATCCACACGGGCTTCAACCAATGCGCGCGTCTGCATGTCCTGCTGCGCGGTCGCAAAGCCCTCTTGCAGCATGCGCGCGATCTGCTCGTCGCTGAGCCCGTAGGATGGCTTGACGTCAATACGCGCCTCCACACCGCTGGCCTGCTCGCGCGCAGCCACGCTGAGCAGACCATCCGCATCGACCGTGAACGTGACGCGGATGCGCGCCGCGCCCGCTGCCATGGGGGGAATGCCCCGCAGCTCAAAGCGCGCTAGGCTGCGGCAGTCCTGCACCAGGTCGCGCTCGCCCTGCACCACGTGGATGGCAAGAGCGGTTTGGCCGTCCTTGTAGGTGGTGAAGTCCTGCGCCTTGGCCGTAGGAATGGTCTCGTTGCGGCCGATGATGCGTTCGACCAGCCCGCCCATGGTTTCGATGCCCAGCGACAGCGGAATCACGTCCAGCAGCAACAGATCGCCGGCCGCATCGTTGCCGGCCAGTTGGTTGGCCTGGATGGCCGCGCCGATGGCCACCACTTCGTCCGGGTTGAGGTTGGTCAGCGGTTCACGGCCGAAAAATTCGGCCACCGCGGCGCGCACGACCGGCATGCGCGTGGAGCCGCCCACCAGCACCACGCCCTTGACCTCGTCGCGCTCGATCTGCGCATCGCGCAAGGTGCGGCGCACCGCCGCCAGGGAGCGCTGGGTGAGCTCCGCCGTCACTGCCGCAAAATCTTCACGCTTGACATCAAATTGCACTGTAGCGCCCGCCACATCTGCGGTAAAAGCTACATTATCAGTAGCAGTCAGCGCTTCCTTGCAGGCGCGCGCAGCCAAGCGCACCGCCGTCTTGTCTTCGGGCGTAATCGCCCGAACACCTGTCTGCTGCATCACCCATTCGGCCAGGGCGGCGTCGTAATCGTCACCGCCCAGAGCCGAGTCACCCCCGGTGGCAATGACTTCGAACACCCCTTGCGCCAGGCGCAACACGGAGATATCGAACGTGCCACCGCCCAGGTCGTACACGGCATATACGCCTTCGGCTCCGTTGTCCAGCCCGTAGGCAATCGCGGCGGCCGTCGGCTCGTTGATCAGGCGCAGCAGATTCAGACCCGCGAGATGGGCGGCATCCTTGGTCGCCTGGCGCTGCGCGTCGTCGAAATATGCGGGCACCGTGATCACGGCGCCGTAAAGGTCACTGTCAAAGCTGTCTTCGGCACGGTAGCGCAGCGTGGCGAGGATCTCGGCACTGACTTCCACCGGCGATTTCACGCCTGCCGCGGTGGACAGCGAGAGCATTCCGCCACTGTCGGTGGCTGCAATGAAGTCGTAGGGCAGCTTCTCGCGCCCCGTGATGTCGCCCAGGCCCCGGCCCATGAATCGCTTGACGGACGACACCGTGTTGGCCGGGTCCTGCATCTGCGCTGCAGCGGCCTCGTAGCCGATCTGCCGCCCGCCCCCGCCCAGGTAGCGAACGACGGAAGGTAAAAGCACCCTGCCTTGCGCATCGGGCAAGCACTCGGCGACCCCGTTGCGCACGGCCGCCACCAGCGAATGCGTGGTGCCCAGATCAATGCCGATGGCAACGCGCCGCTGGTGAGGATCGGGCGATTGCCCTGGTTCGGAAATCTGCAGAAGCGCCATGAAATGAGTGTGGAAAAGCCGGGGCCCGCAAGCGCACGCCCAGACAGGAGTGACCGAATAAAGCGCCTATTGTCCCAGTTGCTCTCGGCGCAAATCGATGTCGTGCGCAAATCGCGCAATGAACATGAGGGCTCTGACCTCGCGGGCTGCGCCGGCATAGTCCTGCTGCTGGTCCAGCAGTTCCGCACAACGGGCCAACGCCACTTGCCGCGCCATATGGGTGGTGTCGTCCAGCGCGTCAAGCTCCGCAGCACTGCGGGCCTCATCCAGGGCTTCGCGCCACTCCATCTGCTGCATCAGGAAGGCCGCGGGCATGGCGGTGTTGTCCTCGGCGCGGATGGGCGAGCCGCCCAGTTCGCAAAGGTAAGCGGCCCGCTTCAAAGGATCCTTCAGGCGTTGGTATGCCTCGTTGATGCGCACCGACCATTGCATCGCCACACGCTGGGCGGCGGCGCCCTGCGCCGCAAACCGGTCGGGATGGGCTTCACGCTGCAGGTCCTTCCACCGCGCGTCCAGGGCATCGCGGTCCTGGGCAAAGCGGCGTGGCACGCCAAAAAGTTCGAAATCGTCGGATTGGAGGTTCATGGCAATAAAAAAACCGCCAGCGCGGCGGGCGATGGCGGTCCTGTGCAATAAGCGGCCTACGGCGTGCTCACACGCGGAAGCTCTCTCCACAACCACAGCGGTCGCGCTCGTTTGGGTTATTGAAGCGAAAGCCTTCATTGAGGCCCTCGCGCACAAAATCCAACTCGGTCCCGTCGATATAAGCAAGGCTCTTGGGATCGATCAGCACCTTGACGCCGTGATTTTCAAACACAACGTCTTCGGGTGCCTGCTCATCGACATATTCAAGCTTGTAAGCCAGGCCTGAGCATCCGGTGGTCTTGACACCCAGGCGCACGCCCACGCCCTTTCCCCGCCGGGCGAGGTAGCGCGTCACATGGCGCGCGGCAGCTTCGGTCAGCGTGATCGCCATGGTCTTCAGGCGGCCTCGACAGCCGCTCCGTGCTTGGCCTTGTAATCGTTGACGGCGGCCTTGATGGCGTCTTCCGCCAGGATGGAGCAGTGGATCTTCACCGGCGGCAGCGCCAGCTCTTCGGCGATCTGGCTGTTCTTGAGCGAGGCAGCCTCATCCAGCGTCTTGCCCTTGACCCATTCCGTCACCAGCGACGAGGACGCAATGGCGGAGCCGCAGCCGTAGGTCTTGAAGCGCGCATCCTCAATCACGCCCGTATCGGGGTTCACCTTGATCTGCAGCTTCATCACGTCGCCGCAAGCCGGCGCACCGACCATACCGGTGCCCACCGAGTCGTCACCCTTGTCGAAGGAACCCACATTGCGGGGGTTCTCGTAATGGTCAATCACTTTGTCCGAGTAAGCCATGGTGTGTTTCTCCTGTATTCCGTCGTGCCGCGTGTGGTCAGTGAGCCGCCCATTGGATGGTGCTCAGGTCCACCCCATCCTGGTACATCTCCCAGAGGGGGCTCAACTCACGCAACTTGGCGACGTTGTGCCGGATGGTGCTGATCGCGTAGTCAATTTCTTCTTCCGTCGTGAAACGGCCAATGGTCATGCGCAGGCTGCTGTGGGCCAGCTCATCGCTGCGGCCCAGGGCGCGCAGCACATAGCTGGGTTCCAGGCTCGCCGAAGTGCAAGCCGACCCGGAAGACACCGCCAGTCCCTTGATGCCCATGATCAGGGATTCGCCTTCCACGAAGTTGAAGCTCATGTTCAGGTTGTGGGGTACGCGCCGCTCCAGGTCGCCGTTGATAAAGACCTGCTCCACATCCTTCAGACCGTCCAGCAGACGCTTTTGCAGCGCTTGGACCTTGCCCAAATCCTGGGCCATTTCCAGCTTGGCCAGGCGGAAAGCCTCGCCCATGCCCACAATCTGGTGGGTGGGCAACGTGCCTGAACGCATGCCGCGCTCGTGGCCGCCACCATGCATCTGCGCTTCCAGGCGCACGCGCGGCTTGCGACGCACGTAGAGGGCTCCGATGCCCTTGGGTCCGTAAGTCTTGTGCGAAGCCAGGCTCATCAAATCCACGGGCAATTGGGTCAGGTCGATTTCGACCTTGCCGGTGGCCTGCGCGGCATCCACGTGAAAAATGATGCCCTTCTCGCGGCAAAGCGCACCCAGCTGGGGAATGTCCTGGATCACGCCTATTTCGTTGTTCACGAACATGACACTGGCCAGGATCGTGTCAGGGCGGATGGCGGCCTTGAACTTCTCGATGTCGAGCAGGCCGTTCTCCTGCACATCGAGGTAGGTCACCTCGAAGCCTTGGCGCTCCAGTTCACGCATCACATCAAGGACGGCCTTGTGCTCCGTCTTCACGGTGATGAGATGCTTGCCCTTGCCTTGGTAGAAATGGGCAGCGCCCTTGATGGCGAGGTTGTTGGATTCAGTGGCGCCCGAGGTCCACACGATCTCGCGCGGGTCGGCGCCGATCAGATCGGCCACATGGCCGCGGGCTTGCTCCACGGCCTCTTCGGCCTCCCAGCCCCAGGCGTGGCTGCGCGACGCCGGGTTGCCGAAATGTTCGCGCAACCAGGGAATCATCGCGTCGACGACCCGGCCGTCCACGGGGGTCGTGGCGCCGTAGTCAAGATAGATAGGGAAATGCGGAGTCATGTCCATGGCTGGCTCAGTGAAAAGTTCTGGCTGGCATCAGAAAGCAATAGGGTCGACGTGGCGAGCCCGCCCCGCGCGCAGCCCGAGGCCGGCGCAGGTCAGCCTGCAGCTCAAGATTTGGCGAAAGCGTTGCCGAGGGCAAACACCGAATTGGGTGCGTTCACACGGATCGGTTTGACCACCGGCGTGGTGGAGATCGCGCGGCGCGTGACCGGCTTGTCTTCGATTTGCACGCCCTTGGCGAGCTGGTCGTCCACCAGTTTCTGCAACGTGACGGAATCCAGGAATTCCACCATGCGCTGGTTCAGAGAGGCCCACAGCTCGTGCGTCATGCAACGGCCCGCCTCGCCCAGGCAGTTTTCCTTGCCACCGCACTGCGTGGCATCAATGGGCTCGTCCACGGAGACGATGATGTCTGCCACGGTAATATCGCCCGCCTTGCGGGCGAGCGTATAACCGCCGCCAGGGCCGCGCGTGGATTCCACCAGTTCGTGGCGGCGCAGCTTTCCGAACAATTGTTCCAGATAGGACAGCGAAATCTGTTGGCGCTGGCTGATGGCCGCCAAGGTGACGGGCCCATTGTTCTGGCGCAGGGCCAAATCGATCATGGCGGTGACCGCAAAACGGCCTTTGGTTGTGAGACGCATCGCAAGCTCCTTGTCTAGGCTTGATCGTTATAGAAACGCCGCGGCATGCGTATAGCCAACCGGGCACCGTCTCCACCCTTTCCCTGAAGCGCTACGGCTGCAGCCTCCAAGGCCCTTGTTTGTTGTGGGGCTCTTTCTTGAGTATTTGAGACAAGTATAGCACAAATCCCTATTAATTTTGTCGGGTAACTAGACTAAACAGTCGCGTTTTCTCCTGCAGGGTCGCAAAGCCTGGTCATGCGGCAGGGATTTGATCGCCGCCATGCGCTCCAAACACCCGGTCCTTGAGACGGGTCAATTGATCGCGCACCCGAGCAGCCTGCTCAAACTCCAGGTTGCGGGCGTGTTCCAGCATGAGCTTTTCCAGCCGCTTGATTTCGCGGGCAATGTCCTTTTCGGACATCTCCTCCAATTCGGCCTGCCGCGCCGCATCTTCGCGGAGTCGCTGGGCTTCCTGGCCTGCCTTCTCGCTATAAACGCCGTCAATCAGGTCTCGCACCTGCTTGACGATGCTGCGCGGCGTAATACCCCGGGCCTCGTTGTATGCGATCTGTTTGGCGCGGCGGCGTTCCGTTTCGCTGATCGCCTTGCGCATTGAGTCGGTGATCCGGTCGGCATACAGAATGGCCTTGCCGTGCAGGTTGCGCGCCGCCCGGCCGATGGTCTGGATCAGGCTGCGTTCGGCGCGCAGAAAACCCTCCTTATCGGCATCCAGGATGGCCACCAGGGAGACCTCAGGAATGTCCAGCCCCTCACGCAGCAGGTTGATCCCCACCAGGACATCGAAGGCTCCCAGGCGCAGGTCGCGAATGATTTCCACGCGTTCCACGGTGTCGATATCGGAGTGCAGATAGCGCACCTTGACCCCGTTGTCGCTCAGGTAATCGGTCAGTTGCTCCGCCATGCGCTTCGTCAGCGTCGTAATGAGTACGCGTTGATTCTTTTGCGTGCAAATGCGTATTTCTTGCAGCACGTCATCCACCTGATGGGTAGCGGGACGCACCTCCACCTCCGGGTCCACCAAGCCGGTGGGCCGTACCACCTGGTCCACCACCTGGCCCGAGTGCTCCTTCTCATAATCAGCCGGAGTGGCCGAAACAAACACCACCTGCCGCATGCGCTGCTCGAATTCCTCGAACTTGAGCGGCCGGTTGTCCAATGCCGACGGCAGGCGAAAGCCGTACTCGACCAGCGTGGTCTTACGCGCGCGGTCGCCGTTGTACATGGCGTTGAGTTGCCCGATCATCTGGTGGCTCTCATCCAGGAACATCAGCGCATCGGGCGGGAGGTAGTCGGTCAGCGTGCTCGGCGGCTCGCCAGGCGCAGAACCCGACAGGTGGCGCGTGTAGTTCTCGATGCCCTTGCAGTGCCCCACTTCGCTGAGCATTTCCAGGTCGAAGCGCGTGCGCTGCTCCAGCCGTTGCGCCTCCACCAACTTGCCCTCGGCCATGAAGAACTTGAGCCGCTCGTCCAGTTCCTGCTTGATGGTCTCCACGGCTGCCAGCACCTTGTCGCGCGGCGTCACGTAATGGCTGCTGGGGTACACCGTGAAGCGCGGGATTTTTTGCTGGATACGCCCCGTGAGCGGGTCGAACAGCTGCAGGCTTTCCACCTCGTCGTCGAACAGTTCGATGCGCACCGCCAGCTCGGAATGCTCGGCAGGGAACACATCGATGGTGTCGCCACGCACGCGGAACTTGCCCCGGCTGAAGTCCTGCTCGTTGCGCTGGTACTGCATGCGGATCAGCTGCGCGATCGCGTCACGCTGGCTCAGCTGGTCACCCACGCGCAGCGTCATGATCATGCGGTGGTAGCTCTCGGGCTCGCCAATGCCATAGATGGCCGACACCGTGGCCACGATGACCACATCGCGCCGCTCCAGCAAGCTTTTGGTGCACGACAGGCGCATCTGCTCGATGTGCTCGTTGATGGCGCTGTCCTTCTCGATGAACAAGTCGCGCTGAGGCACATAGGCCTCGGGCTGGTAGTAGTCGTAGTAGCTCACGAAGTACTCCACGGCGTTCTTGGGGAAGAACTCGCGGAACTCGCTGTACAGCTGTGCGGCCAGCGTCTTGTTGGGCGCGAAGATGATGGCCGGCCGTCCCAGGCGGGCAATCACGTTCGCCATGGTGAAGGTCTTGCCCGAGCCCGTCACGCCCAGCAGGGTCTGGAACACCTCGCCGTCCTGCACGCCCTCCACCAGCTTGGCGATCGCCTCAGGCTGATCACCGGCGGGCGGGTATGGCTGGTACAACGAAAAGGGCGAACCCGGAAACTGGACGAACTGCCCGTCCGCCGCGCCAGCGGCCGGCTCAGAGGTGACTTCATGCATGGCGGAGGTAAACGGCGCGCGGGGGCGGCCGTTAAAATCAAGAGTGGACCGAAAGCCTACCGTAGGTGAGGTCCCGTCGTCAGATTTCCATCCCCTCAAGGACTTTTCATGTCTCTGTTCACCGCCGTCGAAATGGCTCCCCGCGACCCGATCCTGGGTCTCAACGAACAATACGCCGCCGACCCCAATCCAGCCAAGGTCAACCTGGGCGTGGGCGTGTACTTCGACGACAACGGCAAGCTGCCCCTGCTGCAGTGCGTGCAGGCGGCCGAAAAGGCCATGATGGACAAGCCCGCTGCGCGCGGCTACCTGCCCATCGACGGCATCGCCGCCTATGACAACGCGGTCAAGGCCCTGGTGTTCGGCGCGGAGTCCGACGTCGTTAAGGCCGGCCGCGTGGCCACGGTGCAGGCCATTGGCGGCACGGGCGGCCTGAAGATCGGCGCAGACTTCCTCAAGAAGATCAGCCCGAACGCGAAGGTGCTGATCTCCGACCCGAGCTGGGAAAACCACCGCGCCATCTTCACCAATGCCGGCTTCGAGGTGGGCAGCTACCGCTACTACGACGCCGCCAACCGCAAGGTGGACTTCGACGGCATGCTGGCCGACCTGAACGCCGCCGCGCCCGGCACCATCGTGGTGCTGCATGCCTGCTGCCACAACCCCACGGGCTACGACATCACCGCCGCGCAGTGGGAGCAGGTGATCGCCGCCGTGAAGGCCAAGGGCCTGGTGGCCTTCCTCGACATGGCCTACCAGGGCTTCGGCTATGGTATTGCCGAGGACGGCGCCGTGATCGGCAAGTTCGTCGCGGCCGGCCTGAACATCTTCGTGTCCACCTCGTTCTCCAAGAGCTTCAGCCTGTACGGCGAGCGCGTGGGCGCGCTGTCCGTGGTGGCCAACGACAAGGACGAGGCCGCGCGCGTGCTCTCGCAGCTCAAGATCGTGATCCGCACCAACTACAGCAACCCGCCCACGCACGGCGGCGCCGTGGTGGCCGCGGTGCTGAACAACCCCGAGCTGCGTGCCCTGTGGGAAAAGGAGCTGGGCGAGATGCGCGTGCGCATCAAGGAAATGCGCCAGAAGCTGGTGGACGGCCTGAAGGCCGCCGGTGTGAAGCAGGACATGGGCTTCATCACCACGCAGATCGGCATGTTCAGCTACTCCGGCCTGTCCAAAGACCAGATGGTGCGCCTGCGCAATGAGTTCGGCGTGTACGGCACCGACACCGGCCGCATGTGCGTGGCCGCGCTCAACAGCAAGAACATCGACTACGTCTGCCAGGCCATCGCCAAGGTGATCTGAGCCGCAGCGACGCCCCAAAAAAGCAACCGCCTTCGGGCGGTTTTTTCATGTGTTTTCGGGCTCTAACACCCATCCAGCAAGCGCTAGCAGCTATCAATTTAGATAGCTCAGCCCCAAAGCATGGAGCGCATGGAGATCGAGGCCGACTGAAAACCCGTGTTGAAAAAGCGCGGCATCTCCGTGGGCAGCGCGGCGCCTGCGGCATACAGCAGTGGCAGGTAATGCTCATGCGTGGGATGCGCCAGCGGCGCCATCGGGCCCCACTGCTGGAAGGCCACCAGCGCGTCGAGGCGGCCCGCCTTCACCAGTTCCTGCACCTTGGCGTCGAATTCGTTCGCCCACTCGTAGGCTGCATTGATACCTGTGCCGCGCCGCGCGGCGCGCAGGTTGTGCACCACGTTGCCACTGCCCACGATGAGCACTCCACGCTCGCGCAACGCACGCAGCTGTTGGCCCAGCGCGTAATGCTCGGCCGCCGGGCGCGCGTAGTCCATGCTGAGCTGCAGCACCGGAATGTCCGCCGCCGGGAACATGGGCTTGAGCACCGACCACGTGCCGTGGTCCAGGCCCCACGCCCCCGCGTCCACCTCCAGGGCGCGCGCCGTCGCGGGTGAGCGCAGCTCCTGCGCCAGGCTGCGCGCCACCTGCGGTGCGCCCGGCGCCGGGTACTGCTGCTCGAACAGGTCGCGCGGGAAACCGCCGAAGTCGTGGATGGTGCGGGGTGCGGCCATGCCCGTCAGCTGCCAGCCGCCGCGCGTGAGCCAATGGGCCGACACGCACAGGATGAGCTGCGGCCGCTGCCCGCGCGCCAGCAGTTCCGCCCCCATGTCCTGCCAGGTGCGGCGCCAGGCGTTGTCTTCGATGGCGTTCATGGGGCTGCCATGACCCACGAACAGCACCGGCATGCGCGGCGAGGGGCGCAGCGCCTCCAGCAACGGGGCGGCTTCGGACAGGGGGCTCATGAAGACTCCGGGAAGGGTGGCGAGGCCCGCCAGCGCGGCCATGGTGCGGCGGCGCTGCGGCAAGAGGAAGGCGTGAGAGGGCACGATATGATTTTCTGCCGGACAGCCGGGATCGGAGCGCGCACGGGCGCCGAAGTTCCAGCCGCGGCCCTCCGTTCACCGCCTCCGCTTTCCGCCCATGCCTCTCGCGCTCGATCCCCCTGCCCCGCTGGCATGCCGCCGGCTCAGTGCCCGCGCATGTCCTGGACCACAGGCCACCCCCCTGCCCCCTGATGGCCAGCCCATGGCCACACTTCCGCCGTCCAGTGCGGAGGATGTTTGAACATGCGCACACACGGCATCGTCCGGCAATGGAATGCGGACAAAGGCTTCGGCTTCATCCAGGGCGCTGCCAGCACCCAGGTGTTCTTTCATGTACGGGACTTCCGGGGCACGGCGCCGCCCGCCCACGGGATGCCGGTGGAGTATGAAGAGATCCACGTGGGCGGCAAGGGACCACGCGCGATGGATGTGCGTCCACGCAGCCAACCGAGCGGCTCCCCTTCCGCCCACCGGTCTCCGGCCCGCGCAGCATCCGCCCCGCCATCCACGCGACCCACCGCGCGCCCCACGCCTGCCACCGCCAGGCACACGCGCCCGCGCTCCGCGCCGCAGGCACCCGCAGGCGCGGGCATCGCCCTGGCGCTGATGCTGCTCTGGCTGGGCCTGTGGGGCTGGGGCGCCTGGGTGCAGCGGTTCCCGCTGTGGTGGCTGGGCGCGACGGCGGCCCTGAACCTGCTGACCTTCTTCACCTACGCGCTGGACAAGAGCGCCGCCCAACGTGGCACGTGGCGCACCCGGGAGAGCCACCTGCACCTGCTCGCCCTGCTGGGCGGCTGGCCTGCCGCATGGTGGGCCCAGCAGTGGCTGCGCCATAAATCGCGCAAACAGGACTTCCGCACGGTGTATTGGGGCACTGTGGCGTTGAACTGCACCGCACTGGCGGTGTGGACGCTGCGGCCGCAGACGCTTCGCGAAGTGCTTTCTTTTTTATAGCTGCTAGCGCTTTCCAGCATTGCGGCGGGGCCGGTTTTTATCGGGATCTGCGGCATGCCTTGCGGCCACGTCCGACAGCGCGGCCTTCCATCGCCCGACAGCCAGGCGATGCTGCTGCGCCTCCAATGGGTCCAGTTTTTTGCCGCATTGGAGAACGACGCCATGAAGCCTTTCGCCCTCGACCCGAGCATGACCACGGCGACCGGGACTTTCTACCCCACGGGCCATGTGTTCGCGCTGTTTGCGAACGAGGAGGCGGCGCGCTCCGCAGGCCAGGCGCTGCAGGCCCAGGGTCGCGATGACGTGGCGCACGCCACGCCGCCGATGATCCTGGAACATGTGGTGCGCACGCTGGGCAATGCCGATGCACCTCTGCCCTCGGTCGGTGCGGAGGGCGTGATCGTGCGCCGCATCGCGCAACTAGCCAGCGACGGCGCCCACGGCCTGTTGCTGCGTGCCGCGGATTCCGACGCTCCGGAGACGCTGCGCGACCTGCTGCAGCCGCTGGGCCCGCTGGCGGCGTTCTACTACCGCCGCCTGATCATTGAGGAACTGGTGCCCGCCCCCGCCGGTCCCGCGCGCTGACGGCCGGGTGCCGCCCCGTCAGCGCCGCCGGCCCGTACCCTTGCCCGACGCCGGGGTGCCGGCCCCGCCCTGCCGGCGCCCCGCGGCGCCCGCAGCGTTGCCGCCGGCATTGCCACGGCTGCCTGTGCGGGCACCGGTGCCCGCACGCGGCGGCAGGCCGGTGTTCTGCGTGAGCATGCGGCCCGGCTGCGGCGCACTGCTACGAAAACGTACGTCGCCCTGCGGCTCCTCCAGCTCCTGCGGGCGGCGGCGCAGCGCCACGGCCTTGCCGTCCTTGTTGATGGTGTAGCCCACGCCCGCCCCGCCACCCTTGGGCCCGGTGCTGTTCTTCTTGCGGGCGCTCTGGTAGCTGCCGTCAACCAGCGGCTGGAAGGTGGGGATCAGGTGGTGCTTGCCGTTACCGATCAGGTCGGCCCTGCCCATGCTTTTCAGCGCCTCGCGCAGCAGCGGCCAGTTGTTGGGGTCGTGGTAGCGCAGGAAGGCCTTGTGCAGGCGGCGGCGCTTTTCGCCACGCACCACGTCCACCTGCTCCTCGGCCACGTCGCGCATCTGCCGTCGCACGCGCGTGAGCGGGTTGCGGCCCGAGTGGTACATGGCCGTGGCGCTGGCCATGGGGCTGGGGTAGAAGGCCTGCACCTGGTCGGCGCGAAAGCCGTTCTTCTTGAGCCAGATGGCCAGGTTCAGCATGTCCTCGTCGGTGGTGCCGGGGTGGGCGGCGATGAAGTACGGGATCAGGAACTGTTTCTTGCCCGCCTCTTCGGTGTACTGCTCGAACATCTGCTTGAAGCGGTCATAGTTGCCGATGCCTGGCTTCATCATCTTGGACAGCGGCCCCGCCTCGGTGTGCTCGGGCGCGATCTTGAGGTACCCGCCCACGTGGTGCTGCACCAGCTCCTTCACGTATTCGGGGGACTTCACGGCCAGGTCGTAGCGCAGGCCGGAGCCGATGAGGATCTTCTTGATGCCCGGCAGCTTGCGCGCACGGCGGTAGATGTTGACTAGCGGCGCATGGTCCGTGTGCAGGTTCTGGCAGATGCCGGGAAACACGCAGCTGGGCTTGCGGCAGGCGGCCTCGATCTCTGGGCTCTTGCAGCCCAGGCGGTACATGTTGGCCGTGGGGCCGCCCAGGTCGGAGATGGTGCCGGTGAAGCCCTTGACCTTGTCCCGGATGTCCTCCACCTCGGCAATGATGGAATCTTCCGAGCGGCTCTGAATGATGCGTCCCTCGTGCTCGGTGATGGAGCAGAAGGTGCAGCCGCCAAAGCAGCCGCGCATGATGTTGATCGACGCGCGGATCATCTCCCACGCCGGGATCTTGGTCGGCCCCTCGTAGCTGCCCTGCGCGTCCAGGTACTGCGGGTGCGGGTTGCGCGCATACGGCAGGCCGAACACCCAGTCCATCTCGGCCGTGGTGAGCGGGACGGGCGGCGGGTTCAGCCACACGTCGCGCGCCGTCGCGCCCTCGCCATGCGCCTGCACCAGCGCGCGGGCGTTGCCCGGGTTGGTCTCCAGGTGCAGCACGCGGTTGGCGTGGGCGTAGAGCACCGGGTCGGCCTTCACCTGCTCATAGCTGGGCAGGCGGATCACGGTGCGCTCGCGCGGCGGCAGCGCCCGACCGCTGCGCCCCTTGGAGGGCAGCGCCGGGTTGGGCACGATCTGCACGGTCTGCAAGGGTTTTTGGCCTGCAGCGCTTTGTGGGTCAGCGCTGGCAGCTATTGAATTTGCAGCATCTTCCTGCGAACACGTCTGGCCCTGGGCCGCAGCCTGCTCGCTGGTGGTCATGTAGGGATTGATCAGCTCATCCACGCGGCCGGGCTCGTCCACCTCGGTGGAGTCGATCTCGAACCATCCGGGCTCGGACGCGCGCTGCACGAAGGCCGTGCCGCGCACGTCGGTGATGGTCTCCACCGGGTCGCGTCGCGCAATGCGGTGGGACACCTCGACCAGGGCACGCTCGGCGTTGCCGAACAGCAGGATGTCGCACTTGCTGTCCACCACGATGGAGCGGCGCACCTTGTCGCTCCAGTAGTCATAGTGGGCAATGCGGCGCAGGCTGCCTTCGATGCCGCCCAGCACGATGGGCACGTCCTTGTACGCCTCGCGGCAGCGCTGGCTGTAGACCACTGCGGCGCGGTCGGGCCGCTTGCCGCCCACGTCGCCCGGCGTGTAGGCGTCGTCGCTGCGGATCTTGCGGTCCGCCGTGTAGCGGTTGATCATCGAATCCATGTTGCCCGCGGTCACGCCCCAGAACAGGTTGGGCTTGCCCAGCACCTTGAACGCGTCGGCGCTCTGCCAGTCCGGCTGCGCGATGATCCCCACGCGAAAGCCCTGCGCCTCCAGCACCCGCCCGATCACCGCCATGCCGAAGCTCGGGTGGTCCACATAGGCATCGCCCGTCACCAGCACCACGTCGCAGCTGTCCCAGCCCAACTGCTCCATCTCTGCACGGCTCATGGGCAGGTACGGCGCCACGCCAAAGCGCTTGGCCCAATACGGGCGGTAGCTGGTCAACGGCTTGGCGTTGCGCGGGAAGAAGGAGACATCGATCGGGGCGTTCATGGGCGGGCCTGCAGGTGGGGGCCGGGCATTTTAGAAGCCATGCCCCCTTTGCGCCTAACCGCCCCCGCATGGCCCTTGTCGCCGTCGGCCCATGGGGTAAGCTCGGCCGCCCCCATGCCCTACACCCTCAGCGCCCCCGTTCACAGCGAACTCATCATCAAGAAAAGCCGCTTCATCGGCTGCGTGCAGCCCATGGCCGACCGCGCGAGCGCGCAGGCCGTGGTGGATGCGCTGTGGCGCGAACACCCGGGCGCGGCCCATGTGTGCTGGGCGCTGCTGGCGGGCGGCCAGTCCGCCGCGGTGGACGACGGCGAGCCCAGCGGCACCGCCGGGCGGCCCATGCTGGATGTGCTGCGCCACCAGGACCTGGAGGGCGTGCTGGCCACCGTGGTGCGCTATTTCGGCGGGGTGAAACTGGGCGCGGGTGGCCTGGTGCGCGCCTATACCGATACCGTGGCCCAGGCGCTGCTGCAGGCCGACAAGGTGCCGCTGCAGCGCATGCGCACCCTCGAATGCAGCGTGCCCTACGCCCTGGAAGGACTGCTGCGCCGCATGATCGACGGTGCTGGCGCGCAGTTGCTGCAGGTGCAGCATGCCACGCTGGTCACGCTGCACCTGCGCCTGCCCGAGGCCGAGGCCGAGGCCTTCGTCCACCAGGTGAACGAAGCAGGCCAGGGCCGCGTGGCCTGGGGCGAATCCACGGATTGAAGGCCGGGACCGGGGCCGCGCCCGCGCAAGCCCAACAATGCCTGCGCGCCTACATGCCGCGCTGGCGCACGCGGCGACACTGGCGGCCCGCATTCACAAGGAGCCCCCTCCATGAGCCAGCCGCTGGACGTGATCATCCTGGGCGCAGGGTCCGCCGGACTGGCGGCGCTGCGCGAGGTGCGCAAGCGCACCGACCACTGGCGCATCGTGAACGACGGCCCCTGGGGCACCACCTGCGCGCGCGTGGGCTGCATGCCGTCCAAGATGCTCATCGAGGCCGCCAACGCCTACCATGCGCGGCGCGCACTGCACACCTTCGGCATCGAGGGCGCGGATGCGCTGCGGGTGGACCTGCCCGCCGTGCTGCGCCGCGTGCGCGCGCTGCGCGATGACTTCGTGGCCGGCACGCTGGCCGCCACCGACGCGGGCGAGCGCGCCATCAGCGGCCACGCCCGGCTGCTGGACGCGCAACGTGTGGAAGTGAACGGCCAGGTGCACACCGCGCGGCGCATCATCATCGCCACGGGCTCGCGCCCCATCGTGCCGGAGGACTGGCTGGCTTTTGGCGACCGCATCCTGACCACCGACACGCTGTTCGAGCAGCCCACGCTCGGCCCGCGCGTGGCCGTCATCGGGCTGGGGCCGCTGGGGGTGGAAATCGCGCAGGCGCTCGCGCGGCTGGGGGTGGAGGTGATGGCCTTCGCGACGGGCAAGAGCGTGGCCGGCCTGAGCGACCCCGCCATCAACGACGCGCTGCTGGCGCGGCTGAAGGACGAATTCATCGTCAACGTGGGCGACAAGGCCGAGCTGCGCGAGGTGGCCGGCGGCATACAGGTCACCAACGGCAGCGCGACCGTGGTGGTGGACCAGGTGGTGGCCGCCATGGGCCGGCGCCCCAACCTGGAACACCTGGGGCTGGACACGCTGGGCGTGGCGCTGGACGACAAGGGCCACCCGCCCATCGATCCGTGCACCCTGCAGGTGGGCAATCTGCCCGTCTTCATCGCGGGCGATGCCGATGGCGACCGCCCCCTGCTGCATGAGGCCGCGGACGAGGGCCACATTGCGGGGTTGAACGCCCTGGCGCCCTCGCCGCGCGGCTTCGCCCGGCGCACGCCGCTGGCCATCACCTTCAGCCAGCCCCATGCCGCCGTGGTGGGGCAGCGCCATGCCGATCTGCCCGAGGGGCAATGGGTGGGGGGCACGGTGGACTTTGCACGCCAGGGCCGCGCGCGCGTGGCGCAGTGCAACCACGGGCGCCTGAACGTGTACGCCGAGCACGGCAGCGGCCGCCTGCTGGGCGCCGAGCTGTGCGCGCCTGCGGGCGAACACATGGCCCACCTGCTGGCACTGGCCGTCGAGCAGCGGCTGACGGTGCACGACCTGCTGCGCATGCCCTTCTACCATCCGGTGCTGGAGGAAGGCCTGCGCACGGCACTGCGCGACGCGGCCTCGCGCCTGCCCAAGGCCAGCGATTCCGACCTCGCCGCCTGCGAGGCCTACGGCGCGAGCGCGCTGGACTGATACAAAAACAATAGCTGGCCGCGCTTGCCAGGATGGATTTTCAGCACCAAAACAGCTTGAAATCCTTACGTATCAATCGCCAACAGCTATGTTTATAGAAGCACCCTTGAGTCCGCGGTGAACTGGCCGATAACAAGAGGTACACCGGAGATCACCATGGACGTCGCCCTCACCCAATCCATCGTCAGCACCGCCAGCGCCCTCGCCAGCCGCGAGACGGCCGATGCCGTCCAGGTCACCGTGCTGAAGAAGGCCCTGGACACGCAGAAAACGGCCGCCGCCACCCTGCTCGCCGCCCTGCCCCAGCCACCGCTGGCGACCGAGGGCCCGCTGGGCACGCAGCTCAACACCTACGCCTGACGCGCACGGCGCGCTGGCTTTTTTTCGCCGGCTCAGGCCGGCTTCAGCTCCGGCCTTGCTCAGCGCAGCCGCGCAGGCGACAGGCCCGCCACGTCCACACCCTCGCGCGCCAACTCGGGGGCCAGCGGCTCGCCCAGTGCCAACTGCCGCGTCAGCAGCGCCGCGCCCGCCGCGCTCTGGATGCCATAGCCGCCTTGCGCGGCCAGCCAGAAGAAGCCGGGCACATGGTTGTCCCAGCCAATGACCAGGTCGCCATCGGTCACGAACGAGCGCAGCCCCGCCCAGGTGTGCGAGGGGCGGCGGATCTGAAAGCACGTCACCTGCTCGATGCGGTGGATGCCCAGGGCCACGTCCAGTTCCTCAGGCACCACGTCGTGCGGCGCCACGGCATCGGCATTGGCGGGGGAGCCCAGCATCTGCCCCGCGTCAGGCTTGAAGTAATAGTCCTCGGCAATGCCGATGACGGCTGGCCAGTGGGCCGCTTGCATGCCGGCCGGCACGGGAAAGGTGAAGGCCGTGCGCCGGCGCGGCTCCAGCCCGATGGGCGGCACGCCCGCCTGGGCTGCCACCACGTCGGCCCAGGCGCCTGCGGCATTGACCACGGCGCGCGCGTGCAGCACCTCGCCATCGCCCAGGGTGATGTGCCAGCCCTCCTCGCCCCGTTGCAGGGCCGTCACCTCGGCATGGGTGCGGATCTCGCCACCACGCTGGCGCAAGCCGCGCAGGTAGCCCTGGTGCAGCGCATGCACGTCGATGTCGGCGGCGCCGGGCTCGCTCATGCCCGCGGCCACGGCCTCGGGGCGCAGGCACGGGGCCTGCTCCAGCAGCTCCTCGCGCGTCAGGCGGCGCACCTGCGGGTTGCGCGGCAGCGCCTCGGCGTACGCGGCTTCCAGCAGGTCGAGCTGGTCGGCCCCCGCCAGGTACACCACGCCGCGCGGCGTGAGGATGGGGGTGCTGCCGAACTCAGGCGGTGGTGCGTCGTAGAACGCGCGGCTGGCCCGTGTGAGTGCGCAGATGTTGGGCGTGCCGTAGGTGGCCGAGTACAGCGCAGCCGACCGGCCGGTGGTGTGGTAGCCGGGCTGGGCCTCGCGCTCCAACAGCAGCACGCGGCAGTGCGCGGCCAGTTCCCAACCGGCGGAGGCGCCGGCAATGCCCGCGCCGATGATCACGAAGTCATAGGGTTGCATGGGTTCCCTCGCCAATCACTGTCAGACCGCCGATGCCTGCTCCGCGGCACCGCGTGCGCCCAGCCGCGGCACGCCGCGCGCGTCATCGGGGTCCGGCGCGTGGGTGACGATGGAGGTGAGCGCGGGTTGCACCGGCCCCAGCCGGGCCAGGTCGGGCCGCGGGCGCTGCAGGCCATCGATGCGGGCGAAGGCCTGCTCCAGCCCCAGGCCGATGGAGAGCAGGCGATGGTCGTCGCGAAAGTGCCCCACCACCTGCAGGCCGAACGGCATGCCGGCCGTGTCGCGCCCGCAGGGCACGCTGAGCGCGGGGTGCGTGGTCAGCGTGGTCACATAGGTCAGTGCCAGCCAGCGGTAGTAGTTGGCCTGGGGTTCACCGTTGATGTCACTCGCGTACAGCGCGGTCCACGGGAAGGGCGAGACCGGCGTGGTGGGTGCCAGGATCACGTCGAAGTTGGCAAACGCCTCCTGGAAGCGCGCCAGGATGCGCGTCTGCTCGGCCTGTGCCCAGGCGCTGTCCAGCAGCGACATGGCCGCGCCCATCTCATAGTTGGCGCGCGTGTTGGGCCCCAGGCTGGCGGGGTCGCGCTCGTAGGCCTCGCGCATGCCGGCCACGAAGCTCTCGGCCCGCAGCACGTCGAAGCAGCGGTGCACGTCGCCCAGTTCCAGCCGGACTTCCTCGCAGGAGCGGAACAGGTGGCGCATGGCGCCGATCTTGGCGCGGAACACCGCGCGGATGCCGTCGTCCACCGCGCAGGCGCCGAAGTCTTCGGTGTAGCCCACGCGCAGGCCGCCCAGGTCGGCCGGCTCCAGGTGCAGGAAGCTGTGGGGGTCCAGCGGGTAGGTGAGCGGGTCGCCCGCCGACAGGCCGGCCGATGCGGCCAGCTGCAGGCAGGCCTCGGCCATCGTGCGGCCCATGGGACCGACCACGGAGATCGGCGTCCAGCCCAGCAGCTTGCGCGAGCTGGGCACCACGCCGGGCGACGGCCGAAAGCCCACCACGCCGCACTTGGCCGCGGGGATGCGCAGCGAGCCACCCGTGTCCGAGCCCGTGCACACCGGCAACATGTCGCAGGCCAGCGCCGCGGCCGACCCGCCGGACGAGCCGCCCGCGTTCAGGCGCGGATCGAACGGGTTGCCCGTAGCGCCCCAGACCACGTTGCGCGAATTGGCGCCCGCGCCCATCTCGGGAATATTGGTCTTGCCCGTGACGATGGCGCCGGCCGCGCGCAGGCGCGCCACCAGCACGTTGTCCTGCGCAGGGATGTTCTCGCGGTAGATGGGCGAGCCGTAGGTAGTCAGCAGGCCGGCGGTGGCCTCCAGATCCTTCACGCCCATGGGCAGCCCGTGCAGCAGGCCGAGGGGCTCGCCAGTGCGCACGGCCCGCTCGGCGGCCTGCGCCTCGGCGCGCGCGCGGTCGTAGCAGGTCGCCGTGACGGCGTTCACATAGGGGTTCACCGCCTCGATGCGGTCGATGCAGGCCTGCAGCAGCTCGACGGGCGAGATCTCGCCCGTGCCGATGCGGTGGCGCAGTTCATTGGCGGACAGTTCCACCAGCGTGGGATCAGCAGTCATGGTCGTGAAGAAGGTCCAGGGGCCATTGTGGATGAGCCGCGCCTCAGTCGGCGGTGATGCCCGCGCGCTGGGCAATGGCACGCATCAGCGGCAGCTCCCGCTCGATCAGCGCAGCCAGCTCGGCCGACGAGGCGAATGCCGGCTCAAAGCCCAGCGCGAGCAGGCGCTCGCGCGTGTCCGGGTCGGCCACCACCTCGGCCAGCGTCTTCTCCAGCCGCGCCTTCACCGCAGTGGGCAGGCCTGCGGGCGCCACCAGGGCCAGCCAGGTGTCCATGTTCAGGCCGGGGTAACCGCTCTCGGCCAGCGAGGGTACCTGGGGCAGCAGGGTCGAGCGCTTCTCGGTGGTGACGGCAATCGCCTTGACTTTGCCCTCCTTGAGCTGGGGCAGCGCGGCCGACACCGTGTCCACGGTGAACGGAATCTGCCCGCCGATCAGGTCCACCATGGCCGGCGCGCTGCCTTTGTAGGGCACGTGCTGGATCTTGAGGCCCGCGGCATGAAAGAACATCTCGCCCGCGAACTGCGAGGTCGTGCCCGCGCCGAAGGAGCCGTAGGAATACTTGTCGGGCGCGGCCTTCACGGCGCTGACGAATTGCTTCACGTCGTTGACCGGCACGCTCTTGCTGGCCAGCAGGATCAGCCCCGTGCGCCCGGTGATGCCGATGGGATCGAAGCTCTTGACGGGGTCATACGGCAGCCGGGGCCGCACCGCCGGGTTCACCGTGAAGGTGGTGCCTGAGCTCAGCAGCAGCGTGTAGCCGTCCGGCGCGGCCTTGGCCACGTAGCTCGCGCCGATCACCGTGCCCGCGCCAGCGCGGTTGTCGATGACCACGCTCTGCCCCAGCTTGTCGCCCAGCTTCTTGCAGATCAGGCGCCCCAGCACGTCGGTGGCTCCACCCGCGGGAAACGGAATCACCAGCGTGATGGGCCGGGAGGGAAACGCCTCCTGCGCATGCGCGGGGGCGAAAGCGGCGGCGCCCAGTGCGCAGGCCAGCATGGACAACATCGTCTTGCGGTTCATGGCGTTCTCTCCAGTCAAGCCAGTCAAAAAAAAGATCCTTTCGCGGGGCCAGGACTCGGCGAAGGCGCGTCAACCCAGGGCCCGGCCACGTTCCTCGAAGCGCGCGTAGGCCTCGGGCGGCACGTACAGCCCGCCGGTGGTCCACACCAGGTGCGTGGCCTGCGCCAGGTGGGGCCACAGCCCTTGCGCGTGCAGCCAGGTGCGGCCCGTCTCGGTGCCCGTCAGGAAACCGGGGCCGCTCAGGCCCGCCGCTGCGGACGGCTCGATGCGCTCGCCCGTGGCATCCAGCACCTGTACCAATTGGCGAAACAGGGTGTCGTCGCACACGGTGAAGCAGCCCGCCAGCAACGGCTCCATCAGCTCGGCCGCGGGCAGGGACGCGCGTGGCACGGCCAGGCCGTCGGCTTCCGTCCGGTTGGTGAGGCCCCAGTCGTACACCGAGGGGTGTGCGCCCTGTCCGGCCATCATTTGCACCATGAAACACGGCGACTGCACGGGCTCCGCGAAGAAGCAGTGCACATGCGCCCCCAGCACCTGCCGCAGGCCGAAGGTGATGCCCGCCGGCGCCCCCCCCACCCCGCAGGGCAGGTAGACGAACAGGGGGTGCTGCGCGTCCACGGCGATGCCCGCGTCCTGCAACTGCTGGCGCAGGTGAAGCGCCGCGGCGCTGTAACCCAGCAGCAGCGACAGCGAGCGTTCGTCGTCCACGAAATGGCTGAACGGGTCCTGCGCCGCCTGCGCGCGGCCCGCGGCCACGGCGCCCTCGTAGTCACCCGCGTGCTCCACCACCTGCACGCCGCGCTGGCGCAGACGCTGCTTCTTCCATTCCTTGGCATCGGCCGACATGTGCACCACGGCGTGAAAACCCAGCGCCGATGCCGCCACGCCGATGCTCAGGCCCAAGTTGCCCGTGGAGCCCACGGCCACGGTGTAGCGCGCGAACACGGCGCGCGCGGCGGGACTGGCCAGGGCACGGTAGTCGGCAGTGCCGGACTGCGGCGTCAGCAGGCCGTGCTGCAGCGCCAGGCGCTCGGCCAGCTCCAGCACTTCATGGATGCCTCCGCGTGCCTTGATGGACCCGGCCACGGGCAACCGGTGGTCCGCCTTGATCCACAGCGCGCCCTGGCCCGCGACGAGCCCCGCCGCGGCATGCAGGCTGGATGCGGGTAACAGGGGCGACTCGATCACGCCACCCGTCGCCTGCAACTCGGGGAACACGCCCTCTAGCAGCGGCGCAAAGCGCGCGAAGCGTGCCGCTGCCTTCTCCGTATCATCCAGACTAATGTGATCACCGGCCACGGCCTGCCGTGCGGCGGGTATGGGCTGCCTGTGCGGGTTGAGCCATAGGCAGGGCTCGGCGCGGCGCAGCTGTGCGGCCGGAGTGTCGTCCTGCAAGCGGTCCTGTGGGGAAACAACGGAGGGCATGGGCTGCGGTCGGTGGAAGGTGGATATAGACGGCATTCTTGGCACGCCCCGGCACCGATACAACTCATTTATATTGACGAGTGCATTAGTTTGAATAATGAATTCACGGCTTTTTCCTTCCCTGCTCGCGTGGCTGCGCTGCTTTGAAGCGGCCGCACGCCACGGCAGCTTCACGCGCGCGGCGGCGGAGCTGTGCATCACCCAGGGCGCGGTGAGCCAGCAGGTCAAGCAGCTGGAAACCTGGCTGGGGCGCCCCCTCTTCGTGCGCACGCCCCGCACCCTCATGCCCACGCCCGAGGGCAAGTGGCTGGCCGTGGTGCTGCGTGAGAGCTTCGGCGCCATCGAGGACGCCCTGTCGCAGATGCGTGTGACCGACGATACGCCGGTGGCCACGCTGAGCTGCTCCCCCTCGTTTGCCATGCAATGGCTCACGCCGCGGCTGGGGGATTTCTTTCGTGAGCACCCGGACGTGGGCCTGCGCGTGTTTGGCGAGTTCCACCGGCTGGACCGCACCCGCATGGTGCGCGACGGGGTCGAGGCGGCAGTGCGCTTCGACCTGGGCGGCTACACCGACCTGCGCGCCAGCGTGTTCCTGGATGAGTGGCTGATTCCCGTGGCCAGCCCCGCCTTCCTGGCCGCCCATCCTGACCTGCAGTCACCCTCGCAATTGCGCGGTGAATGGCTGCTGCACGACAGCAGTGCCTGGGAGGGTGCCGACCCATTCGAGGAATGGCAACACTGGTGCGCCTGCACGGACACAGCGCCGCCCGCCTGGGGCGCCGGGCAGCAGTTCAACCTGTCGCAATTGGCGCTGAGTGCCGCCCTGGCGGGCCAAGGCATTGCCATGGGGCGCGCGGCCCTCGTGCTGGAAGACGTACAGCACGGGCGGCTGGTGCCGCTGTTCGGGTGCAGCGTGCGCTCGCGGGCGTCGTACTCTTTCGTCACCACGGCGCATCCCAGCCCGCCGATGCTGCTGGTCAAGGAATGGCTGGCGCTGCAGGCACAGCGCTTTGCGGAGTTGCGCGGGGCTCTGCTGCCGTGTCCCGCTTGAAAAAAGAAACTTACAAAGCGCTTTTTAATAAAAAAGCGTATAAAGGATGGCATGACGCATTCGTTGATCACCACATTGGCAGAGGTGCGCAAAGCCCGGCGCATCACGCAGGCCGACCTGGCCGCACAAGCCGGCCTGTCGCGCATGGCCGTGCAACGCACCGAGACGGGGGACGTGGACCCGCGCTTTTCCACCCTGGCCGAGATGGCCCGCGTGCTCGGCATGGAACTGATCGCCGTGCCGGCCGAGTTGAGCCCCGCGCTGCAGGCCTTCATCCAGTCGGGGGGCAAATTCCTGGGTCAGCCCTCGGGAGCGGACGCCCCCCCCTCGGTGGTGGAGAGCCTAGGTCGCTGATCAAGACGCACGATGAGTACCGCCATCCGCTACCTGCGCCTGTACCTGCACCGCCCTGCAGCGCAGGGAGGCGGGCGGCGCGGTATCGGCTACCTGTCCCAGTACGGCGACATCCTGCGCGTGTCCTTCGATGAGGACTACATCGCCGACCCGCAGCGCCCCACCCTGTCGCTGAGCTACCGCGGCGCGAACGAGGCGGACACGCAGCAGATCCTGCGCTCGGCGCGTGACGCCCGCTTGGTGCGCACCGACGGGCGTTGGCCGGCGTACTTCCAGAATCTGCTGCCCGAGGGCCACAACCGCGACCGCCTGGCGCGCGAACGCGGCTGCGCGCCCGACGACGAGTTCGAGCTGCTGGCCGCCGCCGGCCACGACCTGATGGGCGCGCTGGAGGTCGAACCCGTGCCCGCCCAGGAGGGCGTGCCCGACGTGGTGCGCTACTGGCACACCACGCAGGGCCTGGACGTGCTGGAGCCCGGGTTTGTCGAATACCCGGTGGAAGACGCCGCCTCACTGCCCGGTGTGGTCACCAAGTTCAGTGCCGTGCAGGACGGGCGCCGCTACCTCGTCAAGCGCCGCGGCGCCGCCGGCAGCGTGATCCTCAAGTTGCCCACCACGGCCCACCCGGACCTGGTGGCCAACGAGTTCACCTGCTACCAGCTGGCCGGTAGCCTGGGCCTGCATTGCGCCCAGGCGCGCATCATCACCCGCGCTGAGGCGGAGCTGCCCGAGGCCGTGCCGTTCGACAACATCCTGGCCGTGCAACGCTTCGACCATCTGGCCGACGGCACCCGCGTGCACATGGAGGAGTTCAACCAGGCCCTGGGCTACGCGCCGCGCCAGAAGTACGGCAAGGGCCTGTTGCAGGACTGGGCCACCATGCTGCGCGTGGTCGATCGCCTGAGCGACCAGCCCGTGCAGGACACCCGCGAGTTCTTGGCGCGCATGGTGGCGTTCATCCTCATGGGCAACACCGACGCGCACCTGAAGAACTGGGCCCTGGTCTACCCCGACGGGCACACGCCGCGCCTGGCGCCGCTGTACGACCCGGTGTGCGTGGCTGCGTTCTTCGAAGGAGCGACCGAACACCAGTACGCGGTGAATCGCGCCATCGACCGCAGAATGCGCGCGCTGGACTGGGACGCACTGCAGGCCCTCGTCAAGACCGCCGGCCTGTTGCGCATACCGCGCCACCTGGCACTGCTGCGGGACCTGGTACGCCGCGCGCAGGCCGACTGGCCCGCACTGCTCGCTGACGCCCCCTCCACGCTGCAGCGCACCGTGCAGGCGCGGCTGGCGGGTGGCATCGCACTCACGCACCCATAACAGTCGGGCCCGGTCCAGCCGGGTGCGGCACCCACCCCCGTCGGTGAAAAGCCTGTGAGGCCACGCCCCGCACGCGCAGGAGCCGGCGCAGCAGCCCGTTGCCCGACAGCCTTTGCCACAGGGTGCTGCCTAGATGGACGTGCAAACCGGTGCCTGCCCCAAGTCTGGCCATCGTCAGTCACAGCCATGAGGCGGCGGCGACCGCGCCTTCATTGGCCAAGGGATAAGCCAAGCCCCGCCGCGGTCCCTCAGCGGCTCTGCATCCATCCAGCAGCCTCATCCATCAAATGCCCGCGAAACACTTCGGCAATGGGCGACAGCCGCTTGCCCTTGGGCCAGACCAGGTGCCACTGCGATTGGATGGGAAAACCCTGCACGTTCAGAATGGCCAAGCCATCGAGGTGCGGACCCAGCGCGTGCCGCGAAACGATGGAAACGCCCAGCTGCCCTTGCACCGACTCCTTGATGGCCTCGTTGCTGCCCAGCTCCAGTACCGCAGCGGGCGCAAAGCCCAACTGGCGCAGATGGGCGTCCGTCGCCATTCGTGTGCCTGAGCCTTTCTCGCGCAGGATGAACCGCTCGCTCTGCAACTGCGGCAAGGCCACCCGTTTCTTGGCGGCCAGCCGGTGCCCCGCGGGAGCGATGACCACCAGCGGGTTGGGCATGAGCACGTGGTCCTCCAGCGGCAAATCGCCCGGCGGCATGGACATCACGTAAAGGTCGTCCTGGTTGGCACGCAGACGGGTGATGACATGGTCGCGGTTGAGAACTTCCAGCGAAATGTCGATCTGTGGGTGCAACTTGCAAAAGCTGCCCAGCAGACGGGGAACGAAGTACTTGGCGGTGCTCACCACCGCCACCTTGAGCCGGCCGCTGGTCAGGCCCTTGGCGCCCGAAATGCCCTGCTCAAACGCATCCCACTCGCCGGCGATGGCGCGGGCGGTGCGGGCCAGGGCCTGGCCCGCCTCGGTCAGGTACACGCGGCGCGACACCACCTCGTACAGCGGCACGCCCACCGCTTGCGCCACCTCGCGCAACTGCATCGAAGCCGTGGGCTGGGTCACGTGCATGAGCTTGGCGGCGGCGCTCACGCTGCCGGTCTCGGCCAACGCAAGAAACAGGCGCAGTTGGCGAAAAGTGATATTCATAGATTTTTATCTATAGATAACCGCATTCGAATCGATTTTACTTTGCCCCCTGCCCTCTCTAGCATCGCCTCCCATCACCCATGTGGAGTTGAAGAATGCAAAGTTTGCTGGACCCTGCGGTCCTTTTTTTTGCACTGGGCGCGTTTGCGGGCCTGGTACGGTCCAACCTGGAGATGCCTGCGGCCATCTCGAAGTTCTTGTCGATTTATCTGCTGACGGCGCTGGGCCTGAAGGGCGGCTTTGCGCTGGCGGCCTCGGGCTTCACGGCCAGCGTGGCCAGCAGCCTGGGGCTGGCGGTGCTGTTGGCCGTGGTCGTGCCCCTGGCGGGCTACGCGCTGCTGCGGCGGGTGCTGTCGGGCTTCAACGCGGCGGCCGTGGCGGCCACGTATGGATCGGTCAGCGCGGTGACATTCGTGACCGCCACGCAGTACCTGGAATCGCAATCCATCTCCTACGGCGGCTACATGGCAGCGGCCATGGCGCTGATGGAGTCGCCCGCCATCCTCCTGGCCGTGATGCTGGCCAATGCGCTGCGCCAGCGCCAGGCGGTGCCCGCAGCCCATGCTGCGCCCGTGCTGGCCGTTTCTGCTTCAGGCGCCGTGGCCCTGGCCGGCCCCGGCGGGCTGGGTGCCGCGGGCCCCACCCCAGCGGGCAAGGCCGGTCCGGCCTTGTCGGTGGGGAAGATCCTGCGCGAATCGTTCACCGATGGCACCCAACTGCTGTTGCTGGGCGCCATGCTCATCGGCCTTGTCACGGGCGAGGCAGGCAAGGCTGCCATGCAGCCGTTTTCGGGTGACCTGTTCAAGGGCATGCTCTGCCTGTTCCTGCTGGACATGGGCCTGTCTGCCGCGCGCAATCTGCCCGCCGTGCGCAAACAGTCGCCCTGGCTGTTGGCCTACGCAGTGTGGGGTCCGCTGGTGCATGCCAGCGTGGCGGTCAGCCTGGCGTGGCTCGCCCAGGTGCCCGCGGGCGACGCCGTGCTGCTGATGGTGCTGGCCGCCAGTGCGTCGTATATCGCCGTGCCCGCCGTGGTGCGCTATGCGATACCCGAGGCAGATCCTTCGCTGTACGTCAGCCTGTCGCTGGGTGTGACGTTTCCGCTCAACATCCTGCTGGGCATCCCGCTGTATACGCAGGTGGTGTTGCAGTTGTGGGGTGGTTAACGGGTTGGGCACCAAAGCGCATTGCCCGGCGGTGGCATCCACTGCCGGGCATATGCCAACTATTTTGCTATCAATAAAGTAGCTTCAACCGCTTATCCAACCCGCGCCAGCTCGTCTTTTCACTCAGAACTTTCGGCACCTGCCGAGCGCAGCAGGGCGGCTGCCGCGTCGGCTTTCATCGCGAGGGCGCAGCCCAAGGCGGTGTTGCCTTGCAGGTCGGCCGCGCGCGGGTTGGCGCCGCGTGACAGCAGCAGTTCGACCACGGCCGGGTGGTTGAACAGGGCGGCGAACATCAGCGGCGTACGGCCATCGGGCGAAGGCCCGTCCACGGCCGCACCACCGTCCAGCAGCAGGCGCACCATGTCCACATCGCCCTTGAAGGCGGCGCCGGCCAGCGGCGTCTGACCGCGGCCGTTCACCAGCCCCGCATCGGCTCCGCGCGCCAGCAACAGCCGCGCGGCCTCGGCATGGCCGTGGTAGCTGGCCAGCATCAGCAGGCTGTCGCCCTGGGCATTGCGCAGGTCGGGCGGCAGGCCGTTGTCCAGCCACAGCGCCAGACGCGCGGCGTCGCCCTGGCGCGCGGCGTCGAACACCTTCTCGGCAAAGGCCAGGGTGGCTTCGTCCAGGGCGGGGCGTTCGGGCGTGGCGGTCATGGGGTTCTCCAGCGTCAAGGTGTGAGCCATTGTAGGAACGGGCGCCCTGCCCCGCCGCGCAATTGCGCTAAGGCTTCGATAGCTTGACAGGCCGCACGGGTCAATGCCCTGTGGCCTTGGAGAGCAGCTGGATCACCAGCACGCCGCCCACGATCATGGCCATGCCGACGACGGCCGGCAGGTCCAGCTTCTGCCCATAGAGCAGCCAGCCGACCAGCGATATCAGCACGATGCCCAGCCCCGACCACACGGCGTACACCACGCCCGTGGCCATGTGGTTCATCACCTTGGAGACGAGGTAGAACGCCACGCAGTAGCCCAGCACCGCCAGCGCGCTGGGCCCCAGCCGCGTGAGCCCCTGCGAGGACTTGAGCGCCGAGGTGGCCACCACCTCCGCCACGATGGAGATGCCGAGCAGAAGGTACGGATGCATGGGTAAGAAAGTGCGGTGCGTGCGAGATTTATCAAAATGATAGCTGCTCGCGCTTGATGGGAAAGCACTCCAGGCATATTTGGCTTGAAATTCCCAGGCTACACCCTACCCGCCCGTGCAGACCAGCCGCTGCTCGCCCAGCCCCGTCGCGCCCAGCCGCATCACGTCGCCCGCGCGCAAGAAGCGCGGCGTGGGCTTCTGTCCCAGGCCCACGCCGGCGGGCGTGCCGGTGAGCACCAGATCGCCCGGCTCCAGCGTCATGAACTGGCTGATGTATGCCAGCACACGGGGCACGCCGAAGATGAAATTGCGCGTGTGGCCGTCCTGCATGCGCTGGCCGTTCACCTCCAGCCACAGCCCGATGGCGTGCGGGTCGGGAATCTCGTCGGTGGTCACCAGCCAGGGGCCCACGGGTGCGAAGGTGTCGCAGCCCTTGCCCTTGTCCCACTGCCCGCCACGCTCCATCTGGTAGCTGCGCTCGGACACGTCGTTGGCCAGCACGTAGCCGGCCACATGGGCCAGCGCATCGGCCTCGGCCACCTGCTGCATGCGCGTGCCGATGACGATGCCCAGCTCCACCTCCCAGTCGGTCTTGAGCGCGCCGGGCGGGATGCGCACGGCGTCCGTGGGGCCGCTGAGCGCGCTGGTCGCCTTCATGAACAGCACGGGCTCTGCCGGCGCGGGCAAGCCGGCCTCGGCCGCATGGTCGGCGTAGTTCAGGCCCACGCAGACGATCTTGCCGACACCGCCCACGGGGCAGCCCAGGCGTGTGCCGGGTACCACCGCGGGCAGGCGCGCGGCGTCGATGGCGGCCAGCGCGGCCAACGTGCGTGGCGCCAACTGCGTGGGGCCGATGTCCGGCAGCAGCATGGACAGGTCGCGCAGCACGCCCTGGGCGTCGATCAGGCCGGCGCGCTCCGCGCCGGGTTGTCCGTGGCGGACGAGTTTCATGGGTGTCTCCGTGGGTTTGATCGGGACGATCTTATGCACGCCATCCCGTTCATCCATCGCATCGACTGATGGCCGCATCGCGTTTGGCGATGGCGAGGCCGGCACGGCCGCCGCGCGGCACGCGTACGATGCGCAGCTTCGCCGCCCCGCCATGCACCCCCACATCCCCGAATCACCCGCCAGAACCGCCGAGGACGACCACCCACGCCCGCACAGCCTGCGGGAGCTGTTCTGGGCCTTCACCTGGCTGGCGCTGCAGGGCTTTGGCGGCGTGCTGGCCGTGGTGCAGCGCGAGCTGGTGGAACGCCGCCGCTGGATGAGCAACGAGCAGTTCGTCGAGGACTGGGCCGCCGCGCAGATCCTGCCGGGCCCGAATGTGGTGAACCTGTCCATCATGGTGGGCGACCGCTACTTCGGCCTGCGCGGCGCGCTGGTGGCCGTGGCGGGCATGCTGTTGCTGCCGATGCTGCTGGTGGTGGTGCTGGCCGTGGTCTATGCCGGCTTTGCCGACCAGCCCATGGTGGCCGGCGCTCTGCGCGGCATGGGCGCCGTGGCCGCAGGCCTGGTGGCGGGCGTGGGCTGCCGCCTGGCCGCATCGCTGCGCAAGCACCCGCTGGGGCCCTGGGCCTGCGGCGCCATCGCGGCCGCCACCTTCGTCGCCATGAGCGTCCTGCGCCTGCCGCTGGCCTGGGTGCTGCCCGTGGTGGGCGGCGCGGCCTGCGCCCTCACCTGGCGCAAGCTCGCTCCCGCGGGGCACTGACGCAGCCATGGCCGCACCGCTGACCTTGCACCTGCAGCCGCTGGACTGGCTGAACCTGTTCCTGTACTACCTGTCGCTGTCGCTGCTGGCCGTGGGCGGCGCCATCGCCACCGCACCGGACATGCACCGCTTCCTGGTGGAGCGCCAGGGTTGGCTGACCGAGGTGCAGTTCAACACCTCCATCGTCATCGCACAGTCGGCTCCCGGGCCCAACGTACTGTTCATCGCCCTGCTGGGCTGGAACGTGGGCCTGAACGCGGCCGGCACCGGCACGCATGCGGCCTGGGCCTTCGGCGCGGTGGGCGTGGCGGTCTGCATGCTGGGGGTGCTGCTGCCCAGCAGCCTGCTGACCTGGGCCGCCACGCGCTGGGCACACCGCAACCGCGAGCGCCGCTCGGTGCGCGCCTTCAAGCAAGGCATGGCACCACTGGTGATCGGCCTGCTGCTGGCCACGGCCTGGGTGCTGGGCAGCGCCCATGGCGAGCCCGCGCAAGACTGGCCACTGTGGCTGCTGAGCGCGGCCACCACCCTGCTGGTGTGGCGCACGCGCATCCACCTGCTATGGCTGCTGGGCGCGGGGGCGTTGCTGGGCGCGTTCGGCTGGGTCTAGCGCGGTGTCAGGGCTGGCGCGCGCGACGGTAGTCCGCCAGCGCCCGCACCGTGGTGCACAGCAAGCCATGCGCACGGGCAAAGCGGGCCACCTGTGCGCCGCGCGCCATGCTGCCGTCGGGGTTCATGAGCTCGCACAGCACGCCCGCAGGCGGCAGGCCGGCCAGCACGGCCAGGTCCACGGCCGACTCGGTATGGCCGTCACGCTCCAGCACCCCGCCCGCGCGTGCCACCAGTGGGAACACGTGGCCCGGGCTTACGACCTCGGGCGCGCACCCCGGCGCCGGAATGCGCAGGGCGCATCGCACGGTCTGCAGGCGGTCGGCCGCCGACACGCCGGTACTCACGCCATGCGCGGCCTCGATGGACTGGGTGAACGCGGTGGAGAACGCCGAGCGGTTCACCTCCACCATGGGCCGCAGCCCCAGCGCCTTGGCATGCGCGGACGTCAGGCACAGGCAAACGATGCCGCTGCCCTCACGGATCATGAGCGCCATGGTGGCCTCGGTCATGTTGGCGGCGGCGCAGACCAGGTCGGCTTCGTTTTCGCGGTCGGCGTCATCGAGCACCAGCACCGGGCGGCCGGCCGCGATCGCGGCGATCACCGCGGGCAGGGGCGCGAGCGTGACCTCCTGTGGGAGATCGCCAGAGGCGGACAAGAAAGTGGCGGGAAAAGACATGAAACGCTCCTCGGTTGAAATGAAGAAACGCCTCAAGGCATGCAAGAAGCACCCACGCGCGCCATGGGCCCGGGGCCCGGCACGCGCGAAGCACACGGCCGCGCCCAGGGCGCTGGGCCCCGGTCGCGGCACGTCTTCTTTCATCCGGACTATGACCGTCGGCCCCGGACTGGGAGTGGCCTGCGCCGCCCCGCACCGGGTCTGCTGACCCCCGGTTGCACTGATGGCAACCGGGGCGCTCGCGGGCTCGCGGTGCAAGAAAACCTCCATGCGCCGCCTACCGCCGGTGGGGAATTCCACCCCGCCCTGAAGACCTGCCGATTATGGCGCCTCAACCATCGGCGGCCCGTCCAGCAGCAATGGCAGCAAACGCGCCGCCGAACCACGCAGCACGGCGTGGGCGATACCGTCCAGCTCGCTGGCCGCGGTGTTGACCACCACCACGCGCGCACCGGCATGGCGCGCCTGGTGCGCCAGCCCTGCGGCCGGGTACACGGCGCCCGCGGTGCCCACCACCAGCATCAGCTCGCAGGACTGCGCCGCCTGCTGCGCCGCGGCCAGCACCGGCAGCGGCAAGGCCTCGCCGAACCAGACCACGCCAGGGCGTACCAGGTTGCCGCAGGTGGGACAGCGCGGCGGGTGGCCGGGCGCGGCGTGGGCCAGATCGCAGCAGGCACGCGGACGGTCGAGCCAGCGGTCGGCCGTCAGGTCACCATGCAGGCACAGCACATCCGGGCTGCCGGCGCGCTGGTGCAGGCCGTCCACGTTCTGGGTGATGAGCGTCAGCCGCCCGCGCCCGTGCTGCGCAAACGCCGCCAGCGCCCGGTGGCCCGCGTTGGGCTGCACGCCCGCGAGCAAGCCGCGGCGGTGGGCGTACCAGTCCCACACCCGCGCGGGCTGGGCCCTGAAGCCGGTCTCGCTGGCCATCTCCATGGGGTTGAACTGCGCCCAATAGCCCGTCTGCGCATCCCGGAACGTGGGGACGCCCGACTCGGCGCTGATGCCTGCGCCTGTCAGCACCGCGATGCGGCGCGCATCGCGCACCCACGCCCGCACCTCGTCCAGCGGGGTGCAGGGGCCGGAGGTTCCGGCATCGTCCGTCATGCCGCGGCCTCGGCCAGCAGGCCCTGCTCGACCATGGCGACCAGTCGCTCGGCCAGCGCCTGGCAGCCAGCCTCGTCCAGGCCGCGCAAAGGGCCGTCCAGCATCAGCATCGCCATGCCATGCACGGCGGACCAGGCCATGAACTCGGCGCCCGGGCGGCGTGCGGGTGGCAGCAGACCGGCCTGCACCATGCCGTCGATGGTGTGCCCCAGCAGTTCGAACGGATCCATGCCGCTGGCCCCGCGCGCCGCATCATCGTCCGGCGCGCGCTCGTCCACATCAAAGGGCCGCGCCACGAAAGCGGTGCGGAACAGGCCCGGCTCGTGCCGCGCAAAGCGCAGATAGCCCAGGCCCACGCCGCGGAACGCGGCGCGTGCACGCTGGCGCGGATCGCGCAGCCGACGCGTGGCATGGATCTCGGCCTCGATCGCGCGCGCCAGTTCCGACAGCGCCACCGCGCGCACGGCTTCCAGCAGCGCCTGGTGGTTCTGAAAATGCCGGTACGCCGCATTGGGCACCACACCGGCACGGCGCGTGGCTTCGCGCAGCACCACCGCGGCAGGGCCGCCTTCGCGCGCCAGCGCCACACCGGCGTCCAGCAGCGCGCGCTTCAAATCCCCATGGCGGTACGTGGCACGCACGGGGCTCAGGTCTTCATTCGGCATTTACGAGTTTTTACAGATACACCGTCCACATTTATCGACGCAGCCCGAATACACTGCAAGTGTACATTGTCCACAAAGGAGTTGCGCCATGGAACCCGACAGCTACATCGACGGCTTCGTGCTTGCCGTCCCCACTGCCAACAAGGAGACCTTTCGCCAGCACGCCAGCGAGGCCGCGCAGATCTTCAAGAAGCACGGCGCCCTGGAGATCGTGGAATGCTGGGGCGACGACGTGCCCGAGGGCAAGCTCACCTCCATGCCCCTGGCCGTGCAGCGCAAGGACGACGAGACCGTGGTCTTTTCCTGGGTCGTGTGGCCCTCGCGCGCGGTACGCGATGCCGGCATGCAGGCCGTCATGGACGACCCGCTCTGCCCCAAGGACATGCCTTTCGATGGCCAGCGTGTGATTTATGGCGGGTTTCGCGTGCTGGTCCACGCGTAAACGGCGCGCACCTCTTCCCCGTCTACTCCCCTCAAACCACCCCAAGGAGACACCATGCAGTTCACGCCCTACCTCAACTTCGACGGCAACTGTGCCGAGGCATTTGCCTTCTACGCCAAGCTGTTCGGCGGCACCATCGTCCACCAGAGCACCTTTGGGGAGATACCTCCCTCCGAAAACATGCCCCCGCTGCCCGAGGCAGCCAAGAGCCGCATCATGCATGTGCAGCTGCAGATCAAGGACCAGTCGTTGATGGGATCGGACACCATGCCGGCCATTCCCGGGCAGGACCCGAATGCCTGTGGTGGCGGCTACCAACTGCCGCAGGGCCTTTGGGTGTCGATCCAGGCCGCCGACGCGGCTGAGGGGCGCCGCCTGTTCGATGCGCTCAGCGCCGGCGGCGAGACCGTGATGCCATTTGCCGCGACCTTCTGGTCGCCCGGCTTCGGCATGGCGCGCGACCGCTTCGGCACGCCGTGGATGGTCAACGTGACGGCACAGGCCTGATGCCCCACACACAAGGAGGCCGTATGTCCGACCGCACCGTTCGTTTGCACCGGGTGCTGCGCACCACGCCGCACAAGCTGTATCGCGCCTTCCTGGAGGGCGACGCCATGGCCAAATGGCTGCCGCCCCACGGGTTTACCTGCAGGGTGCAACAACTCGACGCCCGCGTGGGGGGCACCTTCCGCATGTCGTTCCACAACTTCGGCTCGGGCCAGTCGCACGCCTTCGGCGGCGAATACCTGGAGCTGGTGCCGGGGGAGCTCATCCGCTACACCGACCGGTTCGACGACCCGAACCTGCCCGGCACGCTGGAGGTCACCGTCCGGCTCACGCCCGTGAGCTGCGGCACCGAGCTGAGCATCACCCAGGCCGGCATTCCGCAGGCCATTCCGCTGGAAATGTGCTACCTGGGCTGGCAGGAATCTCTCACCCAGCTGGCCGCGCTGGTGGAGCCTGACATCCCGGGTTAAAGGCCCAGCAGTCCCGACTCAGCAGGAGCACCCCATGACGCAACCCGCCAAAAACACCGTCTGCCTGTGGTTCGACGGCACTGCCGAAGAAGCCGCGCGGTTCTACGCGACAACCTTTCCCGACTCATCCGTGAGCGCGCTGCACCGCGCGCCGGGGGACTTTCCGTCAGGCCACGAGGGCGATGTGCTGATGGTCGAGTTCACGGTGCTGGGCATCCCCTGCCTGGGGCTCAACGGCGGCCCGGCCTTCAAGCACAGCGAGGCTTTCTCGTTCCAGGTGGCGACCGCCGACCAGGCAGAAACCGACCGCTACTGGAATGCCATCGTGAACAACGGCGGCCAGGAAAGCGACTGCGGCTGGTGCAAGGACCGATGGGGCCTGTCCTGGCAGATCACGCCCGTGGCCCTGACCCGCGCGGTGACCGACCCCGACCGCGCCGCAGCCAAGCGCGCTTTCGACGCGATGATGCAGATGCGCAAGATCGACATTGCCGCCATCGAGGCGGCGCGCCGCGGCTAGGGGCCGGGCGCCTTCCGCGTTCAGGCGCGCTGGCGCAGCGCCTCGTACAGGCACACCGCGCTGGCCACCGACACGTTCAGGCTCTCGACAGCGCCCTGCATGGGGATGCCCACCAGTTCGTCGCAGGTCTTGCGCGTGAGTTGGCGCATGCCCGGGCCCTCGGCGCCCAGCACCAGGGCGACCGGGCCTTTCAGGTCCACTTGATACAGCGTCTTGTCGGCATCGCCACTGGTGCCGATGACCCAGATGTTGCGCTCCTTGAGCTCGTTCAGCGTGCGCGCCAGGTTCGTGACCATGAAGTACGGCACCGTCTCGGCCGCGCCGCTGGCCACCTTGGCCACGGTGGCGTTGATGCCCACCGCATGGTCCTTGGGAGCGATCACCGCATGCGCGCCCGCGCCATCGGCCACGCGCAGGCAGGCGCCCAGGTTGTGCGGGTCGGTCACGCCGTCCAGCACCAGCAGCAGCGGATTTTTCACGCCACGGGCCTCCAGCTCGTCCAGCAGCTCGTCCAGTGTGCGCACCTGCGCCACGGCCTCGACCCGCGCAGCCACGCCCTGGTGGCCATGGCTGCCGGCCAGCTTGGCCAGGCGCAGGCCGTCGGCTTCGATCAGGCGCGCCCCCGCCTCGCGTGCGCGCTCCAGGAACTGGCGCATGCGCGCGTCGCGGCGCGTGGGCTCGTAATAGATCTCGATGATGCTTTGCGGCGCGGTCTTCAGGCGCACGCCCACGGCGTGAAAGCCGAAGAGGACTTTGGGGGAGGACATGGGTGGCGATTATCCCGCCAGCGACCCCACTGGCACCGTGGCGCGGCGCAGGCCACCGCCGGGCAGCCGCTAAAATCCGCGTTTCTTCCCTTGACAAACGGGCCGCTGCCACAAGCGGCGCCGCTTGCCTGACCGCCTTCATGGCCGTCCCTGTGGCGGCCGCGCCTGCCACAAGGCGCCGCGCTGCGCGGCCTGCGCAGCGGCTCAGGCCCTCCTTCTGTTCAGATCATGATCCTCTCTCCCCTGTTGCGCTGGGTGCAGCGCACGAGCCTGGTCACCCAGATCGCCATCGCCGTGGTCATCGGCATTGTGCTGGCGGCTGTATGGCCCGCCGCCACGCCCCACCTGTCCATTCTGGGCGCGTTGTTCATCTCGGCCCTGAAGGCGGTGGCGCCGGTGCTGGTGTTCGTGCTGGTGATGGCCGCCATCAGCAACCACACGCCGGGCGAGACCACGCACATCCGCCCGGTGCTGGTGCTGTACGCGGTGGGCACGCTGGCCGCGGCCACCGTGGGTGTGGTGGCCAGCATGTGGTTTCCCAGCACGCTCACGCTGCAGGCGCCCGCACAGGCCGCCGCGGGGCCGGGGTCGGTGTCCGAGGTGCTGATGAACGTGCTCAAGAGCGTGGTCGAAAACCCGGTCAAGGCGCTGCTGGAGGCCAACTACATCGGCATCCTGGCCTGGGCCATTGCGCTGGGCCTGGCGCTGCGCCACGCCAGCGCGGGCACGCGCGCCATGCTGCAGGACGGCGCCGCGGCCGTGACGCAGGTGATCCAGCTGGTGATCCGCCTGGCGCCCCTGGGTATCCTGGGCCTGGTTGCCAGCACCTTTGCGGAAGCCGGCGCGCAGGCGCTGTGGGGTTATGCCCAACTGCTGGCCGTGCTGCTGGGCTGCATGCTGTTCGTGGCGCTGGTGGTCAACCCGCTGATCGTGTACGTGGCGATCCGCCGCAACCCCTATCCGCTGGTGCTGATGTGCCTGCGCGAGAGCGGCGTAACGGCGTTCTTCACGCGCAGCTCGGCCGCCAACATCCCGATCAACCTGGCCCTGGCCAAGCGCCTGCGCCTGAACGAGGACACCTACAGCATCGCCATTCCGCTGGGCGCCACCATCAACATGGCCGGCGCGGCCATCACCATCAGCGTGCTGTCGCTGGCCGCGGCCAACACCCTGGGCGTCCAGGTAGACCTGCCGACCGCGCTGCTGCTGTGCGTGGTTGCGTCGCTGTGCGCCTGCGGCGCATCGGGCGTGGCCGGCGGCTCGCTGCTCCTGATTCCGCTGGCGTGCAGCCTCTTCGGCATCGGCAACGACGTGGCGATGCAGGTAGTGGCCATCGGCTTCATCATTGGCATCCTGCAGGATTCGGCCGAGACGGCGCTGAATTCCTCCACCGACGTGATCTTCACCGCCGCCGCCTGCCTGGCACAGGAGCGCAAGGCGCAGGTCTGATTCACCACCAGCTCGCTATCGATACGAGAGCTGCCAGCGCTTGCTGCGCATGGATTTCAAGATGGAATTCATTGGAAACCAGCTAGCATCAAGCGCTGGCAGCTATTCTTTCAGGAGTTATCGACCAGCCGTCCGGCCTCAATGGTGATGCGCCGGTCGCAGCGCGCGGCAATGCCGCGGTCGTGCGTGACCAGCACCAGCGTGGTGCCCTGCTCGCGGTTGAGGGCCAGCATCAGTTCCATGATGGTCTCGCCCGTGGCGAAGTCCAGGCTGCCCGTGGGCTCGTCGGCCAGCAGCACGGCGGGCTCCACCACGAAGGCGCGCGCCAGCGCCACGCGCTGCTGCTCGCCGCCCGACAGCACCTTGGGATAGTGCGTCAGGCGCTGGCCCAGGCCGACGCGCTCCAGCATGTCGGTCGCGCGGCGGCGTGCATCGCGGATGCCAGCCAACTCCAGCGGCAGCATCACGTTCTCCAGCGCCGTGAGGTTGCCCATGAGCTGAAAGCTCTGGAACACGAAGCCCACCTGCCGCGCGCGCAGTGCGGCGCGGTCATCCTCGTCCAGTGCGAACAGGTCCTGCCCACCCAGCCGCACCGTGCCGCGCGTGGGCGTGTCCAGGCCGGCGATGATGGACAGCAGCGTGCTCTTGCCCGAGCCCGACGCGCCCACGATGGCCGCAGTCTCCCGCGGCGCCAGGCGGAAATCGATATCCCGCAAAATCTCCAGCGTACCCGTGGAGTCCGTGACGGACTTGGACACATGCTCCACCGCGATGATGGATTCGGGCGGCATGCGGTCATTGGAAGCGGCAGGGGCCGTGGCGGCGGAGGTTTCGGACATGAAAGGTTCTCGGCAGTGAAGCATATGGTTCGGCGTGACTTTATCGTGGCGGGCGCCCTGGCCCTGTGGGGCGCGGCGCCCGCCCTTGCGCAGTCCGGTGGCAAGAAGCCCACCCGCGCCCCCGTGATCCTGGTGGTGGGCGACTCGCTCAGCGCCGAATATGGCCTGCCGCGCGGCACCGGCTGGGTGGCGCTGCTGGACAAGCGGCTGGCGCAGGAGAAGATCCCCGCCACGGTGATCAACGCCAGCGTGAGCGGCGACACCACCGCCGGCGGCCGTGCGCGGCTGGCCGCACTGCTCCGGCAGCACCAGCCCACGCATGTGGTGATCGAACTCGGCGGCAACGACGCCTTGCGCGGCCTGCCGCTGGCCAGCACCCAGGGCAACCTGGCGTGGATGACCGAACAGGCCCAGGCCGCGGGCGCGCGCGTGCTGCTGGTGGGTGTGCAGGTGCCGCCTAACTACGGTGCCAACTACACCCGGCAGTTCGCCGAGGTCTTCGAGAACGTGGCCCAGGAGCGCAAGGCAGCGCTCGTGCCCTTCCTGCTCAAGGGCGTGGCCGATGGGCCCGATCCCACGGCGCTGTTCCAGCCCGACCGCATCCACCCCACGGCCCAGGCGCACCCGCGCATGCTGGACAACGTGTGGCCCGCGCTGCGCGCCTTGCTGTAAACCATCGTCAGAGAATCAGCCGGCGCTCTGCGACGCCTGCGCGGGCGCAAGGGGCGCAGTGGGCGCCGCCACCGCCGCGCGGTAGGCATGCCAACTGGCATGCCCCAGCACCGGCCCCACCACCAGCAAGCCCGCGCCCCAGGCGAACAGCGACAACGCCACCAGCGCCGTGATGAGCAGGCCCCACATCAGCATCACGCCGGGGTTTTCCACCACCACCCGCATGCTCGCAATGCCGGCCGTGAGCGCATCGGTGTCGCGGTCCAGAATCATCGGAATGGACACCACCATGCTGGAGAACACCAGGGCCGCGAACACACTGCCCACCAGCAGGTACACGGCGACGAACTGCCAGTTGCTCGGGTTGAACACCGCCTGCACCACCCCCGTGGTGGACGGCATGCCGGTGTTGAAGAACACGGCAAACACCACGAGCGACGCGCGGCCCCACAGCAGTTCCAGCACCACAAGTACGAGTACCAGCATGCCCATGCTGCCCAGGTGGCGGTCCCAGCAGGTCAGCGATTCGCCCAGATCGGGTGCCAATCCCTGTTCGCGCCGGCGGCTGGTGTCGTACAGCCCCATGGCCAGGAAGGGGCCCATCAGCAGGCAGCCGCTGGCAAACGACATGGTGTATTCCGGCCGCGCCTGAAACACCCAGCCCAGCAGGAGTGCCATGCCCCAGAACCACGTACCGTAGAACAGCGCCACGCCGGGCGCGGCCATCATGTCGCGCGCCCCCAGCACGAGCCAACGCAGCGGGTCCGGCCAGCGCAAGGGGTTGAGAGTCACCGGTGCGGACACCGGCGCGGAGGTGACTGGCGCGGAAGAATCAGACATGGCGGTCGGCATCGCTGCGGCAGTGGCGTTGCTGCCACCTTAACCACCTGACTGCCTGACCACCATCAAGGAAACTACCACCCTCGCCGCGCCAGCCGCCAACGCATCAGGCAGCTCCAAAGGCCTGGTGCATCGCCTGCGCCAGGTCGGCACGCAGGTCGTCCACGGCCTCCAGCCCCACGGAGAAGCGCACCACGGTGCCGGGCCGCAGATGCGCGGTGGCGCCCGTGCGCATGCTGGGCAGGTCGTAGGGCACCACCAGGCTCATCGGCCCGCCCCAGCTGTAGCCCAGCTTGAACAGGCGCAGGCCGTCGCAAAAGGCATCCACCTGCGCCTGGCTGTGGCATGCGTCAATGACCACGCTGAAGAGGCCGGCGGCAGCGCCCTGCCCGCCATTGGCTGCGCCGCACAGCGCCTTCCACTGCGCATGGCCGGGCGATCCGGGCAGCGCCGGGTGCAGCACCTGGGCCACCGCGGGTTGCAAGCCCATCCACTGCGCCAGGTCGCGCGCGGCCGCATCGTGCGCGTGGTAGCGCAGCGCCATGCTGGGCAGCGCCCGCAAGACCGCTTCCACGTCGTTCGCTCCCACCCCCAGCCCGAGCCGCATGTGCGTGAGCTTGATGCGCAGGTGCAGCCCATCGTCGCGGGTGGTGATGCTGCCCATCAGCACATCGCCGCCGCCGCTGGGGTACTTGGTGAGCGCATGCACGGATACGTCCACGCCCAGCGCGCCCTCGGCACCCGCGCCATGGCCCAGCAGATCGAAGGGCGCGAAAGCCAGGCCCGCGCCCCAGGTGTTGTCCAGCACCGTAGCCACACCGCGTGCGCGGCAGATGCGCACCTGCTCCACCAGGTCGGGGAACTCCAACGTCACGGAGCCCGGCGCCTCCAGCCACACCAGCCGCGTGGCGTCGGTGATTTTGGATGCGAGGTCCGCCGGGTCCAAGGGGTCATAGATACGGTGGCGGATGCCGTAGTGGCGCAACTCCACCTCGGCCAGTGCCTTGTTGGGACCGTAGGCGTTGTCCGGGATCAGCACCTCGTCGCCCTGGTGCAGCAGCGCCAGCGATACGGTGGAAATGGCTGCCAATCCGCTGGGCACCAGCAGGCACTGCAGCCCGCCTTCCAGCGTGGCCAGGCGCTCTTCCAGCTGGTAGGTCGTGGGCGTGCCGTGCAGCCCGTAGGTGTAGCTGCTCTTGTCCTTCCACTCGCGCGCGCGCATTGCGGCGACGTTGGGGAAGATGACGGTGGACGCCTTGTGCACCGCTGGCTGCGGGGCATGGAAACCCTGCGGCGGTGTGTACTCGTGGTGAATGAGGCGGGTGGACAGGTCGGGTGTGGAGGGCTGCTTCATGCGCCGATGGTAGAGCCTGTCCCCCGCCCAGGCTCAGCCGCCGCTGGAGATGGTGAGGTTGTTGACCACCGAGGTCACGCCCGGTACGGCCTGCGCGATCTGGCTGGCGCGGTCACGGGCCTGCTCGCTTTTCACGGGGCCATTGAGCGTGACGACGCCCGCACGGGTGTCCACGTCGATCTTGATGGCGCTGAGGTCCGGGTCTTGCGCCAGGCCCGCGTTCACCTTGGTGGTGATGCCGGCATCGTCCATAAGGGCGGCTGCGTCGGCCGTGGCGTTGCGTGAAGCCTGCCCGGCTTCCTGCGCCGCGGATTCCATTTTTTGCTTGGCATCCTGGGCCGCCTGCTCGGTCTTGTTGATGGCGGAATCCAGGCGTTGCCCGGCCGTGGGTTCCTCGGCCTTGTTGCAAGCACTCAGCCCGGCGGCCAGGGCAGCGGCAGCGGCGAAAACGGTCCAGCGCGACGCTCGAAAAAGAGGGGGTGTCATGGGCATATCTCCTTCCAGTGGGTACGCGGTCCACTGTAGAAAGCACTGGCTGCCGAGCCGGTCGGAGAGGACCGAAACCGCAGTAGGACAACAGCGGCTTTAAGGCACGTGCCGACGCAAGCCTGGACAATCGGCCCATGTCCTCATCCTTGCTGCATCGCTGGTTTCCCTTTCTCTCCTGGCCCCGCCCGACATCCGCGCTGCTGCAGGGCGAGTTCTGGGCCGGCATGACCGTCGGGCTGATGCTGGTGCCGCAGGGCGTGGCGTACGCCGCGCTGGCCGGCATGCCGCTGGTGACGGGGATCTACGCATCGCTGGTGCCGGCACTGGTGGCCGTGCTGTGGAGCTCATCCACCCGCCTCGGCGTCGGGCCCACGGCGCTCACCAGCCTGCTCATCGGCGCGTCGATCACCGGGCTGGCCGAGCCCGGCAGCGCCCATTGGGTCACGCTGGCGGTGTGGATGGCCCTGCTGTCGGGCCTGCTGCAGCTGCTGCTGGGCGTGGTGCGTTTCGGCTGGCTGCTCAACCTGGTGACCTCGCCGGTGCTGGGCGGCTTCACGCAGGCTGCGGCGTTGCTGATCCTGGCCTCGCAACTGCCCGACCTGTTGGGCCTTCGCACCAGCTGGAGCGCACTGGCGGTCAGCCCGTCGCTGCACCACTTCGACCTGCGCGCGCTGGCGTTCGGCCTGGGCAGCCTGGGCTGCCTGGTGCTGGCGCGGCGCTGGCGCTCCAGCTTCCCGGCCGCCATCGTGGTGATCGCGCTGGCGGCACTCATCAGCTGGGCCATGGGCTATGCCGATGCCGACGGCGCCGTGATCGGCCACTTGCCCTCCGGCCTGCCGACGCTGTACTGGCCGGGATGGCTCTCGTGGGAAGAAATGGGCGCGCTGGTGATGCCGGTGATGGTCGTCACGCTGGTCAGCTTCCTGGAGACCGCCTCCAGCGCCAAGGTAGAGCACCACCAGGGCGGCACCCGCTGGAACGAGAACCAGGACCTGATCGCCCATGGCATGGCCAAGATCAGTTCGGGCCTGTGCGGCAGCTTTGCCACCAGCGCGTCGTTCTCGCGCTCCGCCATCAACCTGTATGCAGGCGCCAAGAGCGGCTGGGCGACGCTGTTCGCGCTGGTGCTGGTGCTGGCAACGCTGCTGTGGCTCACGCCGGCCCTGTACCACGTACCACAGCCGGTGCTGGCCGCCGTGGTGGTGACAGCGGTCACCAGCCTCATCAAGCCCGTCGGCATGTTCCGCCTGTGGCGCGTCTCGCGCGTGGAGACGGCCATCGGCCTCGTCACCTTCGGCCTCACGCTGGCCACGGCACCGCGCATGTACTGGGGCGTGCTGGTGGGCCTGCTCATGAACCTGAGCCACTTTCTCTACCAACGGCTGCACCCGCGCATCATCGAGGTGGGCCTGCACCCCGACGGCAGCCTGCGCGACCGCCACCTGTGGCAGCTGCCCCCGCTGGCGCCAGAGCTGCTGGCCCTGCGCATGGATGCCGAGCTGGACTTCGCCTCCGCCAATGCGCTGGAGCGCCGCGTGACCGACGAGCTGGCCCAGCGCCCGTCCATCCGCCACCTGTGCCTGTTCGCGCTGCCCATCAACCGCATCGACGTGACGGGGGTGGAGGCCTTCATCCGCCTGCGCGCGCTGCTGCAAAGCCACGGCGGCACGCTGCATGTGACCGGCATCAAGCTACCGGTACAGCACACGCTGGACAATGCAGGCGCGCTGGCGCCGGGACCCAACTTCGCGCTGTACCGCACCGACGCCGAGGCCATCGCGGCTCTGCAGAGGCTGGCTCCCCCCGACGCCGGGAACCCTGCCTCGGCGCCGCAGTCCGACACAAGTGGCCCAGCTCAGCCGCTACCGAAGCTATAGCTGCTACACTGCCGATAGATATTTGTTTCTGGTTGTGACAAACACCGCGTCCCCCGCTTCCGTCTCTCTGCGCGACCTGCGTCTGGCCACGGCCCATGCCCTGGTGGCGCAGTCGTTGGGTTCCGAAGTGTCCCTGCAGGGCCAGACGCCGCTGCTGTACCTGCAGAACCTCATCGACGGCTTGTGCGAACTCTCGCTGAAGGACCCGCTCACCGGGCTGGCCAACCGCCGCCACGTGCGTGCGGTGCTGGAGCGCGAGATCGACCGGGTCGCGCGCTCGGGCGAAGCCGCGCTGCTGCTGATGCTGGACATCGACCATTTCAAGCAGGTCAACGACCGCCATGGCCACCTGGCCGGCGACATCGTGCTGCAGTCCGTCGCGCGTACGCTGGAGAGCTGCGTACGCCCCATGGACACCGTGGCCCGCTACGGCGGCGAGGAATTCGCCATCGTGCTGCCCGCCTGCCAGTTCGGCTTTGGCCGGGTGATCGCCGAACGCGTGCGCCGCGCGGTCGAAGCCACGCCCGTGCGCATCTCGCCATCGCTCACGTTGAACGTCACCGTGAGCATCGGCGGCGCCTTCGCGCTGCAATGGATCCGCAGCACCACCGCCCTGTGGGCCGACCGGGCCGATGCCGAGCTGTACAAGGCCAAGCTCGGCGGCCGCAACTGCATCAGCATTGAAGAACAACCCGACAGCACGGTCACTGCGGAAGAAAAGAGTTTGCTGTTCGGCCCGCTATACACTCCGTCGGGATGGGGCGACCTGCCCCCGCCTTTGGATCCATCCACAGGCAGCGCCTATTGAAAGCCCAGTAGTGATGAACGACGCGCTGTCCCCCAACCCGACGACTCCACCGGCCGGCGCCGCTGCGCCGGCTTCTGCTTCCGTGCCCTCCACCACACCTGCCAACGCACGCATCATCGCCATCACCAGCGGCAAGGGCGGCGTGGGCAAGACCTTCGTGTCCGCCAACCTGGCGGCCGCCCTCACCCGCCGCGGGCACCGCGTGCTGGTACTGGATGCCGACCTGGGCCTGGCCAACCTGGACGTGGTGCTGAACCTGCACCCCAAGGTCACGCTGCACGACGTCTTTACCGGCAAGGCCCAATTGGAAGACGCCGTGATCAAGGCACCCGGCGGCTTTTCGGTCCTGCTGGCCGGCTCCGGCATGGTCGAGTACTCGCGCCTCACGCCCGAGGTGCGCAACGAGTTCCTCAACGTCATCCACACGCTGGCACCCCGCTTTGACGTGGTGCTGCTGGACACCGGCGCGGGCATCTCCGACGTGGTGCTGTTTTCCGTCTCGCTGGCGCACGAGGTGCTCATCGTCGCGACGCCCGAGCCCACGTCGCTCACCGACGCCTACGCCGCCATCAAGGTGCTGGCCACCCAGCAAAAGCGCCAGCACGTGCGCATGGTGGTGAACCAGGCCGCACGTCCGGGGGACGGACGCGCCATCACCGGGCAGTTGCAGCAGGTGCTGGACCGCTTCGTGACCACCGACACCGGCCGCCCCATGCGGCTGATCCACGTGGGGGACATTCCCGCCGACACCTCGGTGCGCGACGCCGTGATGCGCCGCCAGTTGCTGATGCTGCAGATGCCCGGCTGCCCGGCCGCGCTGGCCGTGGCCCAGTTGGCGAACAAGGTGGAGTCCACGATGCTCACGCCATCCCCCGAAGGACCGGGCGCAAATCGCTCCTGAAAAAATAGCTGCTAGCGCTTGCCCAACAAGCGTTACAGCCACTTTTGCCTTCAATAACTTACCCCAGAAACCTCCGCGGCGGCAGGGGAATGCGTTCGCTCTCGCCCGGGATGTGGCCCATGGCGTCGCGATCCCAGTCATCGGCGGCCTGCACGATGCGCTCCTTGCGGCTGGAAACGAAGTTCCACCAGATGTGGCGCGGGCCGTCCAGGGCGGCGCCGCCGATCACCACACACCGCGCCCCCGCCTTACCCGCGCGCACGCTGGTGGAGCGGCCGGGCTCCAGCAGCGCCAGCGTCTGCGCGGGCAACGCCCCGGCGTCCAGCCACAGCCCCTCGCTCACGGTGTAGAGCGCCATCTCGTCGGCAAGCGTGGGCAGGTCCAGCGCAGAACCCGGCTCCAGCTGCACATCCAGCAGCAGCGTGGGCGCAAACGTGGCCACGGGCGACTGGCAGTCGAAGGCCGCGCCGATCAGCACCCGCACTGCTGCGCCGCCATGCTGGTAGGCCGGAATCTGGTCCGCAGGGGTATGGGCGAAATGCGGCGGCACGTCCTCATGCGCCTGCGGCAGCGCCGCCCAGAGCTGGATACCGTGGTTCACATAAGTGCTGTGCGCGAGCGCGGGCGGGCGCCGCTCGGAATGCACGATGCCGCGCCCCGCCGTCATCCAGTTGATGGCGCCGGGCTCGATCTGCTGCAGCGAACCCAAACTGTCGCGGTGCAGGATCGCGCCCTCGAACAGGTAGGTGACCGTGGCCAGCCCGATGTGCGGGTGGGGCCGTACGTCATAGGCGGATGCAGGCGCCACCGTCGCGGGGCCGAAGTGGTCGAAGAACACGAAGGGCCCCACCGACCGGCGCTGCAGCGCCGGCAGCAGGCGGCGCACAGTGAAGCCGCCGCCCAGGTCCTTGAAGTGCCCGCTCAGGCGCAGAGGGCCCTGCGCAGGAATGGCGCCGGCGCTCATGCGCGCTCCACCACGGTGGTGATCTCGGTGGTCACCTGGGTCATGAGCTTGTGCACGGGGCATTTGCCGATCGCGGCCTGCAGCTCGGCGATCTGCGCATCGCTCAAGTCGCCCTGCACTTGCAGCCGTGTGGCCAGGCGATAGGTACCGCTGCGCTCCTGCGAGGCATCACGCTCCACCACAGTGCGCACGTCCTGCACGTCCCAGCCCTTGCGCCGCGCGTACCACAGCAGCGTGAGCGCCTTGCAGCCGCCCAGCGCGGCGTCGTACAGGTCGTGCGGGTTGGGGCCGGTGTCGTCGCCGCCTTCGGCGGCCGTGCCGTCCACCACCCATTCGTGGCTGCGGATGGTGAGGCGCTGGGCCATGGGGGTGCCCTCGATGCGCTGCAACTGGATGGTCATGGACGGCTCTCCTTCAGGGTTGTCCGTGCCACTGTAATGCGACAGGCGTGACAAGCGTGACAAGCGGCACCGCGGCGTGCGCCCGCCCGGTATCTAGGGGCGCAGCTGCAACTGGTGCACGTAGCGGCGCGGCTGGCGCTGCAGGGGGCGGTAGCCGCCGCCGGCCCAGGCCTGGGCCATGTCGGCGTAGCGCGGCGAGAACACCAGCCCGCTCTGGCCCGTCTGGTAAATGAACAGCGAACGCTCCGGGTCCTGCAGGTCGTACAGCGCGCGCAGCGAGGGCGCGTGCCGGCTGGCGAAGGGCTCCACGGGCTGCGCAGCGTTGTACTGGCCCACGTTGACGCTGTACGCATCGCCCCCCGAGGGCACGCCCACGTTGAACCAGCGCGACAGCACGGGCACGCTGCCCAGCGGCTTGTGCACGGAAAGCGCCGGATGCGCCGCGCCCCACGCCCAGCGCTCGGGCTGGTTGCCATAGCGCGCGGCCAGGCGCTGCACGGTACGCTCCAGCGCCGCGCCGGCATGGGCGGCGCAGCCGTGGGGCGGGCACCACCAGGTGTCGCCGCGCTCCAGCATGCCTTCCAGGCCCGCGCGGAAGTCCCGCCGGCCGTAGGTGGCGGCAAAGCGCTCCTCACCCACGCGGGGCACGACCAGTGCGCGCGTGAGCTCGTCGGCCCACACCGACAGGATGAGCGGCGCCGCGCGGTCGGGGCGCATGTCGCCGTCAAAGCCGCGCAGCAGCGCCTGGGCCTGCCGCGCCAGCGGCTGCGAAACCGGAGCCGCCAGCAAATGGGGCAACAGGCGCAGCGCGGCGGGGGACACCGTGTCGCCCTGCAGCGCGCGCAGGGACGGCAGGTCGTGCAGGCGCCGTGCCTCCAGCTGCTGCTCTATGCGTTGGTAGCGGTAGGGCAAGGCCCAGTCCTGCGTCAGGAAGTGCGGATAGCCCGGCGCCGTGATGCGCTGGTTGGCCGTGGCGATCCAGCCGCGCGCGCCGCCGTCGTCCTGCGGCGTCTGCGCCAGGGGCAGCCAGCCCTGCCAGTCGTAGCGCGCCTCCCAGCCCGGCGCGGGGGCCACACCGCGCAGGTCGTTGCCGGCCGCACGCAGGGGCACGCGCCCAAAGGCCTGGAAGCGGATCGCGCCATGCACGTCCGCCGCCACCACGCTCTGCATGGGCGAGTGGTAGTGCGCCATGCCTGCGAAGAGCTCCTCCACCGAGCGTGCCTGGTTGCTCAGCAGGCCCGCCAGCACGGTGTGGTTGTCGGCATCCAGTGCACTCCAGCGCAGCGCGATCACATGCCGGCGCAGGTCCAGCACGCTGCCGTGCAGCGCGGGCTGCGCATCGCTGATCACCGGCCCATGGCGCGTGCTGCGCACGGTGTGGCGCACGTCGGGGCGGCCCTTCACGCGGATCACGTGCTCGCGCTGCTCGAAGCCCTGCCAGCCCTCGGGCGTGCGGTAGCGCGTGGGGTCGTCGGGGTGGATGGCCTCGATGTACAGGTCCTGCACATCGGGCGCGGTGTTGGTGAAGCCCCAGGCCACCTCGGCCGTGCGGCCCAGCACCACGAAGGGCAGGCCCGGCAAGGTGGCGCCGATCACGTCAATGGCCGCGACGGGCGTGCCGTCGGACGCCCTGCCCTGCGGCGCCTTCAGGTGCGCGAAGTACCACAGCGCCGGCGCGCCCAGGCCCAGGTGCGGGTCGTTGGCCAGCAGCGGCCGGCCGCTGGCCGTGCGCGTGCCGTCCAGCACCCAGTTGTTGCTGCCGCGCCCGCCCGGCGTGCCCAGGCCTGCCACGAAGTCCTGCGACCAGGCCTGCAGCGCCTGCGCCGCGCCTGCGCCTGCGGGCTCGGCATCGGCCTGCGGGGCCGGTGCAGCCGCCTGCGGCGCGCGGTACACGCCCAGCGACCGGTACAGCGCCTGCAGGTCCACCGCCGTCGCGGGCGCCTCGCCAGGATAGGGCGGCATGAGCTGCCACAGCCGCTCGGTGGGTAGCGTGGCCGCCAGCGACAGGCGCGCGAACTCGTTGCCCCAGTTGCCGCCCAGGTCCAGCGCCATCATCAGCGCCCAGGCCACACTGTCCTCAGGCGCCCAGGCCACACCCTGCGCACCGCCGGGCCGCGCACCCAGCAGTAAAAACTCCGGCGGCAGCGCCTGGGTCCGCGCCGCGTGGAAGGACTGGATGCCCCGGCTGTAGGCCTGCAGCGCCTCGCGCGCGAACGCGGGCAGCGCGGCGTACTGGCGGCGCGCCGCACCCATGATGTCCAGCGTGCGCATGAGCTTGTCGGTGTCCAGCGTGGCGGGGCCGAGGATCTCGGACAGCTCGCCGTGCATCAGCCGGCGGTTGAACTCCAGTTGCCAGGTGCGCTCCTGCGCATGCACGTAGCCCATGGCGAACCACGCGTCCCAGGGGGTCTGCGCCTCGATGTGCGTCACGTCGGCTTCGTCGCGGCGCACCGCCACGGCGTGCTGCAGCCCGGCGGCGCGCAGTGTCCCGTCCAGTTGCGGGAAGCTGCGCAGTGCATACACCGCGGCCACGCTGCCGGCCAGCAGCAGCGCTGCCACCAGCGCCACCACGGCGCCCGCGCCGATGCGTTGCAATCTGCCCATGCCGCCTCCCCCGCCGTCGCGGCGTTTCAAGCCGAAACCTGCCATCGCGCCCACCCTTCAAGCGCCAGCAGCTCTTAAATCAATAGCATCTCAGTGGGCGTGGCCCCAGTAGATGAGCGCGTCGCGCCCTTCGACCGACAGCGACACCTCCGCGCCCACGGGCAGCAGCACCTTGGTGGGCACATGGCCGAACGGCAGGTTGGTGAGCACGGGCGCCTTGATCTGCGTGCGCAGCCAGTCCACCACGCTCTGCAGCTTGAAGCCCTTGTCGTGCGGCGTGAGCTTGTATTCATTGAACTGGCCCAGCACCACGGCCTTTTGCTGGGCCAGCACGCCGGCGTGCAGCAACTGGGTGAGCAGGCGTTCGACACGGTAAGGGTGTTCGCCCACGTCCTCCAGGAACAGCACGCCGCCCTTGACCTGCGGGAAGTACGGCGTGCCCACCAGCGAACACAGCACGGCCAGGTTGCCGCCCCACAGGGTGGCCTTCTTCACGTAGATGTCGCGCACGGCGGGCTGGCCGTCGGCGCGGGGTTTCTCGGCGTTCATGCGCCAGCCGCTGCCCTCGCCGTGGCCGGTGAGCAGATCGTCCAGGCAGGCCAGCATGATGTCGTCGGGCTCGCCCGGCACGCCCAGGTCTCCCACCAGCGCCGGGCCGGCCCAGGTGGTGGCGCCGGTCTTGGCCAGCAGCGCGGACTGGAGGGCCGTGAAGTCGCTCACGCCCACGAACTGGGTTCCGCGCTCCACCGCCTTGGCCACGGCCTTGTACTGGATGCCCGGCAGGATGCGCGTGAGGCCGTAGCCGCCGCGGCTGATCAGCGCCACGTCGGCGCCGCTGGCGGCCGCGCGGTGGATGGCGGCCAGGCGCGTGGCATCGTCGCCGGCAAACCGCGTGTGGGATGCGAGCGCGTCCGGGTCCACCTCCACCTCGTGGCCCATGGCCTGCAGGCGGGCAATGCCGCGCTTGAACGCGGCCTTGTCGCGCACCGCGCCGGAAGGGGAGTAGATGTAGATGTGCCGGGGGCCGTGAGGGTGATCGCAGTGATCGTGGCCGCAGTCGTGGGGGTGGTTAGGCATAGCGGGTGAAGTATTCCATAGCGCGCAGCGCCGAGGCGGCGCTGGCGTCCGGCACGGTGAGGAGCGGCGCGGCATCGGCATCGGCAAAACGGGCGAAGGCGCGCGGCCCGGCGCGATGGCCGGCATCAGGGAACGGCGCGGCGTCGCAGGGCGCGCCACCCCGCACATGCAGCACGCGCACCAGGGGCGCCGGCGCCGCATCAGGCAGCAGCGGCGCACTGGGCTGCGCCACCTGCACCACGCCGCGCAAGGCCAGGCGCTGCACCAGCTCGGCCAGCACCTGTCGATGCCAGTCGAGGCGGTGGGCGGCTTCTTTCTTGGGTTTGTCGCTGCGGCCGAAGCCGATCAGGTCCGGCGCTACCACGCGGTGGCCGGCCTGCGCGAAGGCCGCCAGCATGGGCTGCCAGCCATGGCTCCAGCCAGGGCTGGCATGCAGTAGCAGCCAGGTGCGGGCAGCGTCGCGCGGGCCTTCGTCCAGGTAGTGCAGGCGCAGGCCGGCCAGCGCGGGCAGATCGCTCACGTAATGCGGCGCGGGGCCGTCCAGATGGGCGAACGCGGCGTCGGGCGTGCGCAGCGCGTCCTGGCGCAGCGGGTGGGCGGCCAGTTGCTGCGCCCGCTGGGCGCGGCGGCGGTCGCGGAAGAAGTCGCTGAGCAGTGCACCGCATTCATCGGCCAGCACGCCGCCTTGCACCGCGGTCTGGTGGTTGAGACGCGGCTCGGCGAACAGGTTGACCACCGAGCCCGCTGCGCCGGTCTTGGCATCCGCCGCGCCGTAGACCACGCGCGGCAGGCGCGCGTGCAGCATGGCGCCGCTGCACATGGCGCACGGCTCCAGCGTGACGTAGAGCGTGCAGCCGTCGAGCCGGTAGTTGGAGAGCTGCGCCGCGCCGGCGCGCAGCGCGGCCATCTCGGCATGCGCCGTGGGGTCGTGCCCGGCGATGGGGGCATTGCGCCCGGTGGCGATCACCTGCCCATCGCGCACCAGCACGGCGCCGACGGGCACCTCGCCCGCGTGCTGCGCGGCGCGCGCCTGGGCGATGGCCTCGCGCATCCAGTGGGCGTCGTCGGATTCGCTCATCTTTCAGTAGCTGCTCGCGCTTGATGGGTAAGCGCTGTAGGCCATTTTGGCCATCAATCTTCGGGCAGGGTGCGTGGCTGCTGCATCAGTGCGTCCATCTGTTGCTTCACCTGCTGCTGCACCTGCTGGCTTTGCGCGCGCACCGTGGAGGCGGCGCCCTCCGCCGGCGCCGGCAGCCCCTGCACGGCGGGCGGCACGGCGACGCGCGTGGCGCCCATCTGCTTCTTGACCAGCACGGCCACGAGGGCCAGGGCCAGCAGCAGCCCGATCAGTCCGAATCCTGTACGCACCGCCTGCCCTCCGCGCCGTGGTGGGCGCTTAGCCGAACACGTTGATGAAGACCTGGATGGCCACGGCATTGACCAGGTCGATGAAGAACGCGCCCACCATGGGCACGATCAGGAAAGCCTTGTGCGACGCGCCGTACTGGTTGGTAATGGCCTGCATGTTGGCCACCGCCGTGGGCGTGGCGCCCATGCCGAAGCCGCAATGCCCCGCACAGAGCACGGCCGCATCGTAGTTGCTTCCCATCAGGCGGAAGGTAACGAAGCCCGCGTAGGCCGCCATGACCAGCGTCTGCACGCCCAGGATGATGACCAGCGGACCCGCCAGCCCGGCCAGCTCCCACAGCTTGAGAGACAGCAGCGCGATCGCCAGGTAGACGGACAGCCCGGTGTTGCCGAACACGTCGATGGCGCGGTCGAACACCTCGAAGTTGAAGACGTAGTCCAGCACGTTGCGGATCAGCACGCCCCCGCCCAGCGCCCACACGAAGGTGGGCAGTTGCAGCGCCGTGCCCTTCGTCAACTGGCTCATGAACTCGGCAAAGGCCAGGCAGCCGGCAAACAGGGCCATGGTCTCGATGGCCGCGTCCGCGGTGATCAGGCGCGTCTTGTGCGGGAACTCGAAGTTGGGCGTGCCCGCCTCCAGCGCGCCGGCATCGCCCGTGCCCTGCGGGTGCTTCAGCCCGTGGCGCTGGATCAGCCATTTGGCCAGCGGCCCGCCGATCAGCCCGCCGATGACCAGGCCGAAGGTGGCACAGGCAATGCCCAAGGTGATGGCGCCAGGGATGCCATGGTCGTTTTCCAGCACCGAGCCCCAGGCCCCGGCCGTGCCGTGCCCGCCCACCAGAGTGATGGAGCCCGCGATCAGGCCGATCAGCGGGTCCAGCCCCAGCGCGGTGGCCAGCGCCACGCCCACGCTGTTCTGCACGCCGATGAACACCACCACGACCAGCAGGAAGACGATCAGCCCCATGCCGCCCTCGCGCAGCTTGAGGAAGTTGGCGCTCAGCCCGATGGAGGAGAAGAACACCAGCATGAAAGCGGTCTGCAGGCCGGTGTCGAACGACGCACGCACGTCGAACGCGGCGTTCAGCCCCCAGGAGATGAGCGCCGCCACCAGGCCGCCCGCCACGGGTTCGGGAATGTTGAATTCGCGCAGCCAGCGGATGCGCTGCACGAGGAACTTGCCCACCAGCAGCACGATGGCCGCGAAGATCAGGGTGTAGTAGGTGCTGAACTGTATATCCATGTGATCTCAGAGGAAGAACCACGCCGGCGGACGCAACCCGGCCGTGCCGCTGGCGGTGGAAGCGGCAGGCGCACAAACCACACGCGCGCTAAGCGCCCTGTCTATGAACCATCCGGGAAAACCCGCAATTTTGCCAGACGGGTACCTGCCACCGGGTACCCCCGCCCCGGCAGGGCCGGGCGCAGACCGGGATAATTCACGCCCTATGTCCCTCCTGCCCCACCAGCTCGAACTGCTTTCACCCGCGCGCGACGCCGACATCGGCATCGAGGCCGTGAACCACGGCGCCGACGCCGTCTACATCGGCGGCCCCGCCTTTGGCGCGCGGGCCACGGCGGGCAACGACATCCGCGACCTGGAGCGGCTCATCCAGCATGCGCACCGTTTCAACAGCCGCATCTTCATCACGCTGAACACCATTCTGCGCGACGACGAGCTGGAGGGTGCACGCCAGATGGCCTGGCAGGTGTACGAGGCCGGCGCCGACGCGCTCATCATCCAGGACATGGGCCTGCTGGAGCTGGACCTGCCACCCATCCAGCTGCACGCCAGCACGCAGACCGATATCCGCACGCCCGAGAAGGCGCGCTTTCTGCAGGACGCAGGCCTGTCGCAGATCGTGATTGCGCGCGAGCTGGATCTGCAGCAGATCCAGGCCATTCGCGAAGCCACCGACCCCAGCCGTACCACCATTGAATTCTTCGTGCACGGTGCGCTGTGCGTGGCCTATTCGGGGCAGTGTTTCATCAGCCATGCCCACACCGGGCGCAGCGCCAACCGGGGCGACTGCAACCAGGCCTGCCGCCTGCCCTACGAGGTGCTGGACGGCGCCGGCCGCATCATTGCGCACGAGAAGCACGTGCTGTCGATGAAGGACAACAACCAGAGCGACAACCTGCGCGCGCTGATCGACGCCGGCGTGCGCAGCTTCAAGATCGAGGGCCGCTACAAGGACATGGGTTACGTGAAGAACATCACCGCCCATTACCGCAAGCTGCTGGACGAAATCATCGAGGAGCGCGAGTTCACGGGCGAGCCGCTGACGCGCTCGTCCAGCGGCCGCACCACCTTCACGTTCGAGCCCGATCCCGACCAGAACTTCAACCGCGAGTTCACCGACTACTTCGTCAACGGCCGCAAGGAAGACATCGGCGCCTTCGACACCCCGAAGACGCCGGGCCGCGCCATCGGCTGGGTGACGCAGATCGGCGACAACTGGTTCGAGCTGGAGGTGAGCGACAAAACCACCGCACTGCACAACGGCGACGGCCTGTGCTACTACGATCTGCAAAAGGAACTGGTGGGCGTGCACATCAACCGCGCCGAATGCGTGGCGCCCAAGAAGGGCATCTGGCGCGTGTTCCCCAAGAACGAGATCACCGAGTTCAAGGACCTGCGCAAGGGCCTGGAGATCAACCGCAACCGCGACATGGACTGGGTGCGCACGCTGGAGAAGAAATCCAGCGACCGCCGCATCGGCCTGTGGGCCCATCTGGCCGAGACCGCCGACGGCTTTGCGCTCACGGTCACCGACGAAGACGGCTTCGTCGGCAGCGCGTCGGTCATCCAGCCCCACCAGCCAGCCACCGATGCGGTCAAGGCCGAGGCCACGCTGCGCGATCAACTCGGGCGCTTTGGCGCCACCCGCTTCGCCGTACACGCCATGGCGCTGCAGCTCTCGCAGCCGTGGTTCGTGCCCGCATCGGCACTGAACCAGTTGCGCCGTGACGCCGTGGTCGCGCTGGAGGACGCACGCACCGCCGGCTTCGTGCGCCTGCCGCGCGCCGTGCCGGTGCAGCCACCCGTGCCCTTCCCCGAAGACACGCTGACCTACCTGGCCAATGTGTTCAACCACAAGGCGCACGACTTCTACGTGAAGCATGGCGTGAAGGTGATCGACGCCGCGTACGAATCGAAAGAGGAAGAAGGTGAAGTCAGCCTGATGATCACCAAGCACTGCGTGCGCTTCTCCATGAGCCTGTGCCCCAAGCAGGCCAAGGGTGTGATCGGCGTAAAGGGCACCATCAAGGCCGAGCCGCTGCAGCTCATCAACGGCAAGGAAAAGCTCACCCTGCGCTTTGACTGCAAGCCCTGCGAGATGCACGTGGTGGGCAAGATGAAGAAGTCGGTGATGAACCAGCATCTCAAGGACATGCAGGCCCAGCCGCTGCAGTTCTACCGCACGCGACCGGCGCCCACCTCCGCCTGATCCTGGCCTGCTGCCCAAAACATGGGCATCGCGTGCCAGGCCATGACTGGCGCGGCTTCGCGCAGTTGCCCACGGGGTTTTCCACAGCACAGCCCACAGGCTGCGGGGATAACGCAACGCCCGCCCGGCGCCGCGCGGGCGCATATCGACATTGCCAATGCATCGTTGGCCTGTGGAGGGTGGGCCGCCATAATCGCGCGGCTATCTCCGCCCCAGGGCGCCCAGGGGCTCGCACTAGGAAGCGCCCCAGGACGCCGGGCCCCGCCCTCCCCTTCACCCGTAAAGGAAGCACATGCGCATCGAGACATTGGCCGTCCACGCCGGCTATTCGCCCGACCCCACCACCAAGTCCGTGGCCGTGCCCATCTACCAGACGGTGGCCTACGCCTTCGACAGCGCCCAGCACGGCGCCGACCTGTTCGACCTGAAGGTGCCCGGCAACATCTACACGCGCATCATGAACCCCACCACCGACGTGCTGGAAAAGCGCGTCGCGGCGCTGGAGGGCGGCATTGCCGCCGTGGCCGTGGCCTCGGGCATGGCGGCCATCACCTACGCCATCCAGGCCATCGCCGAGGCGGGCGACAACATCGTCAGCGCCAGCACGCTCTATGGCGGCACCTACAACCTGTTTGCCCACACCTTTCCCCAGCAGGGCATCGAGGTGCGTTTTGCCGACGCACGCGATCCCGCCAGCTTCGGCCAGCTGATCGACGCGCGCACCAAGGCCATCTTTGTCGAATCCATCGGCAACCCGCTGGGCAACGTGACCGACATCCGCGCCCTCGCCGACGTGGCCCATGCGCATGGCGTGCCGCTGATCGTGGACAACACCGTGCCCAGCCCCTACCTGCTGCGCCCCATCGAGCACGGCGCCGACATCGTGGTGCACGCCCTGACCAAATACCTGGCCGGCCACGGCAACAGCATGGGTGGCGCCATCGTGGACAGCGGCAAGTTCCCCTGGGCTGAGCACAAGGCACGCTTCAAGCGCCTGAACGAGCCTGACGTGAGCTACCACGGCGTGGTCTACACCGAGGCCCTGGGCCCGGCCGCCTATATCGGCCGCGTACGCGTGGTGCCGCTGCGCAACACGGGCGCTGCCATCTCGCCGCACAACGCCTTCCTGATCCTGCAGGGCATCGAGACGCTGGCGCTGCGCATGGACCGCATTTGCGAGAACACGCAGAAGATCGCCGAGGCGCTGCAGGGCCACCCCAAGGTGGAGTGGGTGCGCTACGCGGGCCTGCCGGACCACCCGGACCATGCCCTGGTGCAGCGCCAGATGAAAGGCCGCGCCTCGGGCATTCTGTCGTTCAGCCTGAAGGCCAGCGGCGACCCGCGCGCCGCCGGTGCGCGCTTCCTGGACGCGCTGCAGCTGTTCACGCGCCTGGTGAACATCGGCGACGCCAAGTCGCTGGCCACGCACCCGGCCTCCACCACGCACCGCCAGCTCAATCCCGAAGAACTGGCCCAGGCGGGCGTGACCGAGGGCATGGTGCGCCTGTCCATCGGCATCGAGCATATCGACGACCTGCTGGCCGACCTGCACCAGGCGCTGGACGCGGTTTAAGCGATTTTCGGCTCTAGCGCTTTCCTGACAAGCGCTAGTAGCTCCTGATTCAGGAGCATACCCACTGCTCAGCGGGCATCGCGTGCCAGCCGCAGGCCCGTGAACTGCCAGCGCGCCGTGGCGGGAAAGAAGTTGCGGTAGCTGGCACGCACATGGCCGGGCGGCGTGGCGCAGGAGCCGCCGCGCAGCACGTACTGGTTCACCATGAACTTGCCGTTGTACTCGCCCACGGCACCGGGCGCGGGCGCGAAGCCGGGGTACGGGGCGTAGCTGGACTGCGTCCATTCCCAGACCTCGCCGCCCATCAGATGGAAGGGATCGGCGCCGACCGCCGGTGCCGCGGGGCGGGGATGCAGCCGGCTGCCGTCGTCCAAGACATCGGCATCTGCGGGATGGTCCACGCAGCCCGCGGGCCCGGCACAGGCCGCCGCGGCGGCCACCTCCCACTCGGCTTCCGTGGGCAGGCGCGCGCCGGCCCAGCGGGCAAAGGCATCGGCCTCGTAGTAGGACAGGTGCACCACCGGTTGCGCAGGATGCAGCGGGCGCTCGCCTGATAGCGTGAATTCGCTCCAGCCGCCTGGCCCGCCACCTTGGCCGCACTCCCCATCACTGCGCCAGTAGATGGGGTACTCCAGCCCTTGCGCACGCCGCCAGTCCCAGCCCTCGGCCAACCAGTGGGCCGGCTCGCGGTAGCCGCCGGCCTGCACGAAAGCCAGGTACTGCGCGTTGGTCACCGGTCGGGTGGCGATCTCGAAGGGTTGCAGGAAGACGGTGTGGCGCGGCGTCTCGTTGTCGAAGGCGAAGCCCTCGCCATCGTGGCCGATCTGCGCCAGGCCGCCTTCCAGGCGCCGCCACGCGGTGTCTTGTGCCGCAATGGCGTCCACCACCACGGCCGCGGCTGTGCCCTGGTAGGCCGGCCACAGCGGGTTGCACCAGAGCAGGTGCTTGACGTCGGTGAGGATCAGCTCCTGGTGCTGCTGCTCATGCTGCAGGCCCAGTTCCACCAGCGCCAGCACGTCACCCGGTACCTCGGGCTGCGACAGGAGCTGCTGCATGCGCGCATCCACGTCGGCGCGGTAGGCCCGCACGGTGGCCAGGTCGGGCCGCGTGATCAACCCACGCTGCGGGCGCGGGTGCTGCCGCCCCACGCCGTGGTAGTACGAGTTGAACAGCACGCGGAACGCCGGATCGAATGCTCGGAAGCCGCTCTCGTGCGCCTCCAGGACGAAGGTCTCGAAGAACCAGCTCGTGTGCGCCAGGTGCCATTTGACGGGGCTGGCGTCGGGCATGGACTGGGCGCAGCAGTCCTCGGCCGAGAGGGGCCGCGCCAGCGCCTCGGTGGCCGCGCGCACCGCGGCGTAGCGCAGCGCCATCGAGGGCTGCGACTGCTGCGGCGACGACGGCAGCGTGGGAGTCGAGGGTGGCAAGCGCATGTGGTATCCCCTGGCGGCATCACGCCTGGGCATGCACCATGGCGAACCAGCCGCGATCGTCCGTCCAGGCCTGCGTGCGCGTGAAACCCGCTTCGTGCAGCAACGCGGTGAAATCCGGCAGCGGGTACTTGTAGCTGTTCTCGGTATGGATGCGCTCGTCCGCCGCAAAGTCGCGCCCGCCGCCCGGCCAGCGCACACGCTGCGGCCCCGCGGCCTCCAGGTGCATTTCGATGCGCGAGGCATGGGGGTTGAAGAAGGCGCGGTGGCGCCACTGCGCGGGCACGAAGTCGCTGCCGACCAGGCGGTTCACGTGGGCCAGCGCGTTGCGGTTGAAGGCCGCGGTCACGCCGGCGGCGTCGTCGTACGCGGCCTCCAGCACGGCCACGTCCTTGGGCAGGTCGAAGCCGATCAGCAGGCCGCCATCGTCCAGCGCCAGTTCGCGCATGTGCCGCAGCAGGGCCAGTGCCTGGGGCGGGTCGAAGTTGCCGATGGACGAGCCAGGGTAGAAGACGAGGCGGCGCGCACCGGGAACGTCCGGCGGCAGGTGCACACCCCGGGTGATGTCCGCGCCCACGGCGCGGGCATGCAGGCCCGGCAGTGCCACGCGCAGGCGCGCGATGGCATCCCGCAGGTAGTCGGCGGAGATGTCCACCCCCACGAAGTGCGTGGCCCGTACCAGCGCGCAGAGCTCGCGCGCCTTGTCGCAATTGCCCGCCCCGGGCTCGATCACCACACGCTCCGGGCCTACGGCCTGGGCAATGGCGTGCCCGTGGCGCCGCAGCAAGGCACGCTCGGTACGCGTGGGGTAGTACTCGGGCAGGCGGGTGATGGCCTCGAAGAGTTCCGAGCCCCGCTGGTCGTAGAAATACTTGGGTGAGAGCGCCGCCTGCGGCTGCAACAGGCCGGCCAGGATCTCGCCGCGTTCGGCGGCCGAGGCCACACCCGCGGGCGGCTGCGGCGTTGCCAGGCCGAGGTGGTGAAGGACGCCGTCAAGCCGAGCAAGGGGAGAAACTGCAGACATAGCGCTGCAGCGTAGGCCACCTGCCAACGCGCCCCTGCAGTCCAACGACACCTCTTCAGGTAGGACGTACGCGCGATCTGCAGGGCAATCCACAGTGCACCTCTTGTGCCGGATTGCCCGCTGTGGTTGGCTTTTTCGCCGCCCAGCCAATAAAGGATCAAATCAGGCGGAAGCGCTTGCCCACCAAGCGCAAATAGCTCCTTCAATGAGAGCATCAATTTACCGTCCGCCGAGGATAAAAAAAAAGGGCCGGCGCATGCGCCGGCCCACCCCACCATGAAGAACGGAACTTGCGTTCTTAGAAGCGGTAGCCCACGCCCACGCCGAACAGCACCGGGTCGACCTTGAAAGTGCCCACGCCGCGCACGTCGGTGTCGATGTACACCTTCTTCACGTCCACGTTCAGGGACCAGTTCTTGTCCAGCGCATAGTCGAAGCCCACTTGCAGGGCACCGCCCCAGCTGTTGCGCTTCACGTCCAGGCCCGCGGGCAGCTTCACGCTGGAAAAGCGCGTGTAGTTGACACCAGCGCCGACGTACGGCTTGAACGCGCCGAAGTTCGTGAAGTGGTACTGCAGCAGCAGCGAGGGCGGCAGGTGCTTGAGCGAGCCGATCTTGTCGCCGTTCAGGCGCACGTCGTGCTTTTGCGGGTAGGTCAGGACCAGTTCGGCAGCGAGGTTGGGCGTGAAGAAGTACGAGACGTCAACTTCAGGAATCCACTTGTCGTTGATGCTCACGCCCGCGTCGCCGGCGGCACCGTTGTTGGCGCTGTCCAGATGCACCGCGCGTGCACGCACCAGCCAGGAACCTTCCGCAACCTGCTGCGCGAAGGCAGCGCCGGAGGTCATCGCACACAGAACGGCCAGGGCCAGAAGATTCTTTTTCATGTTGACTCGATACGTTGGGTTGACCGGGGACGACCCCCGTGCACGTATTAAGCCCACGAGTAATATGGTCAATATTGCTGCAGATCAAACCCAGAATCTGTGTGTCTATTCGTATGTGTCTATTCCGTCACAAACGGCGGCATATGGCCTCATTCAATGTGTGCCATTGGCAGCCGCCTTGCCGCGCAGCCGTCCCACGAGCGTCCACCCCGCCAGCACCACGGCGCCCGCCACCAAGCCCACCACGGCATTGAGCAGGTTGGTCACCAGCACCGACCACAGTCCGCCCAGCGGCCAACCCTGCACCGCCGCGCCCACGCCCTCGACGGCATGGTGCAGCGCCGGCACGCCATGCACCAGGATGCCCCCGCCGACGAGGAACATGGCTGCGGTGCCCACCACCGACAGCGTCTTCATGAGCCAGGGAGCGGCCGCGACGATGCCGCGGCCCAGGGCCTGTGCCGCGTTGCTGGCCTGGCGGCTGAGCCACAGGCCCAGGTCATCCAGCTTCACGATGCCCGCCACGAGGCCATAGACCCCCACCGTCATCAGGACGGCGATGCCCGCCAGTACCGCCACTTGCTGCGCAAAAGGCGCGCCCGCGACGGCGCCCAGGGTGATGGCGATGATTTCGGCAGAGAGGATGAAGTCGGTACGCACGGCCGCCTTGATCTTGTCCTTCTCCACCCGCGCCAGGTCCACGTTGGGATTGGCGTTGGCCTGCGCATGGATCGCGTGTTGCACGGCATCTTCCTCGGGCGTGTGCAAAAGCTTGTGCGCGAGCTTTTCGCAGCCTTCGAAGCACAGGAAGGCCCCGCCCACCATGAGCAGCGGCGTCACGGCCCACGGCGCGAACGCGCTGATGAGCAGCGCCGCCGGCACGAGGATGGCCTTGTTCACCAGGGATCCGCGGGCCACGCCCCACACGACGGGGATCTCGCGCTCTGCCCGCACGCCCGTGACCTGCTGGGCATTGAGCGCCAGGTCGTCGCCCAGCACCCCTGCGGTCTTTTGCGCCGCCACTTTGGTCATGACGGACACGTCGTCGGCCATGGCGGCGCTTTTCTTGGCGGCCACCTTGGTCATGAGGGCCACGTCGTCCAGGATGGTGGCGATGTCGTCAAGCAGGGTCAGAAGGCTGGCGCCGGCCATGGGTGAGTTCCTTTCAAGAAGCCGCCATTCTGATTGAAAACACCCCCTAACGCATGTGGGACAAGCGCTGACAGCTATTGATTTTGCAATACGGTGGGCAGGCGTACCATGGCGGCATGCCCTCTCGCACTGCCTCCTCGCGCCCCGCGCGCACCGCCGCCGCGCTGGCCGCGCTGGTGCTGTCCGCCTGCGCCGGCCCGTCGGCGCGCCTGGGCGTGGGCGTGCCGGTGGGGCCGTTCAGCGTGGGCGTCGGCGTGGGTTCGGGCGGCGTATCAGCCGGGGTGGGCACCGGCGTGGGGCCGATGGGCGTCGGAGTGGGAGTGCACCCAAGCGGCCAGGTGACTGGCGGCGTGGGCGTGGGCACCTCGGTTCCCATGGGCGGCGCACACGTCGGAGCCGGCGTGGGCTCATCCACCGTGCTGCACGATCCGTACCGGCCGCCGCAGCCACCCGCGCCGGCGGCGCCGTCTTCCGACAGTCCGCCGATGCAGTGGCGCGATTCGCACGGGCGCATCGTGCCCGAGTGCCAGGTGCGCGGCGGCTGCTAGCCGCGCGCCGCGGCGCCGATCACCCCACCCACTTGCGTGCGTTGCGCCACACGCGCATCCAGGGGCTGAACGCGTCCTTGCCCCCCGTGGCGGCCAGATCGGTCCAGCTCATCTGGATGTTGCGGAACACGCGTTCAGGGTGCGGCATCATGGCCGTGAAGCGTCCGTCCGCCGTGGTCACGGCCGTGAGCCCGCCGGCACTGCCATTGGGATTGAACGGGTAACGCTCGGTCGGCTGGCCATGGTTGTCCACGAAGCGCATGGCACGCACCACCTTGTCGGCATTGCCACGGTACTGGAAGTTGGCATAGCCCTCGCCGTGCGCGACGGCGATCGGCAGGCGGCTGCCGGCCATGCCCTGAAGGAAGATGCTGGGCGATTCCAGCACTTCGACCATCGACAGGCGCGCCTCGAAGCGGTGGCTCTGGTTGGTGGTGAAGCGCGGCCAGTCCTGCGCGCCAGGGATGATGTCGGCCAGTTCGGCAAACATCTGGCAGCCGTTGCACACGCCCAGGGCGAAGGTATCGCCACGCGCGAAGAACTGCTGGAACTGGGCGGACAGGCGCTCGTTGAACGTGATGGAGCGCGCCCAGCCGATGCCCGCGCCCAGCGTGTCGCCGTAGCTGAAGCCGCCGCAGGCCACCACGCCAGCAAACTGCGCCAGGTCGGCACGGCCGGTCTGCAGGTCGGTCATGTGCACGTCGAACGCCTCGAAGCCCGCCTCGGTGAAGGTGTAGGCCATCTCCACATGCGAGTTCACGCCCTGCTCGCGCAGCACTGCCACACGCGGGCGCGCGCCTGTGGCGATGTACGGCGCGGCCACGTTGTCCAATGGGTCGAACGTGAGCTGCACGTGCATGCCGGGGTCTGCGGGATCGCCGGCCGCGGCGTGCTCGCTGTCAGCGCAGGCGGGGTTGTCGCGCTGCTGGCAGATCTTCCAGCTCACCGCGTCCCACACCTGGTGCAGGTCCGGCAGGCTGGCGCTGAACACGGCCTTGGCATCGCGCCACACCTGCAACTCGCCCTTGCCCGCATCGATGGGCGAGGACAGCGGGCGCGTCTTGCCCACGAAGTGGCTGCAAGTGGACAGGCCGTGCGCGCGCAGCGTCTGCATGACCTCGTTGCGCTCGCTGGTCCTCACCTGCAGCACCACGCCCAGTTCCTCGTTGAACAGCGCGCGCAGCGTGCGCTCCTCGCGCCGGCCGCTGATCTGGGCGCCCCAGTTCTTGCCCTCGCCGCTGTCCATGCGGCTGTCGGTGATGCCGTCGCCCTCGGTGATGAGCATGTCCACGTTCAGCGCCACGCCCACCTGACCGGCAAAGGCCATCTCGGCCACGGTAGCCAGCAGGCCGCCGTCGCCCCGGTCGTGGTAGGCCAGGATCGCACCTTTAGCGCGCAGCGCGTTCACGGCATCCACCAGGGCGATCAGATCCTTGGCGTCGTCCAGGTCGGGCGTCTCGTCGCCGGTCTGGTTCAGCACCTGCCCGAGGATGGAGCCGCCCATGCGCATCTTGCCGCGGCCCAGGTCGATCAGCACGAGGGTCGTGTCCTCTTCCTTGGCGTCGAGCTGCGGCGTGAGCGTGCCGCGCACGTCGGCCAGCGTGGCGAACGCGGTGATGATGAGGCTGACGGGCGAGGTGACCTTCTTGGTCTGGCCGCCCTCGCTCCACTGGGTGCGCATGGACAGGCTGTCCTTGCCCACGGGGATGGAGATGCCCAGCTGCGGGCACAGCTCCATGCCCACGGCCTTCACGGTCTCGTACAGCGCGGCGTCTTCTCCGGGCTCGCCGCATGCCGCCATCCAGTTGGCCGACAGCTTCACGCGCGGCAGTTCGATGGGTGCCGCCAACAGGTTGGTGATGCTCTCCGCCACCGCCATGCGGCCCGACGCGGGCGCGTTGAGCGCCGCCAGCGGCGTGCGTTCGCCCATGGCCATGGCCTCGCCGGCAAAGCCACGGAAGTCGGCCAGCGTCACGGCCGCGTCGGCCACGGGCACCTGCCAGGGACCCACCATCTGGTCGCGGTGGGTCAGGCCGCCCACGGCGCGGTCGCCGATGGTGATGAGAAAGCGCTTGGACGCCACCGTGGGGTGGGCCAGCACCTCGATCACAGCCTTCTCCAGCGGCAGGCCGTCCACGTTCAGCGGCGCGAAGCTGCGCTGCACGCTGGTCACATCGCGGTGCATCTTGGGCGGCTTGCCCAGCAGCACATCCATGGGCATGTCCACAGGAAATTTCTGGTCGCCGGACGTGACCGACGTGTCTTCCAGCACCAGTTGGCGCTCCTCGGTGGCCGTGCCGATGACGGCGAAGGGACAGCGCTCGCGCTCGCAGAAGGCCGTGAACTGCGCCAGCGACTCGGGCGCGATGGCCAGCACATAGCGCTCCTGGCTCTCGTTGGACCAGATTTCCTTGGGCGCCAGGCCGGACTCCTCCAGCGGCACGGCGCGCAGGTCGAAGCGCGCGCCGCGGCCCGCGTCATTCGTCAGCTCGGGGAAGGCGTTCGACAGGCCGCCCGCGCCCACGTCATGGATGGCCAGGATGGGGTTGTCCGCCCCCTGCGCCCAGCAGTGGTTGATGACCTCCTGCGCGCGGCGCTCGATCTCGGGGTTGCCGCGCTGCACGGAGTCGAAGTCCAGCTCCGCCGCGTTGGTGCCCGTGGCCATGGAGCTGGCGGCGCCGCCGCCCATGCCGATGCGCATGCCGGGGCCGCCGAGCTGGATCAGCAGCGTGCCGGCGGGGAACAGGATTTTCTGGGTGAGCCGCGCGTCGATCGTGCCCAGGCCGCCCGCGATCATGATGGGCTTGTGGTAGCCGCGGATGATGGCGCCCTCGCCCGTTCCGACCACCTGCTCGTATTCGCGGAAGTAGCCCGTCAGGTTGGGCCGGCCGAACTCGTTGTTGAACGCGGCCCCGCCCAGCGGCCCCTCGGTCATGATCTGCAGGGGGCTGGCGATGTGCTCGGGCTTGCCCACCTCGCTGCCCCAGAGCTTGGACACGGTGAAGCCCGTGAGGCCCGCCTTGGGCTTGGAGCCGCGGCCGGTAGCGCCCTCATCGCGGATCTCGCCGCCCGCGCCGGTGGAAGCGCCAGGGAATGGCGAGATGGCAGTGGGGTGGTTGTGCGTTTCCACCTTCATCAGCACATGGTGGGTTGCACTACGCTTTTGATAGCTTGGAGCGCTTACCTGTTGGGCGAAAGACTCGAATTTGGCGATGAATTGCTCGACCTCACTGCCTTCCATGATGGAGGCGTTGTCGGCATAGGCCACCACGGTATGCTGGGGCGACACGGCTTCGGTGTTGCGGATCATGCCGAACAGGCTCTTGTCCTGCGCCACGCCGTCGATGGTGAACTGCGCGTTGAAGATCTTGTGGCGGCAGTGCTCGCTGTTGGCCTGGGCGAACATCATCAACTCCACGTCGGTGGGGTTGCGCGCCAGGCCTGTGAAGGCATTGACCAGATAGTCGATCTCGTCGTCGGCCAGGGCCAGGCCCCAGGCCTTGTTCGCAGCCTCCAGCGCCGCACGCCCGCCCTGCAGCACATCCACGAAGGCCATGGGCTCGGCCTGCAGCTCGGTGAACAGGCGCTGCGCCTCGTCCAGCGTGGTGACCACCGATTCCGTCATGCGGTCGTGCAAGAGCGCCGCAACCTGCTGCAGCTGCTCGGTGCTCAACTCGGGCTTGCCACCCAGCAGGCCGCCCTTGAGGCTGATGCGGTATTCGGTGATGCGCTCGATGCGGCGCACCGCCAGGCCGCAGTTGTGGGCGATGTCCGTGGCCTTGGACGCCCAGGGCGACACCGTGCCCAGGCGCGGAGTGACATACAGCACCATGCCGTCCCGCGGGCCGGCGTATGGGTCGCCGTAGGTCAGCAGCGCGGCCAGGCGCTCGCGCGCGGCGGCATCGGGTGCGGCGTCGCCGGCCACCAGGTGCACGAAGCGCGCCGCAATGCCGTCGATCTTGGGATGAATGGCCGCCAGGGCGGGTTGCAGTTGCTGGGCGCGGAAGGTGCTGAGGGCATTGCCGCCCTCCAGCGGGGTGATGTGCAAGGTCACGGTAGCGGCCTGTGTGGTGGCAGAAAGAGGCGTTTCGCCCGCTGGTTGAGGCAGCCGCTGAATGGGGCCGCCGCGCCGGCAGCGCGTGTTGGTGGGAGCCCGCTATTTTAGCCCGCCGCACCCGCCCTTGCCCGCCCCGCGCCCACAGGGGGCAAAGGCCGATGGGATAATTTGCGCCATGAGCATCACCATCAAAGACGCGCAGGGCATCGCCGGCATGCGCGAGGCCTGCCGCCTGGCGTCCGAAGTGCTGGACTACATTGCCCCACACATCAAGCCCGGCATCACCACCGCAGAGATCGACCGCCTGGGCGCGGAATGCATGGCCGCCCAGGGCACCGTGTCCGCCACCATCGGCTACCAGCCTCCGGGCTACCCGCCCTACCCCGGCCACCTGTGCACCTCGGTCAACCATGTGGTCTGCCACGGCATTCCCAACGACAAGCCGCTCAAGAAGGGCGACATCGTCAATGTGGACGTCACCGTGATCACCAAGGACGGTTGGTATGGCGACAACAGCCGCATGTACCTTATCGGCGAATGCTCCATTGCCGCCAAGCGGCTGTCGCAGCTCACGTTCGAATCCATGTGGCTGGGCATCCAGCAGGTCAAGCCGGGCGCGCGCCTGGGCGACATCGGCCACGCCATCCAGAAGTTCGCCGAGGGCCACGGCCTGTCGGTGGTGCGCGAGTTTTGCGGCCACGGCATCGGCCAGAAATTCCATGAGGACCCGCAGGTGCTGCACTATGGCCGCCCCGGCACGGGCGAGGAGCTGGTGCCCGGCATGACCTTCACCATCGAGCCCATGCTCAACCTGGGCAAGCGCGACATCAAGGAGCTGGGCAAGGACGGCTGGACCATCATCACCAAAGACCACAGCCTGTCGGCGCAGTGGGAACACACCGTGCTCGTGACCGAGACCGGCTACGACGTGCTGACCCTCTCCGCCGGCTCCCCCGCGCTGCCGGCCTTCGTCACCGCCACCACGACCTGAGCCAGGCCGCCGCGCCCAGAGCGCCGCAAGGCATGCACGGTTCTTGCTAAACGTCCTCCATGCCTTCCACCCCCCCCTGCCCCCCCGCCACTGCACCGGATCTTGCGCAGCTGCATGCGCTGCGCGACGCCTACCGCCAGGACAAGGCCGCCCTGCTGGCGACCCTGCGCGCGCCCGGAGCGTCCACGCGCGGCGTGCGCAGCCTGCTGCATCGCCTCTCGTCGCTGACCGACGGCCTGCTGTGCCGGCTGTGGGACCGCGCGCAGTTGCCTGAAGGCATGGCGCTGGTCGCCGTGGGGGGCTACGGACGCGCACAGCTGTTCCCTTATTCCGACGTGGACGTGCTGCTGCTGCTGCCAGACGGCATGAGCGTGGCCGCGGGCCATGCAGGTGCGGCGCCCTGCACACCGATCGAGACCTTCATCGGCAGCTGCTGGGACGCGGGGCTGGAGGTTGGGTCCAGCGTGCGCAGCGTGGCCGAATGCCTGAGCGAGGCTGCCGCCGATGTGACGGTGCAGACATCGCTGCTGGAAGCGCGCCTGCTGTGCGGCAACGCCGCGCTGTTCGATGCGTTCCGCCAGCGCTACGACGCGCAGATGGACCCGCGCGCCTTTCTGGTCGCCAAGACGCTGGAGATGCGCCAGCGCCATACGAAGTACGAAAACACCCCCTACGCGCTGGAGCCCAACTGCAAGGAGTCGCCCGGCGGCCTGCGCGACCTGCAGCTCATCCAGTGGGTGGCGCGCGCCGCGGGCCTGGGGCGCAATTGGCGAGAACTGGCGGCCAGCGGCCTGGCCACACCGTTCGAGGTGCAGCAGATCGAGCGCAACGAGGCGCTGCTGTTCCTGATCCGCGCACGCCTGCATGCGCTGGCCGGCCGGCGCGAAGACCGCCTGGTGTTCGATCTGCAGACCGCCGTGGCCGAGACCTTCGGCTACCGCTCCACCGCACCGGACGGCCAGCGCCTGGCGATGCGTGCCAGCGAGACGCTGATGCGCCGCTACTACTGGGCCGCCAAGGCCGTGTCGCAGCTGTGCCAGATCCTGCTGCTGGGCATCGAGGAGCGACTGAACCCCTCCACGCATGAACTGCGTCCGATCAATCCGCGCTTCTTCGAGAAGGCCGGCATGATCGAAGTGGCCAGCGACGACCTGTACGAAAGAGAACCCCACGCCGTCCTGGAAACCTTCCTGCTCTACGAGACCACTGTAGGGCTCAAGGATTTGTCGGCACGCACACTGCGAGCGCTCTACAACGCGCGTGGCGTGATGGACAGTGAATTCCGGCGCGACCCCGCGAACCGCGCACTGTTCATGCAGATCCTGCAGCAGCCCGCAGGAATCACGCACGCCATGCGGCTCATGAACCAGACCTCCGTGCTGGGCCGCTACCTGTGGCCCTTCCGGCGCATCGTGGGGCAGATGCAGCACGACTTGTTCCATGTCTACACCGTGGACCAGCACATCCTGATGGTGCTGCGCAACGTGCGGCGCTTTTTCATGGCCGAGCACGCACATGAATACCCGTCGTGCTCGCAGCTCGCCGCAGGCTGGGACAAACCGTGGATTCTCTACATCGCTGCGCTGTTCCACGACATCGGCAAGGGGCGCGGCGGCGACCATTCACAGATCGGCGCGCAGGAAGTGCGGCGCTTTTGCCGCCAGCACGCGGCGCACGGCATCACGCGCGAGGACGCGCGGCTCATTGAATTCCTCGTGGCCGAACACCTCACCATGAGCCAGGTGGCGCAAAAGCAGGATCTGTCCGACCCCGACGTGATCGCCGCCTTCGCGCGCCGCGTGGGCAACGAGCGCTACCTCACCGCCCTGTACCTGCTCACCGTGGCCGACATCCGCGGCACCAGCCCCAAGGTGTGGAACGCCTGGAAGGGCAAGCTGCTGGAAGACCTGTACCACGCGACGCTGCGTACCCTGGGCGGGCGCGCACCCGACGCTGCCGCCGAGATCGAGGCGCGCAAACGCGAAGCGCTGGTGCTGCTGGCATTGGCCTCCCAGCCCCACGAGGCGCACAAGAAGCTGTGGGATACGCTGGACGTGAGCTATTTCATGCGCCACGAGGCGGCGGACATCGCCTGGCACACCCGCCACCTCTCGCGCCACGTGGGCGCCGGCAAGCCGGTGGTGCGCGCACGCCAGTCGCTGGCGGGTGAAGGCCTGCAGGTGCTGGTGTATGCGCCCGACCAAAGCGACCTGTTCATGCGCATCTGCGGCTACTTCGACCGTGCGGGCTTTTCCATCCTGGATGCGCGCGTGCACACCGCCAACAACGGCCATGCGCTGGACACCTTCCAGGTCGTTGCCTCCAGCCAGCCAGGCGCCTACCGCGAACTCATTCACATGGTCGAGAACGACCTGCTGCGCGCCATCGAAGACCCGCGGCCCCTGCCCGAGCCTACGCGCAAGCGCGTGTCGCGTCGCGTCAAGAGCTTCCCCATCGCGCCGCGCGTCACGCTGCGCCCTGACGAAAAGGCCCAGCGCTGGCTCATCAGCATTTCCGCCAGCGACCGTGCCGGCCTGCTGTACCTGGTGGCGCGTGTACTCTCGCGCCACGGCCTCAGCGTGCAGTTGGCCAAGGTGAGCACGCTGGGCGAACGGGTGGAGGACGTGTTCCTGGTGCAGGGCCCGGAGATGCAGAACAACGCGCGACAGATCCAGATCGAGACCGAGCTACTGCAGGCGCTGGCCGATCAATGACTATGATTTCGATAGCTGCTTGCGCTTTCCACAAGGGCGCTACAGCCTGATTGAGCGCTTAATCGTCTTCTACCGCACCAATCTCCGGAAACAACACCTCCGTGTAACCGAACTGCGTGAAATCACGCACGCGCATTGGGTAGAGCTTGCCGATCAGGTGGTCGCACTCGTGCTGCACTACCCGCGCGTGGAAACCTTCCGCCACACGGTCGATGGGCGTGCCCAGCAGATCGACGCCGCGGTAGTGGATGCGCGCAAAGCGCGGCACCTTGCCGCGCAGGCCCGGCACGGACAGGCAGCCCTCCCAGTCGTCCTCCTCGTCGGCGCCCAGCGGCGTGATCACGGGATTGATGAGCACCGTGGGCGGCACGATGGGGCGGTCGGGGTAGCGCGGGTTGCGCTCGCCGGAGCCGAAGATCACCACCTGCCAATCCTCCCCGATCTGCGGCGCCGCCAGGCCCGCGCCGTTCACGGCCTGCATCGTCTCGCGCATGTCGTTCACCAGTTGGTGCAGCGCGGGCGTATCGAATGCGGTAACGGGTTGGGCCACCCGCAACAGTCGCGGGTCGCCCATCTTCAGGATGGTGCGGATGGTCATGGTGGGTCTGCGGGCTGCAGCCGCCAAGCGCGGGGCATGGCGAAAGGCATGGCGGCGTCCCTGCCTTGGAGCATAACGCCCGGCAACACCTGCACAATGGCAGGCATGTCCCCGCCGTCCGAGCCACTGCCGCCCGTCCCTGAGCAAGCGCCCCTGCCAGCGCTGGCGCGCTGGCTCTTGCTGGTGTTTGCCGCACTCTGCCTGGCGCTGGGGGTGATCGGCATCGTCGTGCCGGGCCTGCCCAGCACGGTGTTCATCCTCATGGCGGGCTGGGCGGCCGCGCGCAGTTCGCCGCGCCTGTACCGCTGGCTGTGGTTCCACCCGCTGTTCGGCTCCATGCTGCGCAACTGGGCCAACGGCGGGCGCGTGAGCCGCCATGCGAAGTGGAGCGCCACCTTCCTGATGGCCCTGTGCGCGCTGGTGCTGTGGGTGGTGCATATCCCGCGCTGGGCGTCCATCAGCGCGGTGGTCAGCATGGCCTGCGTACTGGTGTGGCTGTGGCTTCGCCCTGAGCCGCAGCGCTGACATTGCCCTTCGCATCCCTTGCACAGCACAACGTCAAGGCGGCACTTTTTTATGTATATAATCTAAGTCTTGTTCCTCGATAGCTCAGTCGGTAGAGCGACGGACTGTTAATCCGCAGGTCCCTGGTTCGAGCCCAGGTCGAGGAGCCAAATTCCAAGCCTTGCAATTGCACAAGGCCTGCCAAAAACAAACACCGATCATTCCTCAATAGCTCAGTCGGTAGAGCGCCGGACTGTTAATCCGTAGGTCCCTGGTTCGAGCCCAGGTTGAGGAGCCATTCAAGGCCATTCCAGCATCTGTTGGGATGGCCTTTTTGCTGGGCGCTGACCTTGCGCTAGGGCAAAAAAACCCGCCGACCAGCGGCGGGCCCAGTCACGCACCCGTGGTTGGCGGGGCGCTTACATGTGGTCGATCATCACCTGCCCGAAGCCCGAGCAGCTCACCTGCGTGGCCCCGTCCATGAGGCGCGCAAAGTCATAGGTCACCTTCTTGCTCTGGATGGCCTTTTCCATGGAACTGATGATCAGGTCGGCCGCCTCGGTCCAGCCCATGTGGCGCAACATCATCTCGGCCGAGAGGATCTCGGAGCCCGGGTTGACATAGTCCTTTCCCGCGTACTTGGGGGCCGTGCCATGGGTGGCCTCGAACATCGCCACGCTGTCGGACAGGTTGGCACCCGGGGCAATGCCGATGCCGCCCACCTGCGCCGCCAATGCGTCGGAGATGTAGTCGCCATTCAGGTTCAGCGTGGCGATCACGCTGTACTCGGCCGGGCGCAGCAGGATCTGCTGCAGGAAGGCGTCGGCAATGCTGTCTTTGATGGTGATGTCCTTGCCGGTGCGGGGATTCTTGATGCGCATCCAGGGGCCGCCGTCGATCAGCTGCGCGCCAAATTCCTGGGCTGCCAGTTCATAGCCCCAGTCACGGAAGCCCCCTTCGGTGAACTTCATGATGTTGCCCTTGTGCACCAGGGTCACGCTGGGCCGGTCGTTGTCGATGGCGTACTGGATGGCCTTGCGCACCAGGCGCTGCGTGCCCTCGCGCGACACCGGCTTGACCCCGATGCCCGACGTCTCAGGAAAGCGGATCTTCTTGACGCCGAACTCCTCCTGCAAGAACTTGATGAGCTTCTTGGCCTTGTCCGACTCGGCCTCAAACTCGATGCCGGCATAGATGTCCTCGGAGTTCTCGCGGAAGATGACCATGTTGGTCTTCTCGGGCTCACGCACCGGCGAAGGCACGCCCTTGAAGTAGCGCACCGGGCGCAGGCAGACGTACAGGTCCAGCTCCTGGCGCAGCGCCACGTTCAGCGAACGGATGCCGCCGCCCACGGGCGTGGTGAGCGGCCCCTTGATGGAAACCACGTAGTCGCGCACAGCGTGCAACGTCTCCTCGGGCAGCCACACGTCGGGGCCATAGACCTTGGTGGACTTCTCGCCGGCATACACCTCCATCCAGTGGATCTTGCGCTGCCCGCCATAAGACTTTGCCACAGCCGCATCCACCACCTTGAGCATCACGGGCGTGATGTCCATGCCCGTGCCATCGCCCTCGATGAACGGGATGATGGGCTGGTGGGGCACGTTCAGCGACATGTCGGCGTTGACGGTGATCTTCTGGCCCTGGGGCGGAATCTGGATGTGCTGGTAGCTGGTCATGAAGCGGGTCTCCTGTAGGTGCGTGCGCAAGGCGGCGGGCTGCTCGCGCAGGAACGGGGCCCAAAGATTCTAGGGCAAGGCTGCAGGGTGGCCCGCCCCGCAGCGCATGTCGGCCCGGCATGATGACCTGCGAAGGGGCGCTGTCAACGCGCGCTCCGGGAAGCCGTTGAGACAGGGCGTGCAACAGGCTCCGCGGCCGACGCACGCATCCGTGCCATGCGGCCTGGCCGCCTGGCGTATACCGGTATACCGACCCTTCCAAGGAATTGGCACATATGAAAAAACTCCTCGCTATCCTGGCCGGCGGTCTGCTCGCAACGGGGGCCTTCGCGCAAGCGGCCCCTGCCACGCCCGCAGTTCCCGCCACCCCGGCCGTTGTGGCCGCCCCCGACACGGCCGCCCCTGCGGCCGCCGCACCGGCTCCGGCCGCCGCCACCAAACCCGCCAAGCTGCGCAATCACCACGCCAAGGCGCCCGCCAAGCACAAGAGCGCCAAGGTCGCCAAGAAGACCGCCAAGCGAAGCAAGACGGCCGCCTGATCGCCACGGCCACTGCTGAACAGCCCGCTTCGGCGGGCTTTTTGTTGCCTGCTAGGCTCGGGGTTCCGCATTGCCCCTGCCAACCCATGTCTTCCATGCCCATGTTTTCGCTCACCGCACCTGCCATGCCCATCGCGCGATTGCTGCGCAGCTTTCTGTCTCCCCTGCTGCCATACGGCGTGGCCTTAGGCCTGTGCGCAGCCGCGGCGGCGCAGGGTGTTCCGCAAATGAACCTGCCGCGCGTGGAGTTACAGGCCGGCATGCACCGCATCGACGCCCAGGTCGCCACCGCGCCGCAGGAGCGCCAAGTCGGCCTGATGCACCGCCGCGACATGCCCATGCACGAGGGCATGCTGTTCGTCTTCGAGCAGCCGGCCACGCAATGCTTCTGGATGCGCAATACGCTGCTGCCGCTCACCGCGGCCTTCGTGGCCGACGACGGCACCATCGTGAACCTGGTGGACATGCAGCCGCTGTCCGAAGAATCGCACTGCTCCAAGCGGCCGGTGCGCTTCGTGCTGGAGATGAACCAGGGCTGGTTCGCCAAGCGCGGGCTGAAGGCGGGCAGCAGGCTCAGCGGAAGACCGTTTGCGCAGCGGTAGCGCGCTATTTATTCAGGAGCTGGCAGCGCTTTCCCCGCAAGGATTTCATGAAATATTTACCTTGAAACCATTGCGTATCAAGCGCGAAGAGCTTCATTTTTCATAGCATCCCTGTCCGCGATTGCGAGGGTCCACCCCACCCAAAGGCCGTGCAAAAAGAAACCGGCCTCCCCTTGCGGGAAGGCCGGTGACGGCCAGGTGCCAACGGCCGGGATGACGCCCGGCCGGTGCTCCGTCAGGCGAGCGCTGCGATGGCCGCGTTGAACGTGGCGCTGGGGCGCATCACGGCGTCCAGCTTGGACAGATCGGGCAGGTAGTAGCCACCGATGTCGGCGGGCTTGCCCTGAACCACGCGCAGTTCCTCGACGATCTTGGCCTCGTTATCGGCCAGGGTCTTGGCCAACGGAGCGAACTTGGCGGCCAGCGCGGCGTCCTCGGACTGCGCGGCCAGGGCCTGGGCCCAGTACAGCGACAGATAGAACTGGCTGCCGCGGTTGTCGATCTCGCCCACCTTGCGCGAGGGCGACTTGTTCTCGTCCAGCAGCTTGCCGGTGGCCTGGTCCAGCGTCTTGGCCAGCAGCTTGGCGCGGGGGTTGTTTTCCTTCAGGCCCAGGTCTTCCAGCGACACGGCCAGCGCCAGGAATTCCCCCAGCGAGTCCCAGCGCAGGTAGTTCTCTTCGACCAGCTGCTGCACGTGCTTGGGAGCGGAGCCGCCCGCGCCCGTCTCGTACATGCCGCCGCCGGCCATCAGGGGCACGATGGACAGCATCTTGGCGGAGGTGCCCAGTTCCATGATCGGGAACAGGTCGGTCAGGTAGTCGCGCAGGATGTTGCCGGTCACCGAGATGGTGTCCAGGCCACGCGCCACGCGCTCCAGCGTGAAGCGCATTGCACGCACCTGGCTCATGATCTGGATGTTCAGGCCGGTAGTGTCGTGGTCCTTCAGGTACTTCTCGACCTTCTTGATCAGCTCGTTCTCGTGCGGGCGATAGGGGTCCAGCCAGAACACGGCGGGCATGCCGGAGTTGCGCGCGCGGGTTACGGCCAGCTTCACCCAGTCGCGGATCGGAGCGTCCTTGACCTGGCACATACGCCAGATGTCGCCGGTTTCCACGTTCTGCGACAGCAGCACTTCACCCGTGGCGATGTCCACGATGTTGGCCACGCCGTCTTCGGCGATCTCGAAGGTCTTGTCGTGCGAGCCGTATTCCTCGGCCTTCTGCGCCATCAGGCCCACGTTGGGCACGGTGCCCATGGTGCGGGGGTCGAAGTTGCCGTGCCACTTGCAGAAGTTGATCATCTCCTGGTAGATACGGGCGAAGGTCGACTCGGGCATCACGGCCTTGCAGTCGTAAGGCTTGCCGTCGGCGCCCCACATCTTGCCGCCCTGGCGGATCATGGCGGGCATGGAGGCGTCCACGATGATGTCGTTGGGCGAGTGGAAGTTGGTGATGCCCTTGGCGGAGTCCACCATGGCCAGCGCCGGACGGTGCTCCTGGCAGGCGTGCAGGTCGCGGATGATCTCTTCACGCTTGGAAGCCGGCAGCGTCTCGATCTTCTCGTACAACGTGGCCATGCCGTTGTTGACGTTGATGCCCAGCTCGTCAAACAGCGCGCCGTGCTTCTCGAAGGCTTCCTTGTAGTAGATCTTCACGCAGTGACCGAACACGATCGGGTGCGAGACCTTCATCATCGTGGCCTTCACGTGCAGCGAGAACAGGATGCCGGCTTCCTTGCAGTCGGCCAGTTCCTTCTCGTAGAAGGCGCACAGGGCCTTCTTGCTCATGAACATGGAATCGATGATCTCGCCGTCCTTGAGCGCGACCTTTTCCTTCAGCACCACGGTCTTGCCGGACTTCGTCTCCAGCACCATCTTTACGTCGCGGGCCTTGTCCAGGGTCATCGACTTTTCGCCGTGGTAGAAGTCGCCCTCGTGCATGTGGGACACATGCGTCTGGGACCACTGCTTCCACTCGCCCATGGAGTGCGGGTGCTTCTTGGCGTAGTTCTTCACCGCGGCAGGCGCGCGGCGGTCGGAGTTGCCCTCGCGCAGCACCGGGTTCACGGACGAGCCCAGGCATTTGCCATAGCGGGCCTTGATGGCCTTTTCCTCTTCGGTGGTGGGGTTCTCGGGGTAGTCGGGCAGGTTGTAGCCCTTGCCTTGCAGTTCCTTGATGGCGGCGATCAACTGCGCCACGGACGCGCTGATGTTGGGCAGCTTGATGATGTTGACGTCGGGCTCGAGCGTCTTCTTGCCCAGTTCAGCCAGCGTATTGGGTACGCGCTGCTCGGGCGTCAAGAAGTCGGGGAACTCACCCAGGACGCGCGCCGCCACGGAGATGTCGCTCTCGGCCACTTCGATACCGGCCACCGACGCGAAGCTGCGCACGATGGGCAGGAAGGAGGCCGTGGCCAGGCGGGGAGCCTCGTCGGTCAGGGTATAGATGATGGTGGGTTTCTGGGTGCTCATCTCGTCTCTCAGGTAAACAAAACAGAGGTCTTGCGCCGCCGATCCGCGGCCTCGCGCGCAGTCATCCGATGTGACAGCCCGGATTGTGCGCGAGTCGTTGCGCGGAAATCGTGTAATTTGCAATCGAATATCGCATTGCAAAAAATTGACAGAGGAACTGGCACTTTTTTTTGCAAGTCTTCTACAAGACTGTCGTCCCGCTGCCAAATTACCCAGTGAGGCCGTACCCAGTGAGGCCGTACCCAGTGAGGCCGTACCCAGTGAGGCCGTACCCAGTGAGGCCGCCACCCGGCCCGTCAAGCCAGACAAAAAAACGGCCCGCAGATTCCTCTGCGGGCCGTTTGTCTTTGGGTCGCTCAACGCCGCAGGGCGCGGCGTGCGCTTTCGGCTCAGGCGAAGTTGGCTTCGGCGAACTTCCAGTTCACCAGCTTGTCCAGGAAGGTCTCGACGAACTTGGGACGCAGGTTGCGGTAGTCGATGTAATAGGCGTGTTCCCACACGTCCACCGTCAGCAGCGCCTTGTCGGCCGTGGTCAGCGGCGTGCCGGCGGCGCCGGTGTTCACGATGTCCACCGTACCGTCAGCCTTCTTGACCAGCCAGGTCCAGCCGGAGCCGAAGTTGCCCACGGCGCTCTTCACGAACGCTTCCTTGAACGCGGCGTAGCTGCCCCACTTGGCATGAATCGCCTGGGCCAGCGCGCCGCCGGGCTCGCCACCGCCGTTGGGGGCCATGCAGTTCCAGAAGAAGGTGTGGTTCCAGATCTGCGCGGCGTTGTTGTAGATACCGCCGGACGACTTCTTGACGATCTCCTCCAGCGTCATGTTCTCGAACTCGGTGCCCTTTTGCAGGTTGTTCAGGTTCACCACGTAGGCGTTGTGGTGCTTGCCGTGGTGGTATTCCAGCGTTTCCTGGCTGTAGTGCGGGGCCAGGGCATCAATCGCGTAAGGCAGCGGAGGCAGGGTATGTTCCATGGTCAAGTCCTTCGTGGGTTGGGATGAGGGAGATCGCGGCCACCAGGGCGCGGCGAAGCAACGGGCATTGTAGGAAAGTAATAGCACTCGCCGCTGTAGGCGGGCGGCGACTCCTGACCTCTGGTACGGGATTGACCCGCGCCGTGTTCACAGCAATCGGCGCTGCGATACCGTCAGGTCCAGTTCACCCTCGGCCAACTGGGCATGCACGGCGTCGCCCAGGCGCACCTGGGCGGGGCGCGTCACGGGTTGCCCCTGCGCATCGGTCAGCAAGGCATAGCCGCGCTGCAGCACCAGGCGCGGATCCAGCAGTTGCAGACGCAGCGCCGCGCGCTCCAGGCGCTCTCTGCGCTGCACCAGGCTGCGCTGCACGATTCGAGGGAAATGACCCTGCAGCGCTTGCCCCGCCTGTGCAAGCCGCTGCGTTTTCAATAGCAATCCGTGGCGCAGGCGCTGTTCCAGGCCGCTCAGCCGCAATTGCTGCCGGCCCACGAGACCCGAGGGCCGGCCCAGCCGCTGGGCCGCCTGGTCCAGCCGTTGGTGCCGCAGGTCCACCTGGCGCTGTACGCCGTCGGCCAGCCGTTGCGCCAGCAGGTCGAGTGCCCCCAGCCACACGGCACGCGGCTGTGCCACCAACTCGGCGGCGGCCGTGGGCGTGGGCGCACGCAGGTCGGCGCAGAAGTCGGCGATGGTGAAGTCGGTCTCATGCCCCACACCGCTGACCAGTGGCACCGGGCTCTGCACGATGGCGCGGGCCACCCGCTCGTCATTGAACGCCCACAGGTCTTCGATGGAGCCACCGCCGCGCACCAGCAGGATCACATCGATGGCTGGCGGCGCCCCGGCATTCATAGCCAAATCACCGCCCAGCGCCCGCCCCTCCTGCGCAAGCAGATACATTTTTGATAGCGCTTCGGCAATCGATGCCGGCGCCTGCGCCCCCTGCACCAGGGCCGGCACCAGCACCACGGGAATGTGCGGCACGCGCCGGCGCAGTGCCGTCACCACGTCATGCAGTGCTGCAGCGCCCGGCGACGTGACCACGCCGATGCCGCGCGGCATGGCCGGCAGCGCGCGCTTGCGCGCCGCGTCGAACAGGCCCTCGGCCTCCAGTTGCGCCTTGAGGCGCATGAACTGCTCGAACAGCGCCCCCTGCCCCGCGCGCTGCAGGCTGTCGACGATGAGCTGCAGGTCGCCGCGTGCCTCGTACACGCCCAGCCGGCCGCGCACTTCGACTAGTTCGCCGTCGCGCGGGGTGAAATCCAGCACGCCCGCCGCACGGCGGAACATGGCGCAACGGATCTGACCATTTCCATCCTTCAGCGTGAAGTAGCAGTGCCCGCTGGACGCGCGCGAGAAGCCCGTGATCTCCCCGCGCACCGCGACAGGATTGAACCGCGCCTCCAGCGCATCAGCAATGGCGCGGCATAACGCGCCAACCTCCCAGATTCGCGGCGCCACGCCTGTATCTGCACGCTCAAACACAGGCCGCTCCACGCTTGTACGCGCACCGGGCCGGTGCACTAGTCCACAGATCCGGGCATCCGGCGCCACGGCGGAAGGCCATGCGCCAACCCGGCCCCATACCACAAGAGTACGTGCAACCCATTGATTTCAAAGGTTTTTTTGATGCGCAGTTTTTCATCAAACTAAGCAAACCACGTAACGGCGCCGCTTCGCGACGGGTATGCACGTGGTTTCCCACAAAGTTATCCACAGAAAATGTGAGTCTCCCCGGCGACTCTACGTGCCCCGGCCCTGTGCTCCGAACAGGGGTGGCGTAAAGCAGACGATGCGCCCAAAGGCCGGGTTGGAAGGTGCGCCATAATCCCCGCTGCTTTTTACGTGAGCGGAGTGAGAATTGCTGTCGATCATACAAGCCGCGGGCTGGCCGATCTGGCCCCTGATTGCCTGTTCCATCCTGGCGCTGGCGCTGGTTTTTGAGCGCTTCGTCGCACTGAAAACCGCCCGTGTGGCCCCCCCGAAGCTGCTGGACGAGGCCATCTCGGTCTCCTCCAAGTCCATTCCCTCGCCCGACGTGGTGAACCAGCTGGCGCAGAACTCGGCCCTGGGCGAAGTGCTGGCCAGCGGCCTGCGCACGCTCAACAGCAACCCGCAGAGCACCGAGGCCGACGTGCGCGCCGCCATGGAGGGCGCGGGCCGCGCCGTCGCCCACCGGCTGGAGAAGTACCTCAACGCCCTGGCCACCATCGCCTCGGCCGCACCCCTGCTGGGTCTGCTGGGCACGGTGATCGGCATGATCGAGATCTTCGGCTCCCAGGCCGGCACGGGCGCCGTGGGCGCGACGGGCGGCGGCAACCCCGCGCAACTGGCGCATGGCATCTCCATTGCGCTGTACAACACCGCCTTCGGCCTGATCGTGGCCATCCCGGCGCTGATCTTCTGGCGCTACTTCCGCAGCCGCGTGGACGCCTACCTGCTGACGCTGGAACTGGCGTCCGAACAATTCGTGCGGCACATCAACCGCCTGCGCAAGTGAGCGGCGCCAGCGCACAGAGGCACGTTTCGCCATGAACTTTCGCCCCCGCCAAAAGGAAGAGCCGGAGATCAACCTGATCCCCTTCATCGACGTGCTGTTGGTGATCCTCATCTTCCTGATGCTGACCACCACCTACAGCAAGTTCACCGAGCTGCAGCTCACCCTGCCCGTAGCGGACGCTCAGCAGTTGCGCGACCACCCCAAGGAAGTCATCGTGGCCGTGGCCGCCGACGGACGCTATGCCATCAACAAGACCACGCTGGAGGGCCGGCAGGTCGACCAGGTGGCGCGGGCGCTGGCCGATGCCGCCACTGCGGGGCCGAACAGCGTGGTCATCATCAGCGCCGACGCATCGGCCCCCCACCAGTCCGTGGTCACGGTGATGGAGGCCGCGCGCCGCGTGGGTCTGTCGCAGATCACCTTTGCCACCCAGTCGTCGGCCACGGCCGGCAAGTAAGCCTGCGCCGATGGCCGCGCCCGGCCGCCCGTCCCCCCTGGCCGAGCGGCTGCGCGGCGCCTGGCGGCACCGTGGCGCGCTGGCCCTGGCGCTGTGGCCGCTGTCGCTGCTGTACGGCGTGCTCACGGCGCTGCGCCGCGGGCTCTATCGCACGGGTCTGCTGCGCAGCGAGCGGCTGCCCGTGCCCGTCATCGTGGTCGGCAACGTGATCGCCGGCGGCGCCGGCAAAACGCCCGTGACCCTGGCCGTGGTGCGCCACCTGCAGGCCCGCGGTTGGCGGCCGGGTGTCATCTCGCGGGGATACGGCCGCGCCACCGCAGACTGCCGCGAAGTGCTGCCCGCCAGCAGCGCAGCCGAGGTGGGCGACGAGCCGCTGCTCATCGCCCGCGCCAGCGGCGCCCCGGTCTTCGTGGCGCGCAGGCGTGCCCAGGCCGGGCGCGCGCTGCTGGCCGCCCACCCCGCCACCAACATCCTGGTTTGCGACGACGGCCTGCAGCACCTGGCCCTGGCGCGCGACCTGGAAGTCTGCGTCTTCAACGACGAAGGCGCCGGCAACGGCTGGCTACTGCCCGCCGGCCCGCTGCGCGAGCCCTGGCCGCGCGCGGTGGACCTGGTGCTCCACGCCGGCTCCCCGCCCGATGGGGTCGCGCCGCAATTCGCACTGTCACGTGAACTCGCCGCCCATGCCGTGAATGCCAGCGGGCAGCAGCTGCCGCTGGAGCAATTGCAGGGCGAACCGTTGCACGCACTCGCGGCGATCGCCCGGCCGCACGACTTTTTTGCGATGCTGCACGCGAGGGGCCTCCAGCCCGAGAGCGAGGAAGCACTGCCCGATCACTATGATTTTTCTAGCTGGAAGCGCCCGCCGGATAAGCGCTTACGGCTGATTTGTACCGAAAAAGACGCCGTCAAGCTCTGGCCCGCGCACCCGGACGCGCTGGCCGTGCCGCTGGCCCTGCGGATCCCGCCGGCCTTCTTCGACGCGCTCGACGCCCGCCTGGCGTCGCTATCATCGTCCGGCCATTGAGGAACACCATGGATCCCAAACTGCTTGAACTGCTGGTCTGCCCCGTCACCAAGGGCCCGCTGACCTACGACCGCGAACGCCAAGAACTCATCTCGCGCAGCGCACGGCTGGCCTATCCCGTGCGCGACGGCATTCCCGTGCTGCTGGAAAACGAGGCCCGCCCCTTGAGCGACGAGGAGCTGGAACAGTGAGTCGCGCCGCACCGTTCACGGTGCTGATACCGGCGCGCCTGGCCTCCACCCGCCTGCCCAACAAGCCCCTGGCCGATATCGCCGGGCTGCCCATGGTGGTGCATGTGGCCCGCCGGGCCAGCCAGAGCGGCGCCCAGCGCTGCGTGGTCGCGGCGGACGACGCGCGCATCGTCCAGGCCTGCCAGGCGCACGGGGTGCAGGCTCTGCTGACGCGCGCCGACCACGCCAGCGGCAGCGATCGCCTGGCCGAGGCCTGCGAGCTGCTGGGCCTGGCGGGCGAAGACATTGTGGTGAACGTACAGGGTGATGAGCCCCTCATCGACCCACGGCTGATCGACGCCGTGGCCGCACTGCTGCATGCGCGCGGCGATGCCAGCATGGGCACCGCCGCGCACGCCATCGACAGCGCGGAGGACTTTGCGAACCCCAACGTGGTGAAGGTGGTGCTGGACGCGCAGGGCCTCGCGCACTACTTCAGCCGCGCCCCCATCCCCCACGCACGCGACCACGGGCCGGGCAGCCTCTGGTGGCAGCCGGGCCAGACGGGGGTGCCCGTGGGTTTCGCACCGCTACGGCACATCGGCATCTACAGCTACCGGGCAGGCTTTCTGCGCCGGTTTCCACAGCTGCCAGCGGCGCCGACCGAGCAACTGGAAGCGCTGGAGCAGCTGCGCGCCCTCTGGCACGGCCACCGCATCGCCGTGCACGTGACCGGCAGCGCACCCGGTGCGGGCGTGGACACGCCAGCCGACCTGGAGCGCGTGCGCACCCTCCTGGGCGGCTAGCGCGGCCGTCAGCTTGGCGCATGGCCCGCGTGCTATCCTTGTTCGCAACAAGAGCACCTGTCCCGCGCTGGCGCGCCGACGGCAAGCGTGCCCGCTGATTTCAAAACACTAGAGGACATCCATGAGACTGATTCTGCTCGGCGCTCCCGGCGCCGGAAAGGGTACGCAGGCCGCGTTCATCTGCCAGAAATTCGGCATCCCCCAGATCTCCACCGGCGACATGCTGCGCGCCGCCGTCAAGGCCGGCACGCCCCTGGGCCTGCAAGCCAAGGCCGTCATGGATGCGGGCCAGCTCGTCAGCGACGACCTGATCATCAACCTGGTGAAGGAGCGCATCGCCGAGCCCGACTGCGCCCAGGGTTTCCTGTTCGACGGATTCCCACGCACCATCCCCCAGGCAGACGCCATGAAAGCCGCGGGCGTGAAGCTCGACTATGTGCTGGAGATCGACGTGCCGTTCGACGCCATCATCGAACGCATGAGCGGCCGCCGCTCCCACCCGGCTTCGGGCCGCACCTACCACGTGAAGTTCAACCCGCCCAAGGTCGAAGGCAAGGACGACGTGACGGGCGAGCCCCTGGTACAGCGCGAGGACGACAAGGAAGAAACCGTCAAGAAGCGCCTGCAGGTCTACAGCGACCAGACGCGTCCCCTGGTGGACTACTACTCCAGTTGGGCCAAGGCGGATCCCGTCAATGCGCCCAAGTACCGCGCCATCCAAGGCACCGGCAGCGTGGAGGAAATCACCCAGCGCGCCCTGACGGCACTGTCAAGCTGACGAACCCGCCGCCGGCGCCCGCCAACGCCCCGCAACGCGGGGCGTTGTGCTTTGTGTCCAGGCAAGCGCCTCGGCCCATGACGGTGCTTATGAATTAGCGGACTGCATCAGCTCCAGCAGCAGGCTGACCCGTGCTTTCACGGGGCTCAGCCCATCCGCATCGCGCCAGGGCGTGCCCGTCAGGTCCATCATCCGCCCCTGCGGGCAGCGCGAAGCCACGCGCACCTGCACCCCGGCCGCCACGGCACGCGCGAGCGCGGCCTCCAGCGCATGGTGCAGCGTGCCATTGCCGGTGGCGGCCACCACGATGCCGTGCACGCCCTTCTCCACCAGCCAGTCCACCAACGCGCCATCCACGCCGGCGTGGCTGAGGACGATTTCCACGCGTGGCCAGGCGGCACCTGGCGGGATCGGCACCAGCGCGCCATGCGCGGGCTGTTCCACCTGCGGCGCAAGGCCGCGGGCCCAGCGCACGCGCCCCGCTTCCATCCAGCCCTGAGGCCCAGCATCGCCGGAGTCGAACGCGTCCAGCCGCAGCGGGTGCACCTTGCTCACCTCGCGCGCCCCGTGCACCACGCCAGCGGCCGCCATCAGAACCCCCCGCGCTGAGGGGTCGGCCGCTAGAGTGACGGCATCCAGCAGGTTCTGCGGCCCGTCCGGCGCGAGCGCCGTGGCCGGACGCATGGCACAGGTCAGTACCACCGGCTTGGCGGTGGTATCGAGCAGGTTGTGCAGCAGCCAGGCGGTTTCCTCCAGCGTATCCGTGCCGTGGGTGATGACGACGCCGGCAACGGCCGGGTCGGCCAGGTGTGCGGCGCAACGATCGGCCAGGCGCGCCCACACGTCAAAGCCCATGTCCTTGCTGTCCAGTTGCACCACCTGTTCAGCCACCAGCGCGCCGCCCGCGGCCTGCACCAGCCCGGGCACCGCGGCCAGCAATTGCTCCACGCCGATCTGCCCGGCCGTGTAGCCCACGTTCGCACCTTGCACCGCGGAAGAGCCCGCAATCGTGCCGCCGGTGCCCATAACGACGATTTTTCTTGCAGCTGCCACTTGCATCCCTCCAAAAACTGTTCAAAAATACAGATACTGGATTAAAAAACAGTAACCCACTCAACCACCGACCGCATTGGATCGCACCATGCTCGACAGTCCCAAGCTCACCGCCCGCCAGCAGCAGATCCTGGACCTGATCCAGACCGCCATCGCGCGCACCGGCGCCCCGCCTACCCGCGCCGAGATCGCGGCAGAGTTGGGTTTCAAGTCCGCCAACGCGGCCGAAGAGCACCTGCAGGCGCTGGCCCGCAAGGGCGTGATCGAACTGGTCAGCGGCACCTCGCGCGGCATCCGCCTGCGCGGCGAAACCGTGCGCAACATCAATGCGGCGCGCGGCGCCCAGTTCAACTTGCCGATACCCGGCCTGTCCCAGCTCACGCTGCCGCTGGTGGGCCGCGTGGCGGCCGGCTCGCCCATTCTCGCCCAGGAGCATGTGGACCAGACCTATACGGTGGAAGGCAGCCTGTTTGCGCACAAGCCCGACTACCTGCTCAAGGTGCGCGGCATGTCCATGCGCGACGCGGGCATCATGGACGGCGACCTGCTTGCCGTACAGGCAACGCGCGAGGCGCGCAACGGGCAAATCATCGTGGCGCGCCTGGGCGATGACGTCACGGTCAAGCGCCTGCGCCGCACAGGCAGCGCCATCGAACTACTGCCCGAGAACCCCGACTACCCGGTGATCCGCGTCGAGCCGGGCGAACCTTTCGAGATCGAAGGGCTGGCCGTGGGCCTGATACGCAACACCATGCTCATGTAGTCCGTTGAATGCAGCGCCGCCGCAGGTGGCGGGCGTTTGGCAGGCGGTAGCCCGGGCATGCCCCGTGGCTGCGGCATGCCAACCCTGCGGATGCGCGCTTGACGTCCTTGGCAATCCTGCCTGTGTTCCACCTTCATGCCCTGGCATGCCGGAGTCTTCACATGGGATTTGCCCTCTTTGCCTTTGCCTCCCTTTCCCGCCCCTTGCGCCGCCTGCGCCGATGGGGACTGGCCGCACGCCATATGTCGCGCGGCGCGGCACCCTCTGCCTGCACCACGCACGGACGCGTTGATGCACTCCAGGGAGCGACGCCCAACGCCGGCCCTCCCGATAGCCCCGCCGTGGCGGGCATGGCGCCAGAAAACCCGGCCCGCCACCGCGCCTTTGCCATGCCTGCCGCGGATGCGGCCATACAGCACACAGGTCTGCGGCCTGCGATCTCTACCCGTTCGCTCCCCCTGCGCGTGATCCTGCGCCATGACACCGACGACGCCTGCAAGCTCGTGATTTCCGGCCGCATGGCCGATGTGTGCGCGGAACTGGAGCGCCTGGCCCTGCGCTGACCGCGGGGCACTGCTGCGACCACTTCTGACACTTTTCGAAGGCGTCGCGGCCGCAGCGCGTTCATCGCAGGTCCGTTTCTACAATGCACGGCACTTGCAACTGCCCGCCCCCAAGCACGCCATGACCCCCGAGTCCCGCCTGGACCGCTTGCTGCGGCAACTGCTGTGGGGCCGGCGCACGGCCGCGCTGGCAACGCTGCAAACCCTGCCCGGCGCGGAATCGGTGCCATCCATAACGCCAGCGGTGTCGTTCGTTCCGTATGCCATCGACTCCACGGCCCAGGTGCTGGTATTGCATGTCAGCGCCCTCGCCGCCCATACCCGCAACCTGCGGCAATCACCCGCGGTTTCTCTCCTGATCACGGCGCCCGAGGACGCGGCCCAGCCCGTGCATGCGCTGGAGCGCGTTGCCATCCAAGGGCAAGCCGTACTGCTTGCGCCCGAGGCAGCCGCCAGCGCGCGCGCCGCCTACCTGCGGCGCTTCCCTGAGGCAGCGCCCATGACGGCGCTGGGCGACTTCCAGTTCGTGCAGATCATCCCTTCGGTGGGCCGCCACGTGGCAGGGTTTGGCGCGGCGCGGGATTTATCTGCCGAGGAGCTGAAGGCGCTGCTCACGTCTTGACGCTGGGGCGATCAGCGCCGCCAGCTGTTGCATGGCAAGGCGCCGTTCCGCCCAGACGAGCGCTGGCGGCCGCAAGCCCGGTGCCCGAGAAGGCCACACCGGTCGCGGCCAGTGCCAGCTCGGTGACGGGTTGGCGGACGCTCGCCGTGCGCGCCAAAGCATGAACGGCCCCGCGGCGGCCGGTGGCGGCACACCTGTCCTGCAGGCTTGCCTCGCGCGCGAGCCGCTCTCAAGACACCAGTTGCGACCAGACCTTGTCCAGCCGCTTGCCGCTGACCGGATACGGCGTGCGCAACTCCTGCGCGAAGAAGCTCACGCGCAGTTCCTCCAGCATCCAGCGGTACTCTTGCATGCGGGCATCCACCTGGCCCTTGCGCTCGGCCACCAGGCGCCAATAGCGCTGCTCCAGCGGCTGCAGTTCCTTGAGCTTGGCGGCATCGCGTGCCGGGTCGGCGCGGTACTTGTCCAGGCGCGTGGCGATGGCCTTGAGGTAGCGCGCGTAGTGCTGCAGCTGCGCCCAGGGCGCGGCGGCGATGAACTGCTTGGGCATCAGGCGCTGCAGCTGCTGTGACGCGTCGGCCGTGGCCTCGGGAGCGTTCTTGGTGTCTTTGATCTTGCGCTGCGTGGCGGCGTATTCGATGAGGATGGCCGCCGCCATGCGCGCCACCTCGTTGGCGATCAGCGTGAGGCGCCCGCGCCCATCCTGCACGCGCTGCTTGAACTGTGCCTCGTTGCTGGGCAGCGGCTCTTGCAGGAAGGCGCGGTCGATGGCCACGTCGATGATTTGTGCGCGCAGCTCCTCCTGCGTGCCCAGCGGCATGAAGGCCACGGCCATTTTCTGCAGATCGGGGATGTTCTTTTCCAGGTACTTGAGCGCGTCCTTGATCTGCAGCGCAAACAGCCGGCGCAGGCCCACGCGGTGGCGCGCGGCGGCGACTTCGGGTTCGTCGAACACCTCGATGCCCACCGCATCGCCATGGTCGATGAGCGCGGGGAAACCGATCAGCGTCTGGCTGCCCTTGGCGATCTCCATCAGCTCGGGCAGTTCGCCAAAGCTCCAATCCTCGTAGCGGGCATCGGCCTTGCGGGCCGGGGGCGCGCCGACAGGCGGTTCTTTTTTGATAGCTGCTGGCGCCCGGTTTTCCTTGGTTTCAGATGGTTTTCCACCGGAATCTGGCTTCTGGTGAGGGCCACCAGCTATCTTTAATGAAGCAAGCGCCTGGAACGCCCCACGTGCCTTGCTCCCCCACTCCGCCTTGAGCGCGCCCAGATTGCGTCCCTGGCCGAGCTGGCGGCCGTGCTCATCCGTCACGCGAAAGTTCATGAACAGGTGCGGGCTGAGCATGTCCAGCTTGAAGTCCGCGCGCTTCACGTCGAGCGAGGTCTCGTCGCGCACTTGCTTGAGCAGCGTGTCGATCAAGCTGCCCTGGGCCCAACGCTCTTCCTCGGTGAACAGCGACGCCAGCCGCGCAGCACTTTCCGGCAGAGGCACGAAACGGCTGCGCGGGCGCTGCGGCAGGCTCTTGAGCAGCGCCTGGATCTTGTCCTTGAGCATGCCGGGCACCAGCCATTCCGCACGCTCCTCGCTCACCTGGTTCAGCACGAACAGCGGCACCGTGACGGTGACCCCATCGCGCGCGTCACCGGGGCTGTGCAGGTAGCTGGCCGTGCAGTCCACGCCGCCCAGCTTCACCGTCTTGGGAAAGTTGTCGGTGGTGATGCCCGCGGCCTCATGGCGCATCAGCTCGTCGCGCTTGAGAAGCAGCAGGCCGGCGTTCTCCTTGCCGGCACTGCGGAACCACTTGTCGAACGTGGCGCCGCTGTACACGTCTTTGGGAATCTGCTGGTCGTAGAAGGCGAAGATGAGCTCGTCGTCCACCAGCACGTCCTGGCGGCGGCTCTTGTGCTCCAGCTCCTGCACCTTGCGCACCAGCTTGAGGTTGGCGCCCAGGAACGGCCAATGCGTCTCCCACTCGCCCTCGACCAGCGCCTGGCGAATGAACAGATTGCGCGCCTCGTACGGATCCACGCGGCCATAGCTCACGCGGCGGCCGTTGTAGACCACCAGGCCGTAGAGCGTGGCGCGCTCGAGCGCCACCACGTCGGCCTGTTTCTTGGACCAATGCGGGTCCAGCAACTGCTTCTTGAGCAGATGGCCGCCCACCTCTTCCAGCCATTGCGGTTCGATCGCCGCGATACCGCGGCCGTACAGGCGCGAGGTCTCGACCTGCTCGGCCGCGACGATCCAGCGGCCGGGCTTCTTGGACAGGTGCGCGCCCGGGTGCGGGTGGAACTTGATGCCGTGCGCGCCCAGGTAGGCCTCGCTCTCCTCGGCCTTGTAACCAATGTTGCCCAGCAGGCCCGACAGCATGGACAGGTGCACGGCCTCGTAGCCCGCGGGCTCGGTGTTCACCTGCCACTGGTGCTCCCGCACCACGGTGAGCAGCTGCGAATGGATGTCGCGCCACTCGCGCACGCGGCGGATGTTGATGTAGTTCTGGCGCAGCAACTGCTCCCACTGCCGGTTGCTGAGCTTGTGGGTGGCCTCCTCCGCATCGGCGGGGTGGAACTGTGCGAGGCGCTCCTCGCCTGCGGCTTCCGCTTGCGCGCCGCTGCTGCGCTGTGCGACGGGCAGGAAGGCCGTGTTGCGCGCTGGGGCCGCGGGGGCGGTCTGGGCCGCCATCTCCTTGCGCGTCTTGGCGACGATCTTGCCGCCGCGCGCATCCTGCAGCCACTTCCACAGGCGCAGGTAGCCGGTGAACTCGCTTTTCTCGTCATCGAACTTGGCATGCTGCTGGTCGGCCTGCTGCTGCGCCTCCAGCGGCCGGTCGCGCACGTCCTGCACGCTGAGGGCCGAGGCAATGACCAGCACCTCGGCCACGGCGCCGCGGGTGCGGGCCTCCAGGATCATGCGGCCCACGCGCGGGTCCAAGGGCAGGCGCGACAGTTCGCGGCCCATGGGCAGCAAATTGCCGCGCTCGTCCACGGCGCCCAACTCCTGCAGCAGTTGATAGCCGTCGGCGATCGCACGGCCCGAGGGCGCCTCGAGGAACGGGAAGTTCACCACGTCACCCAGGCCCAGCGACTTCATGCGCAGGATGACGCCCGCCAGGGACGAGCGCAGGATTTCGGGGTCGGTGAAGCGGTCGCGCTGGTGGAAGTCCGCCTCGTCGTACAGGCGGATGCAGATGCCGTTGGCCACGCGGCCGCAGCGCCCGGCGCGCTGGTTGGCCGCCGCCTGGCTGATGGGCTCCACCAGCAACTGCTCCACCTTGCTACGGAAGGAATAGCGCTTCACGCGCGCCGTACCTGCGTCAATGACGTAACGGATGCCCGGCACGGTGAGCGAGGTCTCGGCCACGTTGGTGGCCAGCACGATGCGCCGTCCGGTGTGGCCGTCGAAGATGCGGTCCTGCTCGGCCTGCGACAGGCGCGAGAACAGGGGGAGTACCTCGGCGTTCCGCAGCACTGGCGAGTGCTGCAGGTGCTTGCGCAGGTGGTCCGCCGCCTCGCGGATCTCGCGCTCGCCGGGCAGGAAGACGAGGATGTCTCCGCCCTTGCCGCCCGCCCACAACTCGTCCACGCCGTCGGCAATGGCATCGTTGAGGTCGAAGTCCTTCTTTTCTTCAAAGGGCTTGTAGCGCATCTCCACGGGATAGGTGCGCCCGGACACCATGATGACCGGCGCCGGACCGGCCTTGCCCTCGAAGTGCTTGGCGAAGCGCTCCGCGTCGATGGTGGCCGATGTCACGACCACCTTCAAATCGGGCCGCTGCGGCAGGATCTGCTTGAGGTAGCCCAGCAGGAAGTCGATATTCAGGCTGCGCTCGTGCGCCTCGTCGATGATGAGCGTGTCGTAGGCCTTGAGCAGCGGATCGGTCTGCGTCTCGGCCAGCAGGATGCCGTCGGTCATCAGCTTGACCGAAGCGCCCTTTTGCAGCGTGTCCTGAAAGCGCACCTTGTAACCCACCACCTCGCCCAAGGGGGTGTTCAACTCCTCGGCAATGCGCTTGGCCACGCTGCTGGCGGCAATGCGCCGCGGCTGGGTGTGGCCAATCAGGCGCCCGCGCGTGCCCTCGGGCGCATTGCACTTGCCGCGTCCCAGGGCCAGCGCTATTTTTGGCAACTGCGTGGTCTTGCCCGAGCCCGTCTCGCCGCAGACGATGATGACCTGGTGCTCGGCCATGGCCGCCATGATCTCGTCGCGGCGGCTGGAGACGGGGAGTTGCTCGGGAAAGGTGATCGTGAGGGGCATAGGGGCGGGAATTATCCCAGCCCCCAGGCACCCGTGCCGCACCAGGGTCAGGCGGAGAACATGGCCTCCATCTCCCGGCGCACCCGATAGGCGTGGGTGGTGGTGTCCATCTCCACATCGTCCCAGGACAATGCCTGGCCTTTTGCCACCGGGCGCACCACGCGCGCGCTGTGCACCAGGCCCAGCGGCAGGCCCCTGAGGCTGCGCGACGTCGCAGCCGGCAGCAGCTTGCCCCAGACGGTGTAGCCGCCCTCGCCATCCAGCAGGTCGCCCGGGCGCAGGTCACGCTTGGCCGTGGCCACCACATCGGCGTTCCAGCCCTGGGGCACGCCGGTGGGCTCGCCGCGCAGCGCCACGCTGGCCACCGACATGCCCACCTCCAGCCCGATGAGGTGCCAGCGCTTGTACAGCGTGAAGTAGCGGCCCGTGGGGTCGGTGTGGGCGTTGTATTCCTCGAAACAGTGGCGGATGTAGTCAGTCTCGCCTTCCACCGTGACCCACACGCCCATGCGGATGTCGTAGGGGATCCGGCGGCCGTCCTTCTCCAGCGACGAGATCACTTCCACCATGCCTTTTTTCTCTAGCACTCCGCCCTCGCCCACCGGGCGCGTGACGTAGGGAATGTCCTCCACACTGGCGGGCGGGTACTGCAGGCCGTTGCTCGGCACGGCCAGGCCCGTGGCGTTGGAGACGGCCGTGCTCTCGATGCTGGGCTTGGACCCGTCCAGGAAGCTGTTGAACATCTTGGGGTTCAGGCCGCCACGCTGCGCCTGCTCGGGCGTCAGGCCGTAGTAGCCCCACACCGTCTCGGGCGTGGATTCGCAGAAATGCGGCAGCCACTTGTGCCCGCGCCCGGCCGCCACCACCGGAAAGCCGCAGGTGCGGGCCCAGTCCACCAGCTCGCAGATCATGGCGGGCTGGTCGCCATAGGCCAGCGAATAGACCACGCCCGCGGCCTGGGCCTTGCGCGCCAGCAGCGGGCCGCAGAAAGCGTCGGCCTCCACGGTCACGTTCACCACATGCTTGCCGTGGGCGAAGGCGTCGAGAATGTGGTCCACCGCCGCCAGCGGGTTGCCCGTGCATTCGACGATCAGCTCGATCTGCGGGTGGCGCACCAGGGCCTGCCAGTCCTCGGTGATCCAGGTCGTACCCTGCTCCAGCGCCTGCTGGGCAGAGGCGGCCTCCGACTGCTCGGGCGCCCATCCCACGCGCGCCAGGCTGGCGCGGGCGTTGGCCGGCGACAGATCGGCAATGCCCACCAGGTGCACGCCCGGCATGCGCGGCACCTGCGCCAGGTACATGGCGCCGAACTTGCCCGCGCCGATCAGCCCAATGCGGATGGGACGCCCTTGCCGGGCACGCTGCAGCAGTTTCTGGTGAAGGTTCATGGGTATGGCAAACGATGGAAGTGCGCCGCTGCGGCGCGAAACCCCGGCGCCTGCTGGCGCGCGGGCCGGTGGGAATCCCACGGCCACCGTAGCGCAGGGTACGCCCCACGTCTCTTGGGATACGCCCTAGGCCGGGACACCGCCCAGTACCCCACCGCCTGCAAGGCATTGAAAAGGACCGTTATCCTGCGAACGCTCTCGGCCGGCGGGGCGCAACCCCTGTCGCCGCGACCACCCCCACGCCGGCCCCGTACGCCGGTGCTGCTTTCTTCTTTGCATCTCCGGCTTTCCATGGTGTCTCTTGCTGCGTTGGTGATTCCGCTGCTGGCGGTCTGGCTCTGGGGGCCCGTGCGCGGCATGTCGCGCCAGGCGCGCCTGGTGGCCATTGCGCTGACCGCCCTGCTGGGCGTGACACCGGCCCTGCTGCTCAAGCTCTTGCAGACCGGCGCGATGGATTACGCCACGCTGGCCTATCTGCAGGTGCCCGGCGGCTGGGTGTTGGGCACGTTGGTGCTGATCATTGCCTTTCTTCTGGCGCGTGATGCCGCATGGCTCGCGGCGCGGGCCGCCGCGCTCATGGGCCGGGGCGACACATGGCACCTGCGGCTGCGCGGCAGGCGGTTGACCGGCACCGCCGTGGCACTGGCGCTGGGCGCGGCGGGTTTTGGCACGGCGCAGGGCCTGCAGCCGCCCACGGTGCGTGAACAGTTGGTGCACCTGCCGCAATTGCTCGAGGCCCTGGATGGCCTGCGTGTGGCCGTGCTGGCGGATATCCACGCGAGCCCCATCAACCATACCGCCTACGTGCAGAGCGTGGTGGAGCGCACCCACGCGGCGCGGCCCGACCTGATCGTCCTGCCCGGTGACCTGGTGGATGGCGACGTAGGCAGCAGCGCCGCCTTCGTGGCTCCACTGGCGCAACTGCGCGCACCGCACGGCGTATGGGCCGCGCCCGGCAACCATGAGTACTACGGCGGCTACAACGCCTGGATGGCGGAATTTCGCCGCCTGGGCCTGGGCGTCTTGGCCAACCAGACCCAGGTGCTGCAGGTGAATGGCGCGCGTCTGGCACTGTCCGGCGTGGGCGACCCGGTCTACGGCCGCACCTCTCACCACAACGCCGACCCGCGCGTGCCCGAGGGCGTGCCCCCCGATGTACCCGCGGTGGCCCGGCAGGCGCGCGCGGCGCAGGCCGACTTCCACCTGCTGCTGGCGCACCAGCCCAAGCTCGCACGCGACAACGCCGCGCACGGCGTGGACCTGCAGGTCTCGGGCCACACGCACGGCGGGCTGATCAGCGGCATGGACCGCTGGCTGGTCGCTCCGTTCAACAACGGTTTCGTGCGCGGGCAATACGACGTGGACGGCATGCGCCTGTTCGTGAGCGCGGGCGCGGGCCTGTGGGCCGGCTTCGCAGTGCGGCTGGGCGTGCAGCCCCATATCGACCTGTTGGTGCTGCGCCGTGGCACAGCGTCGTAAGACCGCGCGACGGCCCGGCGCCGTCAAATAAGTCGGCACGAGGGTACTGCCTGGGCTGCGAGGGGACGCACCTCGCACGCAAAGCCCCGCCATCACCATCGCGACCGTTATGCAACGCGGCAGGCCGCAGAAAAGGTGGGGCTCACGACACGCGAGGGAACGTGTTCCGCATTGCCTCAGCGCAGCACGGTGAAGTAGCGCTCCAGCGCCTCGCGCTCGGTGCGCGTGCGGTTGACGGGTGCGCCCGCGTCTTCCCAGCCCAGCGCCATGCCGCAGACGACCACCTCGCTGGCCGGCAGGTCCAGCGCGTCGCGCACGATCTGCGGGTAGCTCGCCAGCGCACCAATGGCACAGCTGGCCAGCCCCTGGGACTGCGCGGCCAGCATCAGTCCGTGCAGGCACATGCCCAGGTCCATGAAGCCACCTGCGCCGAAACCGCGGTCGATGGTGACGATCAGCGCCACGGGTGCATCGAAGAAGCGGTAGTTGCGCTCGAACTGCGTGGCCCGACCCGCGCCGTCGCCGCGCGCCACACCCAGCGCCCCGTACAGCGCCTGCGCGGCTGCCACCTGGCGTTTGCGCAATGCCAGCGGCATGGGGCGGGGGAAATAGCCATAGTCCTCGGCCTCAGGCACCTGGTCGCGCCACGCCTGGCACAGCGCGGCACTCAGGCGTTCGCGCACCGCGCCCTCCACGGCCCAGAAGCGGCCCGGCTGCAGATTGGCGCCGCTGGGCGCCAGCCGCGCCGCAGCCAGCAACCGCTCCAGCAGCGCGAGGGGCACGGGCCGCGGCAGGAAGGCGCGCACGGAATGGCGCGCCTGCGCCAGCGTCTCGAAGGCGTCCTGCGCCACAGGCATCGTCAGGGGTTTGGTCATTCTCACTCCGGCATTTCCACCCAGGTGGCCGCACCCAGGCCACCCGCACCCGCAATGCACGCCATGCCGCGCAGCGTGCGGTCGGTGCGGTCGGTGCGGTCGGCACCCTGCCGCTGCGCCATCTGCGCCAGCACGCGCACCAGCGCAATGGCGCCCGATGCACCGATGGGGTGCCCGCGCGCCAGGCCGCCCCCGCCCCGGTTGATGGCACCGAGCGGCAAGCCCAGCGCATTGCAGAACGCCAGGCCCTGCGCCGCAAAGGCGTCGTGCAGTTCCAGCGCCTCCAGCGCCGCCCAATCCCAGCCACAGCGTTGCTGCGCGGCGCGTGCCACGTCGACGGCGCAGAGCATGGGCGACTCGGGCGCGCCACCCACGCTGGCGCTGCCGCGCCACTGCGCACGCGGCCGCACGCCCCAGCGCGCGCAGGCCGAGGGCGTGGCCAACAGCAGCAGGGCCGCGCCGTCCGCCTTGGGCGACACGGCGACGGTGCTGAGGCTGCAATCCTGGCCGTCCACCGATTGACCGCTGACCACCGCAGGCATGCGCGCCACACGCGCGGCGCTCAACAGGCGCGGGTAGGCGTCGTGCGCCAACCCCCGCAACGGCACGATTTCATGGGCCATGGCAGCGCGCGCCGCCACGCTGCGCGCGTGGCTGGCCATGGCGTACGCATCCTGCGCGTGGCGCGTGAGCCCGAGGCGCCGCGCGCCGTCCAGCGCGGCCAGCAGCATGTCGGGGTCGCGCTCGGGCCAGGGCGTGAAGGGTGGACGGTCATAGGGCACCGGTGCCTCCTCCGCCTGCAGAGGCCGGTGCATGCGCAGGGGTGCGCGGCTCCACGCCTCGGCCCCGCCGGCAACCACGACATCGGCCTGGCCCAGCGCCAGCAGACCGCAGGCATGGGTGACGGCATCCAGCCCCGCGCAGCACTGGCTGTCCAGCGTCACGGCGGGAATGCCCTCGGGGAGGCTGGCCGCCAGCGCCAGCATGCGGGCGGGGTTGCCCCCGGCGCCCAGGGCGTTGCCCAGCACCACGGCATCGACGGCCTCGGCCGGCAACCCGGCATCCGCCAGCATGCGCGCCACCAGCGGCGCCGCCAGATCGTGCGGCTGGCAGGCCGCGAGCACCCCGCCGACCGGCGCCACCGGCGTGCGCGCCCAGGCCAATATGGGAATAGCGTTCACCGCCAGCGCTCCAGCGAGGGCGACGGTGCCTGCAGCGCGCGGGCGATGGCTGCGTGGTCGGTCTTGCCGCTGGCCGTCTGCGGCCAGTCGCCCACCCACACCCACCAGTGGCGCGGCGCCTTGTAAGGCTCCAACACCGCGCGGCACCAGGCCGCCAGCTCCAGCGCGCCGGGTGGCGGCGCGTCGCCCTGCCACTGCAGTACCGCCTGCACACGCAGGCCGCGCAGGCCGTCGGCCACACCCTGCAGGCTGGCCTGCGCCACCTGTGGGTGGGCCAGCAGGCGCGCCTCCACTTCCTCGGGGAACAGGTTCTTGCCTTGGGTGACGAGCATGCGGTTCTCGCGCCCGCACAGGTGCAACAAACCGCTGTCGTCCACGTAACCCATGTCGCGCACCGAGAGCCAGTCGCCCTCGCGCAGGGCGGCGGTGCCGTCGGCGGCGTTCACGTAATCCATGAACAGCATGGGACTGCGCACCCAGATCAGCCCCGGCACGCCCTGCGGCAGCGCGGCGCTGCGGGGATCGGGGCCGATGTGCAGGTCCACGTTGCTGAACGGCCGGCCCACGGCCTGGGCCGGTGCGCCCGGCTCTGCATCCATCCAGGCGACGTAGCTGGCTTCGGATGCACCGTAGAACTCCACGATGCGTGCGCGCGGGAACAACCGGCGCAGCGCGGGTGTGCGCTCGCGCAGCCAGCGCGCGCCGCTGATCAGCACCAGCTCCACCCCCTCGATAGGTGCCAGTTGCCGCCGCTCGGCCCACTGCAGCATCAGCACAAGCTGGCTGGGCACCGCCACCAGCAAGGGCGCGCCGCCCGCGCGCAGGGTGTCCAGCGCGCGCGGCGCGGAAAAGCGCTCCTGCAGCACCGCGCCAGCGCCCGTCCACAGGCCCAGCAGCGCGCCGAACAGGAACAGCGAATGCGACATGCGGCCAGGCGCCAGCACGCGCGTGGCCGCCGCGCCACCAAAGTCCTGCAGGCTGACGCGAAAGCTCTCCACCCAGGAGCGGTGGTGGCGCATGAAGCCCTTGGGCAGGCCCGTGCTGCCCGAGGTGAAGCCCACGTAGAACGGCGACTGCGGCGTGGCCGCTGCCGGGGCTCCGGAGCCCAGAGGCAGCCGCCCGGCAACCGCCCGGGCCACACCCGCCGGCCACTGGGGATCGCCCATCGCCGCGCAGCGCCCGCTGGCGATCACGCCCAGAAATTCCACCACCCCCTCCAGCGTGCCGGCATCACCGGGCAGCAGCACGGTGGTCGGCGCGCCTTGCGCATCCCAGTAGCGCGCCCGCGCCTGTACACGGTCGTGCAGCGTCGCGAAGTCCCACTGGGTGGTTTCATTGGCCAGCGCCAGGGAGTGCGGCCGCGTGCGGGCCCAGTGCGCCAGGGGGCCATGTACCCACTCGAACAGCTCAGGCAGCGCATCGCCCGTCAGCAGTTGCGGCAGGGGCGCCAGCGCCTGCCGCTTGCAAGGGTGGGTGTTCAACGTTCGCGCCCACCAAACGGCCAGTCTGGCAGCGCCTTGGCCACGGTATGCACCACCACCGCGCAGAGCGCGCACTTGACCAGGTCACCGGGCACGAAGACCAGGTCCGCCAGAAAGGCCTTGTCCAGCGGCATCTGCGCCAGCAGCACGAGGCCGGCAATGCCCATGGCATGCAGGAAGACCAGCCCGCCAAGCACGGAAGCGATGAACGCGCTCGCGGCCGTGCGCAGCGGCGTGCCCTGCGGCAGTGTGCGCATCAGCGCGCCTGTCACCCCTGCCGCCAGAGCGTAGCCCACAAGGTAGCCGGCCGACGGCGCCATGAACACCCCCAGGCCGCCCCGCCCGCCCGACAGCAGCGGCAGGCCGGCCGCCACGGCCGCCAGGAACAGCAGCATGGACTGAAAGCCCCGGCGCGCGCCCAGCAGGCAGCCGGCCAGCATCACGCCCAGCGACTGCAGCGTGATCGGCACGCCCAGCGGTAGATCGATCTTGGGAATGAGCCCCATCACGGCCATGAGCGCGGCGAACAGCGCCACCAGCGCCATGGAGTGAGAGGCTTTGCGCGATAGGGCAGCAGTCATACAACTCCTTGGGTCGACAAGAAAAACAGGAATAGTCAGCCGCCCAAACGGGCGTAGAGGGCATCGGCCACACGCTGCGCCCCCTGCAGCATCTGCACGGTGAGCGGCGCGACCAGCCGCAGGCCGCCGGCACGGCCGGTGCGCAGGCGGTGGGCTTCGTCCAGCTTCTTCCACTGCACGAAAAAATGTTCGGTGAACCGCAGCATCAGCGCCAGTTGCAGCGACACGCGCTCCGGCCGCAGGCCAAGGTGCGCCAGGGGCCGCAGCAGCGCATCCAGCACCTGCAACAAGTCCGTGGGACGCGTGCTCACGGTGAGCGCCACCCCCAGTGTGGAGGCGCAGGCCAGGCGCAGCGCGCTCACCGCCGCCACCTCGGGCCGTCCCATCCACAGGTGAAAGCCCGCCACCAGCGCCGCGGCGATGAGCACCGACACGATGAGCCGGCGCGCCACGCGCGTGGCCGGCCCCAGGCTCCACCACAACAGTGCGCACGCCACGCCCGCCGCCGCCAACGCCCCCGGCGCCGACAGCACGAACAGCAACGTGCCCAGCACCGCCATGCCGGCCAGCTTGCACCCCGCGGGCCAGCGGTGCAGCCAGGTGAGGTGTTCGCTGTACAGGCTACCCATGGCGGTGCATCCTTCGCTCAGGCCGCGGCGCGCATACGGGCATGTGGCATGCCCGCCGCGGCGCGGGCCCGCGCCACCTGTTGGGCAACGGCGGCTTCATACGCCGCGCACACATCGTGGCCGCGGCCGTCCGCCTGCACCCGGCCTTCATGCAGCCAGACCACGCGCGGGTAGTCGCGCACATGCTCCAGCACATGGGTGGACACCACCACCTGCCGCCCGCAGGCGGCAATGTCATCGGCCAGCCGTGCCTGCCCCGGCAGGTCCAGGCTGGCGAAGGGTTCGTCCAGCAACAGCGTCCGCGGCCCGGCGAGCAGCAACGCAAGCCAACAAACGTGCTGGCGCTGGCCCTGGCTCAACGCCCCGACCGCGCGCGCGGCCCAGTCGGCAAGGCCCCGTTCGGCCAGGAAGGCGCGGGCGCGCGCCAGCGCATCACGCCGGGACAGGCCCTGCGGTTGCAGGCCCAGGGCGAGTTCCTCTTCCACCGTGGGAAAGATGATTTGATCGTCGGGGTTCTGGAACATCATGCCCACGCGTTGGGCCCGCAATTGCCCTTGCGGCAGTGCCTGCAAATCCTGCCCGTGCGACAGCACCTGGCCTTCGTCGGGCACCTCCAGCGCGCACAACAGCCGCAGCAGGCTGGTCTTGCCTGCGCCGTTGTGGCCGATCAGTCCAATGCGCGGCTCGGCCAGCGTGAGATCGAGCCCGTCAAAGACCTGTGTGACACCGCGGCGCAGGCGCACCTGCCGCACTTGCAGCACGGGAGCGTCAGGGGGGTGAGAGGAACAGGAGGGGAGCATGCCAAAAAGCCAAGCAAATTCGCCACGGATTCTACTCCCCTTAAAAATCCTTTTCTTTCAGCAAAAAGCATCTATTGCCAATCAATTTCCGCCAATAAGCAGGCAAATCACATCCGCAACCTTCAGCAAAAGAGCACAAAAATCCGGCCCTTTCAACGCAGTTATCTTCAACTGGGCTCATTTGCAACAACCCGCCCTCTTCATGCCACCATCTGCATCCTTTATCGCGTCATCTACTACGAAAAGTGATGCATGGTCTACCCCGGAACCGTACGTCCAGCGAAGACAATAGGTGTCCTGTTCGCCGCCTCCCGCCCATGAAGACCTCTTCCACCGCTCTTGAACGCCGCAATCTCGGCCTGCTGGTCGCCGCCCAGTCATTGGGCGGTGCCTCGCCCCCCATCATCATTTCGCTCGGGGGCTTGGTGGGCCAGATGCTGTCGAGCACGCCTACCGCCAGCACGCTGCCCGTGAGCCTGTACCAGCTGGGCCTGGCCCTCTCTACCCTGCCCGCGGCATGGCTCATGCACCGCGCGAGCCGCCGCACGGCCTATCTGCTGGGCGCGGTGCTGGGCGTGCTGTCGGGCTTGATCGCGGCCTGGGGCATCAGCCAGTCGGACTTCCTGCTGTTCTGCCTGGGCACGACGCTGGCGGGCTTCTACGGCGCCTGCGTGCAGAGCTACCGCTTCGCCGCGATCGACGCGGTGGGCGACACCACGCGGCACGCCAGCGCCATATCGCGGGTCATGGTGGGCGGGCTGATCGCGGCCATCATTGGCCCGCAGGTGGTGATCTGGACGCGCGACAGCCTGCCCGCCACGCCGTTCGCCGGCAGTTTCTACAGCCAGGCCGCGCTTGCGCTGCTGGCGTTGCCCCTGCTGCTGGCCCTGCGCCTGCCGCCCGCACCGCCGCGTGCCGAGTCGCATGGCGCGCGGCCGCTGTCGCAGATCGCGCGCACGCCGCAGTTCATCGTGGCGGCCATCGCGGGCGTGGTGAGCTATGGGCTGATGGCCTTTCTCATGACGGCCGCTCCCATGGCCATGGTGGGCTGCGGCCACAGCGTGGGCGAAGCCGCCCTGGGCATCCAGTGGCATGTGCTCGCCATGTTCGCACCCAGCTTCTTCACCGGCCGTCTGATCGCCCGTTGGGGCAAGCGCGCCGTAACGGGCCTGGGGCTGGTGCTGATTGCCGCGTCGGGCCTGCTGGCGCTGATGGGACTGGCGCTCACCCATTTCTGGGGCGCTCTGGTGCTGCTGGGCGTGGGCTGGAACTTCGGCTTCATCGGCGCCACGGCCCTGCTGGCCGACTGCCACCGCCCGTCCGAGCGTGCCAAGGTGCAGGCGCTGAACGACTTCCTGGTCTTCGGCACCGTGGCCGTGGCGTCCTTCGGCTCGGGCCAGTTGCTGCACAGCGTCGGCTGGGGCGGCATCAACGCCGGCATGCTGCCCATGGTGGCGGTGGTGCTGGCGCTGCTGGGCTGGCAGAGCCTGCGCCAGCGCCGCGGGGCCGCTACCCAAGGCTGATTACTCCTGTTTTAATAGCTGCCAGCGCTTTACCAGCATGCATTACAGCACAAAAATGCCTTGATGCTACGCCCCCCGCGCACTACAACGGCAGCCAGCGCCGCCACGCTGCCACGCGCCTGGGCGGCGGCACGTCCCGCGCACCCCGGCTGCGCAGCAGTGCGGCCAGCTCACCGCGGCCATGGCGCAGCGCAGCCTGCAGCGGCGTGAGCCCGTCGAACTCCGACAGCAGGTGCGGATCCGCCCCGTGCTCCAGCAGGTAGCGCGCCACCGCATCGTGGCCCTGCACCAGGCTGGCGACGAGCGGCGTGCACAGCACCTCGGGGTGCTGGTAGTTGGGATCCACGCCCGCGCTGATGTGATAGCGCACCCGGGCCAGATCCCCCGTGGAGGCGGCGGCGTACAGGTCTTTCCAGTCTCCGGCGGACATGGGCGCTCCTTTCATCGGGTTCTCATACGGCACTGCCGCGCAATATAGACGCCGCAGTACGCGCGGCACACCGGGGAGCCCCCATGGCAACCGCCCGCCATCGCGATGGACTGGTCCATACTCCCGGCGAGCGGTACCAGCCCGGCGCCGCCTTCTTCAGGAGCATGCGTGCAATCGGCGAGTGAGCAGTGGTTTGACGAGGCGTACTACCAGCGCTACTACTTCGACAAGAAAACCAGCGTGGTGGACCCCGGCCATGCGCAGCGGCTGGGCAGCTTCGTCTGCAGCTATCTGCACTACCTGCGCGTGCCCGTGGCACGGGTGCTGGACGTGGGCTGCGGCATCGGCCTGTGGCGGGACATGGTGCAGCACCACCTGCCCGGCGCGCTCTACCAGGGCGTGGAATACAGCCCCTATCTGTGCGAGCGTTTTGGGTGGGAGCGCGGCTCGGTGGTGGACTACACGGCGCGCGAGCCTTTCGACTTCGTCATCTGCCAGGGCGTGCTGCCTTACCTGGGCACGCAGGACCTGGCGCGGGCGCTGGACAACCTGGGGCGCCTGTGCCGCGGCGCGCTGTACCTGGAGGCCGTCACGCGCGAGGACTACGAGCGCGACATCATCGACGAAGACCTGACCGACCCGCGCCTGTACCGCCACCGCGCGTCGCTGTACCGCCGCGGCCTTGCGCGGCACTTCATCGACATGGGCGGGGGCCTGTGGCTCAGCCGCCAGGCGCAGGTGCCGCTGTTCGCCCTGGAGGCTCCGGGACAGTAGCAGCACTCATTGATTGATAGCTGCCCGCGCTTGACCGGTGGGCGTCAGACGCAAAAAAGGCCGTGAATCCTCACGGCCTTTTTTGTCACCTATTGCATGCGTTTAGTCCGCCGTAGCGCCCGATGCCTTGACCGCAGCACCCCACTTCTGAATGTCGGCGGCGATCAGCTTGGCAAAGTCGGCCGTGCTCAGGCCATAGGCCTCGGCGCCCAGGTCGGAGATCTTCTGCTTCACGTTCTCCTGGGCCAGGATCTCACGCACGTATTTGTTCATGCGCTCGGCCAGGTCCTTGGGCAGGCCCTTGGAGCCGATCATGCCGTACCAGGGCTCGGCCTCGAAGCCAGGGAAGCCCTGCTCCGCCAGCGGCTTCACGCCCGGGAACTTGGGCGAGGCGGTCTTGCTGGTGATGGCCAGCGCCTTGATCTTGCCGGCCTCGATCTGCGGCTTGAGCGGCACGGGGTTGTCGATGGCGTACTGCACTTCGTTGGACATCACGGCCAGCACCAGCGGCGCGGAGCCCTTGTACGGCACGTGCATGGTCTTGGCCTTGGCCTGCATGTGGAACATCTCCACGATCATGTGCTGGGGCGAGCCCGCGCCGGCCGAGCCGAAGTTGATCTTGTCGGCCTTGATGAGCTTGAGCAGCTCGTCCACCGAGTTGATGCCCGAGTTGGCGCCCGTCACCAGCAGGAACGGCGCCTTGGCCAGCGGGGTGATGGGCGTGAGGTCCTTCACCGGGTCGTAGGGCACGTTCTTGTACAGCGTGGGCGAAATCACCACCGGGCTGCTGGAGCCCACCAGGAAGGTGCCGCCGTCGGGCTTGGCGCGGCTCACGTAGGCGGTGGCGATGTTGCCGTTCGCACCGGCCTTGCTTTCCACGATCACGCTGGCAGTGATGCGCTTTTCCAGTTCGTTGGCGATGATGCGCGCCAGCATGTCGCTGGTGCCGCCCGGTGCGTAGGGCTGCACCAGCGTGATGGTCTTGACCGGCCAGGCATCCTTGGCCAGCGCCATCGTGGGTGCGCCTGCGGCCAGGGCCAGGACTGCGCCAGCGGCAAGAACGGTTCTGCGGAACATAAGCTCTCCTTCATTGAAGGCCCTTGTGGGGCCGGTGTACGAGGCCCGCGAAGGGCCGCTTGCAGAAAAGAAAAAGCGTCCGCTGGGGCGAACGCATCATCAGGGTTAACCCTTTGATGGTAACCGGAAAGACAATTTCACCGTCTCCGCCATGGGCCCCGCGTGCCCGCGGTCACGCCACGGCGGCTTGCAGCGGAACTTCGCACCCGCCCGAAAGTCATCACCCTGAATCGGTAGCGACATTTGGTAACCCGCCCCCTGTGGACGGCCCCTAGAATCCGACGGCCGGGCGCAGATCCGGCGCGGCACGCAGCGCGTGCCCACGACCGCAGGACCGCTTTCACGGCCTGCCTTACCGACACAGGAGCGAAGGGTGCCGCGCCGTCCTCAGGGACGGCTGGCAGTGTCGACCACTCCCAGCCAGCGCAATGCGGCCAGGCACGGCCTGGGCAGCGCATTGGACTGGCGACAAGCCCATTCCGGGTCGGGATGTGATTGGTGATGAACACGGCGGGCGCCAGGCCTGCCCAGCAATGGAGGTGCCGCGTTTTGGCAGACAAAATGGACAACCCCCGGGTGAACCCCCTCAGCCATGACGGCCGCGCGCCGAGCCTGGCCTACAACAGCGCACTGGACGGACTGCGCGGCGTGGCGATCCTGCTGGTGATCCTGTCGCACGCCCATGCGCCGCTGTTCGACGGCGCGTTCTACGGGGTGGACCTGTTCTTCGTGCTCAGCGGTTTCCTGATCACCTCGTTGCTGCTGCAGGAACTGCAAAGCAACGGCCGGCTGGACTACTGGCGTTTTTACCGCCGCCGCTTCTTCCGCCTGATGCCCGCGCTGGCGCTGTTCCTGGGGGCGTACTGCGTGTTCGCGCCGCTGCTGTGGCCGGACCTCACGGACGTGTATTCCGACGCACTGGTGTCCCTGTTGTACCTGGCCGACTACGGCATCGCCTTCTTCGACAGCCCCGACACGCTGCTGCACATGTGGTCGCTGTCGGTGGAAGAGCACTTCTATCTGGTCTGGCCACCGCTCCTGGTGGTGTTGGCGCGTTTTACGCCGCGCGGCGCGCTGTGGCGCCCGGTGCTGGGCCTGGTGGTGCTGGCGTGGGCCTGGCGCGTGCTGTGGGTGGCGCAGGGTCAGCAGTTCTACGAGATTTTCTTCCGCTTCGACACCCGCGCCACGGGCCTGCTGGCCGGCAGCCTGCTGGCCACGCTGCTGCACGAGCAACCCGCCTGGTTCCAGGCGCTGCGCCAGCGGCTGCACCATTTCATGTGGGTGGTGCTGGCCGTGCCGCTGCTGATGGCCCAGTCCTGGGACGACATGAACGCCATGCTCTGGGGCATGACGGTGGTGGAATGCGCCGCCCTGGTGGTACTGCTGGCGGTGCAGCAGCACCGCGGCGCGCTGCACCAGATGCTGAGCGCACCGGCCCTGATGCTGGTGGGCAAGCTGTCGTACGGCATCTACCTGTGGCACTACCCCGTGGTGCGCTACCTGCGCGCCGACCTGCCGTGGCCGGCCGTGGTGGTGCTGGGCTTCCTGATCTCGGCGGCGCTGGCGGCGCTGTCGTACTACACCGTGGAACGCTGGGCCATGCGCTGGCGCGATGCCCGCCCCGCCCAGCGCAAGCCGGCCCCCGTGCGGACGGCGCGGCCGGCTACCGCACGCGGTTCGCTGGCGCTGTCGGCGCGCGGCGAGCGCTGATGGCTGGGTCGGCGCTATTATTTGAATAGCTGCCCACGCTTTCCCCGCGGTGGATTTCAGAAGAAAACCCTTCGAAAACCGTCACAATCAAGCGCTGGCAGCTATTATTTGAGGAGCATTCCTCCTCCCTCCCTGCGCTGCCCGCGGCACGGCGCGCAGCCCGCTACACTGCGGCCTGCGCTTGCTGGCGCCCCTGCCCTGGTACAGGCGCACGGGAAGCCGCGAGCGCTTTTCGTCTCCGCCCCTCTTTTCACCGCTTCACCGCCAACCCTTTGACGCACCGCCCATGTCCACGGTCTTCAACTTCACCTTCGTTCCCTGGTTCCGGTCCGTGGCGCCGTACATCCACAAGTTCCGGCACCAGACCTTCGTGGTGGGCCTGACGGGTGAGGCCATCGCCGCGGGCAAGCTGCAGAGCATCGTGCAGGACCTGGCGATGATCCAGGCCATGGGCGTGAAGATCGTGTTGGTGCATGGCTTTCGCCCGCAGGTCAACGAACAGCTGCACGCCAAGGGGCACACCCCGCGCTACTCGCACGGCATGCGCGTGACCGATTCCGTGGCGCTGGACTGCGCCCAGGAGGCCGCGGGCCAGCTGCGCTATGAGATCGAGGCCGCCTTCAGCCAGGGCCTGCCCAACACGCCCATGGCGGGCTCGCGCGTGCGCGTGATCTCCGGCAACTTCCTCACGGCGCGGCCCGTGGGCATCGTGGACGGCGTGGACTTCAAGCACTCGGGCCTGGTGCGCAAGGTGGACGTGGAAGGCATCCGCCGCACGCTGGAGTCCGACGCCATGGTGCTCATCTCGCCCTTCGGCTTCTCGCCCACGGGCGAGGCTTTCAACCTGGCCATGGAAGAAGTCGCCACACGCGTGGCCACCGAGCTCAAGGCAGACAAGCTGCTGTTCCTGACCGAAGTGCCGGGCATCCGCATCCAGCCGCTGGAACCCGACGCCGAGGACAACCCCATCGACACCGAACTGCCCCTGGCCGCAGCGCGCCAGCTGCTGGCCCAGTTGCCGCCCGCGCAGCAGCCGACCGATGTGGGTTTTTACCTGCAGCATTGCGTGAGGGCCTGCGAGCACGGCGTGGAGCGCAGCCATATCCTGCCGTTCGCGGTGGACGGCGCGCTGCTGCTGGAGATCTACGTGCACGACGGCATCGGCACCATGGTCATCGACGAAAAGCTGGAAGAGCTGCGCGAAGCCACCATCGACGATGTGGGCGGCATCATCCAGCTCATCGAGCCGTTCGAGCGCGACGGCACGCTGGTCAAGCGCGACCGCACCGAGATCGAGCGCGACATCGCCGCCTACACCGTGATCGAGCACGACGGCGTGATCTTCGGCTGCGCCGCGCTCTACCCCTACCCGGAGGCCGGCACGGCCGAGATGGCCGCCGTCACCGTGTCCCCGCAAAGCCAGGGCACGGGCGACGGCGAGAAGCTGCTCAAGCGCATCGAGCAGCGCGCGCGCATGCTGGGCCTGTCCAGCATCTTCGTGCTGACCACGCGCACCATGCACTGGTTCATCAAGCGGGGCTTTTCGCCCGTGGACCCCGACTGGCTGCCCGACGCACGCAAGCGCAAGTACAACTGGGACCGCAAGAGCCAGGTGCTGGTCAAGAAGCTCTGAGCCTCACCCCGCGGCCGCCAGCCATGCGGCCGCGAGCGACCCCACCTCGGCAATCGCCGCGTCGCGCTGCGCGGGCGCGGCGGGGCACTGCGTGAGATAGCACGCCACCACGGCCGGCGCCCCACCCTCCGGCCACACCACGCCCACGTCGTTGCTGGTGCCGTTGGCGGTGCCGGTCTTCTCGCCGATGCGCCAGCCCGCCGGCATGCCCGCGCGCAGCCGCTTGTCGCCCGTGAGGTTGCCCAGCAACCAGCCCTGCAACCGCGCCCGTGCCTCGCCAGACAGCGCATCGCCCAGCACCAGTTTCTGCACGGTGTGCACCATAGCGCGCGGCATGGTGGTGTCGCGCAGTTCGCCCGCAGGCACATCGTTGAGCGCGGGCTCGATGCGGTCCAGCCGTGTGTGCGCATCGCCCAGCGTGCGCAGCCAGGCCGTCAGGCCGGCGGGCCCGCCCTGGCGGCGCAGCAGCAGGTTGGCGGCGCTGTTGTCGCTGAGCACCATGGTGGCCTCGCACAGCTCGGCCACGGTCATGCCGGCGCCGCCCGCGTGCGGCTCGGTGCGCGGGGAATATTCCACCAGATCCTCCCGGCCATAACGCACGCGTGCATCCAGCCGCTCCAGCCCCTGGTCCGCACGCTGCAGCACCTGGCCGGCCAGCAGCAGCTTGAAGGTGCTGCACAGCGCAAAGCGCTCGTCGCCGCGGTAGGTCGCAAGGGCATCGGAGCCGGTATCCAGCACGGCCACGCCCAGCCGCCCGCCCACGCGCTGCTCCACCCGGCCCAGCGCGGCCTGCAACTGCTGCGCGGCCTGAGCCCTGTTTTTCTCGACCCCGGTTTGGGCACACCCCATCACGGGCAGCAGCGCGGCGCCCAGCAACCAGCTTCTTCGGTCCATTGTTTTACCTCGTCATGTGTGGAAAGAAGGCGCCACGATAAGGCGGCACAGGGGGCTTGACCATCGACAATAATCGCCACCAGCCCTTAGAAAAACTTCACCCATGCACCTGCCCCTGAATGCGCTGCGGGCCTTCGAGGCGGCGGCCCGCCACCTGAACCTGACGCGCGCCGCGGAGGAACTGCACGTCACCCAAACCGCGGTGAGCCAGCACATCCGCAACCTGGAGGAACGCGTGGGCAAGCCGCTGTTTCGCCGCCTGCCGCGCGGCCTGGCCTTGACCGATGAGGGCCGCCAGTTGGTGCCCGTGCTGTCCGACAGCTTTGCGCGCATCGGCCAGGCCCTGCAGCGCCTGGCCGACACCCGCCCGCGCGAGGTGCTGACCGTGGGCGTGGTGGGTACGTTCGCCGTGGGGTGGCTGCTGCCGCGCCTGCGCGCCTTCCATGAAAGCCACCCCTTCGTCGACCTGCGCCTGCTCACGCACAACAACCGCGTGGACCTTGCGGGCGAAGGGCTGGACTGCGCCATCCGCTTCGGCGACGGCGCCTGGCACGGCACCGACGCCGAGCGGCTCATGCCCGCGCCGCTGGCGCCTCTGTGCGCGCCAGAAGTGGCTGCGCGCCTGCGCGAACCTGCTGACCTGGGCGCGGAGGCCCTGCTGCGCAGCTACCGTGCCGATGAGTGGCCCGCATGGTTCACCGCCGCGGGCGCGCCCTGCCCCGTGCTGCGCGGCGCGGTGTTCGACTCGTCGCTGACGCTGGCCGAGGCCGCAGCCCAAGGCGCGGGCGTGGCGTTGCTGCCCGTGCGCATGTTCGAGCGCGAACTGCGCCAGGGGCGGCTGGTCCAGCCCTTCGCGTGCACGGCAGCGCTGGGCGACTACTGGCTGTGCCGCCTCAAGTCACGCGCCCCGACCGATGCCCTGCAGGCGTTCCGCGACTGGCTGCTGCGCGAGTCCGCGCCGCCGCAGTGATGCCACCCCGCCAGCAAAACCGCATCAAAAAAGCCTTTCAGCCTTATAAATCAAGCGCCGGCAGCTATAAAAGTGGAAGCACCCTGGTTGAAAAATGCCTGCGCGGCGCAGCCCCGCAATGGGCATAATCGCCGCCATGAACTGGCCCCGCCTCTCGCTCACACTGCGCACCTGGGTGCTGGGCTGGTTCATGGCTTCGCTGGGCGTGGCCGTGGCCTCGCCGCTGGTGCATCCACAGTCCCTGCAGCTGGTGTGCTCGGCCTCGGGCGCGGTGATGCTGATGGTCCAGGCGGACGACGGCAGTGTGGGCGCCCTGGGCGCGTCCGGTATGGACTGCCCCTTGTGTGCGCCCGCGGGCGCACCGCCCGCCCCCGAAACCGCGTTGGTCGAGCCGCCTCCACCTTTGGCCCATGCGCTGCAACCCATCGAGGCGGCGCGCATTGCCGCGGCCACCGCAGCGCCGCTGCCGGCGCGCGGCCCTCCCTCGACTCTCTGACCCTGCCGGGCCGCAAGGAGCCTGCTGGCTCCCCAGGCGGCCCTTGCCACGCCCACGCACTGGGTGTGCCTTGCCGCACGAGACAGCACCACCCCCCGCGCACCACTGGGGCGGCGCGCTGCACTCGTCGGCCGTTCTTCCGCAGAGACCGAGAGAGTTTTCACGCATGTTCCGTATCGACATACGCCAGAGCGCCGGCGCGTTCACCTTGGCTGCGCTGGCCGGTGCCGCCTCCGCCCAATCCGCCGACCCGCTGACGCCCACCCTGCCCACCGTGGAGGTAAGCGACGCCACCCAGGCCCCCGGCCTGCTGCCGCTGGACACGCCGGTGGAGACCGGCAGCCGCCTGGGCCTGACCCCGCGCGAGACGCCCGCCAGCGTCACCGTGGTGGACCGCGCCACCCTCGAAGCGCGTGGCGCCCAGAACACGCAAGAGGCCCTGCGCGCCATCGCCGGCGTGACGGCCCATGATGCGCCGGGCAGCATCGGCGTGAGCTACCGGGGCTTCAGCAGCGGCTCCATCGCCCAGCTGTTCAACGGCATCAACGTGCAGTACTCGATCGCCGCGCGGCCCGTGGACAGCTGGATCTACGACCGCGTGGAGGCCATCGGCGGGCCGTCGAGCTTCCTGTTCGGCTCCGGTGCGGTCGGCGGGTCGATCAACTACCTCACCAAGACACCCGAGCGCTCGGACTTTGCCGAAGGGCAGGTGCGCGTGGGTGCCTACGGCCTCAAGGAGGTCTCACTGGGACTGAACCGGCGCCTGGGCGCCAGCGATGGCACGCCCGCGCGCCACCATGCGCGCCTGGACTTCAACCACCGCGACGCCGGCAGCTGGGTGCGCGGCACCGAGACGCGCGCCACCCAGCTGGCGGCTTCGCTGCTGTCCGATCTGGGCGGCGGCGCGACACATCTGCTGGCCTACGAATGGCAGCATGAGCATGTGGACCGCCCCTACTGGGGCACGCCGCTGCGCACGCCTGCGGTGGGCCGGCTGGGTGTGGACCCTGGCACGCGCTTTCAGAACTACAACAGCACGGACGGCCTGTATGCCCAGCGCGTGCAATGGCTGCGCTCGGTCACCCAATGGCAGGCCACACCCACGCTGCAGCTCACCAACACGCTGTACGCCTACGACGCGCTGCGCGACTACCGCAACGTGGAAACCTACCGCTTCAATGCCGCCAACACGCAGGTGGCGCGCAGCGCCGCCTTCCTGCAGCGCCACGACCACCAGGTGGTCGGCGAACGCCTGGAGGGCCGCCAACAGGGCACGCTGCTGGGCCGGCGCAGCGACTGGGCCTTCGGCCTGGACGTGAACGTGAACCGGCAAACGCGCTTTCCCAACAGCCTGTCCGGCACGGTGAACACCACCGATCCGTATGACCCGGTGGTGGAGCGCTTCTTCGACATTCCCGGCATGGCTTCGGGCTTCCACGCCGATCGCACCAACAAGGCGACCACCGCCGCCGTGTACCTGGAGAACCGCACAGCCCTCGTGCCCAGGCTGCACCTGGTGACGGCGCTGCGGCACGAGCGCATCTCGCTGGACCTGACCAACCGCCGCGCCGTGACGGCCGCCCTGCCCGCCGCGTTCAGCCGCAGCTACCAGCCGACGACGGGGCGCATGGGCCTGGTGTGGGACATCGTGCCCGGTGCCAACCTCTACGCCCAGTACGCGACGGCGGCCGACCCGCCGTCGGGCGTCCTGTCCACCGCCTCGTTCGCGGACGTGATCAACAACAGCCGCCTCACCAGCGGCCGCCAGGCCGAGGTGGGCGGCAAGCTCGACTTCTGGGACGGCAAGGGCACCACCACGCTGGCGCTCTACAAGATCACACGCAGCAACATCGCCACGCAGGACCCCGATCGCCCCGGGGTGACCGTGCTCGTGGGCGAGCAGTCGGCGCGCGGCGCCGAGATCGCCGTGGGCCTGCGCCCGTCGCCGCGCTGGCAGGTGCAGGCCAACCTCACGCATGTGGATGCGCAGTACGAGCAGTTCGTGCAGGGCGGCGTGTCGCTGGCGGGCAAGACCCCCACGAACACCCCGGCGACGGTGGCCAACCTCTGGCTGGCGTACGCGCTCACGCCCACGCTGCAGGCCAGCGCGGGCGTGCGCCACGTGGGCAAGGTATATGCCGACGCCACCAACACCCAATGGTGTCCTTCCTACACGCTGCTGGACCTGGGCCTGGCGTGGAAGCTGAACCCCACGACCACCCTCACGGGCCGCGTGCGCAATGCCACCGACCGCGTATATGCGGCCAACGTGGGCAGCCAGGCCTATCTGGGCGCGCCGCGCACGCTGGACGTAGCGCTGCACGTGGCTTTCTGAAGCACGGGGTACGCAAGCCATGTCGCACCTCAAACGCTGGATGTTCCTCGCCCACCGCTGGCTGGGTGTGGCGCTGTGCGTGCTGTTCGCGCTGTGGTTCGTCTCCGGCGTGGTGATGATGTACGTGGGCTATCCCAAGCTCACGCCCGCCGAACGGCTGATGCACCTGCCGCCGCTGCGCGGCGCCGCCGTGGCGCTGGAGCCCGACCAGGCCCTGGCCGCCGCCGGGCTGCAGGGCCCGCTGCGCGACCTGCGGCTGGCCGTGGCCAGCGGCGGGCGGGCGGTGTACCTGGCCACGCCCCAGCCGTTCAAGGCCGCCCCACCCGGCGACGCACGCCCGCGCGGCGCCCCGGTGGTGATCGACGCCCGCACCGGCGCCGTGCTCACGGCCGTCGACGCGCCACGGGCATTGGCCAGCGCTGCAGCCTACGCGCAGGGTCCGGCCCATGCCGTTCACGAAGGCACGCTGCAGGAAGACGCCTTCACCCACTCCCGCGCGCTGGACATGCACCGGCCCCTGCACCGCGTGCGCCTGGGCGATGCACACGACACGGTGCTTTACATCTCCGGCACGACCGGCGAGGTGGTGCGCGATGCCACACGCACCGAGCGCCAATGGAACTACGCGGGCGCGTGGCTGCACTGGCTGTACCCGCTGCGCGGCGGCCTGGTGGACCGCTACTGGGCGGACATCGTCAATGCGCTGTCGCTGCTGGGTATCGCCGCAGTGGTCACAGGCGGCGTGATCGGCATCCTTCGCTGGCGCTTCGCGGGCACCTACCGCAGCGGCCGGCGTACGCCGTTCCCGTCCGCATGGGCGCGCTGGCACCACGTGGCGGGCCTGCTGTTCATGGTCGTCACGCTCGCCTGGATCTTCAGCGGCCTGATGTCCATGAACCCCTGGCGCATCTTCGACAGCGGCGCACCCGCTCTGCGCACCAACGCCATGCACGGCGGGCCCCTGCAGCTGCCGCACGCAGGCGCACCCGTGGCCGCCCTGCTGCAGGCTGCGCCCACCGACACGCGCGAACTGCGCTGGACGCGCACCGCCGGCCATACGCTGGTGCAGGCGTTGCCCGCCTCTGGCCCGCCCACGGTGCTGGACGCGCATACCGCCCTGCCTCACGCATGGCAGCCGGGCGAGCTGGAAGCCGCCGCAGCCCGGCTGGTCGATGCGCCGCTACAGCGCGTCGAGACCCTGCGCGCGTACGACGCCTACTACTACACGCGGGACGCCCACACCATGACCGGCGGCACCGACAAACCGCTGCCCGTGCTGCGGCTGGTGTTCGGCGACCCGCACGCCAGCTGGGTGCACCTGGACCCACACACGGGCGCAGTGCTGGGTCGGCTGGACCGGCACCGCCGCACCTCGCGCTGGCTGTTCGGCCTGCTGCACAGCTGGGACTGGCTGCCGCTGCTGCAGCGCCGGCCGTTGTGGGACGTGCTGCTGGTGGCGCTGAGTGTGGGCGGCACGGTGATCAGCCTGAGCGGCGTCGTGCTGGGCTGGCGGCGCGTACGGCGCAAGCTGGGCTGGCGTACACCTGCCGCACCCTAGGCCCCGATGCGGTGATGGAGAGCGCTGCATACTCGGGCGCATGCCCGCCACGTCTGCCCTGCCCGTTCTGTATTCGTTTCGCCGCTGCCCCTATGCCATCCGCGCGCGCATGGCGCTGGCGGTGAGCGGCCAGCGCTGCGAACTGCGCGAAGTGGTGCTGCGCGACAAGCCGGCGGCGCTGCTGGCCGTATCGCCCCAGGCCACGGTGCCCGTGCTGGTGCTGCCGGGGCAGGTGCTGGAGCACAGCCTGGACATCATGCGATGGGCCTTGGCGGCCCATGACCCGCACGGCTGGCTCAACCCCGGCCGGGGTGACCTGGGCGCCATGCTGGAGCTCATCGCGCAGTGCGATGGTCCGTTCAAGCGGGCGCTGGACCGTTGCAAGTACCCCAACCGCTACCCCGACGCCAGCCCGGCGGACGAACGGGCCGCCGCCCATGCCTGGCTGCGGGTGCTGGAACAGCGCCTGGCCTTGGAGCCGGGCGGGCACCTCTTCGGACCGCGCGCCGCCTTGGCCGACATGGCCATCGCGCCCTTCGTGCGCCAGTTCGCCGGCATCGACGACGCACAGTGGGAGGCCGCGCCCTGGCCGCACTTGCGCGCTTGGCTGGTGCGCTGGCAGCAGTCGCCGCTGTTCCTGGGCGTCATGCACAAGTACGAGGCCTGGAAGCCCGGCGCGCCGCCCGTGGTCTTCCCACCCACAACCGCGTGAGACGGGTTGTGAAGACGAGGTGAAGCGCCGCGGGGCGCCCGAAGGCGCCCCGCGAGAGGTCAAAAAAAGACGCGTAGTTATGCCCGGGCCAGCGTGTCCGGCGCGCCGCGCCCGCCGCGCACCAACAGCACCAGCAGCAGCACGGCAAACACCAAGAACCAGGCAAACGACCAGTTGGCGATGGAGCCGCCGAGGAACGTCCAGTCCACCGCCGTGCAGTCACCCGAGCCGCGGAAGATCATGGGGATGGCGCGGCTGATGGGGTAGTTCTCGATCATTCCGTAGAAGTCGCGCCCGCAAGTGGCGATCTCTGGCGGGTACCACTGCAGCCAGCTCTGGCGCGCGGCCGTGAAGCCGCCAAAACCCGCTGCTGCCAGCGCCAGCACCGTCCAACCCATCCACCAGCCTTTTGTGCCTCTAGCGCTTGCCAGTCCTGCGAAGACCGCTACACCTATGAGAGCATAGCGCTGCACGATGCACATCGGGCAAGGCTCCAGTCCCACCACATGCTGCAGGTACATGCCAAAGGCCAGCATGGCCACGCAGGCGGCACTGATCAGCGCCAGGATGCGGCGCGGGGCGGTATCAATCCAGTTCAACAACACTTTTTGTTTTCCTTGCAGGGAGCGGCCTCCGCATCCGCTCCCTTGGCAGGCAGCGGCTCTCAGATGCCGGCGGCTTCGTCCAGAAACACCTTGGCGCGCCGCGGTGTCACCACCAGCGTCTCGCCCTCACGCAGCCCCATCTCGTGGAATTGCTGCGCCGGAATCTGCGCTTCGATCAACGCGTCCGAGGGCGCATTGTCCGCCGATTGGGTATCGCCCTCGGGGATTAGTTCCAGCCGCGCGATCGGCCCCACCACAATGGCGCGCGCCAACTGCACCACGATGCCGCGCGGGCGCCCGTGCGCGTCCAGCGCCTGGCCGGGGGAATAGCGCTCCACGTCCAGGTCGTGCGGGCGCACGTAGGCGAACGCGCGCGCATCGTCGGCGTGCTGGGCCTCGGGGCTTTCCAGCTGCATGCCGTCGTCCAGGTACACCCGGCCGTCGTTGGCGCGGCCCTTGAACAGGTTCACGTCGCCCAGAAAGCCATAGACGAAGGGGCTGGCAGGGTTGTCCCACACCTGCTGGGGCGTACCCTGCTGCTCGATGCGTCCCTGGTTGATGACGACCACGCGGTCGGCCACTTCCAGCGCCTCCTCCTGGTCGTGCGTGACGAAGATGCTGGTCACGTGCAGTTCGTCGTGCAGGCGACGCAGCCAGCGGCGCAGCTCCTTGCGCACCTTGGCATCCAGCGCGCCGAAGGGCTCGTCCAGCAGCAGCACCTTGGGCTCCACGGCCAGCGCGCGCGCCAGGGCGATACGCTGGCGCTGCCCGCCCGAAAGCTGGGAGGGATAGCGGTCGGCGATCCAGTCCAGCTGCACGAGCTTGAGCAGGCTCATCACCTTCTCCTTGATCTGCGCTTCGGACGGCCGCTCCTTGCGCGGCTTCATGCGCAGGCCGAAGGCCACGTTGTCGAACACCGTCATGTGCCGAAACAGCGCGTAGTGCTGGAACACGAAGCCTACGCCGCGCTCGCGCACGTGCACGTCGGTCGTGTCCTCGCCGCTGAAGTGGATGCTGCCCACGTCGGGGGTCTCCAGCCCCGCGATGATGCGCAAGAGCGTGGTCTTGCCGCAGCCCGAGGGGCCCAGGAGCGCGATGAGTTCGCCCGACTGGATGTCCAGGCTGACGTCGCGCAGCGCCTGGAAGTCGCCGAACTGCTTGCTGACGTTGCGGATTTCAATGCTCATGTGTTCATCCTTCAGCGCGGCGCGCCGGGCGCGGGCGCAGGCCGCTCGGGCGGCAGCGCGGCCGCGGCCTTCATTTCCTGTTCGCTCTTCCACTCGGCCACCGACTTGATGACCAGCGTGACCAATGCCAGCAGTGCCAGCAGCGAGGCGGCTGCGAACGCGGCCACCGATTGGTATTCGTTGTAGAGGATCTCCACGTGCAGCGGGATGGTGTTGGTCTGGCCGCGGATGTGGCCCGACACCACCGACACCGCGCCGAACTCACCCATCGCCCGGGCATTGCACAGGATCACGCCGTACAGCAGGCCCCACTTGATGTTGGGCAGCGTCACGTGCCAGAAGGTCTGCCAGCCGCTCGCGCCCAGCACCACCGCCGCCTGCTCCTCGTCGTTGCCTTGCGCCTGCATCAGCGGGATCAGTTCACGCGCGATGAACGGGAACGTGACGAACACGGTGGCCAGCACGATGCCCGGCACGGCGAAGATGATCTTGATGTCGTGCGCCGCCAGCCAGGGCCCCAGCCAGCCGTTGGCGCCGAACACCAGCACGTACATCAGGCCCGCCACCACGGGCGAGATGGAGAACGGCAGGTCGATCAGCGTGGTCAAGAAGGCCTTGCCCTTGAACTCGTACTTGGCGATGCACCACGCCGCGGCGATGCCGAACACCAGGTTCAGCGGCACGGCGATCACGGCCGTGAGCAGCGTGAGCTGGATGGCGGACCAGGCGTCGGGCTCGCGCAAGCCCTCCAAGTAGGCATCCACGCCCTTGCGCAGCGCCTCGGTGAACACGGCGGCCAGCGGCAACACCAGGAACAGCAGCAGGAACACCATGGCAAGGCCAATCAGCGTCCACTGGATCCAGCGCGCCTCGGTCGTTCCGGCCTGCGCGCGCCGCACGGTACGGGTGTTCGCGGCGCTCATGCGGATGCTCCTGCGTGGCGGCGCTGCCAGGCCTGCAAGGCGTTGATGACCAGCAGAAGGACGAAAGAGATCACCAGCATCACCACCGCCACGGCAGTAGCGCCTGCGTAGTCGTACTGCTCCAGCTTGCCGATGATGATGAGCGGCGTGATTTCAGACACCATGGGCATGTTGCCGGCGATGAAGATGACGGAGCCGTACTCGCCCACGGCACGCGCGAACGCCATGGCAAAGCCGGTGAGCAGCGCGGGCATGATGGCCGGCAGGATCACGTGGCGAAAGATCTGCCAACGCGTGGCGCCCAGGCTGGTGGCCGCTTCTTCCAACTCCTTCTCGCTGTCTTCCAGCACCGGCTGCACCGTGCGCACCACGAACGGCAGGCCGATGAAAATCAGCGCAATCACAATGCCGTTGGGGTTGAATGCGAGCTGGATGCCCAGCGGCTCCAGGTACTGCCCCACCCAGCCATTGCCCGCGAGCAGTGCGGTGAGCGAAATACCGGCGACCGCCGTGGGCAGCGCGAACGGCAGGTCCACCAGCGCATCCACGATCTTCTTGCCCGGGAACTTGTAGCGCACCAGCACCCAGGCGATGAGCAGGCCGAACACCAGATTCACGCAGGCGGCGATGAACGAGGCACCGAACGTGAGGCGGTACGACGCCAGCACGCGCGGCGACGCCACCGCTTCCCAGAACTGCGGCCAGGTCATGGTGAACGTCTTGAGCAGCAGCGCCAGCAGCGGGATCAGCACGATGATGCTCAGGTAAAACAGCGTGTAGCCCAGCGTGAGGCCAAAGCCGGGCAATACCCTCTTGGCTCGCCTGGGGGCGCTTTTCTTGCCACTCATATGGAGTTATCCGTTATTCGCCGCCGGTCAAAAGCCGGTGCGGCCCACGCCCGCAGGCACCGCGCTTGCATGCGCGGGCACCGCCACCCTACCCGGGCAGTCAGGGCGGGGTGAAGGCGCCAAGCGGCTCAGGGGCGTGTTCACTGCTTATTTGCCAGGCGTGTAGAGCTTGTCGAATTGACCGCCGTCGTTGAAGTGCACCTTCTGCGCCTCGGTCAGCGAGCCAAAGTACTTGGCCACCGTGAACTGCTGGATGGGCTTGAACAGGTCGGCATGCTTCTTGAGCACCGCCTCGGAGCGCGGGCGGATCGCGTGCTTGGCGGCGATCTCCTGCGCTTCATCCGAGTACAGGTAGTCGAGGTAGGCCTTGGCCAGCTCGCCCGTGCCCTTCTTGGCGACCGTGCGCTCCACGATGGCCACGGGGTTCTCGGCCGTCACGCTCACCGAGGGATAGACCGCATCCACCTTGCCCTTGCCGAACTCACGCTCCACCGACACCACCTCCGACTCGAACGTGATCAGCACGTCCCCAATGTTGCGCTGCAGGAAGGTGGCCGTGGCATCACGCCCACCCTTGGCCAGCACGGGCACGTTCTTGTAGAGCTTGCCCACGAACTCCGCCGCCTGCGCGTCGCTGCCGCCCTTCTCGCGCACCGAGCCCCAGGCGCCCAGGTAGGCGTAACGGCCGTTGCCACCGGTCTTGGGGTTCACCACCACCACCTTCACATCGGGGCGGATCAGGTCGTTCCAGTCCTTGATGTTCTTGGGATTGCCGTGGCGCACCAGGAACAGCATGGTGGAGGTGGTGGGCGATGCGTCATGCGGGAATTTCTTGGCCCAGTCCTTGGCCACCACGCCGTTGTCCGCGAGGAACTGCACGTCGGTGGTGGTGTTGAAGGTGACCACGTCGGCGGCCAGGCCATCGTTCACGGCGCGCGCCTGGGCGCTGGAGCCTCCATGGGCCTGGTCCACCTTGATGTCCACGCCCTTGGTTTTCTTGTAGTGGGCGATGAAGGCCTGGTTGTAGTCCTTGTAGAACTCGCGCGCCACGTCATAGGAGACGTTCAGCAGCGCATTGGCCTGGGCCGAGGCCAGCCCGCTGGCCGCCAGGGCCAGCGTGGCGAGAAGGGTCTTGAGCTTGGTTGCCGGGGTCATGGGAGCGCCTCCACGTTGCAGGAAATCATGCATTGTGGAGAGCGCAGGTTAAAACTCAAAAGAATATATTTTTGTAAATTTATCCACGGATGAGCATATGCAATGCCATCTGGCACGCAGGCTCCCGGCACCGCCATGGAAAGTCAAATTGGTCTCTAGCCCTTATGCGATAAGCGTTACCAGCTATCAAAAGCAAAGCGCCCTTACATCGATCCCCCACTGGGGATCAAGCCGCACCGCCAACGCATCCCGCGCTCTTGCGTACACCACGCACCGCCGCATCAGCGGGGCAGTGCCGCGCCGGCCGTGGCCGTGTCGCCCCGCTCACAGACCGCGGCGGAATGGCCGGGCACGGTTTCACCCAGAAAGTCCAGGAAGCTGCGCACCGCCGGCGACAAGCCGCGCCGCGACGCAAACACCGCATGCACCACGCTGCGCGGCTGCGTCCACTGGGGCAGCAGGTGCACCAGCCGGCCCTCCTGCAATTCGGACATGCACATGTAGTCCGGCATCCAGCACAGGCCCGTGCCCGCCAACGCGGCGAATTTGAGCGTCAGCAGGTCGTCGGCCACGTAGCGCGGCGTGAAGTGCACGGTTTCCTCGCGCCCCTCGGGGCCGATCAGGCGCAGGCTGGCGCGCCCGTCGGCCGCGGACATGGCCAGTGTGTCCAGCAGCGCCAGGTCGCGCAGCGAGGTGGGCGTGCCCTGGCGCCGCAACTGCTCGGGGCTGGCCACCAGCAGCAGGCGCACCTCGTCCAGGCGCTTGACCACCATGCTGCCGCTGTCCTCCAGCGTGGGGCGCACGCGCAACGCCACGTCTACGCCCTCTTCCACCACGTTCACCACGCGGTTGGTGACCTGCATCTCCAGGCGCACCTGGGGGTGGCGCTGCAGGAACTGCGGCATCAGCTCGGCCACCACCGTCTGCGCCAGCGTCACCGGGCAGGTCACGCGCACGGTGCCGCGCGGTTCGGTCTGTACCTGGTCCACCGTGTCCTGCGCTGCCTGGGCCGAATCGCGCATGGCCTGGCAATGGCGAAGGTAGGCCTCGCCCACCTCGGTAAGCGACAGCGTGCGCGTGGTGCGCTGCAACAGGCGCACGCCCAGGCGCGCTTCCAGCTCGGCCACGCGGCGCGACAGGCGCGACTTCGGGATCCCCAGCGCCCGGCCCGCCGCGGCGAAGCCGCCTCGCTCGGCCACCTCGGCGAAATAAAGCATGTCGTTCAGATCCTGCATCGCGCGCCTTTCGTTCCAAATTCAGAACAATCTATCGCATCACCGCCTGCTTATCAAACATTCGGTCCAAAACGACAATCTATCCATCGCCCCATTGAGGGTTTGTCCTTATCCCCAGGAGATTTCCATGCAACTGCTGCACATCGATTCCGCCATCACCGGTGACCAGTCCGTCTCGCGCCAGCTCACGGCGCAGATCGTCGAGGCCTGGAAGGCCAGCCATCCCGCCACCCAGGTGAGCTACCTGGACCTGGTGGCCGACGCGCCTGCGCACTTCACGATGGATGCGATGGCACCGCGCACCGGCCAGACCGACGGCCTGAGCGAGGCGCAGCAGCGCGAGAACGCCGTGTCCGAGCGGCTGGTGAGCCAGTTCCTGGCGGCCGACGTGGTGGTGATCGGCGCACCGTTCTACAACTTCGCCATCCCCACGCAGCTCAAGGCCTGGATCGACCGCATCGCCCAACCCGGCCGCACCTTCCAGTACACCGCCAACGGCCCCGAGGGCCTGGCCAAGGGCAAGACGGTGATCGTGGCGTCGAGCCGCGGCGGCGTGTATTCCACCAGCGAAGGCGGCCGCGCCATGGAGCACCAGGAAAGCTACCTGCAGACCGTGCTGGGCTTCTTCGGTGTGACCGACGTGCGCTTCGTGCGCGCCGAGGGCGTGGCCATGGGTGGCGATGCCAAGGCCCAGGCCCTGGCCGCCGCCGCCCAGGCGATCGAGGCCCACGTAAAGGCCCATGCCGCCAACCAGGACCGCGTCAGCCAGGCCGCCTGACCAGCCCCGGCGCCTCGCCAAACAAAACCCGCCTCCGGCCATGCCGGGGCGGGTTTTTTCATATCAAAATAGGCTATAACCCTTTATAGTCAAGCGCAAATAGCTATCCAATCGATAGCAACCGTCAGCCGTTGTGGCGCTTGACCCAGGCGATGTACCGGTCCATCCAGCGCTGCAAGAAGTCCTTGCTGCCCTCGCCGATGGTGCCGTCTTCGTTGAACAGGCCGTCCTTGGCATGGATGAATGCCTCGGGCTGGCCCAGCGTGGGCATGTCCAGGTAGGCCAGCACATTGCGCAGATGCTGCTGCGCCATCGCCGTGCCCATGGCGCCGATGGACACGCCGATCACACCCGCGGGCTTGCCCGCCCAGGCGCTCTGGCCATAGGGGCGCGATGCGTTGTCGAGGGCGTTCTTGAGCACGCCGGGGATGGAGCGGTTGTATTCCGCCGTGACGAACAGCACGCCCTGCGACCCGGCGATCTCCTTCTTGAGTCGTTGCACGGACTCGGCCTGCTGGCCGTCGTCATCCTGGTTGTACAGCGGCAGGTCGTCGATGCGCACCTGGTGGAATTCGCAGTCCGCGGGCGCCATGCGCGCCAGCGCATGGGCCAGCTTGCGGTTGAACGAATCCTTGCGAAGGCTGCCGACGACGACGGCAATGCGGTAGTGGCTCATACGGACCCTTTCTGGCAGAGGTAGGCGCCGCGCAGCGCCATCGCGATGGCGGGCGGCCGGACCATCTTACGGGCCGTCTTGGAACGCTGCTGTCAGACAAGCGGCGGTCACGGCACCGGGGCCGGGGGCCGGTCGACGCCCCCGCCGCGCGCCATCACCAGCCTGCCAGCACCGAGCCCTTGAACTGCGTCTCGATGAAGCGGCGGATCTCCTCGCTCTGGTAGGCCTTGACCAGTTGCGCCACCCAGGGCTTGTTCTTGTCGGCCTCACGCACCACGAGCAGGTTGACGTAGGGGCCGTCCGGGCTTTCCTGCGCGATGGAATCGGTCTTGGGGTTCAGGCCAGCGGAGATGGCGAAGTTGGTGTTGATGGCCGAGGCGTCCAGGTCGTCCAGCGAGCGCGGCAGCTGCGCGGCGTCCAGCTCCACGAACTTGAGCTTCTTCGGGTTGCCCACCACGTCCAGCGGCGTGGCCTTCAGGCCTGCACCGTCCTTGAGCTTGATGAGGCCCTGCGCCTGCAGCAGCAGCAGCACGCGGCCGCCGTTGGTGGGGTCGTTGGGAATGCCGAAGCGCGCGCCTTCCTTCAGGTCGGCCAGCTTCTTGACCTTCTTGGAATACAGGCCGATGGGGAAGTTGACGGTGTTGGCCGCCACGGCGAACTTGTAGCCACGATCCTTGATCTGCGCATCCAGGTAGGGCTTGTGCTGGTAGCTGTTGGCGTCCAGGTCGCCGGCGGCCAGAGCCGCGTTGGGCTGCACATAGTCGCTGAACTCCACCACCTGGATCTTCAGGCCCTGCTGTTCGGCCACTTTTTTGACCTGCTCGAAGATCTGCGCGTGCGGGCCCGCCGTCACGCCGATCTTCAGCGGCTTGTCCTGCGCCAGGGCGTGGCCCGAGAGGCCGGCGGCCATTGCCAGGGCCAGGGTCGATTGGAGCAGGGAGCGCTTGGAAATCACGGGAAACCTTTCATACCGTTACAGGGAGAGCCGGCATCGTAGCCCCTGCGGCGCGCCCTCCGAACGAATACTTTTCCATATCCAAAGAACCCGCACACATGAAGAGCAACCGAGCGGCAGAGCACCTGAGGGGGTGAAAGGCCGTGCATCCTCCACCGCCCCGGGAAGGCCGCGGCGCCGCCCCGTCAGCCCTTGAGCGCCACGTTGTTGAGCTTGTCCAGCCGCGCGGGCCAGCCGCCCTCCTCGGCCGACTGCAGCAGGATGCGCGTCCAGGCGATCCAGGCGTCCCACTGCACGCGCTTGTCCCAGGCATTGCCCCAGGCGCTGAAGGCCTGCAGCGCCCCGCGTGCGGCGCACGCCGCGTCCTGCGCGCGGCCGGCCGACAGGTACAGCTGTGCCAGCACCATCTGCGGCTCGCCCACCCAGGGGTTCAGGCGCACGGCCTGCTCCAGCGTGGCCGTGGCGCCGTCCAGGTCCACCAGCGGCTGCGCCAACTGGATCACCGACCAATACAGGGCCGTGGCGGCCGCCTCGTCCTGCGCCGTCAGGCCCTGGCTGCAGTGGTCGAACACGGGCGGCAGCGGCAACTGCCCGCGCAGCCCGGGGTGCTGCAACGCCAGGCCCAGCGCCGCGATCTGGCTGACCATGCGGGCCGTGGGGCGCATGGGTCCGGGCCACAGCGACGCGGCCCAGTGCACGGCCTGTGGGCGCGAAGGATCGACGGCGGGAAAGCGCGAGTAGATGTCGTCCTGCCAGCTGAACCACTGCTCGATCGTGTCGGCCATGCTGACGATGGTGAAGGCCGCCACCTCGTAGGGTGCGAGGTGCACGGTCTGGCGCGGCGCGGGGCCGTTCTTCTCCACGACCAGCGAGCCGTCGGCCTGCAGCTCGCCGGCCAGCACCTTTTGCACGAACTGCGCGCGGCTCATGGTGCAGAACAGGTACACCAGGTGTTCGGCGCTCTCGCCCACCAGCGCCTGCAGGCGGCCGCGCTCGCTGGCCGCGTCGAACTTCACCAGGTCGACGAAGGCATTGCCGTACACGCTGTGCAGCAGCCCGAGCAGACGCACGTCCCGGGGCTGGCCCCACAGCGCCAGCGACCGGGCCACGCCCACCAGGTGATGGCGGAAGGTTCCGGCCTTGTGCCAGTCCTGCCCCACGCCGCGCGCCAGCACCATGGGCAGCACGGGAGCCAGATCGGCATCGTGGGCCAGCCATTCATCGTCCAGCAGGGACTGGGCGCGCTGGAACAGCGCGTCATCCGGTGGCGCAAAGGCGGGCAGTGCGGACATGGCGGGGTCTCCTTCGTGGTAGTGGCTTTGCCATCGAGTATCGGCCAAGCCGCCCGCACACGCAGGTCTTCTGTCAAAACAGCCCGCAGCGCCCGCTGCACAAGCGCCAGAAGCTATCAAATCAGGAGCTTACACATCCCGTGTGCGCCCCCCTGTCCTGCATCAGCGGTGCGACAGGCGGCGCACGGCCCAGTCACCCAGGCTCTGGATGGCCTGCACGAAGAAGATCAGGATGACCACCACGGCCAGCATGATGTCGGGCAGGAAGCGCTGGTAGCCGTAGCGGATGCCCAGGTCGCCCAGCCCGCCGCCGCCGATGGCCCCGGCCATGGCCGAGTAGCCCGTGAGGCTCACGAAGCTGATGGTCAGGCCCGCCACGATGCCGGGCAGCGCCTCGGGCAGCAGCACCTTCCACACGATCTGGCCGGTGGTGGCGCCCATGGACTGCGCGGCCTCCACCAGGCCGTTGTCCACCTCGCGCAGCGCCGTCTCCACCAGCCGCGCCACGAACGGCGCCGCGGCGATGGTCAGCGGCACCACGGCCGCCCAGGTGCCGATGGACGAGCCGGTGATGAAGCGCGTGAACGGGATGATGGCTACCAGCAGGATGATGAACGGCGTGGAGCGCACGGCATTCACGATCCAGCCCACGATCTTGTTGGCCGGGCCGTTCTCCAGCACGCCGCCCGCGTCCGTGAGGCGCAGGAACACACCCAGCGGAATGCCCACCAGGCCGCCGACGATGCCGGACACGCCGACCATGATGATCGTTTCCCACAGCGAGGTGACGAACAGCTCCAGCATCATTTCAGAAAAGTTCTCGAACATCGCCCGCCCCTCAGCCTGTCACTTCCACGGTGCGCACCACCACGCCGTTGGCACGCAGATAGTCGATGGCCGCGCCGATGCGCGCCATGTTGCCGCTGGCGTACACCGCCAGCGAACCGAAGGTCTGGTCCTGAATCTCGTCGATCTGGCCATGCAGGATGGACAGGTCCAGTCCCAGCTCGCGGATCAGGTGCGACAGGATCGGCTCGTAGGCATGCTCGCCCGCGTACGACAGGCGCAGCAGCTGGCCGCTCGCGCCCGGCTCCAGCCGCGCGGCCAGGCTGCGCACGCGCGCCAGCACCCCGGCGGGCAGCTCCTGGGGCACGATCTCGTCGATCAGGCTCTTGGTGATGTCCTGCTGCGGGCGGGTGAACACGTCGACCACCGGGCCCATCTCCACGATGCGGCCCGCATCGATCACGGCCACACGGTCGGCAATCTGCTTGATGACCTGCATCTGGTGCGTGATCAGCACCACCGTCACGCCCATTTCGCGGTTCACCTGGCGCAGCAGGTCCAGGATGGAACGGGTTGTCTCAGGGTCCAGCGCGCTGGTGGCCTCGTCGGACAGCAGCACCTTCGGGTTGCTGGCCAGCGCGCGCGCAATGCCCACGCGCTGCTTTTGCCCGCCCGAGATTTGCGCCGGGTAGCGGTCGGCCAGGTGCGCCAGGCCCACCAGGTCCAGCAGCGGGTCGATGCGCTTCTTGATCTCGGCCCGCGGCATGCCCGCCAGCTCCAGCGGCAGCGCGGCGTTGTCGAACACCGTGCGCGACGACAGCAGGTTGAAGTGCTGGAACACCATGCCGATCTCGCGGCGCGCGGCGCGCAGGTCAGCGTCGGACAGTTGGGTCATGTCGCGCCCCGCCACCATCACCTGGCCGGCGGTGGGGCGGTTGAGCAGGTTGATGACGCGGACCAGCGAACTCTTGCCGGCGCCCGAACGGCCGATGATGCCGAACACCTCGCCCGGCGTGACATGCAGGTCGATGCCGCGCAGGGCTTCGACGGGGCCCTGCGGGCCCGGGTAGATCTGGGTGATACCCCGAAGGTCAATCATGAAATGCAATGCAAAGCGCGCGCAGGCTGCCCTCTCAGGGATGGCCAGCCGCGGCGGGTGAAGATCAGAACAGCGGGTGAATGTAATTGTTCGTTATGAAAAACCCAACGAACAAAAAGTAGGCACATAAGACGGCCCCGTTATGAGGCGTGCTTCAGCGAGCCGGGCGCTGCCCCTGTCGGGCGGCAGTGCCACGCAGTAGCGGAGCACAGGGGCGATTTTAGGTGACGGGGCAAATCCCCGGCCGGCGTGCGCCTGCGCCTGCGCCTGGGGAAGGAGCACGCGCAACTGCAGCCGTCCTGCCAGGCGAATGGCAACCGGTGCCAGCCCGCCCAGCGATGCGCAAGACTCGCCTACCACCGACAGCACAGGCGTGTGGCGCGCCACCTATCCACGGCTGCGTGGCGCGTGGGGTCTAGCACCGGCGGCCCGCATGGGGCCCCTCGCCCACCGTACCATTCACCGTTCCCGACACGCCCCGCTGCCGGCTCCCCGTCGCCGCCGCGCCCCACCGCGCGGGCTTTCTCCCTCCACCTATGCAAGAACGCTCCTGGTCTCCCGTTGTCTGGATTGGCTATGCCATGTGCGTCGGCGTCATGGGCACGGCGCTGGCCAGCCCGCTGTACCCGCTCTACCAGCAGGCCTGGGGGCTCAAGCCCAGCGACATCACGCATCTTTTCGTGGTGTACATGTTCGGCGCGCTCACCAGCCTGCTGTTTCTGGGGCGGCTCACGCAGCGCCACGGCTTCCTGGCCATCCTGCGCACGGGCCTCACACTGATGACCGCGGGCGTGGTGCTATCGGCCCTGGCGTGGAATGTGCCCGTCTTCATGCTGGCGCGGCTCATGATCGGGCTGGCGTCGGGAATGATCACCACCTCGGCCTCCATCGGCATGGTGCAGGCCCGCCCCGGGCGTGATCCACGGCGCACGGCCGCACTGACCACCGTGGCGATGACGCTGGGCTTCGGCCTGGGGCCGCTCGTGGGCGGCTTGATAGCCCAGTGGGTGCCCCAACCGCTCGTCACCGCCTACGTGCCCACGGCGGCCATGGGCCTGCTGGCGGTGTATGCGCTGCACCAACTGCGCGGGCTGCCCACAGGGGGAACGCGGGACGATGCCCTGCCGCCCGGCACCTGGCGCGGCGTGATCGCGCAGTGGATGCCGCGGCTCACACCGCCGCCGCGCCTGCGCCGGCGCCAGTTCTGGCTGGCGAGCATGGGCGCCTTCAGCGCCTTCGGCATGTTCAGCCTGTACTCATCGCTGGCGCCCAGCTTCATGCAGGAGATCGTGCCCTGGCATGGGCCGGCCGTGAGCGGACTATCGATCGCGATGATCCTGTTCCTGTCGTCCGCGTTCCAGTTCATGGTGCGCAACTGGCGCACCAAGCGCGTGGCCCTGGCCAGCGGCTGCGCGCTGGTGCTGTGCAACCTGCTGCTCATGGCGACCACGCTCACCGGCGCCACGCTGGTGTTTGGCGCGGCGGTGATCGCCACGGCCTTCGGCCATGGGCTGGCCAATGTGGCGGGCATGGGCGTGGTGGCCAAGCTCACCACGCCCGAAGAGCGCGGCGGCCTGCTGTCGTCCTACCTGATCGTGGGGTACCTGGGCACCATCGTGCCCATCCTGGGCATGGGCTGGCTGTCGGACCACGTGGGCCTGAACCGCGGCTTGCTGGTGTTCTGCGGCGCCATGGCCCTGCTGAGCGCCGTGGTCACCGCGCTGGGCATGCGCACCGCTGAGATCCCCGTGCCGCAGCAGCACCTTTAACCGCTGGTGTCAGCGCCAGCCGATCAGCAGGATGGCGATGTTGACCAGCAGTCCCGCGCCCCACACGAGGCTGCGCGCCGTGGGCATGTCGCCCACGTACATGGTGATGTAGGACACGCGCAGCATCACGAACAGGAAGGCCAGAAGGTCCAGCATCATCTGCGGCGCGCCCAACTGGTGCGCGATGATGACCGCGCCGATGAAGAACGGCAGCGCCTCGAAGCTGTTGGCCTGCGCCGCATTGGCACGGGCGCGCCAGCCGGTCTGGCGCGCCAGCCACGCACGCGGGTCGTGGTTGTCGCTGCCGCGAAAGCCCCCCCGCTTGGCCAGCAGCGCGCAAGCCATGGGCAGCAGCGCCGCAATCAGCACGCACCAGTAGGCCACGGTGAAGCGGGCCACATGCATTGTTGTGTTCATTTTTGCAGTGTTCTTGGCCTCCAGCGCTTATCCAACAAGCGCTAGCAGCTATTGTTTTTGATATTCAGCGCCGATCCGCCAGCGCATGAGCGATGGTGCCCAGGTCCACGTATTCCAGCTCGCTGCCCACGGGCACGCCCCGCGCCAGGCGCGTGACGTGCACGCCGCGGCGCTTGAGCGCCTCGCCGATCGCGTGGGCCGTGGCCTCTCCCTCGGCCGTGAAGCTGGTGGCCAGGATCACCTCCTGCACCACGCCGTCGCTGGCGCGCTCCAGCAGGTTGTGCACACCGATGTCGCGCGGCCCCACCCCATCCAGCGGCGACAGCCGCCCCATGAGCACGAAGTACAGCCCCTTGAACGCCGCGGTGCGCTCCATCGCGGCCTGGTCGGCGGGCGTCTCCACCACGCACAGGCGGGTGGCGTCGCGCGCCGGGTCCAGGCAGGTCTCGCACACCGCGCCCTCGGTGAAGGTGTGGCAGCGCTCGCAATGGCGCACCTGCGTTGCCGCCTGCGCCAGCGCCTGCGACAGCACCTGCGCGCCGGCGCGGTCATGCTGCAGCAGATGGAACGCCATGCGCTGCGCCGACTTCACGCCCACGCCCGGCAGGCGCCGCAGGGCCTGGATCAGTGCGTCAAGGGAGCTGGTGTCGGACATGAAGAATGGATTTCGGAGTGCAAACGCCGCCCCCAAGGGCGTAGCGAGCGCCTGCCAGGCGAGGCGGACGGAGCGCAGCAACCGGAACGTACTTGCCTAGTACGTGAGGATTGCGAGCACTGCCCAACGACGCGTGGCCAGCGCGCAGTAGCCTGCCCTCAGAAGGGGAATTTCATGCCGCCGGGAAGGCCTGGCATGCCGGCCGTGATCTTGGCCATCTTCTCGGCCGAGGTTTCCTCGGCCTTGCGCACCGCGGCGTTGAAAGCGGCGGCCACCAGGTCTTCCAGCATGTCCTTGTCGTCGGCCAGCAGGCTGGGGTCGATGGTCACGCGCTTGACGTCGTGCTTGCAGGTCATCAGCACCTTCACCAGGCCGGCGCCGGATTCGCCTTCGACCTCGATGTTGGCCAGATCGTCCTGGGCCTTCTTCAGGTTGTCCTGCATGGCCTGGGCCTGCTTCATGAGGCCGGCGAGCTGTCCCTTGTTGAACATGGATGGTTTCCTTTGCGTTTCAAAAATGGTTATGCAGGCTTGATGCTGCCCGGCACGATTTTCGCCCCGAAATCACGCATCAGTTGCTGCACGTAGGGGTCGTTGTGGACGATCTCCTCGGCCACGCGCTGGCGTTCGGCCGCGGCGTGCGCGTTGCGGCGCGCGGGGCTGTCGATCACCACACCCACCTCCACGCTGATCTGGCGCGCATGGCCCGCGGCCTCCAGCGCCGCGCGCAGGCGCTCGCGCGCCGTGGGCTGGTTGAGCGACTCCCGCTCCACGCGCAGCAGCCAATGGTCCGGGTCACGCGCCACCAGTTGCGACTGCAGCGCCAGTTCGCGCACCAGGGCGGTGATGGCCTCCTGGGCAATGAGCTGCTGCACGGTGGCATGCCAGACATCGCCCTCCTCCGTGCGCACCAGCCGCGCGGGTGCCGGGGCCGCCGATGGCAGGGGCTGCAGGCGCGCGCCGGGTTCCGGCGCGGTACGCACGGGGATTGCTACCGTTTCAGGAGCTGCTTGCGCTGTATGGGCGGGCGCTGGAAGTGTTTTTTGCCTTAAATCCTCAGGGGAGCGTACGGGCAGACGCACAGGCGCTGCGGCCCGTACGGGCGCCTGGGCCGCGTCGCCGGCTTCCCACGGGGGCGATTCGCGGTCGCCCGCGTCCAACGCGTCCTGCACGGCCTGGTTCACATCGTCCGGCGTGGCTTGCGCCCGCGTAGGCGCTGCCGATGCGGCGGGCCGGGTGGGCGCGGCAGTCGCGCAGTCCATCGCGGGCGCCGCGACAGGAGCCGGGTGCACCGACACCGGCGGCGGTGCGGGAGCCCGGTCCGCGGCGGCCGGCACAGCCTGCGGTGCCTGGACTACCGGCGTATCGGCCAGCGCATGGGCCGACGGCGCTGCGGCTTCAGGCCGCGTCAGAGTTTTTTTTTCAGCCGAGGCAGCCGCGCCGCCTTCCGAAGCCGCCGGCTTGAACGCCAACAGGCGCAGCAGCACCATGGTCAGCGCGGCATATTCATCGGGCGCCAGACCCAGATCGGCGCGGCCGTGCAGACAGATGCTGTACAGCAGCTGCGTCTCGTCGGCCGGCAGGGCGGCAGACAGGCGCGCAACCTCTGCCGCCTCAGGGTCGGCGGCGTCCGCGGCCGCAGCCATCTGCGGAACGGCCTGCAACACGGCCATGCGCTGCAGCACGGCGCTCATGTCCTCCAGCGTGGAGGCGGCGGACAGGCCGTTGATGCGCAGGGTGTCCGCCGTCTCGACCACCGTGCGGCCATCGCCCTGCGCCAGCGCGTCGATCAGACGGAACACATGGCTGCGGTCCACGCTGCCCAGCATCTGGCGCACAGCGGCTTCCTGCAATTGGCCGCTGCCGAAGGCAATCGCCTGGTCGGTCAGGCTGAGCGCGTCGCGCATGGAACCGCGCGCGGCGCGGGCCAGCAGCCGCAGGGCCTGAGGCTCGGCGGGCACGTTCTCGGCGGCCAGCACGCGGGTAAGGTGCTCCAGCACCGTCTCGGGCGCCATGGGCCGCAGGTTGAACTGCAGGCAGCGCGAGAGCACCGTGACCGGCACCTTCTGTGGATCGGTGGTGGCCAGCACGAACTTGAGGTATTCCGGCGGCTCCTCCAGCGTCTTGAGCATGGCGTTGAACGCCGTGTTCGTGAGCATGTGCACTTCGTCGATCATGAAGACCTTGAAGCGCCCCTGCACCGGCTTGTAGACGGCCTGCTCCAGCAGCCCCTGTACCTCGTCCACGCCGCGGTTGGAGGCGGCATCCAGCTCGGTGTAGTCAGGAAACCGGCCGCTATCGATGTCGGTACAGGCCGGGCACACGCCGCAGGGCGTGGCAGTGATGCCGCCTTGGCCGTCCGGCCCCTGGCAATTGAGCGACTTGGCCAGGATGCGCGAGACCGTGGTTTTGCCCACGCCGCGCGTGCCGGTGAACAGGTAGGCGTGGTGCAGCCGCTGCTGCGTGAGCGCGTTGGAGAGCGCCTGCACCACGTGCTCCTGCCCCACCATCTCAGAGAAGGTCTTGGGACGGTATTTGCGGGCGAGCACAAGATAGGACATGGGGCGTGATTCTATGTGCGGGCCAGACACCAGCGCGCCAAGGCTTCTAGCTGGCCCGGGCCTACGCGGGCCACCGCGCCGACCGAGGGCGATCTGCTCTCTGCCAGGATTCATACTCCCCGGGATCGACTGCAAACGGCCAGTCGCACCGCACCGCCATGTTGCCCGCCTTGCTTCCAACCCTTGCAGCCCGCAGGCGGCTATCGCGACAAGGGTTGCTGACCCGGTCGGCTGGGGTGCGTCTAAGCCGCTTGCTACTGTGTCTGTGCCTGCAGCCACCAACGCAAGCACAGGATGGTTCTAAAGACACCTCCGCCGTCGATCCACCGACGCAGCACCAGGCATTACCTGCGGACCTGGATCTGCGTGCGCGTGACTACCCCGAGCCAGACGGTTACTCGCTGCCCAGCACGCCCGAGTTTGGCGCCATCGGCGTGCAACTGCAGGGCGACTCACGTTTGCTGCTGCGCGTCCGGCGCGGCGGCCCCATGCTGTACTACCGGGCAAAGTTCTGACGGGCCACGGGCAGAGCGTGGTTCGTCGTACAATCACAGGCGACGGGCCTCCCCGCATGGTGAAGCGGCCAACCGGGTCAGGTGGGGAACCAAGCAGCCCTAACTGTGGAGCCAGTGCCGGGGGTAAGGCTCGTCACCTTCTTCTTTCCTTTCCCATTCTTTTTTTGCGTCGCCTGAGCGCTTTGCGTTTCATCGGGCGGTTGCGGCGTTGCCTGCACATGAGCGGCATGCGTCAGCTCCGTCCTACAGCGGAACAAGCACGGCGATCGCGACAAGCACGTGCCCGCGGTCCATACTGTGCCCCAGGAGTTCTCGCCACCGATCCACTTTCTTGCTGTCCCGTGCCGCCATGCTGTCTGCCATGTCCGCGCTGCTTGCAAGTCATCTGCTCCGGCCGCTGCCACGGCCGGCCATGGATTGGGGCATTGTGTGCCTGCTGTGCCTCTGCGCGGCATTTCCCGCCCGGAGCGATGAGAGCCTGGCAGACGGCGCTGCGGCCGCATTGCGAGAGGCTCAGGATGAGCCTTCTTCCGCCGCCTTCACGCAGAACACCGCCACCTACCCCGACCTGAACGGCAGCGATCTTCCGCGCGCAGCATTCGGCAACAGCGTTCAGTACACGGACATCACCCGTTGGCTCACGCCGCTGCAAGCTTCCCGCCTGGGGCTGACGCTGGGCGTGGTGGTTCCGTCGGACGGCGCGGCCCGCGCAGGATCCGTCAGCCCTGCCTACCCGCCAGGCACCCCGCTGGCTTACGACCTGGGTCTGCGCTGGCGATCACAGTTGCAGCCACGCGTACGGCTGGACCTGCAGGCCTGGGCCCGCACCCACCCGCACACGGGCCTGCACGACGCCATGGGCATGATCTGGGGTCGCGACCAGGGCAGCAACTTTGGCACCCGTCTGGAGGTGCAATGGTCCGCATCGCGCACGCGCGGTCTGGTCCCCGAGCTGGGCGCCATCGGCGTGCAGTTGCAAGGCGATGCGCGGCTGGTGCTGCGCGCCCGCCGCGGCGGGCCCATGGTGTATTACCGCGCGAAGTTTTGACCGCGCGCTCATGCAACGCTCTGGGTTGACGCCGACCTTCTTGCAATGATCGCAGAGCATGCCCTAAAGCGGCGCCCCTGCTGTACTACGCCTGCGTTGCCAGCCAGTGCGCGGCACCCGCCCCTGCCGCACGCCCGGTGGCATAGCACGCAGTCAACAGATAACCCCCGGTGGGCGCCTCCCAGTCCAGCATCTCGCCCGCGCAGAAAACCCCGGGCATGGTGCGCAGCATGAGGCGCGTATCCAGCGCTTCGAAGGCCACGCCGCCGGCCGTGCTGATGGCCTCATCCAATGGGCGTGCTGCCACCACGGTGATGGGCAAGGCCTTGATGGCATGGGCCAGCGCCACCGGGTCGGACATACCATCCTTGCCCAGTTGTTCGTAGAGGACGGCGGTTTTGATGCCGTCCAGGCCCAGCCGGCTCTTGAGGTGGGTGGAAAGGCTGCGCGAGCCGCGCGGGTGGCGCACCTCGGCCAGCACGCGCTCGGGCGTGTGGTCGGGCAGCAGGTCCAGGTGGAAGGTGGCGTGACCGTGTGCCACGATCTCGTCGCGCAGCAGGCTGGAGACCGCATAGACCAGGCTGCCTTCCACGCCCGTGGCCGTGGCCACGAATTCCCCGCGCCGCTCAAAGCGCCGGCCCTGGCTGTCGGTGAAGGACAGCACCACCGACTTGAAGGGCTGGCCCGCGAAGCGCTCGACGAAATGCGGCGTCCAGCCGACGGCGGGCGCGCCTCGGCCGATGAGCTCCAGAAAGAACTCTCGCCGCGTCTCGCCCACGGGCGCATCCACGCGCGGTACGTCGAAACCGCAGTTGGACGGCGCCAGCGGCGCCACAGGCACGCCGCGCTGCGCCAGCAGCGGCGCCCAGGTACCGTCCGAGCCCAGGCGGCCCCAGCTGCCGCCGCCCAGGGCCAGCACGACGGCGCGCGCCCTTACCCGCACCTCTCCCGCCGGCGCGGCAAAGCGCAGCACAGGCGGCGTGATGCCATTCAATGCGTCGGCCCAGCCCATCCAGCGATGGCGCATGTGCAGCTGCACCCCCTGCCCGCGCAAGCGGTGCAGCCAGGCACGCAGAAGCGGCGCGGCTTTCATGTCCTTGGGGAACACCCGGCCCGACGTACCGACGAAGGTCTGCGCGCCCAAGGCATCAGCCCACGCGCGCAAGTCCTCGGGGCCAAAGTCTCGCAGCCAGGGCGTCAGCGCCTGCTGGCGATCGCCATAGCGCGCCATGAAGGCCGCCAGCGGTTCGGAATGCGTGAGGTTCAGCCCACCCCTGCCCGCCAGCAGGAACTTGCGTCCCACCGAAGGCATGGCGTCGAACACCTGCACGCTCAGGCCCGCCGCTGCTGCGGTCTCGGCGGCCATCAGGCCAGCCGGCCCCGCGCCAATCACGGCGATCTCGCAGGATCGCAGATCCGTATCCATCATGGTGTTGCTTTCATCAACCCACACGCCGCAGCAGGCGCACGTGCATGGGCCGCACGAAGTGCGCTCCCTGCATCGTGCAATGCGGCGCGAAGGCCGCCGCCACGCGCTCGCGCAAGCGCGCGTCGATGCGGTGGTCGGCAAAGGTGGGGTTCATCATCCGCCGCTCAAACTGGGCGAAGTCCTCGAAATGCACAGGCATGTCGAATCGCCGTTGCGCCACCTGCTCCCAGGTGCCGCGGACAGCCAGCGCGCGGTCCAGCGCCGCCTGCGCAGCGGCGCGCACGATGCCTTCGTCGTTGTACAGGCGCACGATCTCGTTGAGCGCGCCTTCGTAGACCGGCTCCGAAACGTACAGATGCCCGCCGGGACGCAGCACGCGCGCCACTTCGGTCAGCGCCTGGTCCATCGCATCCAGCGGCACGTGGTGCAGGGACTTGAGCATCAGCGTCAGGTCGAACTGCGCGTCATCGCATGCAATGGCCTGCGCACCACCCACGGCAAAGCGCATGCGCGGCGGCGTGTCCTGCAGGTTGATTGCGTGCTGCCGGAGGTCCACTTCCAGCCCCAGATACCGCATGTCCGGCCAACGCTGCAGCATCTGCCGCGCCATGCGCGCTCCGCCGCATCCGAGTTCGATGACGCGCGTGCCGGGTGTTGGCAGCAACTCGACCAGGACATCCAGTTCATCAGGGACGAGGGTGTGGTTCATGGGTCATCGATCAATCGGCAGAATCAACCGATGGTACCTACCCCTGCGCACGACGCGGGGTATTCCCGTACGCCGGCCACAGGCCCGGCGCCTGCCCACCCGGTCAGAACAGCACGCCCTGCCCTGGCGCGTCCACGACCACCAGCCTCCCATCGCCCGTCAAGAAAGCCGCGCCCACCCGCTCGCCCGGAAACTGCGCTCCCACCGCTTCGCGGTACAGGCGCAGCTGGGCCATCAGCTGCGGCTGGCGCTCGGGCGCGGTGGCACTTTTGTAGTCCAGCACCCACCAGCGCGCACCCTCACGCGGCTGGCGCAGCCGCACCAGGCGGTCCAGACGCAGACCCTGGCCCTGGTACACCAGCGGCGCTTCGTTGAGGGCCTGCTCCACGTGATCGGGGTTCCACGCCCAGGCACCCTCGCCCTGCAGAATGCTCCGCGCCATCGCTGCGGCCTGTGCGGCAGCCTCCGCCGTGATGTCGAAATCGCGCGCCAGCTGCGCCAGCCGCCGCGCGGGCCACACGCCGCCCGCCCGCAGGGCGCCGACCACGCCCGCCTGCTCCAGCAACTGGTGCATGGCCTCGCCTTGGCGCGACTGCGGGGTGGAGACGGGAGCACCCGCCGCAGCGGCTTGTGCCCCCGGCGCAGCCCCCGCATACGGCGGAAGCTGCGGCAACGCGACGGCGGCATCGTCAGCCACATCGCCCAATGGCGCGGCGGGCGGCACTGGCGCGTCCTGCAGGGACTCGGCCAGCCGGTTCCACCAACTGCCGGGCGCGGCCGTGCTGGACTGCACCGCCGACAAGGCCAGGCAATGCTTGGCGCGTGTCATGGCCACATAGAGGGTGTTGAGCTCCTCGCGCTGGCGCTCCGCCAGTTCCGCCGCCAGCAGGTCCACCGCACTGGGCGGCGGGTTGGATTCGCTGGCCAGAAAGACAAAGCGCAGCGGAGCGGCCTGCTCGCCCGGCCAGTCGACCAGCGCGCCCATGGTCTCGGCCTTCTGAGCGCGCGCATCGGTGTCCAGCAGCAGCACGCTGTGCGCCTCCAGCCCTTTGGCGCCGTGGATGGTGAGCAGGCGCACGGCCTGCGCCTCCACGCGGCCGGGTGCGCGCATGCCCGGGCGCTTCATGGCGCGCACGAAGGCATAGGCCGTGAGGTAGCGTCCCCCGCCCTGCTGCAGCGCCGCGGCCAGCAAAGCGCGCAGGTTGGCCAGCACGCCCGCACGCTGCGAGGCGGGAGCCGCGGCGGCAAAGCGCGCGGGCACGTCGCCGTGTTCGTAGATGGCATGCAGCGCATCGTGGGGGGGGCGTGTTTCCACCCATCGCTTGTATTGAGCCAAAACAGGCGCCAGCGCTTGCAGGTCGGGCGGTAGCAGCTCACTTTTTTGAAGTACGTCGAACCAGCTGCACGGGGATCCTTCTGCGGCCGTCTGGCGTACCCGCAGCGCAATCTGCACCAGCGCGTCATCCGTCAGGCCGAACAGCGGCGAGCGCAGCGCACGCGCCAGCGAAAGGTCATGCCCCGGTGAGACCAGCGCATCCAGCAGCGCGACGATGTCCTGCACCTCGGGCGCCTCGCCCAGCTCGGCCTTCTCGGGCTGCACGCAGGGCACGTGCAGCGCGCGCAGGGCCTCCTGCAGGGAGGCCAGCCGGTCGCGCTTGCGCGCGAGCACCATGATCTCCTGCGGCTGCACGCCCGCGGCGATCTGCGCCGCCACCCATTGCGCAGCCTGCGCGCATTCGCGCATGCGCAGGGTTTCCTCGGCTTCATGGCGCGGCTGGGTCAGAGTGTCGCGCCACTCGGGGGCAGTGGCCGCGGCGGCATCACCCCCGTCAGGCGCCGTGATCGGGGGCAGGCGCAGCAGTTGCCCCGGGTCGCGCGATTCGGTGGTGTGGTCGCGAAAGCCCGCGTACTCACCCTGCGCCTGCGCCGCCTGCATGGCCTGGTTCACCGCTGCAATCACGCCGATGGCGTTGCGCCGCGTGTGGTCGCAGGCCAGCAGGTCGCCCCCCAGCCCCTCGCGTACGAAGGCCTGGGCGGCCTTGAAGACCTGCGGCTCGGCGCGGCGAAAGCGGTAGATGCTCTGCTTGGGGTCACCCACGATGAACACGCTGGGCGGCTGCTGGCCGCCGCCCGCGCCCGCGTAACCGGCCAGCCAGGCATGCAGCGCCTGCCACTGCAGCGGGTTGGTGTCCTGGAACTCATCCACCAGCAGGTGGCGCACGCGCGCGTCCAGGCGCTCCTGCACCCAGCCCGAGAGGATGGGGTCGGACAGCATGACCAGCGCCGTGCGCTCCACGTCGTTCATGTCCACCCAGCCGCGCTCGCGCTTGAGCTGGGCGAACTGCGCGATGAGCGCACGCGCCAGCCGCGCCATGCGCTGCTGGTGCAGCCAGGCCTCGTGCTGGCGGCGCGCGGCGCACAGGCGCTGCAGTTCGCCCTCGGCCTCCTGCGCGGCGGCGAACTTCTCCAGATTCTTGGACAGGCGATCCTCGCTGGCCACGAAGAAGGCCTTGCGCAGCGTGTCCAGACGCTGGCCCAGGTCGTCGCACAGCCAGGCGTCGATCACCGCGTCGGCGGCCTTCTGCGGCGTCTTGTTCGCCTGCGCCCCCAGCACCTGGGCCCAGGCATGCCAGCGCTGGCGCGCTGCGTCGCTGGCCAGCGCATCGGCCGGATGGTGCAAGCCGGCAAGGTCCGCGAACTGCGTGCCGAAATGCGGGATCGATGCGTCCACCACGCCCGCCTCGTCGGCCAGCGCGAACTCCACGCGCTTGGCCAGCGCGCCTTCGAGCGCCTTGTGTGTCTGCGAGCGGCCGTGATGCGCTACACAGGCTTCGTAATCCGCGCGCAGCGCGGCGTCCTGCGCCACGGCGGCGAGGTAGGGGCGCCAAACCTCGCGCACTGCCTCGGCGTCATCCTCCAGCAAGTCGTAATGGGCGGGCAGGCCCTGCTGCTCCAGCACCGCCAGCGGCGCCGTGCCCAGCAGCGCCGCAAACCAGCTGTGAAAGGTGCGTATCTGCACGGGGCGGCCCGCGTCCAGCGTCTGACGGTATAGTTTTTGTAGCTGCTCGCGCTTGTCCAGAGCGCGCTGCGGCCCGATTCCTCTTGCAATCAGCTCCTTTTCCAGATCAGGCAGCGGCTTGGCCGCAAACTCCTGCAGCCATTCCTGCAGGCGCTGGCGCATTTCGCCCGCGGCCTTCTTGGTGAAGGTGATGGCAAGGATCTCGTGCGGCGCACAGCCGTCCAGCAGTGCACGCAGCATGCGCGAGACCAGCATCCAGGTCTTGCCGGCGCCGGCGCAGGCCTCCACGGCCACGCTGCGCTGCGGGTCGCAGGCGATGGCGTAGAAGGCCTCCCGCGTGACCGTTTGGCCGTTGTGTTCGTAGGCGGCTTGCGCGGCAGCTTCACTCATTCCAGAAATCCTTGCGGCACAGACCGCGCGCGGCGCACCATTCGCACACGCTGCCCTCGCCCAACGCGGGCAGCGGCGCGCCGGCGGCAATGCGCTGCATGTCGTGCGTGATGCCGTCCAGCAGCAGGTCGCGCAGGTGCAACACGTCGTCCTGCTCGTGCAGCCGGGTTTCGCCGCGCTCACCCACATTCACGTACGCGGCCCGCAGGGTGTCGTCCTGCAGCAATGCGGCGTAGAAGGCCAGCTGCGTGTCCTCGGCCCCGGCTTTGATGCGCCCGCGCGTGAGGGCGTCGCTTTCGGTCTTGTAGTCGATCACCAGCGCCAGGGGTTCGCCCCCGCCCTGCGGACGCACGGCGTCCACACGGTCCAGTGTGCCGACCAGTTCCAGCGCGCCCAGCGGCTGGCGCGCGCGCAGCTCGGCCTGGCGAAAGCAGGCGCCAGCGGCTTCGTGCTTGCCCAGCCATTCCAGATAGCCGGCGCGCAGCGCGGGCCAGCCCGAGGCGTAGGGCAGGAAGTCGCCCTCCTGCAGCCCCAGCTCGCGCGTGACGCGCGCAGCCGCCTCGTCCATGAGCGCCGTGCGCGCCGCGGCGTCGCCCGTGGGCGCGTCCTGCAACGCCTCATGGAAGTGCTGCAGCACGGCATGCAGCCAGGTGCCGAAGTCACGTTTGTCCAGCCCGGCGTCCAGTTCGTCGTCTTCCTGCAGCTGCAGTTGGCGCAGCGCGAAGAAGCGGTAGGGACAGTGGCGCAGGTCGGAATATGCCGAGGACGACAGCCGCTGCACCGGCAGCTGCGCGCCCACCGGCAGCGGACGCGCCGTGGGTGCCGCGGGCACGCTGCGCATCACGCGGGGATCGGCACCGTCCGTGCCGGTTCGGTCCAGCCGAAGCGCCTGGACCAGCGGGCTCGGCAGGAGGGGTTCGCCCCCCTCGTCACCCACGCGCCACAGGAGGTCGACACGCTCAATGCGCAAGGCATGCCGCCAGGCGGCGCGCTGCGCGGCGGCCAACAGGTCGCGCGTGGGCAGCCCCAATCCCTCGCGCTGCGCCTGCGTCCAGGGGCCGGGCGGTTCAGGCGCGGCCTGCAGGCGTTTCTCATCGCAGCCAGGCAGCACCAGCGCAGCGAACGGGCGCGCCAGCAGCTGCGGCAGGGGCAGAACCACCACGGGTGCATCGTCCACATAGGCCGGTCGATAGCGCGCGCATTCCAGCACCTCTCCCACCCAGCGTGTGAAGTCCGCCAGCGCCATGCGCGCACCGGCCCCGTCCATGTCCTGCAGATCGTCCTGCAGGCCCTCGGGCAGGCGCAGCTCGGCCAGCACGCGCGCACCGGCCTCGTCCTGCTGCAGCCCGTCCCACAGGCCGCAGTCCTGCAGCAGCACGCGCAGCGACTGCAACCACTGGGCCAGCGGCCGCGCGGCCCGCAGCTGCGCGCGCCAGGCCTGTACCTGGTCCGCCAACGCGGCCTCGGCCGGGCGCCGCTCAGCCAACGCCTGCAGTTGCGTCGCCGCGCCGCTCCAATGCCGGGCGCCCGCACGGCGCAGCCAGTGCTCCAGCGCGCGCAGTGCGGCCCCATCCACCGCGGGCGACTGCTTGAGCCAGTCGAGCACGGCATCGGCGCTGGCATCCCAGGCACAGGCCTGCAGCACCGCCATCAGCCGCGCCGCGGCGTGGGTGGTGGAGAGCAGCCAGCCGTTTTCGTCGTGCACTGCCACGACCGCGCCGGCGAGCAAGGCACTGATGCGGCGGGTGAGCGCGCGGTCGTTGGCCACCAGTGCCACGGGCGCCTGCCCCTGCGCCAGGTGCTGCAGCACACAGGCGGCGGCGCGCTGGGCCTCGTCCTCGGCATCGGGCACGGCATGCAAGGTTGGCACGCCGGCCTTCCCGCCGTCCATCACCTGCGGCAGGTCCACGACAAGGCCCGCCTCTGCCCAGTGCCGCGCCAGCGTGCGGGCCAGGGGGTCGGGTTGGAAGCCCTGCACCACCACCAGCAGCGGCACGGCCGCACGCACGCCAGACTCGAACAGCACATCCCCCATGTGGCGCGAAGCCAGCACCCATTCCAGGGCGATGCGCGCTGCGGCGGCCTCCAGCCGGAGCGCGCCACCGTCGCCCGCCGCCGGCAGCAGGGCGCGCGCCGCCTCGCCCCAGTCCGGGCGCCGCTCAGGAGCCACAGCCGCTGCCACCACCGCCAACTGCGCGGCCATCTCCAGCAGCGGACCGCTGAGGACTTCGCGGTGCACGGCGAGACCGGCGCGGTCGAGCAATGCACGTGCGGTGACCGCATCGCGCGCCATATCGCCCGCGTACTCGCTGCCCTCCGCCAGAGGCGCGCCCAGCTGGGCAGCCCAGTTGCGCGTGGTCTCGAAGCGCGGCGCGAAACCCTGCGGGTAGGCGCGTTGCCATTGCCGGCGCGCCTCGCCCATGAGCTGGGCGTACGGCACCAGCACCACGGTGGCCGCCAGGTGCGCGCCGCGCTGCGCGGCCGCTGAGCGCACCTGCTCGAAAACCGCGCACCACCCCGCGCTGCACGCTGCGGCGTGATCGTCTTTTGCTATGGGTGTCATAGCGTTACAAGCACCGGCCATATGAGGATGCGGGGATTCGGTTTCTGTCACAATGACTGGACTTTATACGTACCGGCATCGCCCACTGCTCACACAAGGAACCAAGGAACGCGCCATGGCCAGCGAACTCATCAAACATCTCTCCGACGCCAGCTTTGAAGCCGACGTGCTGAAAGCCGGAACTCCGGTGCTGGTGGACTACTGGGCCGAGTGGTGCGGCCCCTGCAAGATGATCGCCCCCATCCTGGACGAGGTGGCTGGCGCCTACCAGGGCAAGCTCACCATCGCCAAGATGAACGTGGACGAGAACCGCGAGATTCCCGCCAAGTTCGGCATCCGCGGCATTCCCACGCTGATGCTGTTCAAGAACGGTGAACTCGCCGCCACCAAGGTAGGCGCCATGAGCAAGGCCCAGCTCACCGCCTTCATCGACCAGCAATTGGCCTGATTCCCTTCTTGCCGGCCGCCCTGCGCGGCCGGCAGTCTTCCGAGGTGCGCAGCACCCGGGCAACCTGCGAATAGTGCAGAACTTTTCCTGTCATAATTCGCGCTGATCCCCTCGCCGCACGTGCACCCAGCGGCCGGCTCCGGATCACAGGCTCGCCAAGTCCGCCATCACCCATGGCCCGCACGAAACGCAGCCCTTCCCCTCACACAGACATTTCCACTCCGTCCAGGAGTCACTCCATGCACCTTAACGAACTCAAGGCACTGCACGTGTCTGAAGTCCTCAAGCAGGCCGAAGACCTGGAAATCGAAAACGGCGGCCGCATGCGCAAGCAGGAGCTGATGTTCGCCATCATCAAGAAGCGTGCAAAAGCCGGCGAGCAGATTTTTGCCGACGGCGTGCTTGAGATCCTGCCCGACGGCTTCGGCTTTCTGCGCAGCCCCGACACCAGCTACACCGCGAGCACCGACGACATCTATATCAGTCCGAGCCAGGTGCGCCGCTTCAACCTGCACACCGGCGACATGATCGAGGGTGAGGTGCGCACGCCCAAGGATGGCGAGCGTTACTTCGCGCTGACCAAGCTTGACTCCGTCAACGGCGGCCCGCCAGAGCAGAACAAGCACAAAGTGATGTTCGAGAACCTCACGCCGCTGTTCCCCAAGGAGCAGATGCGGCTGGAGCGCGAGATCAAGGGCGAGGAGAACATCACCGGCCGCATCATCGACATCATTGCCCCCATCGGCCGCGGCCAGCGCGCGCTGATCGTCGCGCCTCCGAAGAGCGGCAAGACGGTGATGATGCAGCACATCGCCCATGCCATCACGGCCAACAACCCCGATGTGCACCTGATGGTGCTGCTGGTGGACGAGCGTCCCGAGGAAGTGACCGAGATGCAGCGCTCGGTCAAGGGCGAAATCATTGCATCGACCTTCGACGAGCCCGCCGCGCGCCACGTGCATGTGGCAGAGATGGTGATCGAGCGCGCCAAGCGCCTCGTGGAACTGAAAAAGGACGTGGTGATCCTGCTGGACTCCATCACCCGCCTGGCCCGCGCCTACAACAACGTGGTGCCCTCCAGCGGGAAGGTGCTCTCCGGCGGCGTGGACTCCAACGCCCTGCAACGCCCCAAGCGCTTCTTCGGCGCGGCGCGCAAGGTCGAGGAAGGCGGCTCGCTGACCATCATTGCCACGGCGCTGGTCGATACCGGCAGCCGCATGGACGAAGTGATCTTTGAAGAATTCAAGGGTACGGGCAACTGCGAAATCCACCTGAGCCGCCGCCTCTACGAAAAGCGCGTGTTCCCGGCCATCGAGCTCAACAAGAGCGGCACGCGCCGAGAGGAACTGCTGCTGGCACCCGAGATCCTGCAGAAGACGCGCATCCTGCGCCAGTTCATGTACAACATGGACGAGATCGAGTCCATGGAACTCATGATCAAGAAGATGAAGGAAACCAAGACCAACGTGGAGTTCTTCGAGGCCATGCGCCGCGGCGGCTGACCTGCTGCTCCACCGCTTTGCCCAGCCCCGCCTTCGTGCGGGGCTTTTTCATGGCCGCACATTTCCCTCGCTGCGTGCAGGCGTGACTCCCGCCCACCGCTCACTTGATTCGCCTCAAGACACGGCGCGACGCGCTGGCCCATACTGGCTGTCATCTCATTTCGATAGCATGGTGGCCCGCAATGGGGCGCCCAACGAACCGGGCGCTGCGAACGAAATTGCGGATTACCATCGCCGGCCTGCGTATGCCCTTCGCCCTCCCCGCCCTCGTGTCGCCCCTTGACAGCCCAGCGCTGCGCACGGGCCTGCTCGGGATCTGCGTCACAGTCGCCGGATGTATGGCAGGGGTGCGAACGGACGTGCCCTCCCCTGCGCTGCTGCCCGCCGCATGGCCCGCGCCACCCGTCGCCTTCGATGACGGCACCGTCAGCGGTGACGACCAGGCCGAGTGGGGCATGTTCTACCGCGACCCCACACTGCAAGGCCTGGTGCGCCAGGCGCTCGAGAACAACCGCGACCTGCGCCTGGCAATGCTGCGCGTGGACGAGGCGCGCGCCGCCCTGGGCCTGCAGTCCGCCGATCGCTGGCCGACCCTGGCCGTGGGCAGCAGCCACACCCGCGCCCGCGTGCCGGGGGACCTGAACGTGGCCGGCCGCGCCGTCATCACCGGCGAGCACCGCGTGGGCCTCGCCATCAGCAACTGGGAGCTGGATCTGTGGGGCCGCGTGCGCAGCCTGGAGGCGGCAGCGCAGCAGGCCTACTTCGCCTCCGCCGAAGGCAGCCGCGCCGCCCAAGCCGCATTGGTGAACCAGGTGGCACGCAACTACCTCGCATGGCGCGAAACGCAGGAACGCATCGCGCTGACAGAAGACACCATCGCCACGCGCCGCGAGAGCCTGCGCATCTTCGGGCGCCGCCACGCGGCCGGCGCCATCTCGCGCCTGGCGCTGACGCAGGTGGAATCTCTGCTGTACCAGGCCGAATCCATCGGCACCCAGCTCGCGCAGCAGCAGGCACTGCAGGCCCATGCGCTGGCGCAGCTCGTGGGCGTACCGTGGGATGCGCTGGCCCTGGCGCCGCCCCAGGCTGCCGTCGCCCTTCCCACCGTGCCCGCGGGATTGCCCTCCGACCTGCTGCTGCGCCGCCCCGACATTGCCGCCGCCGAGCACACCCTGCACGCCGCCAACGCCCGCGTACAAGCCGCGCGCGCAGCGTTCTTTCCGCGCATCGCCCTGACCACGAGTGCGGGCACCGCCAGCGCGCACCTGGACGGCCTGTTCGACAGCGGCAGCCGCGCCTGGACGTTCGCTCCCAGCGTCTCTCTGCCGCTCTTTGACGGCGGGCGCCTGCGGTCCAACCTGTATCTGAGCGCCGCACGCCAGAACATCGCCGTGGCCGACTACGAAAAGACCGTGCAGACGGCCTTCCGCGAAGTGTCAGATGCGTTGGCCACGCGCGCCACGGCAGCGCGCCAGATCACGCTGCAGCAGGCCCAGCGCGACGCCTTGCATGAACGCGCGCGTTTGGCGCAACTGCGCTACGACCACGGCGCCACGCCCTACTTCGAAGTGCTGGATGCCCAGCGCGACCTGCTGGCCGCCGAGCAGCAACTCGTGCAAGCACGCTATGCGCTACAGGCAGCACACATCGCCGTCTATGCCGCGCTGGGCGGCGGCGCGCCCGCGCGCTGACAACCCAACGGGACCCTCGCATGACCATTCCCAAGAAAATCCTCATCGCCGCAGCCGCAATCGCTGCCATCGCCGCACTGGGCGGCTACGCCTGGCTGCAGTGGAAGGAAACGCAGCAGAACGCCGGCCTCGTGGGCGGCAACGGGCGCATCGAGGCCACCGAGGTGGACGTGGCCACCAAGTACGCCGGCCGCGTAGCCGAGATCCTGGTGCAGGAAGGCGACTTCGTGCAGGCCGGCCAGCCACTGGCGCGCATGCAGGTGGACAGCCTGCTGGCCCAGCAGCGCGAGGCTGAGGCCAGCCGCGACCGCGCCCTGCAGGCCGTGGCATCCGCGCGCGCCCAGGTGGCCCTGCGCGAGAGCGAGCACACGGCCGCCCAGGCCCTGATCGCTCAGCGCGAGGCCGACCTGGACGCCGCTCAGCGTCGCGCGGCACGGTCGGAGACGCTGGCGCGCGAGGGCGCATCCTCCGAGCAGGAACTGGACGACGATCGGGCCCGCGTGCGCAGCGCACAGGCCGCGCTGAAGGCCACGCAGGCACAGGCACAGGCCGCAGGCGCGGCCATCGTTGCCGCGCGCACCCAGGTGGCCGGCGCCGAATCGGCGGTAAAAGCCGCCGATGCGACCGTGCAGCGCATCAACGCCGACCTGGCCGACAGCGAACTCGCCGCCCCGCGCGATGGCCGCGTGCAGCTGCGCCTAGCCCAGCCCGGTGAAGTGCTGGGCGGCGGCGGCAAGCTGCTCAACCTGGTAGACCTGACCGACGTGTACATGAGCTTCTTCCTGCCCGAGACCGTGGCCGGCCGTGTGGCGCTGGGAACCGAGGTGCGCATCGTGCTCGACGCCGCACCGCAGTATGTGATCCCGGCCAAGGTGTCGTTCGTCGCCAGCACGGCGCAGTTCACGCCCAAGACCGTGGAGACGGCCAGCGAGCGGCAAAAGCTCATGTTCCGCGTGCGCGCGCGCATCGCCCCCGAGCTGCTGCGCAAGCACATCACGCAGGTGAAGACCGGCCTGCCCGGCCAGGCCTGGATCAAGCTGGACGCGGGCCGCGACTGGCCGGCGCACCTGCACAACGTCGTGGCCCCTTGACGGACCGTAACGCCTGGCTGCTCCATGCCCCAGCACCTTGAGACCGCCACCCCCGTGGCCCGGCTGCGGGACGTGCAACTGCGCTACGGCGCGGCCCAGGCCCTGCGTGGCATCACGCTGGACATACCGACCGGCCGCATGGTGGGCCTGATCGGGCCGGACGGGGTGGGCAAGTCCAGCCTGCTGGCGCTGATGGCCGGCGCGCGCGCACTGCAGCAGGGCAGCGTGCAGGTGCTGGGCGGCGACATGGCGCGCAAGGCGCACCGCGACGCGATCTGCCCGCGCATCGCCTACATGCCGCAGGGCCTGGGCAAGAACCTCTACCCCACGCTGTCGGTCGAGGAGAACCTGCAGTTCTTCGCGCGCCTGTTCGGCCACGGCGCGGCCGAACGGCGCAAGCGCATTGACGACCTCACGCGCAGCACAGGCCTGTACCCCTTCCTCGCGCGGCCCGCGGGCAAGCTCTCGGGCGGCATGAAGCAAAAGCTGGGGCTGTGCTGCGCGCTGATCCATGACCCTGACCTGCTGATCCTGGACGAGCCCACCACCGGCGTCGACCCCCTTGCACGCGCGCAGTTCTGGGAGCTGATCGCCCGCATCCGCACCGAGCGCGCGCACATGAGCGTGATCGTCGCCACCGCCTACATGGACGAGGCGCAGCGCTTCGACTGGCTGGTGGCCATGGACGATGGCGCCGTTCTTGCCACGGGCACACCGCAAGAGCTGCTGCAGCGTGCTGGCGTCGACACCCTGGAGGAAGCCTTCATCGCCCTGCTGCCCGAAGCCAGGAAGCGCGGCCACAGCCCGGTGGTGATTCCACCGCTGCCGACCAACGGCGAGGACGACATTGCCATCGAGGCGCAGGGCCTGACCATGCGCTTTGGCGACTTCGTGGCCGTGGACCAGGTGAGCTTTCGCATCCGACGCGGCGAGATCTTCGGCTTTCTGGGCTCCAACGGCTGCGGCAAGTCCACCACCATGAAGATGCTCACCGGACTGCTGCCTGCGTCCGAGGGCCGTGCCTGGCTGTTCGGGCAGGCGGTGGACCCGCACGACATGGCCACGCGCCGGCGCGTGGGCTACATGTCGCAGGCGTTCTCGTTGTATGGCGAGCTGACGGTGGAGCAGAACCTGGTGCTGCACGCGCGCCTGTTCCATGTGCCGGAAGAGCAGGTGACAGCGCGCGTGGACGAGATGCTGCAGCGCTTTGCCCTGCAGGACGAGCGTGCCACCCTGCCCGCCAACCTGCCGCTGGGCATGCGCCAGCGCCTGTCGCTGGCCGTGGCCATGGTGCACCGGCCCGAGTTGCTGATCCTGGACGAGCCCACCTCCGGCGTGGACCCGGTGGCGCGCGACGCCTTCTGGCGCCTGCTGGTCGAACTGTCGCGCCGCGACCGTGTGACGATCTTCATCTCCACCCACTTCATGAACGAGGCCGAGCGCTGCGACCGCATGTCCATGATGCACGCGGGTCGGGTGCTGGACAGCGACACGCCGGCCGCGCTGATGGCCCGGCGCGGCGCCCAGACGCTGGAGCAGGCGTTCATCGGCTACCTGCTGGAGGCCGCTGGCGAGCCCATTGCAGATGACAACGCTACGAAAACAGGAGCTTCCAGCGCTCAATCGACGGTCGTATCAAACGCAAAAGAGTTTGAAACACCCGCAGATCAAGCGGCGGCAGCTCCTGAAATAGAAGCACCCCGGCACCGCGCCTTCAGCCTGCAGCGCATGCTGAGCTACATGTGGCGCGAGTCGCTGGAGCTGCGCCGCGACCCGGTGCGCGCCACGCTGGCGCTGGCGGGCTCGCTGATCCTGATGTTCGTGATTGGCTACGGCATCAACATGGACGTGGAGAACCTACGCTACGCCGTGCTCGACCGCGACCAGACCACGCTGAGCCAGAGCTATGCCAACGCGCTCTCGGGATCGCGCTATTTCATCGAGCAACCGCCGCTGTCGGACCATGCCGAGCTGGACCGGCGCATGCGAAGCGGCGAGCTGTCGCTGGCCATCGAGATCCCCAGCGGCTTTGCCCGCGACGTGCTGCGCGGCAAGAACGTGGAGATCGGCGCCTGGGTGGACGGCGCCATGCCCATGCGCGCGGAAACCGTGCGCGGCTATGTGCAAGGCATGCACCAGCATTGGCTGGCCGCGCAACTACACGAGCGCACGGGGCAGCGCCTGGCCAGCAGCGTGACCGTGCAATCGCGCTACCGCTACAACCCCGACGTGCGCAGCCTGCCCGCCATGGTGCCGGCGGTGATTCCGCTCTTGATGCTCATGCTGCCGGCAATGCTCACGGCGCTGGCCGTGGTGCGTGAGAAGGAGATGGGCTCCATCCTCAACCTGTACGTGACGCCCGTCACACGCACCGAATTCCTGCTGGGCAAGCAACTGCCCTACGTGTTGCTGGCCATGCTGAACTTCCTGCTCATGTGCCTGCTGGCGGTAACCGTGTTCGGCGTGCCCATCACCGGCAGCTTTGCCACGCTGGCGCTGGCAGCGCTGGTGTTCTCGGTCACCTCCACCGGCATGGGCCTGCTGGCCAGCAGCGTCACGCGCAGCCAGATCGCAGCCATGTTCTTCGCACTCATCGGCACGCTGATACCGGCGGTGCAGTTCTCGGGCCTGATCGATCCCGTCTCGTCGCTGGAGGGCAGCGGCCGCCTCATCGGCTCGGTCTACCCGGCCACGTACATGTTCATAATCAGCCGCGGCGTCTTCAGCAAGGGACTGGGACTGGCCGACCTGCAGGGAGCGCTGCTGCCGCTGCTGGCGTCGGTGCCCGTGGTCATGCTGGGCGCGATTGCGCTGCTGAAGAAGCAGGAGCGCTGACCAATGCCCGGCTCCTCCTCATCCGTGCGCCTGCACCTGCTCAACATCTATCGCCTGGGCGTGAAGGAGTTGTGGAGCCTGCTGCGCGACCCCACCATGCTGGTGCTGATCGTGTATGTGTTCACGCTGTCGGTGTACGCCGCCGCCACGGCCATGCCCGAAATCCTGCACAAGGCGCCGATTGCGATCGTGGACGAGGACCAGTCGCAACTGTCGCAGCGCATCGTTTCGGCCTTTTACCCGCCGCAGTTCAACACGCCGGCGCTCATCACCGCGCGCGAGATGGATGCGGGCATGGACGCGGGGCACTACACCTTCGTGCTCAACATCCCGCCCGACTTCCAGCGCGACGTGCTCGCGGGCCGCGCAGCGGAAGTACAGCTGAACGTGGACGCCACGCGCATGAGCCAGGCCTTCAGCGGCAATGCCTACGTGCAGCAGATCGTGCTGAGCGAGGTCAGCGAGTTCGTGCAACGCTACCGCGGCACCGCAGCCCCACCCGTGGATCTGGCGCTGCGCATGCGCTTCAACCCCGCACTGGACAAGGCATGGTTCGGCAGCCTGATGGAGATCATCAACAGCGTGACCATGCTGTCCATCATCCTCACGGGCGCGGCGCTGATCCGCGAGCGCGAGCACGGCACCATCGAGCACCTGCTGGTCATGCCCGTCACGCCCACCGAGATCATGCTGGCCAAGGTCTGGTCCATGGCGCTGGTGGTGCTGCTGGCGGCCACGACGTCGCTGGTCCTGGTGGTGCAGGGGCTGCTGCGCGTGCCCATTGGCGGCTCACTGGGGCTCTTCCTGGCCGGGGCGGCGCTGCACCTGTTCGCCACCACCTCCATGGGCATCTTCATGGCCACGGTGGCGCGCAGCATGCCGCAGTTCGGGCTGCTCATGGTGCTCACGCTCATCCCGCTGGAGATGCTGTCGGGCGGCACCACGCCGCGCGAGAGCATGCCTGCGCTGGTGCAGGACCTGATGCTGGCGGCCCCCACCACGCACTTCGTGGAGCTGGGCCAGGCCATCTTGTACCGCGGCGCAGGCATGGACGTGGTGTGGCCGCAGTTCCTGGCATTGGCGGGCATCGGCTCGGTCCTGTTCGCCCTGTCGCTGGCGCGCTTTCGCCGCACCATCAGCAGCATGGCCTAGCACCGCTGAATCAGCTTGTGCGATAATTGCGGGCTTTTTTGCGGAAAGTACACTGGAATAGGCTGGTGCGGCTCCCGCTGACTTGAGGAAGAAGATCATGAAAGAAGGCATCCACCCCAATTACCGCGAAGTGCTGTTCGTTGACCTGTCCAACGGCTTCAAGTTCGTGACCCGTTCCTGCGTGAACACGAAGGAAACCGAAACCTTCGAAGGCAAGGAATACCCCCTGTACAAGCTGGACACGTCCTCCGAATCGCACCCCTTCTACACCGGCACGCAAAAGTCGGTGGACAACATGGGCGGCCGCGTGGAGCGTTTCCGCAACCGCTTCGGCAAGACCGCAGCGAAGTAAGCAACAAGGCCTGCCCCGTGCAGGCCCGTGCAGGCAGGTGGCGAACCCATTCGCCGCACTTGCACACACCAGGCAGCCCGGCTTCTCCGCGCTGCCTTTTTTATTGCGCACTCCGCTATCCTCGGCCCAACGCCATTTCCCCCCGTCCGCGTGATACACCCGACCCCCGCCATCGTTGCCCAGAGCGCCGTGCGCCCGCTGCCGCGCTGGGCCTTGCTGCTGCTGTGCCTGGCCTATGCCGTTCCCGGCTTCGTGGGGCGCGACCCGTGGCGCAATGCGGACATCGCCTCGTTCGGCTACATGCGCGAACTGGCCCTCGGGCGCACCTCCTGGATGGACCCGCTGCTGGTAGGCGTGCCGCCGGATGGCGACGGACTGCTGCCCTACTGGCTGGGCGCGTGGGCCATCCAGGCGCTGGACGGCTGGCTGCCGGCGGAGCTTGCCGCGCGCCTGCCGTTCGTCGCGCTGTTGCTGCTGACCCTGGCGGCCACCTGGTACAGCGTGTACTACCTGGCGCGCAGCCCCGGCGCACAGCCCGTGGCCTTTGCCTTCGGCGGCGAGGCGCAGCCCGCCGACTATGCCCGCGCCATGGCCGATGCCGGCCTGCTGGCCTTCATCGCCTGCCTGGGACTGGCCCAGCTGTCGCATGAAACCACGAGCTACCTCACCCAGCTGTGCTGCACCGCGCTGCTGTTTTACGCTGGCTCCGCAATGCCTTGGCGCACGGCGTGGCCCACCTTCACCGCCATTGCCGGGCTGCTGGGGCTGGTGCTCAGCGGCGCCCCCACGCTCGCAGTGCTGCTGGGCCTGGGCTGTGTCTGGCTGGTGGCCTGCACACGCGGCGCGACACTGCGCAGCCGCGCAGTGGCAGCGGGCGTGCTGCTGGCCGCCACGGTGGCCGCTGCCGCGCTGGCGCTGCAGTTGGACCTATGGCGCTGGCGCATCGTGCGCTTCGAAGATCTGAAACAGTGGCAAAGCCTGGTGCGCCTGTTGATCTGGTTCAGTTGGCCCGCCTGGCCCCTCACGCTGTGGACGCTGTGGCGCTGGCGGCAGCAGATCCTCAGCCGCGAATGGCACCGGCACCTGTTGCTGCCGCTGTGGTTTGCCCTCGTGGCCGTGACAGCCACACTGACCACCCAGCCGGCCGACCGCGCACTGCTGCTGGGCCTGCCCGCCCTGGCGGCGCTGGCCGCCTTTGCGCTGCCGACGCTGCGGCGCAGCATCGCAGCGCTGATCGACTGGTTCACCCTGCTGTTCTTCAGCGCCTCGGCCATCGGCATCTGGGTGGTGTGGCTGGCGGTGCAGACGGGGGTGCCGGCCAAGCCCGCGGCCAACGTGGCCAAGCTGGCGCCCGGCTACGTGCCGTCGTTCTCGCTGTTGGCCTTCGGCGTGGCGCTGGCCGCCACGGCTGCGTGGTGCCTGCTGGTGGTCTGGCGCGCGGCACGCAACCGCCCCGCCATCTGGCGCAGCCTGGTGTTGCCCGCGGGCGGCGCCACGCTGGGCTGGCTGCTCATGATGACCTTGTGGCTGCCGCTGCTGAACTATGGCCGCAGCTTCGCACCCCAGGTGGCCGGCGTGGCTGCCGCCATCACCGACCGCGACAGCTGCGTGGTCGGCTACGGGCTGAACCGTGCGCAGTTGGCCGCGCTGCTGCACCATGGGCAGCTGCACATGGTGCCCACCGAACAGCTGGCGCAGTGCGACTGGGTCATCGCAGACGCCTCCGCCGCACCGCTGGTGAGCGCGTTGCTGCCCCCAGCGCAGTGGCAGGAGATGGCGAGCGTCAGCCGCCCCACGGACCGCGGCGACCGCATGCTGGTGCTGCGCCGCGCGGCCCGCAAGCGCTGATGTCCGAGCTGTCCACCATTGCACGGCACGCACTCACCGTGCTGGCCGGGCAGCTTGCGGTGATGGCCTTCGGGGTCACCGACACCATCGTTGCCGGACGCCATTCGCAGGAGTCCCTGGCTGCCCTCTCCATCGGCTCAGCCGTGTTCGTGAGCGTGTACGTGGCGCTCATGGGTGTGTTGCAGGCCTTGCTGCCCATCTGGGCCGAGCAGCGCGGCGCGAACGCACAGGCAGGCATGGGCGCCAGCGTGCGCCAGTCGCTGTACCTGTGGGCGGGTGCCGCGGTGCTGGGCATGGCCGTGCTGCTGTCGCCAGGCCCGCTCCTGCAATGGACCGAGGTGCCGCCGGCGCTGCGCGGCGAGGTGCAGGCCTACCTGGCCATCCTCGCGTTCGGCCTGCCGCCTGCATTGCTGTTTCGCATCTACAGCACCCTCAACCAGGCTTTGGGGCACCCGCAGCTCGTCACCTGGCTGCAGGTCGGCTCGCTGGCGGTCAAAGTGCCGCTCTCGGTCTGGTTCACCTTCGGCGGTGCCGGTCTGGCGCCGCAGGGTGCTGCAGGCTGCGCGTGGGCCACGCTGGCCGTGAACTACGGCCTGATGCTGCTGGGCTGGTGGATGCTGCGTCGCCACACGATGTACGGCCCGCTGCGGCTGTGGCGCCCGTTGGAGCGGCCCGACCCCGCGCAGATCGCGCGCTTTCTGCGGCTGGGCCTGCCAGCGGGCTTGTCCATCCTGGTGGAGGTGACCTCGTTCACGCTGATGGCGCTGTTCATCGCACGCCAGGGGGCGTTGGCCTCGGCTGCGCACCAGATCGCTTCCAACCTCGCCGCCGTGCTCTACATGGTGCCTTTGTCGCTGGCCATTGCCGCAAGCGCCCGCGTGAGCTTCTGGCGTGGCGCGGGGAACGAGCACCAGGCCGCTGCCGTCGCCTTGAAGGGTTTTTGGCTTGCAGCGCTTATGGGATGTGCGCTAGCAGCTATATTATTAATAGCAAAAGGCACGATCACGGCCTTGTACTCCACCAGCGCGGAAGTCGTCGCCATGGCAGGCGCGCTGGCAGTATGGGTGGCCGCCTACCATGTGGCGGATGCCCTGCAGACGCTGTGCATCTTCGTGCTGCGCAGCTACCGCATCACGCTGGCGCCATTGGCGGTCTATTGCGTGCTGCTGTGGGGCGTGGGACTGTATGGAGGCTACGTGTTGGCCTACCGCGGTCTGGCGGGCTGGGGGCCAATGCATTCCCCTTCGCCTTTTTGGGCCGCCAGCGCTGCCGCTCTAGGCGCGACGGCGTTGATTTTCACGGCCCTGCTGCTGGGCGTGCTCAGGCTGCAGACACGCCGGGCGGCTCCGCCGCTACCGCAGGAACCCCACCGCTGAGGCCGCGCGGCGGCGTCCGCAGGCGCGACGGCGGAAACACCACCGTGAACGTCGAGCCCTGCCCCACCACGCTGGCCACCTGCAGCGCTGCGCCATGGCGCTGCACCACATGCTTCACGATGGCCAGTCCGAGGCCCGTGCCGCCCGTATCGCGCGAGCGGCTGCGGTCCACGCGGTAAAAGCGCTCGGTGATGCGCGGCAGGTGTTCCGGCTCAATGCCGGGCCCTGAGTCGCGCACCATAAAACGGGCGCTGCCATCAGGCTCCACGTCCCACGCCACGGTGATGATGCCTCCCGGTGGCGTGTAGCGCACGGCGTTGTTGACCAGGTTGGCCAGGGCGCTTTGCAGCTCGGCCGCATTGCCGGCCACCTGCCCGGCCGCCTGCGCTGCTTCGGTCGTGGGGAACGTGATCTGGTGGGCCTTGCCGGGCTGGTTCTGCGTCAGCAGGGCCGAGAGCGCGCGCCCCTCGTCCTCGCAGCGGCGCAGCAGCGTCGAGACCGCGACCCATTCGTGCATGCTGGGCGGAGGGCTTCCCTCCAGGCGCGACAGCGTCAGCAGGTCTTGCACCAGGTTCTGCATGCGCACGGCCTGCTGCGACATCATGCGCAGGTAGCGCGCACGCTCCTCGTTGCTGAGCTGCAGGGTCTGCAGGGTTTCGACAAAGCCCATCAGCACGGTGAGCGGGGTGCGGATCTCATGCGACACGTTGGCGACGAAGTCGCGCCGCATGGCCTCGGCCTGCTCCAGCGCCGTCACGTCGCGTGACAGCAGCAGCTTGCGGCCATCGCCATACGGGTGCAGGTGCACCGATACGCGCACCGGCCGCGAGGGCATGCTGGCGCGTCCTGGCAGCACCACGTCGCGCGTGTAGTCCTTGGACGCGTAGTAGGTACTGAAGTCCGGGTCCCGCACGAGGTTGCCGATGGATTGCTGCGCATCACGCTCCGCATCCAGGCCAAAGTGTTCCTCGGCCATCTGGTTGCACCATTCGATATGGCCTTCGGCATCCAGCAGCATCACGCCATTGGGCGATGCCTGCAGCGCCTGGAGGATTTCCTGCAGGCGCGCATCGCCGGCCTGCGCCTTCAGCTGGCCCTGGCGCACCAAGCGCCGTGCGCGGTCCGCTGCTTCTCCCCACAGGCCGCTCAGGCGTGGCGTTTGCGTGGGGTCTCCTTGGCGCAACCAGTTCAGCACGCGCGCGCCGCGCCACAGATCCCAGGCAAACCACAACCATGCGGCGAAACAGGCGCCGATGCCAGCACCCCAGGGGCCCGCCTGCCACCAGCCCAGCGCACCGCCGATCAGTTGGCACAGCAGAAAGAAAAAGAAGCGCAGGAGCATGGCCGCAGGGCTCAGGTCAACAACAAAAAAGCGCCCGCATCATCTCCGGGCGCCTGAAAAAACACGGGGGCGTCGGGCACCCGCCATCACGCCCGCATGAGTGCCTGCGGCTGTGCGGTGAGCCGGTAGCCCGCTCCGCGCACGGTCTCCACCATGGCGCCGCCCACACCCAATGCTTCGCGAAGGCGCTTCACGTGCACGTCCACCGTGCGCTCCTCGATGAAGACGTGGTCCCCCCAAATCTTGTCGAGCAGTTGCGCGCGGCTGTGCACGCGCTCCGGGTGCTTCATCAGGTAGTGCAGCAGCTTGAACTCTGTCGGCCCGACCTTGAGCTGCTGGCCCTGGTAGCTGACGCGATGCGTGGCCGCATCCAGCACCAGTTCACCAATAGAGACGCTGTCGCTGACCTGCTCGGGCGCACGCCTGCGCAGCACGGCGCGGATGCGCGCCAGCAGTTCCTGCGTGGAAAACGGCTTGGTGATGTAGTCGTCGGCGCCGGCATCCAGCCCGGCCACCTTGTCGGGCTCGTCACCACGCGCCGTCAGCATGAGGATCGGGATCTGCTTGGTGCGGCTGTCGGCACGCCACTTGCGTGCCAGTTGCAGGCCACTTTGGCCCGGCAGCATCCAGTCCAGCAAGATGACATCGGGCAGCACCGCGTCCAGCTCGCGCTGCGCCGACTCGCCGTCTTCCGCCCAGATGGGCTGAAAGCCGTTGTGGCGCAGGTTCACGGCCACCAGTTCTGCGATGGGGGACTCGTCCTCGACGATGAGTACCCGGAGAAGCTTCTTCATCGGTTCACCGCCTTTCTCAGGCCACGGCCGACTCGATCTCGTCCAGCGCCGTGTGGCGCACGTCCTTGCCCTTGACGAGATAGATGATCAGCTCGGCCACGTTCTTGGAATGGTCGCCAATGCGCTCGATGGCCTTGGCCAGGAACAGCAGGTCCAGGCTGGCGGAGATGGTGCGCGGGTCTTCCACCATGTAGGTGATGAGCTTGCGCACGAAACCGTCGAACTCCCGGTCGATGAGATCGTCTTCCTTCAGGATGGCAACAGCGGCCTTGGTGTCCAGGCGGGCAAACGCATCCAGCGCCTTGCGCAGGAGCCCCGAAGCCAGGTCGGCCGCCACACGCAGGTCGCTGGACGGTAGCGAACGGGCGGCCCCGCTTTCGATGATGGACTTGACCATGCGCGCCATGCGCGTGGCCTCGTCACCCATGCGCTCCAGATTGGCGATGGCCTTGGAGAAGGCCATCAGCAGGCGCAGGTCGCGTGCGGTGGGCTGGCGGCGCGCGATGACGGAAGCCAGCTCATGGTCGATCTCGACCTCCATGGCGTTCACGCGGCGCTCCAACTGCTCCACCTGTTCCACGGCTTCCAGGTTGAAGTGGGAAAGCGCATAGATGGCCTGGCGAATCTGCGACTCCACCAAGCCACCCAGCTCCATGACGCGGGAGGAAATGTTGTTCAGTTCGCTGTCGAACTGTGAAGAAAGATGTTTGTCTGCCATGTCCCGTACCTCCATCAGCCGAAGCGGCCCGTGATGTAGTCCTCTGTCTCCTTGCGCTGCGGCTTGAAGAACATCTGCTCTGTGTCGCCGAACTCCACCAGGTCGCCCAAATACATATAGGCGGTGTAGTCACTGCAGCGCGCCGCCTGCTGCATGTTGTGCGTGACGATGACCACGGTGTAGTCGTCTTTCAGTTCAGCGATCAATTCCTCGATCTTGGCGGTCGAGATGGGGTCCAGCGCGGAGCAGGGCTCGTCGAGCAACAACACTTCCGGCTTGATGGCGATGCCGCGTGCGATGCACAGGCGCTGCTGCTGGCCGCCGGACAGACCCGCGCCGCTCTGGTCCAGCTTGTCCTTGACCTCATTCCACAAGGCCGCCTTGCGCAGCGCCCATTCCACGCGGTCGTCCATGTCGCTCGCGCTCAGGCTCTCGAACAGCTTCACGCCAAAGGCGATGTTGTCGTAGATTGACATGGGAAACGGCGTGGGCTTCTGGAACACCATGCCCACCTTGGCGCGGATCAGCGCCACGTCCTGCTTGCTGGTGAGCAGGTTCTCGCCGTCGAGGATGATCTGCCCTTCGGCGCGCTGCTCGGGATACAACTCGAACATGCGGTTGAAGGTGCGCAGCAGCGTGGATTTGCCGCAACCCGACGGCCCGATGAAGGCGGTGACCTTCTTCTCGGGAATGTCGAGGTTGATGCTCTTGAGGGCATGGAACTTCCCGTAATAGAAGTTCAGGTCACGGACCGTGATCTTGGATTGCACGGGCGCGGAGGTCTTGGTGGAGGGCATGAATGTCTTCCGGAGGCAATAGTTACTTTTGGCGCGTGACCACACGGGCCAGGATGTTCAGGCCCAGCACCGCAAGGGTGATGAGGAACACGCCAGCCCAGGCGAGCTGCTGCCAGTTCTCATAGGGGCTCATGGCGAACTTGAAGATGGTCACCGGCAAGCTGGCCATGGGCTTGGACAGGTCGCCATTCCAGAACTGGTTGTTCAGTGCGGTGAACAGCAGGGGCGCCGTCTCGCCTGCGATGCGTGCCACCGCCAGCAATATGCCGGTGATCACGCCGGCGCGGGCCGCGCGCAGCGTCACCATGGTGATGACCTTCCATTTGGGCGTGCCCAGGGCGTAGGCCGCCTCGCGCAGACTGGCCGGAACGAGGATCAGCATGTTTTCGGTGGTGCGGATCACCACGGGAATGACGATGAGCGCCAAGGCCATGATCCCGGCGTAGGCCGAGAAGCTCTTGAACTGGGCGACCACCACGGCATAGACGAACAAGCCGATCACGATGCTGGGTGCGGACAGGAGGATGTCGTTCACAAAGCGCGTCGTGGATGCCAGCCAGCCGCGTGCGTCGTATTCCGCAAGGTAGACGCCCGCCATGATGCCGATGGGCGTGCCCACGAACGTCGCCAGCAGCACCATGACAAAGGAACCGAAGATCGCGTTCGCGATACCACCGGCTTCGTTGGGCGGGGGCGTCATCTGCGTGAACAGCGCCACGCTCAGCCCGCCCATGCCCAGCCGGATGGTTTCCCACAGGATCCAAACCAGCCAGAACACGCCAAACGCCATGGCCAGAAGCGACAGCGTCAATGCGATCTGGTTCAGGCGCTTGCGCGACGCATAGCGCGCCTGGCGCACCTGGGCCAGCTCGGCCGCGGAGATGAGTTTTTGCGACGTGCTCATGCGCGGGCCCCTTCGTTTTTCTTGAGGCGCGCCAGCAGCAGCTTGGACAAGGCCAGCACCACGAAAGTGATGAAGAAGAGCACCAGTCCCAGATAGATCAACGACGCCTGGTGCAGGCCCTCGCCGGCTTCGGCAAATTCGTTGGCCAGCGCGGAGGTGATGCTGTTGGCCGCCTCGAACACGGACAGTGAATTGAGCTGGTTCATATTGCCGATCACGAAGGTGACGGCCATGGTCTCGCCCAGCGCACGGCCCAGCCCCAGCATGATGCCGCCCAGGACACCGGACTTGGTATAGGGCAGCACCACCTTCCACACCACCTCCCAGGTGGTGGAGCCCAGGCCGTAGGCGGACTCCTTGAGCAGCGCGGGAGTGACCTCAAACACATCGCGCATGACCGACGCGATGAAGGGGATGATCATGATGGCCAGGATGATGCCGGCCGACAGAATGCCGATACCCACGGGCGGCCCCGACACCAGCGCGCCAAGGTAAGGCACGCCGTGGAACAGCGACTGCAGCGGCTGCTGCACATAAGTGGCAAGAATGGGGCCGAACACCATCAGGCCCCACATGCCGTAGACGATCGAAGGCACAGCCGCCAGCAGTTCGATGGCCGTTCCCAGCGGACGTTTGAGCCACGCAGGGGAAAGCTCCGTCAGAAACAGCGCAATGCCGAAACTGACCGGCACGGCGATCAACAGCGCGATGATGGAGGTCGTCAGGGTGCCGTAGACCATCACCAGGCCGCCGTACTCGTTCTGCACGGGATCCCAGACGCTGCTCGTCAGGAAGCCCAGGCCGTACTGCTGGATCGATGGCCAGGCACCGTGCACGAGCGACGCCATGATGCCCAGCAAAAGCGCCAGGGTCAGCACGGCCGCGCCGCGCGCCAACCAGCCGAAGATGCGATCGGCAATCACGCCGGAAAACAGGGTGGTACGGGGCGGGGGTGAACCCCTGGATGCGCCAACAGCCGCATCAAGCGGCGGGGCCTCGTGGACGGGCATGGTACTGGACACGTCTGATTGCCTTGTAAAACAGGGGAACCGGTGGCCTACCCTGGAGGGCGGGCCACCGTGTCAGCTTACTTCAGGGCGATGGATTTGCCCGAAGTGTCCTTGATCTCGCCCCACGACTTCATGATCACTGCCTTCACATTTTCCGGCATGGGCACATAGTCCAGATCGGAGGCGGTCTTGTCGCCCGACTTGTATGCCCACTCAAAGAACTTGAGCGAAGTAGTGGCGTCAGCCGGTCGCTCCTGAACCTTGTGCATCAGGATGAACGTGGGATTGGTGATGGGCCAGGTAGCGTCGCCGGGCTGGTTTGTCAGGATCAGGTAGAAGCTCTTGGGCCAAACAGCGCCAGCAGCAGCAGACTTGAAGCCGGTGTCATCAGGAGACGCAAATTTGCCAGCCGCGTTTTGCAGCAGCGTATAGGTCAGCTTGTTTTGCTTGACGTAAGCGTACTCAACATAACCGATGGAATTAGGCAGACGACCCACGAAAGCGGCAACGCCTTCGTTACCCTTACCACCCGCACCCACGGGCCAATTCACTGCCGTACCCTCACCAACCTTGGCTTTCCACTCGGCATTCACCTTGCTGAGATAGTTAGTGAACACAAAAGTCGTACCAGAACCATCGGCACGACGAACAGGGGCAATTGCGGCATCCGGCAGAGGCACAGAAGGATTCAGGGCCTTGATGGCCTCGTCATTCCAGCGGGTGATCTTGCCAAGATAGATGTCACCAAGCACTTGACCGGTGAGCTTGATCTGGCCAGGCTGGATACCCTTGATGTTGACCACCGGCACCACGCCACCAATCACGGTAGGAAACTGAACCAGACCCTTCTTTTCGAGGTCTTCGTCTTTCAAGGGCATGTCAGAAGCGCCAAACGCCACGGTTTTTGCATCGATCTGACGCAGACCGGCGCCCGAGCCGACGGACTGGTAGTTGATCTTGACACCCGTGGCCTTGTTGTAGTCGGCCGCCCACTTGGAATACAGGGGTGCAGGGAAGGTGGCGCCAGCGCCCGTTGCTTCCTGCTGTGCCCAGGCGCCAGAAAACGCGCCCATTGCCACAACACCAGACACCAGAACGCGAATCGCGGAGAGTTTCATGGAAGAGACCTCTTGGTTGAAAAAACTCAATGCCGCGACTCTAGAAGCCGTTTGTGACATCACCGTGACATTCATTCTTGACCGTCATACACCGTCCGCAGCGCTGCCCCACTTCCTTGTCACGGAACTGTCGCACGGGGAACGTACGCTCCCGCCACCGACAACAGTCGGTAACAAACACACCTCTACGGGAGAACCACATGTTCCGTCGCCTGACTCTTCAAACCACCCTGGCCCTCGCGATCGTCGCGACCCTGGGCGCCTGCTCTACCCCCGCGTCTGCCCCTAACACGGTGGGCGGCGTGGTTGCCAAGACCAAGAACCTCAGCACCTTCAACCAATTGGTCGCCGACGCAGGCATGGCAGCCACGCTGAACGGCTCCGGCCCCTACACGGTTTTCGCCCCCAGCGATGCAGCCTTCCAGGCGCTTCCTGCGAAGACGCGTGACGCCCTCAAGAACGACAAGGAACAGCTGAAGGCCGTGCTGAGCTACCACATCGTGCCGGCACACGTCACCGCAAGCGCCAAGGCCGGCAAGCTGAAGACCCTGCAGGGCTCGGACATTGCTCTGGCACGCGCCGCAGACTTTGTGACCGTGGAGGACGCCCTGGTGGAACAGGCCGACCTGAAGGCGGGCAACGGTGTCGTGCACGTGATTGATCGCGTGCTGGTGCCTCCCCGCAAGAAGTAAGCCGTTCCACGCCAACCTGTCCTTCCAGACCATGCATCCTCCCCTTTCTTGCAGCCTGCGATTGCAGCGGCGCGCCCTGTTGAAGGCGGCGGGCGCTGCCTGCGCCATCGGCGCAGCGGCATATGCGCCCGTAGCGCGGGCGCAGGAGCAACGCGCTCTCTCAGTCACACAGATCGTGGATCTGTCGCCACAGAACCAGGACGTCAGCCGTGACTTCCTGATCGGGTCCCGGGCTGCATGGACGGACCTGAACGCTCGTGGCGGCGGCATTCGCGGCCGCTCCGTCCAGCATGTGGTGGTGGAGACCGACGGGTCGGCTGCCGCGGTTCGCACGGCCTGGAAGGCGGCATACGACAACGCCGCGTGTGTGGCATTGTCCGGGTGCGTGGGGGACAGCACGGCGGCCGCCATCGCCACCCTTCAGACGGGCGAGGCCGCACTGGCCCACCTGGCACCGTGGCTCTTGCGGCAATGGAAGGACGACAGCGACACCGTCTTTCCCATCTTTCCCAATTACCGGGCCCAGATGACCCATGCCATCCGCTCTCTCGCGGTCATGGGAGTGCAACAGGCGGGGGCGGTCTACGCCAATGCGACGCTCCAGCAGCAGTTGCAGGGTCTGGTCACCGAAGTGGGCAAGGCCATGGGGTTGCGCATCCAGCCCCTCTCGCCCCAGGAGCAGCGCGGAATTCCCCCTGCCATCGTGCTGTTCATCGGGGGTACTCCGGAGCTTCACGAATATGTAAGACACCTGACCCTGCCCCAGGGCCGGCAATGCTTTGTAGTGGCCCTTGCCGATGCGAATCTGCAGGTGCTGGCGCAGTTGGGTGGCATTCCGCGCGGCATTTCCGTCATCGCCACGCAACCGGTTCCCTTGGTGTCGCACGGCATGTCCATCGTGCGCAACTACCGCGAGGTCATGGCCAAGCTCTACGACGAGCCCCCCTCGCCCCAGGGGCTGGCGGGCTTCATCGCCGCACGGTATACCGCAGAGGTGCTGCAGTCGGTGACCGGACCGGTCACACGCGCCAGCGTTCTCGCCGCGTTGCGTAAACGCGTGGAAATCCAGGTCGGCGGCTACCTGGTGGCCTACGAAGACAGACGCCTGGCCAATACCCACGTCACACAAAGCATGCTCACGGCCGACGGACGCATCGTGGGCTGAGACGTGGCCGCCCTGCAGTCGTTTTCTCCCCGGCGCCGATGCTATGCTGCACCGCTGGAAAACCTGCGCACAGCGTGCATCCCCATGCAAGATGGAATACTGCTGGCAGCCGTGGATCTGGGCTCCAATAGCTTTCGCCTGGAAATCGGCCGCCTCGAACACGGGCAGATCCGCCGTGTCGAATACCTGAAAGAAACCGTTCGCCAGGGCGGCGGCCTCGATGAGGACCGCAACCTCACGCAGGACGCCATGCAGCGTGGCTGGGATTGCCTTGCCCGGTTTGCAGAGCGGCTTGCGGGCTTCCCAGCCCCTCATGTCCGTGCGGTGGCGACGCAAACCTTGCGCGAGGCACGCAACCGGGAAGAATTCATTACCCGAGGAAGCCGGATTCTGGGCTTTCCCATCGACGTCGTATCCGGGCCTGAGGAGGCGCGGCTCATCTACCAGGGCGTGGCAAGACTGCTGCCGCAATCCGACGAAAAGCGCCTGGTCGTGGACATCGGCGGTCGCTCGACGGAATTGATTCTGGGGCAGCAGTTCACGCCAGGTACCGTGGCGTCCTACCGCGTGGGCAGCGTGGCTTGGTCTGCCCGCTACTTCGCTGACGGTTCCTTCACGCGCCACGCTTTCGAAGCCGCTGAGATCGCCGCCAAGGCCGTGCTGGACGAGGCGATGGACAGTTACCGGCGCCAGACGTGGGATGTGGCTTATGGCTCATCAGGCACCGTCGGGGCCGTTGGCTCCATCCTTGCTGCCGCTGGCGGTGAGGAGGGTGTGATCCGCCGGGAGGGCCTCGACTGGCTGCAGGACCAGCTGATGCGTGCACGCCATGTAGACCGCCTGCGATTGGACGGCCTCAAGGACGACCGCAAGGCGGTGATTGGAGGGGGCGTCAGCATCGTGCGTGCGATCTTTGATCTGCTGGATATCGAACGCATGACCGTGGCGCAAGGCGCTCTGCGCCAAGGTGCCCTCTACGATCTTCTGGACCGCGACCAGCCCGAAACGGATTTGCGCTCAGCTACCGTGCGCTCGCTCATGCACCGTTTTACGGTGGACCACGCCCATGCCGAGCGCGTTGCCGAACTGGCCTGCCGCCTGTTCCGTGAGGCTTCCCCGCAAGGCAGCGAACGTGCCGCCCGCAAGCTCGGCTGGGCCGCCTGCCTGCACGAGATCGGGTGCCGCATTTCACACAGCGACTACCACCATCACGGCGCCTACATCCTGGACCATACGGATGCAGCCGGCTTTGCCTTGTCCGAACTGCACCATCTGGGGCTCCTGGTGCTGGGCCACCGGGGGAAGGTGCGCAAGCTGGAAGCCGCGAATCTCGCCGATCCGGTCTTTGCCTTGCAGCTCATGTGCCTGCGCGCAGCAGTGGCCCTGTGCCACGCGCGGCGCCCTCCAGACGTAGAAGGTATCCATCTGCAGGTGGAAGGCCGCCGCTGTACCGTGCAGTCGCGCACCGGCTGGGCAGCGGCCTATCCGCAGTCTGCACACCTGCTGCGGGAAGAATCCGATGCATGGCAAAAAACGCCATGGGAATTCGTGACCGAGCTTTCTTGATGTGATGGCGCCGCAACATAAAACGATATAAACTGTTTATATCGTTTTTCAATCAGGCAAGATATATGGCACGAACTCCCGCTACCGACACAGCAGCCCCGGCCGCGCAGGCCCCGGCTCCAGCTCCGGCAAAAGATCTGGCAACAGAAGCGCCAGCGGCTTCGCCGAAGAGGTCGCCGGCAAAGCCTTCCAAGGCACACGTAAAAGCGCCCCTCAAAGCGGCCACCAAGGCGGCGCCATCTGTGGCCGACAAAGAAAAAGACATGAAGGCCAAGAAGCCCAAGCTGGTGCGCGATAGCTTCACCATCCCGAAGGACGAGTACGCTGTCATCGAAACGCTGAAGGAACGCACGGCCCGCTTGTCGACGCCTGCCAAGAAGAGCGAGTTACTGCGGGCCGGCCTCAAGTTATTGTCGCAACTGGACGATGCCACCCTGCAAAAGGCAATGCAGTCCATACCCGCCATCAAGACCGGGCGCCCTAAGTCGGACAAGAAATAGTCTGCTTTGCAGGGCAGGTTTGAAGATCGCCTGCCCTGTCCTGCGCTCCAGCTACAGGAATTCGGGCGATTGCACCGCAAGCAGGATGGTCTCGCTGGCATCCTGTCGTTGCCGATGGCGCAGCCACCACACGGCTCCCTTGCGGATGGAACATTCATCGGCACGCAAGCCCAAGAGCCGTGCCACGGTTTGCCCCAGCATCGGCTGATGGCCCACTATCAGCACTGCCCCCCGCGAACGCGGCCACTGGGCCAGTTCAAGTAGCTCATCGGGTTGTCCGCCCGGCAACAGTTCTGCACGCAGCTTGTATTTGCGGCCCAGTGCTTTTGCGGTCTGCTCGGTGCGCCGTGCGGGGCTGGCAAGCACGCGCAATCCGTCGGGCAGTTGGCGATCGAGCCACACCGCCATGCGCGCCGCCTGTTTTTCGCCACGCTGCGTCAGCGGCCGGTCCAGGTCGTCTTCGTTCTCACCGGCATTTTCCGCCTCGGCATGGCGCCAAAGTATGAGATCCGTCATGCGCTTTCTTTCCGGGGTACGGGCGCAGCTACGGGGGCGTAGCGCGCCATCAGGGCATTTTGGGCTCCCGCGCCATCCAGCACATGCGGCGCGCGGGAATAACTGCCATCGCTCTCCAGGCTCCACGCATCACGGTTGTCGTGCAGGTAGGCCACAAGGCATTCGTCAATGATGCGCTGGCGCAGCTTTTTGTCCGTCACCGGCCACGCCAGTTCCACGCGGCGCAGCATGTTGCGGTTCATCCAATCGGCGCTGGACAGGTAAAGGTCTTCCCGCGTACCGCTGCGGAAGTAAAACACGCGCGTGTGCTCCAGGAAGCGACCGATGACGGAACGCACCCGGATGTTCTCCGTGGCGCCCGCCACCTGTGCGGGGAGGATGCATGCGCCGCGCACGATGAGGTCCACGCTTGCGCCACGCTGGCCCGCACGGATGAGCGCCTGCACCAATGCCTCATCGGTCAGCGCGTTCATCTTGGCGACGATGCGGCCGCCCTCGCCGCGCTCAGCCGCCAGCCCTGCCTGCTCGATTTGCTCCAACAGGAACGGGTGCAGGTCGAAGGGCGCCATGACCAACTGCTTCAACGGTGGCAGCCGGTTCTGATTGGCCAGATGGTCAAAGACGAGATCCATGTCCGCCGTCAGGTCCGCATCCGCCGTCAGATAGCTTAGATCGGTGTAGAGCCGGGCCGTGCGTGGGTTGTAATTGCCAGTGGACAGGTGCCCGTAGCGCCGCAGGCGCCCTCCTTCGCGGCGCGTCACCAAGAGCATCTTGGCATGGGTCTTCAAGCCCACGACGCCATACACCACCTGCGCGCCGATGGACTCCAGCGCTTCGGCCCAGTTGATGTTGGCCTCCTCGTCAAAGCGTGCCTTCAGTTCCACGACTGCCGTCACCTCCTTGCCGCGACGCACCGCCTCACGCAGGAGCTCCATGAGTTCCGAATCCGAGCCCGTGCGATAGATGGTCTGCTTGATGGCCAGTACCTGCGGATCGTTGACCGCCTCGCGCAGGAATGCCAGCACTCCGTCAAAACTCTCGAACGGCTGGTGGATGAGCAGGTCTCTGCGGCGCAGCTCCGCCATGATGGAGCTGGAGCGCGGCAATTGCACTGGCCATGCCGCGCGCCACGGAGGGAACAGCAAGGCTGGCACATTAATCAGTTCCACCATCTGCACCAACCGCACCAAGTTGACGGGGCCATGCACCCGATACAGCGCCGCGGCAGGCAGAGCGAACTGGGATTGCAGGAATTCGGCCAGAAATCGCGAGCAACTGGAAGAAACCTCCAGGCGCACCGCTTGACCGAAGTGCCGCTGCTGCAGTCCCTGCCGCAGGGCGGTGCGCAGGTTGCGCACGTCTTCCTCATCCACAGCGAGGTCCGAGTGACGGGTGACGCGGAACTGCGAAAATTCGTACACCTCGCGGCCCGGAAACAGGTCCGCCAGGTGCGTGCGGATGATGCTGGAGAGGCTGACGAACTGCATGCCCGTGGGCGCCACATGTGCGGGCAGGCGCATGATGCGCGGCAATACGCGCGGCACTTTGACAATGGCGATCTCGTTTTCACGCCCGAAGGCAGCGCTGCCGCGCAGGCGCACGATGAAGTTCAGCGATTTGTTCGCCACTTGGGGAAATGGGTGCGCCGGATCCAACCCCACCGGAATGAGCAGCGGGCGCACATCGCGCTGGAAATACTCACGCACCCACCGCCGCTGCGCCGCCGTGCGCTCGCCATGCGAGACCATGCGTATGCCCTGCGCGGCAAACGCGGGAATCAGCGAATGGTTGTACAGGGCGTATTGCCGCTCGACCAGATCGTGGGCTTTGCGTGCCAGCGCCTCAAACGAATGCAGGCTGTAGCCTTGCTTGGCTTCACCACCGTCCGCCGCGGCAAGATGGGCAGCGGCACGTACTTCGAAGAACTCATCAAGGTTGGAAGAAACGATGCACAGGTAGCGCAACCGCTCCAGCAGCGGCACGTCTTCCCGCATCGCCCAGTCCAGCACCCGTTCATTGAAAGCGAGAATGCTGTGGTCACGGTCCAGCAACGGCACGGCACGCACCGGAGCGGGCAGAGCGGCGGTGCCCTCCTCCCTTTCCACTTCAACATCCGGCTTCTCCTCGATCTGACGAGAAACAGCGGACGAGGTCACAGGAGAGGACATGGGAGTACACAGAAGAAAGAGTGACCACCAGTATTTGCGATGCCAATGACAAATTCATGACACTGACTTGTTTCTGTCACGCGTATACGGAATCCCCTTCATTCAAGGGGTGTCCGTCAATGCCCCAGGAAGTGCTTGCGATAACGGGGCGGGAGATCCGTCAGGCGCATCAGCATGGGCAGGTCGGCCGTGTTGAAATCCGGGTCCCAGGCAGGCGCTCCCAGAATCTTGGCACCCAGGCGCAAATAGCCCTTGATCAACGCTGGCGGCTCCACATCCATGCTGCTGTCCAGGTGCTCGACAGGCAGCGGCAAGCGGGGCAAGACATGGTATTCGATGGGCGCGAGATGCGTCTGGCGCAATTGGTGCCAGATGCTGGCGGCCACGTCGCCCGTGACAATGCCGCCGTGCAGCATCGGGATGCTGGCGCAGCCGATCATCGTGTCCAGCCGGTTGCGGGCCATGAAGTCCGCCAGTGCGCCCCACAGCGCAAGAATGACGCCGCCATGGCGATGGTCGGGGTGAACGCAACTGCGGCCCAGTTCCACCATGCGCTCACGCAGGCCGCGCAGGCGCGTCAGGTCGAACTCGGTATCGCTATACGTGCTGCCCACGCGCTGGGCCTGCGCAGGCGTCAAGACCCGGTAGGTGCCGATCACTTGCCGCGACTGCATGTCGCGCACCAGCAGATGCTCACAGTAGTCGTCAAAGAGGTCCACATCATGGCCGGGCAGCGCGGTCTGCAGACGTGCGCCCATTTCCGAAGCGAAGACATCGAATCTCAACCGCTGCGCTTGACGGACTTCATCGAGATGCCGCGCCCAGGCCACCTCCACACCGCCGTGCGGCGCTGCACCGTGGCCCACACCTTCCGCGCTGCGTGGGCGGTGAAGTGACCCCCTGGGAAGGGTCACGGGGCTCAAGGGCATGGTGGGGTTCGGCAAGTCGCTCATTGGGCACTCCTGATGTCGCAAGGACCACGCGTGCCTGCCCGAAGATGCCGGAGCACCGCATTCCTTGGACATGACTGTGCATACGGCCCGTGACGGCGCGGTGTCGCCTTCGTGGCGACTTTGTGTCATGGGACTAACCCTGCCAAAAAGAGATGGCCGAAAACGCCCCGCCGCGAATACAATTTGCTACAAATCAGGATTTCCAACGTCACCATCTTCGGACTGCTGTCCATGTCGCATCCGTCCACCGCCCTGGCGCAGGACCCAGGGCAGGTTTCTCCCGGGGCGATGCAGCGCGTCCTGCGCGAACAGCAGACCTTGCTGGACAGCGCGGGCGTCGGGATCGTGTTCATTCGCAACCGCGCTTTGGTGCGGTGCAACCAGCGCTGCGCCGAGATCTTCGGGCTACCCTCGCCCGAAGACGCGATTGGCCGAAGCAGCGAAGCCCTGCACCCAAGCCGGGGAGCGTTCCGCGAACTCGGCCGCGCCGCTTATCCGACCCTCGCGCGCGGTCAGGCGTATCGCACGGAGCGCCAGCTGAAACGCTGCGACGGCCAACTGTTCTGGGCGCACCTCACCGGGCGATTGATCAACCCCCGGGACAGCCGCGAAGGGTCCATCTGGATCATCGACGACATCGACGAGCAAAAGCGTGCTCAGGCGCAGTTGCAGGCGGCCTTGTGGGAAAAGCAGGTGCTGTTCGACAGTGCCATGGTGGGCATCGTCTTCCTGCAAGAGCGGCGCATGACACGGTGCAACCGCCATTTCGAGCAGATCCTGGGGTACGGCCCGGGCGAACTGGCAGGGTCCTTGTCGCGGCGGTGGTATTTGAGCGACGAAGACTGGCACGAGGCGGGGGTGCGCTGCTATGCGCCGCTGGTGCAGGGACAGTCCTTCGAAGGCCAGATGGTCTTGCGCACCCGCGATGGGCGCGCTATTGAATGTGAGGTACGCAGCAAGGCCGTCGATCCGTCGAATGTCGCGCAGGGCTCCATCTGGATCGTGATGGATGTGAGCGAGCGATTGCGCATTCAGAGGCAGCTCGCGGGCATGCATGGCGAACTGGAGCAGCAAGTGCGCGACCGCACGCGCGAGTTGCAGGAGACAGTGGGCAACCTGCACCGCGAGATCCAGGACCGTCAACGCGACCAGGAACGTATCTACTGGATGGCGCACTACGACGCGCTCACCGAACTGCCCAACCGCGTCCTTCTGGCCGAGCGCGGTCAGGACGCGATCCGCCACGCGCAAGAGTCCGGTGCGCCCCTGGCCGTGATGTTCCTGGACTTGGACAACTTCAAGCACGTGAACGACTCGCTGGGCCATCGCATCGGCGATGCACTGTTGGTGGAAATCGCACAGCGCCTGCGCACCACGGTGCGGCAAAGGGACACCGTGGCGCGCCTAGGGGGTGACGAGTTCGTGCTCCTGCTACCCGGCGCCAACGCGCAAGGCGCCGCGCGGGTGGCGGCCAAGATGCAGGAAGCAGCCCTGCAGCCCGTGCACATCCAGCACCATGAATTGTCGCTGGCCCTGTCCATGGGGATTGCGCTCTTTCCTGAGCATGGGAGCGATTTCGAGACCCTGATCCAGTCGGCCGATACCGCGATGTACCGCGCCAAGGCGGACGGACGCAACAGCTTCCGGTTCTTCACGCCCACGATGCAGGCGCAGTCGGCCCGAGCGCTGCAGTTGACCAACGCGCTGCGGCGGGCTTTGGAGCGCAACCAGTTGTCGCTGCATTACCAACCCCAGGTGTCCATAGCGACGGGCAGGGTCTGCGGCGTGGAGGCGCTGCTGCGCTGGCATCACCCAGAACTGGGCGCGGTATCGCCGGCAGAATTCATTCCGGTGGCAGAAGACACTGGGCAAATCCTGCCCATTGGCGAGTGGGTGCTGCGCACGGCGCTGGCGCAGTTGCGCACCTGGCATAGTCAGGGACTTCCGGCCCTGACGATGGCAGTGAATCTGTCCGCCGTGCAGTTCCGCCAGCCGCAGTTGCTGGAGCTGGTGGACCGGCTCCTCGCCGAGTACGGAGTGCAGCCCCACCTGCTGGAGCTGGAGCTGACCGAGAACGTGGCCGTCGCGGACCCCCACGCCGCGATCGCGACGATGGACCAGCTCCACGCCAAAGGCGTGCGCCTGTCGATGGATGACTTTGGTACCGGCTATTCGTCGCTGAGCCATCTCAAGCGATTCCAGATCTACCGGCTGAAGATCGACCAGTCCTTCGTGCGCGACCTGGACCATGACGGCAACGACCGCGCCATCGTCAGCGCCATCATCCGCATGGCGCAGGCGCTGGGCATGCGCACCACGGCCGAGGGGGTAGAAACCGCCCATCAACTGACGTTCCTGCGCGAACAGGGCTGTGATGAAGCCCAGGGTTTCTATTTCAGCCGGCCCCTGGGGGCCCCGCATCTGCAACAGTATCTGCTGCAGCGCCCTGCCTGAATGAACACTCAAAAGTGCCTGTAGCGCCCGTCTATCAAGCGCAAGCAGCTACAGCAACAATAGCAAATCAGCCCGCACGCGCCGCGTCTGCCATGCGTTGTGCGCAGCGGTTCGCCTGCTCGGCCTCACGTGCCTCCACCATCACGCGCAACAGTGGCTCCGTGCCGCTGGCGCGTACCAGCACGCGGCCATGGGCGCCCAGTTCAGCCTCTGCGTCGCGGATGGCATCCGCGAGCACAGGGTTGGTTTTCCAGTCCTGTCCCGGGTTCAAGCGTACGTTGAGCAACACCTGGGGAAACAACGGCACGTCCGCGAGCAGCTGTGCCAGCGTTTTGCCGCTGCGCACGCACGCCTGCAACACCTGCAACGCGCTGATCAGGCCATCGCCCGTGGTGTGCCGGTCCAGCGCGAGCAGGTGGCCCGAGCCCTCCCCGCCCAACAGCCAATGCTGGCGCTGGAGTTCTTCCAGCACATAGCGGTCCCCTACCTTGGCGCGCATGAATTTCACGCCGCGCCGCTGCAGAGCCTCTTCCACGGCCATGTTGGTCATCAAGGTGCCGACTACGCCGGGCACATGCTCGTCGCGCGCCAGCCGGGCGGCGACCATCACGTAGAGCAGTTCGTCACCGTTGAAAAGCCGCCCCGCCGCATCCACCATTTGCACGCGGTCCGCGTCGCCATCCAGCGCAATGCCGTAGTCAGCATGGTTGGCACGCACGGCCCGCACCAGCGCGTCCGGATGCGTGGCGCCCACTTGATGGTTGATGTTGAGTCCATCGGGCGCGCACCCGATCGCCAGGACCTCGGCCCCCAGTTCATGAAACACCTTGGGCGCGATGTGATAAGCCGCGCCATGTGCGGCATCCACGACGATCTTCAGGCCCCGCAGCGTGAGGTCGTTGGCAAAAGTGCTCTTGCAGAATTCGATGTAACGGCCGGCGGCGTCATCCAGCCGTCGCGTCTTGCCCAGCGATGCGGAATCGGCCCACACGGGCGGTTGCTCCAGGGCGGCTTCCACCTCTTCTTCCCATGCGTCGGGCAGCTTGGTGCCTTGCGCACTGAAGAACTTGATGCCGTTGTCGGGGTATGGATTGTGGCTGGCGCTGATGACCACACCCAGGCTCGCACGCTGGGCACGCGTGAGGTAGGCCACGCCCGGCGTGGGCAGCGGCCCCAGCAGCACGACATCCACACCCGCCGAGTTGAAGCCCGATTCCAGCGCGCTTTCCAGCATGTAGCCGGAGATGCGCGTGTCCTTGCCGATGAGCACCGTGGGACGCTCCTGCGTGCGGCGCAGCACACGCCCTACCGCATGTGCCAAGCGCAGCGCGAAGTCGGGGGTGATGGGCGACTGCCCCACCGTGCCGCGGATGCCATCGGTGCCGAAATACTTGCGGGTCATGAAATTCCTTGATTACTGGGAAATGGCGGCGCCGGTGTCCTGCTGCCGCATCGCGCTCCACACCGCCAGCGCCGCCACGGTGTCGCGTACGTCATGCACACGCACCACCCGCGCACCGCGCTCCACGGCAAGCACGGCCGCGGCAACGCTAGGCGCCATGCGTTCGTGCACAGGCAGGCCAGTGACGGAACCGATGGACGATTTGCGCGACCAGCCGGCCAGCAACGGGTAGCCCAAGGCCAGGAGCTCGGGCTGGCGGGCCAGCAGGGCGAAATTCTGCTCGACTGTCTTGCCGAACCCAATGCCATAGTCGAGCACGATGCGGGCCTTTTCCACGCCCAGCGCTTGCAGTTCCTGCGCGGAGCGCTCCAAAAAATAGAGCACTGACGGCACCACATCTTCCTCCATGGGCGTGGCCTGCATGGTCTGCGGGTCCCGGTGCATATGCATCAGGCACACGCCGCAGCGCGGATGGGCGGCGACGATCCCGGCCGCCCCTGGCTGGCGCAACGCCCAGATGTCGTTGACGATGTCCGCCCCCAGGTCCAGCACCGCCTGCATGACCTCGGGCTTGTAGGTGTCGACCGAGACTGGCACCCCCAGGCGCACCGCCTCCGCCACCAGCGGCACGACGCGCGCCAGCTCTTGCTCCAGCGGCACCGCCGGGCTACCCGGGCGCGTGGATTCGCCGCCGATGTCCAGGATATCCGCGCCATCCTTGATCAGCTGCTCGCAGTGCCGCAACGCTCCCCGCGTATCGACATGCCGGCCGCCGTCTGAGAAGGAATCTGGGGTGACGTTGACGATCCCCATGACCTGGGGACGCGTGAGGTTCACGTCGAAACGTGTGGTTTGCCAGCGCATGTGTGAGTGAGTGCGAGCCGTGAAATACAGAAAACGGGGCGCGAGGCCCCGTTGTTCATGCCAAACCGCTGTCAGGCGGCGGAGGGTGCCGGGTCCGGCTTGACGGCCGGAGTGCCGCCGCTGGAACCGTCACCGCCTGAAGGAGGGGTGCGCGGCGTCCAGTCCTTGGGCGGGCGAGGTGCCCGGCCGGCCATGATGTCGTCCAGCTGTTCGGCATCGATGGTTTCCCACTCCAGCATGGCCTTCGCCATGGCGTGCATCTTGTCCTGGTTCTCTTCGATCAGGCGGCGTGCCAATCCGTACTGCTCGTCGATGATGCGACGCACCTCAGCATCCACCTTCTGCATGGTTTCTTCGGAGATATTGGTGGTCTTGGTCACCGAACGGCCCAGGAACACTTCGCCTTCGTTCTCCGCGTACACCATGGGCCCCAGGGCCTCACTCATGCCGTAGCGCATCACCATGTCGCGCGCGATGGACGTGGCGCGTTCGAAGTCATTGCTGGCGCCCGTGGTCATCTGGTTCATGAACACTTCTTCGGCAATGCGCCCGCCGAACAGCATGGCGATCTGGTTCAGCATGTACTCCTTGTCGTAGGAGTAGCGGTCCTTCTCGGGCAGGCTCATGGTCACGCCCAGCGCGCGGCCGCGCGGAATGATGGTGACCTTGTGCACCGGGTCGCACTTCGGCAACAACTTGCCGATCAGCGCATGGCCTGCTTCGTGGTAGGCCGTGTTGCGGCGCTCTTCCTCGGGCATGACCATGGTCTTGCGCTCGGGGCCCATGATGATCTTGTCCTTGGCCTTTTCGAAGTCCTGCATCTCCACGGTGCGCGCATTGCGCCGTGCAGCCATCAACGCTGCTTCGTTGCACAGGTTGGCCAAGTCTGCGCCGGACATGCCGGGCGTTCCGCGCGCGATGATGGCGGGGTTCACGTCCTGACCCACCGGGATCTTGCGCATGTGCACGCCCAGGATCTGCTCGCGGCCGCGAATGTCGGGCAGCGTCACATAGACCTGGCGGTCGAAGCGACCGGGACGCAGCAATGCGGCGTCCAGGATGTCGGGACGGTTGGTCGCAGCCACGACGATCACGCCCAGGTTGGTCTCGAAGCCATCCATCTCGACCAGCATCTGGTTCAGCGTCTGCTCGCGCTCGTCATTGCCGCCCCCCAGGCCGGCGCCGCGCTGGCGACCCACGGCATCGATCTCATCGATGAAGATGATGCAGGGGGCGTTTTTCTTGGCGTTCTCGAACATGTCGCGTACACGCGCCGCACCCACGCCAACGAACATTTCCACGAAGTCGGAGCCCGAGATGCTGAAGAACGGCACCTTGGCTTCACCCGCGATGGACTTGGCCAGCAGCGTCTTGCCGGTGCCGGGTGGGCCGACCAGCAGCAAGCCGCGCGGAATGCGGCCGCCCAATTTCTGGAATTTCTGCGGGTCTTTCAGGAAGTCGACGACTTCCTTCACCTCTTCCTTGGCCTCGTCGCAGCCCGCCACGTCCGCGAAGGTGACGGTGTTGTTGTTCTCGTCCAGCATGCGCGCCTTCGATTTGCCAAAGCTGAAGGCACCACCCTTGCCGCCGCCCTGCATCTGGCGCATGAAGTACACCCACACGCCGATCAGCAGAAGCATTGGGCCCCAGCTGACCAGCAGGGTCATGAGCAGCGAGCCTTCTTCGCGCGGCTTGACGTCGAACTTGACGTTGTTATTGATCAGATCGCCCACGAGGCCGCGGTCGAGGTAGGTGGCCGTGGTGCGGATGCGGCGGTCATCATTGGTGACCGCCACGATCTCGGTGCCGCCCTGCCCTTCCTGGATGGTCGCGCTCTTGATGCGGTTGCTGCGCACCTCTTCCAGGAATTCCGAATAGCCGATGGTTCCGGCGCCCGCGCCCGCACGGGTGTCAAATTGTTTGAACACCGTAAAGAGCACCATGGCAATGACCAGCCAGACGGCGACTTTTGAAAACCACTGATTGTTCAAGCGGAACTCCAGATTCAGAAGTGGGAGGCCGGCCACGACACTGTCATGGAAACGTCCTAACGCAATTGGGGTTCATTTTAGGCGTTTCAACCCGCCAGCACCGCCCATTAACCCCGGCACAGGCCATGGTCAAGGCGCTGCGGTCAACCTTGACGCTTGAGCCCCATGCCCACCAGAAAGGTCTCCGATGATTTGTCGCGCGAGGCCTTGGGCTTCATCGGCTTGACCACGCGAAAGGTGTCCTTGAAGAGTTGCACCAGCTGGGAGTAACCGCTGCCGTGGAACAGCTTCACAACCAGTGCCCCCTCAGGCTTCAGATGGTGCACGGCAAAGTCCACCGCCAGCTCGATCAGGTGCGCGATACGCACGGCATCCACCGACTCCACGCCCGACAGATTGGGAGCCATATCCGACACCACCACATCCACGGGCCGCCCTTGCACGGCCTCCTGCAAGCGTGCCAGCACCTCTTCCTCCCGAAAATCCCCCTGTAAAAAGGTGACGCCTTCAATCGGCTCCATCGGCAGGATGTCCAGCGCGATGATGACGCCGTTGAGTTGCCCCACGGCAGCCCCGTCCGGCGACAACCGCCGGCGCACATACTGGCTCCAGGCCCCCGGAGACGACCCGAGATCCACCACCACATGGCCGGGCTTGATCAGCCCGAGCTGCTCGTCGATCTCTTTGAGCTTGTAGGCGGCGCGTGCGCGGTAGCCCTCCTTCTGGGCGAGCTTGACGTAGGTGTCGTTGACATGGTCGTGGAGCCATGCCTTGTTCACCTTCTTGCTTTTGGTCTGGGCTTTCATGGATAGATCGGTGCGCCGCCCCGGATCGGGGGACAGCAGTATGCCGGCCATTGCCGGGGCGTTGAGATAATACGGGTATGCCTCAAATTCAACTGACTCCCGCCGAGCGCCGGGAACACCGCGCCAATGCCCACCATCTGGACCCCGTGGTCCTGATCGGTGGCGACGGACTTACGGCCGCCGTTCAAAAGGAGATCGATGCCGCACTCAAGGCCCATGGACTCATCAAGGTGCGCGTCTTCAACGACGACCGCGCCGCACGCGAGGAGATGTATCAGCAACTGGCCGATGCGCTGAACGCCGCACCCATCCAGCATATCGGCAAGCTGCTGGTGCTGTGGCGGCCCATTCCTGCGAAAGAGAAAGCCATCGACGAAGACCGCATGCCCGGTCCCCGCGACGTGAAGGTACTCAAGTTCAGCAAGCGCGGCGGCCAGCGCCCCGAGGTCAAGCAACTGCGTGTGCTGGGTAACCAGCGTCTGACGCCTGGCGGACAGATCAAGCGTGCCAAGCCCAAGCAGAAGTCGGTGAAAAAACGTCAGGCCGATTGATCCTAGATCCCATGAACGCACCGCAGCAGCACCAGCGCCACATCCTTTGCATGAAGTGGGGCACGAAATATGGCCCCGAGTACGTCAACCGGCTTTACGCCATGGTGCGCCGCCACCTGAGTGGCGAGTTCAACTTCGTCTGCCTCACCGACGACGATGCGGGCATACGCCCCGAGGTGCAGTGCCTGCCCATCCCGCCGCTGAATCTGCAGCTGGCACCCGGCCAGCGGGACGGCGCCTGGAAAAAGCTCACGACCTTTGAGGCCGACCTGCACGGCCTGCGCGGCACAGCGCTGTTCCTCGACCTCGACGTGGTGATCGTGGGCGGGCTGGATCCCTTCTTCGAGCAGCCGGGTGAATTCCTCATCATCCACGACTACCCCCGTTTCTGGCGCTTTGGCCAGCGGATCACGGGCAACTCCTCGGTCTACCGCTTTGAACTGGGCGCGCATGCCGATGTGCTGGCGTACTTCCGCACGCACATGGACGAGGTGCAGGCCAGCTATCGCAACGAGCAGGCCTTTCTGTCACGCTTCCTGCATGCCCAGGGCAAGCTGTCGTACTGGCCTGAAGGCTGGTGCCCGAGCTTCAAGTACGACGGCATTCCCGCGTGGCCGAGCAACTACTGGCGCGAGCCCTTCGTGCCCGAAGGCGCACGCATCATGATCTTCCACGGCGAATGCAATCCGCCGGATGCGCTGGAGGGACGGCGCAACAAGCGCTTTCACCACATCCAGCCCGCACGCTGGGTGGCGCGACACTGGCACGAATGACGAGGTCGCCCCGCCATGAAGCGTGGCGGACAGGAACCGCCAGCGCCAAGGCGCCGGTTAGGCCGTCGGAACGCCGTGCAACGGCCGGCCCGTCAATCGCGTGAGGATCGCCAAGGGGCTCGCTTCCCGGTCATACGCATGCGACGCGGGCAGGTGCAATGTCTGCTCCAGCATGTATTGGCCGGACATGACCGCATGCGTGGCTTGGTCCGAAAAGCACACCCATACCGAACCCGCAGGAAACGGCACCGTTTCCTGCGGACTGGTGCGCTGGTACTCCAGGTCGCCCTTCATGCCGTCGTGCAGTTGCAGCATCAGGTGGTCGTACTCGCTGCGAAAGGACTTGGTCACACGCAGCGCCTGCAGCACCTTGGCCTGCCACGCCGAATACGGCTTGGCGCGTGGCAGGAACTTACGCGCCATGGCTTCGAAGGGCTCACCCACGCGCCACACACGGGGCGCCCCGTCGGGGTTGACGTTGGCAAACACGCGCAGGATGCGTTCGCCATAGTTGGGACGCGAGGGAAACGCATCCACGTGCAGCCGCCGGTCGTCGGCCCGCCAGGATTGCTGGCGGCTTTCCACCTGCATCGGCCGGTAGCTGGTGGGGGCCAGTCGCAGCGCAGAGGTGTAATGCGGCAGCAGCGCCTCGATCAAGCCCAGCGCCTGCGCCCGAAAGCGCGTGATCATGGCCGTCAACTGCGCCTGGGTGGTGGCGTCGCCCACCGCGCCCTTCAGGCTGCCGTCGACATTCAGGCTGATGTTGCGCGCACCAGGGTCGCGGATGTCAGGCCGCAGCAGGGCGCGCTCTTCAGGCTGCACCTCGAAGGCGAGGTTGGGAAAGAACAGCACCTTGCCGCCCTCCAGCGCAGCGCGCCAGGCGTCGGTCCCCGGTACCGACCAATCACGGGATTCGATGCGTACGACCTGGGATTCCATGCTCGCTCACCCTCCTTGCCTGGCAGTTTTCCACAACGTGATGCCCGCGCAGAGCCATTGCACCAGATACATGGCACTGCCCACGCTGTGCCACAGCCGCAGGTTCTGGCGCGCCACGATGCGCGGCGCCACGCCATATTGCACCAGCAAGGCCAGCAGCAGGCCGAGGATCACAAAAACCATAGCTGCTCGCGCCCACTGCTCCTCGGTTTCCGCGTGTTTTCTTTTGGAAAGCACCAACAGACAAGCGCAACACGCTATCGAAATATAAGTCTGCGCCTCGAACAAACGGGCTGCCATCTGCCCCGCCACACTCGGCGTGGGCAGGTAGACGAACAGCATCGGCACGGCCACGAAGCCCATGGCCGAGAGGCTACCCCACCACAGGGCCGCAGCCAGCACGGGCAGGCGTTCGCGCATGGCGTGCACCCTCAGATGTAGCTGACGGCCACCACTTCGTAGCGCCGCACGCCCCCAGGCGCCTGCACCTCGGCCGTGTCGCCCTCTTCCTTGCCGATGAGCGCGCGCGCGATCGGGCTGGAAACATTGATCAGGCCGTGCTTCAAGTCGGCTTCGTCCTCGCCCACGATCTGGTACTTCACGGCGTCGCCCGTGTCCTCGTCCTCCAGCTCCACCGTGGCGCCGAAGACCACGCGACCGCCAGCGTCCAGCGCCGAGGGGTCGATGATCTGGGCCGCCGACAGCTTGCCTTCGATCTCCATGATGCGGCCTTCGATGAAGCCCTGGCGGTCCTTGGCGGCTTCGTACTCGGCGTTTTCGCTCAGATCGCCCTGCGCGCGCGCCTCCGCAATGGCGCTGATCACGGCAGGCCGCTCGACGGTCTTGAGGCGGTGCAGTTCCTCCTTGAGTTTCTCTGCGCCGCGCTTGGTGATGGGAATGGTGGCCATGGGTCAGTCTCCAGATTCCAGATGCAAAAAGCAAACCGCCGCGCGTTGCCGCGCGGCGGTCTCACAAATCAAGGGCGATTATGCCGCGTTTGCCGCGGCGGTCATCCCCTAAAACCCGGTGCCGCGCTCAGGCTGCAGCCGCCAGGCGGGCGTGCAGTTCCTGCACCGAATACACGTCCAGATTGTCGAGGTGCTTCATGCCTTCCACGGCCGCCTCGGCGCCGAAGATGGTCGTGAAGGTGGTCACGCGCGCCAGCAGCGAACTGGTGCGGATCGCGCGCGAATCGGCAATCGCGTTGCGGCGCTCCTCCACCGTGTTGATGACCATGGCGATCTCGTCGTTCTTGATCATGTCCACGATGTGCGGGCGGCCTTCGGTCACCTTGTTGACCACCTGCACCGGCACGCCGGCGGCCTCAATGGCCGCGGCCGTTCCCTTGGTGGCCAGCAGCTCGAAGCCCATGGCCGCCAGGTCGCGGGCAATCGCCACCGCGCGCTGCTTGTCGGCGTTCTTCACGGTGAGGAACACCTTGCCCGAGCGCGGCAGGCGCGTACCCGCACCCAGTTGGCTCTTGACGAAGGCCTCGCCAAAGGTCTTGCCCACACCCATGACTTCGCCGGTGGACTTCATCTCGGGGCCCAGAATGGTGTCCACGCCCGGGAACTTGACGAAGGGGAACACGGCCTCCTTCACGCTGAAGTACGGCGGCGTGACTTCCTTGGTGATGCCCTGGCTGGCCAGGGTCTGGCCGGCCATGCAGCGCGCCGCCACCTTGGCCAACTGGATGCCCGTGGCCTTGCTGACGAACGGCACCGTGCGCGAGGCGCGCGGGTTCACTTCCAGCACGTAGATCACATCACCGTCGTCAGTTTCCTGAATTGCGAACTGCACGTTCATCAGGCCCACCACGTTCAGGCCATGGGCCATGGCCGTGGTCTGGCGCTTGATCTCGGCCACCGTCTCGGCCTTCAGGTAGTACGGCGGCAGCGAGCAGGCGGAGTCGCCCGAGTGCACGCCAGCCTGTTCGATGTGCTCCATCACGCCGCCGATGAACACGGCACCGGAGGCATCGCGCACACAATCCACATCGCACTCAATGGCATTGGAGAGGAAGCGATCCAGCAGCACGGGCGAATCGTTGCTTACCTTGACGGCTTCGCGCATGTAGCGTTCCAAGTCGCGCTGCTCATGCACGATCTCCATGGCACGGCCGCCCAGCACGTAGCTGGGGCGCACCACCAGCGGGTAGCCCAGGGCAGCGGCCTTCTCCAGCGCCTCGGGTTCGGTACGCGCGGTGGCGTTGGGCGGCTGGCGCAGGCCCAGGTCGCCCAGCAGCTTCTGGAAACGCTCGCGGTCCTCGGCGGCGTCGATCATGTCGGGGGTGGTGCCAATGATGGGCACGCCAGCGGCCTCCAGGCCCAGCGCCAGCTTCAGTGGCGTCTGGCCGCCGTACTGCACGATCACGCCCTCGGGCTTTTCCTTGTCCACGATCTCCAGCACGTCTTCCAGCGTCAGCGGTTCGAAGTACAGGCGATCCGACGTGTCATAGTCGGTCGAGACAGTCTCGGGGTTGCAGTTGACCATGATGGTCTCGTACCCGTCCTCGCGCATGGCGAGGGCGGCATGCACGCAGCAGTAGTCGAACTCGATGCCCTGGCCGATGCGGTTGGGGCCGCCACCCAGCACCATGATCTTCTTCTTGTTGGTGGGCTCGGCTTCGCATTCGTCCTCATAGGTCGAATACATGTAGGCGGTATTGGTGGCGAATTCGGCGGCGCAGGTATCCACGCGCTTGTACACCGGGCGCACATTCAACGCATGGCGCGCTTCGCGCACAGCCTTCTCGTTGGTTTTGAGCAGCTTGGCCAGGCGGCGGTCGGAGAAGCCCTTCTTCTTGAGCGCGCGCAACGTGTCCGCATCCAGCAAGGCCAGCGCGCCATCGCCCTTCTCGGCCGTGAGTTGGTCCAGGTCGAGTTCGATCTTCACGATCTCCTCGATCTGCACGAGGAACCACTTGTCGATTTTGGTGAGGTCATGCACCTCGTCCACCGACAGGCCCATGGCGAACGCGTCGCCCACGTACCAGATACGCTCAGGTCCCGGCTCGCCCAGTTCCTTCTCGAGCAACTCGCGGTCCTGGGTCTTCTCATTCATGCCATCCACACCCACCTCCAGGCCGCGCAACGCCTTCTGGAAGGACTCCTGGAAAGTGCGGCCCATGGCCATCACCTCGCCTACGGACTTCATCTGCGTGGTCAGGCGGCTGTCGGCCGCTGGGAATTTCTCGAACGCAAAACGCGGGATCTTGGTAACGACGTAGTCGATGGAGGGCTCGAACGACGCGGGTGTGGCGCCGCCGGTGATTTCGTTCTTCAGTTCATCGAGCGTATAGCCCACGGCCAGCTTGGCAGCGACCTTGGCGATCGGGAAGCCCGTGGCCTTGGAGGCCAGCGCCGACGAACGCGACACGCGAGGGTTCATCTCGATCACGATCATGCGGCCGTCCTTCGGGTTCACCGAGAACTGCACGTTGGAGCCACCCGTGTCGACGCCGATCTCGCGCAGCACTGCCAGGCTGGCGTTGCGCATGATCTGGTATTCCTTGTCGGTCAGCGTCTGCGCGGGTGCCACGGTGATCGAGTCGCCCGTGTGCACGCCCATCGGGTCCAGGTTCTCGATCGAGCACACGATGATGCAGTTGTCCGCCTTGTCACGCACGACCTCCATCTCGTACTCCTTCCAGCCGAGCAGCGACTCTTCGATCAGCAGCTCGTTGGTGGGCGAGGCTTCCAGGCCGCGCTTGCAGATGGTTTCGAATTCTTCCGGGTTGTAGGCGATCCCGCCGCCCGTGCCGCCCAGCGTAAAGCTGGGCCGGATCACGGTGGGGAAGCCCACGTTCTTCTGCACGGCCCAGGCCTCGTCCATGCTGTGGGCGATGCCGGAGCGCGCCGACCCAAGGCCGATGCGGGTCATCGCATCCTTGAACTTCAGGCGGTCTTCGGCCTTGTCGATGGCCTCGGGCGTCGCGCCGATCAGTTCGACCTTGTACTTGTGCAGCACGCCGTTGCGCCACAGGTCCAGCGCGCAGTTCAGCGCGGTCTGGCCGCCCATGGTCGGCAGGATGGCGTCGGGGCGCTCCTTGGCGATGATCTTCTCGACCGTCTGCCAGGTGATGGGCTCGATGTAGGTGACGTCGGCCGTGGCCGGGTCGGTCATGATCGTCGCGGGGTTGCTGTTGATCAGGATGACCTTGTAGCCCTCCTCGCGCAGCGCCTTGCAGGCCTGCACGCCCGAGTAGTCGAACTCGCAGGCCTGGCCGATGATGATCGGGCCGGCGCCGATGATGAGGATGCTTTTGATGTCTGTGCGTTTTGGCATGGTATGTCTGTCAATCGGTCGCTGGGGCGGAGGCTGGGGCGGCAGACACCGCTGCGGGGCGCCGCGTATTCAGCCTGTCCAGCAGCGCCTGGGCCCGCTCGGCGGGGAGGTTCTTTTGCATCAGCTGCAGCAGGCCGTCGCCCTGAACCAGGGGTCGCAACACTTCGGCTTCTGCCTCGTAGAACGTCACGTCCCACTCCTGCATGGCCTCTGCGAAGGTCGCATCGTCCCAGGTCTTGCCCTTGGCGATCAGCGTGACCAGGGGCATGGCCTTGTTCTCGACGAAAGACTTCTTGTAGGGCTTTTGCTGCCAGCGTTCGGTGAACCACTCGCGGTGCATTGGAGGCAATGTGAGCACGCGCTTGTGAATGGCTTTCTCAAGCGCTGCAGCCGGGAAGCTGAAGAGTTTCATGGCGCCGGTTTCCTTTTGGGCTTACTGGGCCTTGGCGGCCTGCATCAGAGTGGTGAAGCGGTCGAACAGGTAGGCAATGTCGTGCGGACCGGGTGACGCCTCGGGGTGCCCCTGGAAGCAGAAGGCCGGCTTGTCCTTGTGTTCCAGGCCCTGCAGCGTGCCGTCGAACAGGCTGATGTGCGTGGCGCGCAAGGTGGCCGGCAGCGATGCCATGTCCACCGCGAAACCGTGGTTCTGGCTGGTGATGCTTACCCGGCCGCTGTCCAAGTCCTTCACAGGGTGGTTTGCGCCATGGTGGCTGTTGTCCATCTTGAAAGTCCTGGCGCCACTGGCCAGCGCCATGATCTGGTGGCCCAGGCAGATGCCGAAGGTAGGCACGCCGCTGTCGATGATCTGCTTGACTGCCGTGATCGCGTAGTCGCAGGCCGCCGGGTCGCCCGGGCCGTTGGACAGGAACACGCCATCGGGATTCATGGCCAGCACCTCTGCCGCCGAGGTCTGCGCGGGCACCACGGTGAGCCTGCAGCCGCGTTCGGCCAGCATGCGCAGGATGTTCAGCTTCACGCCATAGTCATAGGCCACGACGTGAAAGCGCGGGGCCGTCTGCGTACCGTAGCCTTCGCCCAGCTTCCACTCAGTCTGGTCCCAGGCGTACGCGGCACGCGTGGTCACGACCTTGGCCAGATCCAGCCCGTTCATGTTGGGCGCCGCCTTCGCCGCGGCCACGGCTTCGTCGATGCGCGCCTGGGTCACGGCCTCGCCAGCCGCCAAGCCGACGATGGCGCCATTTTGCGCGCCCCGGGTGCGCAGCAGGCGGGTCAGTTTGCGGGTGTCGATGTTGGCGATGGCCACCGTCTTGGCACGAACGAGGTACTCGGGCAGCGTCTCGGTCATGCGGAAGTTGCTGGCCAGCAGCGGCAGGTCCTTGATGATGAGGCCCGCGGCGTGGACTTTTTCAGCCTCGATATCCTCTGCGTTGACGCCGTAGTTGCCGATGTGCGGATACGTCAGGGTGACGATCTGCTGGCAGTAGCTGGGGTCCGTGAGAATTTCCTGGTAGCCGGTGATGGCGGTATTGAAGACCACTTCGCCGACCGTGGTGCCGGCGGCACCGATCGAGTTACCGATAAAGACCGTGCCGTCTGCGAGCGCCAGGATGGCGGGCGGGAAGGTTCCCTTGAGAGACAAAAGCACTGGGTTCTCCGATGGTTTACGGGTCGCCCGGGAGCCGCAGGAACGGCGATGTTCCTGAAGGCTACTGCTTGTTGAAAATTGCTTTGGATGCGGCCGGGCGACTTGTTTGCGGGAAAGCCTCTCATTGTAGCGCGAGAGGCGCATGCTCACTGCGCACAGGACATTGGTCCCGCCAAGGATCCAAACGGGCCAAATAAGAAAGGGACCACCGTTTTCACGGTGGTCCCTTTGGCATAAATGGTCGGCGTGGCGGGATTCGAACTCGCGACCCCTTGCACCCCATGCAAGTGCGCTACCAGGCTGCGCTACACGCCGACAAGACTTGGATTCTATACCGAAAAATCAGGCCGTAAGAAGAAGTGCGCGAATTTCTTCCAATTCTTTTCGCAGGGTCGCCGCGTTCAAAGGAACCGCCTGCGCGACGCTCATCCCCTCGTTCGCACCCTGTGCGGGTACAGCCGCTTCCAGGCCATCCGCATGCGGCGCACCACCATCGCGCAGCGCCTTGTCCGCATGGGCCAGCTCCTGCAGCCGGTTGCGCGCACCGCTGATGGTGAAGCCTTGGTCATACAGCAGGTCGCGAATGCGGCGGATCATCAGCACCTCATGGTGCTGGTAATAGCGCCGGTTGCCGCGCCGCTTCATGGGGCGCAACTGCGTGAATTCCTGTTCCCAGTAGCGCAGGACATGGGGTTTGACGCCACAAAGCTCCGCCACTTCACCAATCGTGAAATAGCGTTTGGCCGGAATGGGTGGCAGCAAGGTGCTCATGGGAATGGCGCAAAAAACGGGCAGGACTGTGGAGCGTACTGCAGCCCCTTACCGGCGGCCAGGATCTCTGGGCCAAAAACACCGGTTCGGGTCAACTACTTCAAGCTTTGTCCTGCCCCTGGATCTGCTCCTTGAGTTTGGTGCTGGCATGAAAGGTCACCACGCGTCGCGCCTTGATGGGGATGGCTTCGCCAGTGCGCGGGTTACGCCCCGGGCGCGGCGCCTTGGTGCGGATCTGGAAATTGCCAAACCCTGACAGCTTCACGTCCTGGCCGTCGACCAGGCTTTGCACGATCAGGTCGAAGAAGGCGTCCACCATGTCCTTGGACTCGCGCTTGTTCAGGCCGATGTGCTCGAACAGCAGATCCGCCAGCTGCGCTTTGGTCAGCGCAGGCGATTCCAGACTTTCCACGGCGAACTCCACCGGCCCCGGCTCCATCCCCAGAGTCATCGCAACCTCGCTCCTGTGTGGGTACCCAGCGCCTGCAGCACCGATTGCACTGCGGCTTCGATCTCAGCGTCCGTCAACGCGGCGGCGTCGCTGCCCAGCGTCAGGCGAATGGCCAGGCTCTTCTCGCCCTGCGCCAGAGCGCCCGCCGGCACGGCCTCGCCCGCACGCTGCGGCTGGGGCCGGAAGACATCGAACAGCACCGCGGAGCGCAGCAGATCGCCCGCCAGTGCACCGCCAATGGCACGCATCACCTCATCGTGCGAGACCCGCTCGGCCACAACCACGGCAATGTCCCGCTCCACCAGCTGGCGCTTGGCCACGGGGCGAAAGCCCGGCACCTTGCGCTGCAGCACGGCGTCCAGCTCCAGTTCAAACATCATCGGCGCAGCCGGCAGGTCCCAGGACTGGCGCCATTGCGGATGCAATTCGCCCACAAAGCCGATGGGGTGACCCTCCAGCAGCACGCGCGCGCAGCGGCCCGGGTGCAGTGCCGGATGCGCTGCTGGCTCGAACGTGGGGCGCAGCGGCGCGAGCAGCGCTTCCACATCACCCTTGGCATCGTAGAAGTCCACCGCCTTGTCCTTGCGGCCCCACTGCAGCGCATCGGCCGCACCATAGGCCAGGCCCGCGACCCGCATCGGCTGCGCGAAGCCTTCCACCGTGCGGTCGGTGTTCTGCACGCTCGCATCACGCAGGAACACCCGCCCCAGCTCGAACACGCGCACGCGGCCGGCCTTGCGGTCCAGGTTGAACTTGAGCACCTGCAGCAAAGAGCCCAGCAGCGACGAGCGCATGACGCTCAGGTGGCTGGCGATGGGGTTGAGCAGCTTGATCGGCGCGGCGTTGCCGGCCAGTTCCTTTTCCCAATGCTCTTCGACAAAGCTGAAGTTGATGGTCTCCTGGTAGCCCAATGCCGCCAGTTCACGGCGCACCGCGAAGCTGCTGCGGCGCGATTCGGCGCGCAACTTGGGCGTGATCGGCGCCAGCGGCGGGGTGGTGGGCAGGTTGTTGTAGCCCACCACGCGCGCCACTTCCTCGATCAGGTCTTCCTCCAGGCGCAGGTCGAAGCGGAACGACGGTGGCGTGACCGTCACGGCACCCTCTTCCTCCTGCAGCGGCAGGCCCAGGCGCCTCAGCGCATCCACGCACTGCGCCTGCGTGAGCGGCATGCCGATCACCTTGGCCGCACGCGCGACGCGCATGCGCACCGGTGTTTGCGCGGGCATGTTGACGCGCTGATCATCAATGGGAGCGCATGCCGTCTCTGGCGTACCGCAAATGTCGACGATCAGCTGCGTGATGCGCTCGATGTGCTCCACGGTCAACTCGGGATCCACGCCGCGCTCGAAGCGATGGCCGGCGTCGGTGGAGAAGTTGTAGCGGCGCGAGCGGCCGGCTACGGCCTCTGGCCACCAGAAGGCCGCCTCGACGTAGATGTTGCGCGTGTCATCCGACACAGCCGTGGCGTCACCACCCATGATGCCGGCAAGCGACTCCACCTCGCGCTCGTCGGCGATCACACCCACCTTCTCATCGACGGTGACGGTGTTGCCGTTGAGCAGCTTGAGTTGTTCGCCGGCCTTACCCCAGCGCACTTCCAGGCCGCCATGGATCTTGTCCAGATCGAAGATGTGCGACGGGCGGCCGAACTCGAACATCACGTAGTTGGAGATGTCCACCAGCGGCGAGACACTGCGCTGGCCGCAGCGCGCCAGGCGGTCCACCATCCACTGCGGTGTGGCGGCCTGGGTATTGACGTTGCGCACGACGCGGCCGGAGAAGCGCCCGCACAGGTCAGGCGCGCTCACGCGCACGGGCAAGCGGTCATCGATCGCGGTGGCCATGGTGGGGAACTGCGGTGCCTTCAGCGGCGCGCCCGTCAGCGCGGACACCTCGCGCGCGATGCCGTAGACACTCAGGCAATGCGCCAGGTTGGGTGTGAGCTTGAGCGTGAACAGCGTGTCGTCCAGGTTCAGGTACTGGCGGATGTTCTGGCCCAGCGGCGCGTCGGCCGGTAGTTCCAGCAGGCCGCCATGGTCCTCCGACAGTTTCAGCTCGCGCGCCGAGCAGAGCATGCCAAAGCTCTCCACACCGCGCAGCTTGCCCACCTTGATGAGGAATGGCTTGCCATCCTCGCCGGGCGGCAGCTCCGCGCCCACCATGGCGCACGGCACCTTGATGCCCACGCGGGCATTGGGCGCGCCGCAGACGATGGTCAGCGGCTCGCCCTGCCCCACATCCACCTGGCACACGCGCAGGCGGTCGGCATTGGGGTGCTGCTGGGCATCCTTGATCTCGCCGACGACGATCTTCGTGAACGGCGGCGCGACGGGCTGCAGCTCTTCGACCTCCAGCCCTGCCATCGTCAGGGTGTCGGCCAGTTCTTGGGTGGTGAGCGGAGGGTTGCAGAACTCGCGCAACCAGGATTCGGGGAATTGCATAGTCAGACTTCTTTGGCGTGCTCTTGAAAAGAGAGCTGCTAGCGCTTGCTACCTATTGTTTTCCACATGAAAACATATTGAAGAGTAAGCTTAACAAGCGCTGGCAGCTCACTTTTTTGCATTACTGGAACTGCGACAGGAAACGGATGTCGCCGTCGAAGAACAGGCGCAGGTCGTTCACGCCGTAGCGCAGCATGGTCAGTCGGTCCGGCCCCATGCCGAAGGCAAAGCCGATGAAGCGCTCGGGGTCCAGCCCCATGTTGCGCACCACGTTGGGGTGCACCTGGCCAGAGCCCGCCACCTCCAGCCACTTGCCGGCCAACGGGCCCGACTGGAACTGGATATCGATCTCGGCGCTGGGCTCGGTGAAAGGGAAGAAGCTGGGGCGAAAGCGCAGCACCAGGTCGTCGCTTTCAAAGAAGGTCTTGCAGAAGTCCGTGAACACGACCTTCAGGTCCTTGAAGCTCACGTTCTCGCCGATCCACAGGCCTTCACATTGGTGGAACATGGGCGAGTGCGTGGCGTCTGAGTCCACGCGGTAGGTGCGGCCCGGAGCGATCACGCGGATCTCGGGCATGGCCTGGCCGGCGTCGATCAGGCCACGGTGTTTCTTCACATGCTGCACGGCGTAGCGCACCTGCATCGGGCTGGTGTGCGTGCGCAGCAGGTTGGGGGCTTCGGGTGTGCCGCCTTCCACGTAGAAGGTGTCGTGCATGGACCGGGCGGGGTGGTCTTCGGGCGTGTTCAGCGCCGTGAAGTTGAACCAGTCGGTCTCGATCTCGGGGCCGTCCGCCACCTCGAAGCCCATCGAACCGAAGATCCGCTCGATGCGCTCCAGCGTCAACGACACGGGATGCAGGCCGCCGCGGCCGCGCTGGCGGCCCGGCAGCGTCACATCCAGCGCCTCGGCCTTGAGCTGTGCCTGCAGCTCGGCGGCCGCCAGCTCCTGGCGGCGTGCGGCGAGGGCTGCCTCCACGGCCTGCTTGGCCACGTTGATGGCGGCGCCGCGGGTTTTCTTCTCCTCGGGCGAGAGCTGCGCCATGCCCTTCATGAGCTCGGTCAGGCGGCCTGACTTGCCCAGGAACTGCGCCTTGGCGTTCTCCAGTTCGGCAGGGGTTGCGGAACGCGCGAACGACTCGCGCGCGCTCGTCACCAAGGAATCCAACTCGTTCATATCGACTCTTGAAAAAGAAACAAGGGCTAGTGCCTTTTCAAGCCCTAGCCCTTGTTGTTTGCGCGCTAGTAGCTATAGAATTTATAGCTACCAATCGTGAACTCAAGCAGCCAGCTTGGCCTTGACTTGCTCCACGATGCTGCCAAAGGCAGCCTTGTCATGCACCGCGAGGTCGGCCAGCATCTTGCGGTCGATCTCGATGGATGCCTTCTTCAGGCCGTTGGCGAACTGGCTGTAGGTCAGGCCCAGTTCACGGGCAGCGGCGTTGATACGGGCGATCCACAACTGGCGGAACACGCGCTTCTTGGTGCGGCGGTCACGGTAGGCATATTGCCCCGCCTTCATCACCGCCTGCTTGGCGATGCGGAAGACGTTACCGCGGCGACCACGGAAGCCCTTGGCAAGGGCGAGGACCTTCTTGTGACGGGCGCGGGCCGTTACACCACGTTTGACGCGAGGCATGTGTTTTCTCCTTGTTCGTCAGTTGATTACAGGCCAGCGGAGGGCAGCATCTTTGCGATGGAACCCATATCGCCTTCATGCACGTTCACAATGCCACGCAGGTGGCGCTTGTTCTTCGTGGTCTTCTTGGTCAGGATGTGGCGCTTGAAAGCTTGGCCACGCTTGACCGTACCGCCTGGACGAACGCGAAAACGCTTCTTCGCGCTGCTCTTGGTCTTCATCTTGGGCATGTGAATGCTCCTGTTGGTTGTGCTCGTGAGGCGTTTGCACACCGCTGTGCAACCTTGTTGGCCCCGAGCCACTTTTTCAAACGACGCGCCTTGCGGCTCGCCGTGCGGCGGCACTTGCATGCCGCCTATCGACCGGTACCCTTTTTTAGGGGGTGCCCGCCAAATCTCCTTGCTTACGCAGCGTTGTCCCCAGCGGCGGGAGCGCTTTCAGCGGCAGGTTTACCTGCCGGCTTCTTGCGGGCCGGCGCGATCATCATGATCATTTGGCGACCTTCCAGCTTGGGAAACTGCTCCACCAAAATGGTGTCGCCCAGGTCATCCCTCAAGCGGTTGAGCAATGCCAGGCCCAGCTCCTGGTGCGTGATCTCGCGGCCACGGAAGCGCAGCGTGATCTTGCACTTGTCGCCCTCTGCCAGAAAACGGCGGATGTTGCGCAGCTTGATGTTGTAGTCACCATCGTCCGTACCAGGGCGGAACTTAACTTCCTTGATCTCGATGACCGTCTGCTTGGCCTTGGCCTCGGCCGCCTTCTTCTGCTCCTGATACTTGAACTTGCCGTAGTCCATCAGGCGGCAGACCGGGGGATTAGCCGTGGCTGCAATTTCAACCAAGTCCACATCCAGCTCGCCCGCCATGCGCAGGGCCTCTTGCAGGCTGACGATGCCCAGGGGCTCGTTGTCCGGACCGGACAGGCGCACTTCAGGCGCCATGATTTCACGGTTCAGTCGATGCTTGCGCTCCTCGCGCTGGCGACGGTCACGAAATTCGGTAGCGATGGCTCTCACCTTCAATTAAAAAGCTACGAAAAGCGTAGCAGCTTACGCACCAGGGATGCGCTTCAAGCGATGATTCAGACTTTGGAAGCAATGTCCTGCGCGATCAGATCGACGAATGCGTCGAGGGACATCACGCCGAGGTCTTTGTTACCCCGGGCACGCACTGCCACAGCCCCTGCAGCCTTTTCCTTGTCGCCGGCGACGAGGATGTAGGGCAGCTTTTGCAGCGAATGCTCCCGTATTTTATACGTAATCTTCTCGTTACGCAGATCAGTCACCACCCTAAGGCCTTGATTCGGCAACGCTTTTTGCAGCTTTGCGGCGATTTCACGACAGTAATCGGACTGTACATCGGTGATATTGAGCACCGCCACCTGTACGGGCGCAAGCCAAACGGGCAAGGCCCCGGCATGTTCTTCGATCAGGATGCCGATGAAGCGCTCCAGGCTGCCCACGATGGCGCGGTGCAGCATCACCGGCCGATGGCGCCCGCCATCCTCGCCCACGTACTCTGCATCCAGCCGCTCGGGCATCGAGAAGTCCACCTGCATGGTGCCGCACTGCCACTGCCGTCCGATCGCGTCCTTGAGCGTGTATTCGATCTTCGGGCCGTAGAAGGCGCCATCGCCGGGAGCGATCTCGAATTCGCAACCCGACGCGCGCAGGCTTTCCATCAGCGCATGCTCGGCCTTGTCCCAGCTCTCGTCGGAACCGATGCGTGCCTCGGGGCGCGTGGCCACCTTGTAGATGATGTTGTGGAAGCCGAAGTCCTTGTAGACCTTTTGCAGCAACGCTGTGTAAGCCGTGCATTCGGCCAGGATGTGGTCTTCCGTGCAGAAGATGTGACCATCGTCCTGCGTGAAACCGCGCACGCGCATGATGCCGTGCAGGCCACCCGTGGGCTCGTTGCGGTGGCACTGACCGAACTCGCCGTAGCGCAACGGCAGGTCGCGGTAGCTCTTGATGCCCTGCTTGAAGATCAGGATATGGCCCGGGCAGTTCATCGGCTTGAGAGCGTAGTCGCGCTTCTCGCTCTCAGTGGTGAACATGTTGTCGCGGTACTTGTCCCAGTGTCCCGTTTTCTCCCACAGCGTCTTGTCCAGGATCTGCGGGCCCTTGACCTCCTGGTAGCCGTTGTCGCGGTATACGCGGCGCATGTACTGCTCCACCTCCTGCCACAGCGTCCAGCCCTTGGGGTGCCAGAACACCGTGCCGGGCGAATGCTCGTCGATGTGGAACAGGTCAAGCTCACGGCCCAGCTTGCGGTGGTCGCGCTTCTCAGCCTCTTCCAGCATGTGCAGGTACTGCTGCAGTTCTTCCTTCGTGGCCCATGCCGTGCCATAGACGCGCTGGAGCATCTCGTTGCGGTGGTCGCCGCGCCAATAGGCGCCCGCTACCTTCATGAGCTTGAAGAACTTGAGCTTGCCGGTGCTGGGCACGTGTGGGCCACGGCACAGGTCTTCAAAGCCGCCCTCGCGGTACAGGCTCACGTCCTCATTCGTCGGGATGCTGGCAATGATCTCGGCCTTGTAGTGTTCGCCCAGGCCCTTGAAGTACGCCACCGCCTCGTCCCGAGGCAATACACGGCGCACCACTGGTTCATCCTTCGCAGCCAGTTCCGCCATGCGCTTTTCAATGGCGGCCAAGTCTTCCGGCGTAAACGGACGCTTGTACGAGAAGTCGTAGTAGAAGCCGTTTTCGATCACCGGCCCGATGGTCACCTGCGCATCGGGAAACAGTTCCTTGACCGCATAGGCCAGCAAGTGGGCCGTGGAGTGGCGGATCACCTCCAGGCCGTCGGCATCCTTGGCCGTCACGATGGACAGCGGGCTGTCTTGCGTGATCCGGTAGCTGGTATCCACCACCTTGTCCCCGATCTTGCCGGCGAGCGCCGCTTTGGCCAGGCCCGAACCGATGGAGGCAGCCACCTCCGCCACAGTCACGGGACCAGCAAACTCTCGCTGGGAACCGTCGGGAAGCGTAATGTGAATCATGGAAATCCTTATCGAGTCTTTTCGGTAGGTGAGCCGCGCTTGACTGAGGTTCAGAAAGCAAAAAGCGCGGTACAGGTCCGCGCTTTTATGGGGGCGAGAGAAATCTCTTGCAGGCGCGAACGGCCAGCCTCAGCGGCTGGAACAGATCTCCGTCGTAGTTCGCGGTGTCATAACCAGATTGCCTTTCTCGCCCTTGTTGGTGAACAGATGTGGCATTTTACCCTGCAGCAATAGAAAAGCCCGAGGCGGGGGCCCCGGGCTTCTCGCATCAACCAAGAAGATCAGTGGAACTGCTCTTCTTCGGTGGAGCCGGTCAGCGCCTTCACGCTCGAAGAACCACCCTGGATCACAGTGGTCACGTCGTCGAAATAGCCTGCGCCCACCTCCTGCTGGTGCGACACGAAGGTGTAGCCCTGCTCACGTGCGGCGAACTCGGGCTCCTGCACCATGTTCACGTAGTGCTTCATGCCTTCGCCGCGGGCATAAGCATGGGCGAACTGGAACGTGTTGTACCAGTTGATGTGGATGCCGGCCAGCGTGATGAACTGGTACTTGTAGCCGAGTGCGGACAGCTCGTCTTGGAACTTGGCGATGGTCTTCTCGTCCAGGTTTTTCTTCCAGTTGAAGGACGGCGAGCAGTTGTACGACAGCAGCTTGCCGGGGCACTTGGCATGCACGGCCTGGGCGAACTCGCGGGCAAAACCCAGGTCGGGCGTACCGGTCTCGCACCACACCAGGTCGGCGTAGGGAGCGTAGGCCACACCGCGGCTGATGGCTTGCTCCAGACCATTCTTCACACGATAGAAGCCTTCCTGCGTACGCTCGCCCGTCAAGAACGGCTTGTCGTTGGCGTCGTGGTCGCTGGTGATCAGGTTGGCGGCCTCGGCATCGGTGCGGGCCAGCACGATGGTGGGCACGCCCATCACGTCGGCAGCGAAGCGGGCAGCGATCAGCTTTTCGATGGCTTCCTGTGTGGGCACGAGGACCTTGCCGCCCATGTGCCCGCACTTCTTCACGGCAGCCAGTTGGTCTTCGAAGTGCACGCCGGCCGCGCCAGCGGCAATCATGTTCTTCATCAGTTCGAAGGCGTTCAGCACGCCGCCGAAGCCGGCTTCGGCGTCGGCCACGATGGGCAGGAAGTAGTCGATGAATTCCTTGTCGCCGGGATTGATACCGCGGCCCCACTGGATCTCGTCAGCACGCTTGAAGGTGTTGTTGATGCGGCGCACCATCGTCGGCACCGAGTCATAGGCATACAGCGACTGGTCGGGGTACATGGTCTCGCTGGTGTTGCCGTCAGCGGCCACCTGCCAGCCCGACAGGTACACAGCTTCCAGGCCCGCCTTGGCTTGCTGCATGGCTTGGCCGGCGCTGATGGCACCGAAGGCATTCACATAGCCCTTCTTGGCGCCGCCATTGATCTTGTCCCACAGCTTCTCTGCGCCACGCTTGGCCAGCGTGTATTCGGGCTGGAGGCTGCCACGCAGACGCACCACGTCAGCGGCTGTGTAGCCGCGCTTCACGCTCTTCCAGCGGGGGTTCTGGGCCCAGTCCTTTTCCAGGGCTGCGATTTGCTGCTCACGGCTCAGTTGTGCGTTCAGGGAATCTGGCATGTTGCTCTCCAAGAGATGAAGGAATGGGCGGGTACCGCTCCCGGGACCCTTGGACACAACTTTAAGTCTTCTATAAGACCACATCAATCTCTTATGTCTTATATAAGAGATAAATTTAACCCATAAAAATCAATGGCTTACGACTTTTATGTCTCTATATGAAAATTCATTTCTCATATCGAGAAATTTTTCCGCAACGCAGCAATCAAAATTTTCATATTGAAAAATTGTACTTTCTCCATGCGAAATAAGAGACCTGGTGAGTTCCTTTCCATGGGCTGCCCCGCGCTCATGCATGATGGAGCCTCCGTTCGGAATCTTCATCAGATGCCAAACCGCCCCACCGCATACCTTTGCCTGGCGCTCAGCATGATGCTGGTGGGTGCCTACGTGGCGCTCTCCAAGCCGCTGGCCGCGGCGTTCCCCGTGCTTTTGCTGGCGTGGTTGCGTTTCGGTATCGGCGCAATGGCCATGCTCGGATGGTTGAAGAAGCCGCACCAGGAGCCACCTCTGACGCGGCAGACCCAAGGCCTGCTTTTTCTGCAGTCGCTGCTGGGCAACTTTCTATTCACCGTTTGCATGATCTACGGCGTGAGCCTCACCAGCGCCACCTCTGCCGGGGTGATCATGGCGACCATCCCCGCATGTGTGGCGGTCATGAGCTGGCTGTTCCTGCGTGAACAGGTCGCGACCCGCACCTGGGTGGCGGTGGCCTGCGCAGTGGCGGGTATTGTGCTGTTTGCGCTATCCAAACCAGAGCACTCCGCATACGCCAGCAATGCCCTACAGCCCGAAAATGCCCAACACTTGCAATGGCTGGGCTATGCCCTGCTGCTGGCCGCATCGCTGTGTGAGGCCGCCTATTCCGTCATCGGCAAGAAACTCACCGGCGCGCTGGGGCCACGGCGCATCACGGCGCTGATCAACCTGTGGGGCTTCATGCTCTCGATGCCTTTCGGGCTGTATTTCGCCCTGTACTTCGACTTCACGGCCGTACGCTGGCCCACTTGGTTGCTGCTGGTGTTCTACGCCATGGCAGCATGCATGTGGAGCGTGTGGCTGTGGATGACCGGCCTGAAGACCGTCCCCGCCGCGCAGAGTGGCGTATTCACCGTGCTGCTGCCGGTGAGCGCAGCGCTGGTGGGCGTGCTGGCGCTGGGCGAACGCTTCACGACTATGCAGTTCATGGCCTTTGGCATCGCACTGGCCAGCGTCGTACTGGCCACGATGCCCGCACGGCTGCCGTGGCGCACCGGCCGCGATATGCGCGCCTGACCGGCGGCGTTACAGCGCGCGGTCGCTGATCACGATGCCGTCGGCATCCGCATACAGCCAGTCGCCCGGCCGCACCCACACGCCCTGTACCTGCACCGCCACGTCAGAAAGCCCTTCGCCCCGCTTTTCGGTGGGCAACGGCATGAGTGCGAGTGCGCGGATACCCACGCGCTCGGCACTCAGTTCTGCCACGTCGCGCACGCAGCCATTCACGACGATACCGGCCCAGCCATTGCGCGCCGCGCTGGCTGCCAGATTGCCCCCCACCAGCGCGCGACGCAGCGAAGCTCCACCGTCCACCACCAACACGCGCCCGTTGCCCGGCGAATCCACGGCCGCCTTGACCAGCGTGTTGTCCTCGAAGCACTTCACCGTGCTCACGGGGCCGCTGAAAGCGGGCAGTGCTCCGTAGCTCTGGAACACAGGCGGCAGCACGCGGAACGCGCCACTGTCGTCACCCTTGTGGGCGTCGCAGAGATCGCAGGTGCTGATGGCCGGGGTCGGGTGTGCGGACATGGAAGGGAAGCCTTTCTGTGCATAAAGGGGGATGGTGCGCTGCAGCAAGCTGCGGTGGCGCATTCTCGCGCGTGCCGACAGTTGGCCGCCAGAGCAACAAATCGAGGCAAAAAAGAGGCAGCTCGCCTTGGAAACCGGTTTTTTTCCCAGTAGCATCACCGCTGCCAGTGGAGCTGCGGCGTTCGCTGGTGACATATTTCATTTCCAACAAGGAACAACCCAACATGGCAACTGCAAAGACCGCGTCCGCAGCACCCGCAAAGAAGCGCACCCCCAACGCCGCTTTCATGAAGCCCCTGACCCCCAGCCCCGCTCTGGCGGCCGTGGTCGGCGCCACCCCGCTGCCGCGCACGGAGATCATCAGCAAGCTGTGGGTATACATCAAGGCGCACAACCTGCAGGACGCCTCCAACAAGCGCATGATCAACGCGGATGCCAAGCTCAAGGAAGTGTTTGGCAAGCCCCAGGTCTCGATGTTCGAGATGGCCGGCCTGATTGGCAAGCACGTCAAGTAATCTGCCCTGCCAGGCTCTCTGCGAGAGCCAGGCGAACAAAGACCGGCATGTGCATGCCGGTTTTTTTTTGCCTGCAAGGCACTCGGCAATGGTTTCTTACACGGCAGTGGGGCCAAGGACTGCAAATGCGATGAATTCGCATTTATAATCAATTCATCGTCCATAGCCAGCCACGACTGCCTGCACCATGATCGTCTGTGTTTGCCACCGCGTTTCCGACCGGGAGATTGCACGCCATGCGCGCGCAGGTATGAGCTTCGATGAGATTCAGTTCGAGTTGGGCGTCGCCACCCAGTGCGGCCGCTGCGAAGACTGTGCCCGCGATGTCGTGGCGCAGTGCTGCGCATCGCAGCCGGTGGCCGCCCTGTACAAGGACACCGATCCCACAGCCGTCCAGCTTGCCACCCTCATCCCGGAAGGCAAGGCATGCAACTGTTCTACGCACTCGCAGGAAGTCTGATCATCGTCATATGCTCGGTCTGGTGGATCCTGCATAAATAGACCGCCTATTCAAGGCTTTTTTGGCCTTCCGACCAAGCTGGACAAGCGCCAGCAGCTATCATTTTTATGTCCTCTGACCGATACGGCTCCCCCGGGGGCTTGAGCCGCAATGCCGTGATCGCAGGCTCCGTGGTGGTGCTGCACGTGGCCGGCCTGTGGGCCCTGCAATCGGGTCTGGTGCGCAAGGCGGCAGAGATCATCATCCCTGCTGAGGTGTTGAGCGAATTCATCGCGCCGCCCGCGCCTCCGGCCCCACCGGCCCCTCCCGCTCCGCCGCCGCCCAAACCAGCCCCGGCGCCGCCTAAACCCGTGGCGCCCAAGCCGCGCCCCGCTCCCATGCCCGTGGCGGTCCCCGACCCCACACCCGCCCCCGCCGCGCCCACGGGCGTCGTTGAGCCTCAGCCCCCGGCCCCGCCGGTTGCGGCCGCGCCCGTCGCCGCACCGGCGGCCCCCGCGGCTCCACCGGCGCCGGCCGCACCCAGCATCGAGTTGCCCTCCAGCGACGCGAGCTACCTGAACAACCCCAAGCCCGTCTACCCCGCCGTGAGCAAGCGGCTGGGAGAACAAGGCAAAGTGATGCTGCGCGTGCTCATCGGCACCGACGGACTGCCGCAGAAAGTGGAAGTCAAGCAGTCCAGCGGTTTCGAGCGCCTGGACCGCCAGGCCATCGACGCCGTCATGCGCTGGCGCTTCGTACCCGGCAAGCGCAACGGCGTGCCAGAAGCCATGTGGAATCTGGTCCCGATCAACTTCGTTCTCCAACAATAAGTCTCGCAGGAGTTTTCATGGAATCGCATTTCGGCATTGCCAATGTCTGGGTACAGGGCGACTTCGTCACCCGCGCCGTCGCTGTGCTGCTCATCGGCATGTCGCTGGCATCGTGGATCGTCATCATCATCAAGGCGCTGGACATCCTGAAGTTCAAGAAACACGCCCGCCAGGCACGCGACTTCTGGCACAGCGAAGACTTCGCCGCCGGCCTGACCAAGCTGGGCTCCGACCCGAGCAACCCCTTCCGCCACCTCGCTTTGGAAGGCCGCGAAGCCACGCAGCACCACCGCAACACGCAGGCCCATCTGCATGACAGCCTGGACGTGAGCGACTGGGTCACGCGCTGCCTGCGCAACTGCATCGACGAGTTCACGGCGCGCGTGCAGGCGGGCCTGGCCATCCTGGCCTCCGTGGGCTCCACGGCGCCATTCATCGGCCTCTTCGGCACCGTGTGGGGTATCTACCATGCGCTGGTGGCCATCGGCGCCTCGGGCCAGTCGACCATCGACAAGGTGGCCGGCCCGATCGGCGAGGCGCTGATCATGACCGCGCTAGGCCTGGCCGTGGCCATTCCCGCCGTGCTGGGCTACAACGCCCTGGTGCGGGGCAACAAATCCATCCTGCACAGCCTCAACAGCTTTGCGCACGATCTGCACGCCTACTTCGTGACCGGCGCGCGCGTTTCGGTACACGGCGAGGCAGCCAAGGTGCTGCCCATCAAGAAAGGCTGATGCGCCATGGCTTTCGGAACCCAGGACGATGCCGACGAGGTGATGAACGAAATCAACATGACGCCGCTGGTGGACGTCATGCTGGTGCTGCTCATCATCTTCATCATCACCGTGCCGGTGATGAAGCACGCGGTGCCGGTAGACCTGCCGCGTGCGTCCAACGAGCGCGAAATCATCAAGCCCGAAACCATCCGCCTGTCGGTGACGGCCGACGGCAAGTACCACTGGAACGAGACCACGATCGGCGACGACGAGCTGGAGCCGCGCCTGCAGGCCGAGGCCCGCAAGGACCCGCAGCCGGACCTGCACATCCGCGGCGACAAGGACGTGCGGTACGAGCGCGTGGCGCAGGCGATGTCGGCGGCCCAACGCGCGGGCGTGCGCAAGATCGGCTTCGTGACCGACCCGGCGCCCTGACGCACCACGGCCGCGCCGGCGCGCCGGCCTTCACAGCAGCAGCCCCACGGGCGGCGCAGCAGCGTCGCCACCGCCACCTGCGGGGGCTGCCTCTTGCATCTGGATACGAATCGACAGGCAATTTTCAGCCCCGGATGCTTGATCTTTAGTTGAGAATGGTTATCATTTGACCATCGTAACGCACCGAGACTTCACCATGCATGCCAGCCTGACCGCACCGTCCGCACTGACCGCACCCCGCATGTTCGCAGTGCCCGCCGATTCCAGCCCGGCGTCCCACGCCGAAGGCGGCGCCGTCGACAGCAGCACCCTGCTGCGCGGCCAGAAGGCCGTGGCCATCGTGCACAACGGCGCCGTCTACCGGCTGCAGGCCACCAAACTCGGCAAGCTGATCCTGACCAAATAAGTTTCATCGTGGGGCGACTCCAGGACCTCGGTCCGAAGGGTCGTATTGGCCAGCCAACGGGCATGCCCGCGTAGCCAGGCTTTTTTTCCCTGCACACCCATGAAAAAACCGGCCCACGCGCCGGTTTTTCTGTTGGAACCCAATATGTTTTTAGTCCCTAGCGCCCTTCCAACAAGCGCTAACAGCTATCAAAACAATAGCAATCCAGTCCCGATGAGTGCTTACAGCCCGATCGCCGCAATCCCCGCGCGCGCAATCTGCGCGTCCTCATGGGACTTCACGCCGCTCACGCCCACGGCGCCCAGGCACTGGCCGTTCTTCATGATGGGTACGCCGCCTTCCAGCATGCCCTGCAGCGCAGGCACGCTCAGGAAGGCCGTGCGGCCGCCGTTGATCACGTCTTCATAGCCCTTGCTCTCGCGGCGGCCCAAGGCGGCCGTGTGGGCCTTGGCCGGCGCGATGTGCGCGGACACCGCTGCCGCCCCGTCCAGGCGCTGCAGCCACAGCAGATGCCCGCCGTCGTCCACGATGGCGATGGTCACGGCCCACTGGTTCTTCAGGGCCTCGGCCTCGGCGGCGGCGGCGATCAGCTTGACGTCGGAGAGTTCAAGTTCGGGTTTGGTCTTCATGAGGCAGTCCTGCAGGAGGTGGGTGGATGCGCCCGGCCAGCCGGCAGGGCGCGCAACGGGAAAACGAAAAGCATAGTGCCAGCGGGCCCGCCCAGTGCCCCGCCGCAGGGCAAAAGAATGCAACCCATAAAGTACGGGATGGTGCGCGGGTATTGCATTCGGCGCCAAAAGCCACCACCTAGAATCATTCGGGTCTGCGCTGTGCAGGCCAATCAGGAGAGAAACCAGATGAACCCAGAAATCACCAGTGTCGGCTCCGCGGGCTATGGCATCTCGCAGGAGCAGCGCCACCGCGTGCTGCGCAACACGTACTGGCTGCTGGCGCTCAGCCTGCTGCCCACCGTGCTGGGCGCCTGGATCGGCGTGGCCACGGGCATCACGCAGTCGCTGCGCGGCGGCCTGGGGCTGATCGTGTTCCTCGGCGGCGCCTTCGGCTTCATGTTCGCCATCGAGAAGACCAAGCGCTCGGCCGCGGGCGTGCCGGTGCTGCTGGCCTTCACCTTCTTCATGGGCCTGATGCTGTCGCGCCTGATCGGCATGGTGCTGGGCTTCAAGAACGGCACCGACCTCATCATGACGGCCTTCGCCGGCACGGCGGGCGTGTTCTTCGTCATGGCCAGCCTGGCCAGCGTCATCAAGCGCGACCTGTCAGGCATGGGCAAGTGGCTGTTCGTGGGCGCGCTGGTGCTCATGGTGGGCGCCATCATCAACGTGTTCGTCGGCTCGTCGGCGGGCATGATGGCCATCTCGGTGGCAGCGATCGGCATCTTCAGCGCCTACATGCTGTACGACCTGAAGCAGATCCTGGACGGCGGCGAGACCAACTACATCAGCGCCACACTGGCGCTGTACCTGGACATCTTCAACGTGTTCCAGAGCCTGCTGGCCCTGCTGGGCATCATGGGCGGCGAGCGCGACTGAACGGCCTTCCCACCGCACATGCGTCGCAAGGCCCCGATTTCCGGGGCCTTTTTCACGTCCGCCCTTGGCTGACAGCCTCAACTTGACGGCACGCCTGCCGATAACCCCTGTACATGCTGCCTCGCCACCACCCCCTCCTTGCCGCCGGCGCTCGCGCCGCCCTGATCGCTGCCGCGCTGCTGCCGCTGGCGGGTTGTGAGATTCCCGGCATGGGGCCGGACCCGCGCGTGGCCCAGCGTGAGGCCGAGGCCAAGGCCATCGGTGGCGCCTGCCGGCATGCGCTGCGCGGGCTGGAGGACTGCTTCACGCTGAACCCCAAGGCCCCCAAGGCCCAGGTGTTCGCGGGCTGGAAAGACATGGATCTGTACATGCGCGAGAACAAGATCGAGGGCACGGCCTCGGTACTCACGCAGTTGGAGAAAAAGCCCGCCAGTCGCCGTGCAAGCGACGAAGAGGCGGACCTGCAGACCGAGGGCCGCACCTCCCGCAACCGCAGCTGATGCTATCCAAACGATAGCTGCTGGCGCTTGCTAGGCAAGCGCCCCCTGGCCAAAAACGTCTTAAGCCACCGCGGGCGTCAGCCCCGCTCGAACACTGCCATGCTCTCCACATGGGCCGTGTGCGGAAACATGTTGACCACCCCCGCCGCCACGCAGCGGTAGCCCGCCTGGTGCACCAGCAGGCCCGCGTCCCGCGCCAGCGTGGCCGGGTTGCAGCTCACGTAGACGATGCGCCGGGGCGGCTGCCAGCCTTCATGCCCAGCGGGCAGCGGCGGCGCGTCCTCGGCACCGATGCGCGCCTGGTGGATGTCCGCCAGCGCCTTGGACAATGCGAACGCCCCCTCGCGCGGCGGGTCCACCAGCCATTTGTCGGAGGCGCCATCGGCAATGAGCATCTCAGGCGTCATCTCGAACAGGTTGCGCGCTACAAAGCTGGTAGCTGCCAGCGCAGATCCGTCCTGCCTTTTGGCCTGATTTGACTGGTAATTCTCGCGCGAACGCGCCACCAGCGCCTCACTGCCCTCGATGCCCAGCACCTCGCGCGCCTGGGTGGCGATGGGCAGCGTGAAGTTGCCCAGGCCACAGAACCAGTCGATCACGCGCTCGTCCTTGCGCGCGTCCAGCAGGCGCAGCGCGCGCGTGACCAGCACGCGGTTGATGTGCGGGTTGACCTGCGTGAAGTCGGTGGGTTTGAAGGGCATGGTGATGCCGAAGTCGGGCAGCCCATAGGCAAGCGGCTCGCCGCCCTCGTCCAGCAGATGCACCGTGTCCGGCCCCTTGGGCTGCAACCACCATTGCACGCCATGCGCGGCGGCAAAGGCGCGCAACTTGTCTTTGTCCTCCGGGGACAGCGGCTCCAGGTGGCGCAGCACCAGCGCCGTGACCGTATCGCCGCAGGCCAGCTCGATCTGCGGGCAGGTGTCGCGTGCGGCCATGCTGCCGATCAGGGCGCGCAGCGGCATCAGCATGGTGTCCACATGCGGCGGCAGGATCTTGCAGGTCTCCATGTCGGCGATGTAGCGGCTCTTGCGCTCGTGAAAGCCCACGAGCACCTTGTCCTTCTTGGGCACGTAGCGCACGGACAGGCGCGCGCGGTAGCGGTAGCCCCAGGCAGGGCCTTCAATGGGGCGCAGGATGGTCTCGGCCTTCACTTTCCCCAGGTGCCAGAGGTTGTCTTCCAGCACACGCTGTTTCACGGCCACCTGGGCCGCCACGTGCAGATGCTGCATCTTGCAGCCGCCGCAGGCGCCCGCGTGCAGGCCGAAGTGCGGGCAGCCGGGCTGTACGCGCTGGCTGGACTGGCGGTGGACTTCCGTGAGGCTGGCCTGCTCCCAGTTGTTCTTCTTGCGGTGGGTGTTGGCGCTGACCAGCTCGGTGGGCAGTGCGCCGTCGATGAACACCACCTTGCCATCGGGCTTGCGCGCGACGCCTTGGGCGTCCATGTCCATGGCGGTGACTTCGAGCCAGCCGGGGGGAAGATCCGTGGAGGTGGGCGGTGGTGGGCTGAATTCTGTGGGGTCGCTCATGCCCCGATTGTCTCAGGCCGGCCCACCCCTGCCGCCGCGCGGGCGGCTTTCAGCTGCGGCTGGCGCGCGGCGCACGGGGCGCGGTGGGGGCGCCTGCAGCGGCATCCTTGCGGACCGCAGCCACATTGGAAGGCAGGCGGTTGACTTCCACCTCGCAGCCATAGTTGTTCAAGGAAAACACCAGCGTGCCGCCGGGCGCGACCTGGGGCAAGGTTTCGTGCAGGTTGCGCGACAGGTCCACAGGGGGGGTCTGCGAGCGGTAGATGACCTGCTGGTCTGCGCCATAGATCACGTAGCAAGTAGCCCACGCGCCCGGTGCAAACAGTCCGGCAATCATGGCGGCGGCCGAGGCCGTGGCAAAGCGAATGGCTCGCATGAGGGTTCCCTTCCTTCTTGTGCTGTGAATGCGGCGCATTATTGCGGAGTTTGCGCCCGCCCCGGTAAGCGGCTGTTCCCGGCCCCGTGTTGACGGTTTCATGGAACTTTTGCTGCGGCCCTGCGTTGAAAGAGGCAATGCGCCCCCTGAGCCACCTTGAAGAGAGCGACTGCATCGCCCGCGCCCAGCGCGGCGAGGTCGCGGCGTTCTCCGAACTGGTGGCCCGCTACCAGGACCGCATCTACCGTTTTTTGTTCCGCATGACGCGCTCGCAGGAGGATGCGCGCGAACTCGCCCAGGAGACTTTCTTGAACGCCTACCAGGCACTGCCCCGCTGGCAGCCGGACGCACAACTGTCCACCTGGCTGTTTCGCATTGCGCGCAACCAGGCGTTGGACCTGTTGCGCCGCGCGCAGCGTGTCGCGTTCGTGGAACTGGACGAGACCTTGTCCGAGCAGGTGCCGGCGGACACGCCCACGCCCGAGGCTGCACTGCAGGCCCGCCAGCGCATCGAAGCGCTGGAAGGCGCGCTGCAGCGGCTCTCGGTGGAGCACCGCGAGATCCTGCTGCTGCGCGACATCGAAGACATGGCCTACGAGGACATCGCCGAGGTGCTGGGCATCAGCCTGGGCACCGTCAAATCCCGCATTGCCCGCGCACGCGCCGGGCTGCTGCAACTCATGCCACGCTGAACGCAAGGAGCCGCCATGAACTGCCCTCGCACCGAAGACCTTTCCGCTTTGATCGACCATGCGCTGCCCGCGCATGCGCAGGTCGCGCTGCAGCAGCACCTGCACGCCTGCCCCCTGTGCAGCCAGCACCTTGCCGCATTGCAGGCACAGCGCCAGCAATTGCTGGCCCTGCCCTCGCCCGCGCTGGGTTTCGACCTGGCGGCGCAACTGCAGGACCGCCTGGCACACGACCTGGCGCAACGACCCACCCGGTCCCGGCGCACCGGCTGGAACCTGCTGGGCTGGATGCCCACGGGCCTCGCCGCGGGGGCCGCGCTGGTGTCCGGCGTCTGGCTGGGGGGGCTGCTGCTGGGCACGGGCGCGGCCCTTCCGGCTGCCAGCCCTGCCATGGCGCGCGTGTTCGACCCTGTGCCACCAGGCGGGCTGTGCGCCGCCGCCGAAATCTGCCGTTTGCCGAGAACCCTGCCATGAAAAACCCTGCCTGGATTCGCACCCTGCTGGCGATCTCGCTGGCGCTCAACCTGGGCGTGGTTGCCGCACTGGTGCTACGCCCTGCGCCGGACACGGTGCCCGAGGGCGGCGCGCCTCCCGTGGTCCACCTGCCCGAGTATCTGAAGCTCACCCCCGAACAGCGCGCGCGCTGGGAAGGAATGGAAACCCCCTTCCTCCATGACCTGTCGTCCAACTGGAGTGACATACGCCGCCACCGCGAAGCCCTGGTGCGCCACATCTTTGCTGACGCACCAGAGCGCACCGCCATTGACGCCGAGCAGGCCGCCATCGCCCGCCTGCAGGCCACGCAGCAACAGCGCGTGATTGACCAACTCTTGGCCGAGCGCGCCATGCTGGACGACGCCCAGCGCACGCGGCTGCTGCAATTGCTGCTGACCCGCTATGCAGAAGAAGCCACCGAGGAGGAAATGCTGCACCGCAAGTGAACGCCGAGATGAGAGAAGGAAAAAGGTGCAAATGAGATGGAACATTGAGGCACCACCTTCGTTGAAGTAGGCAAGGCAGCCACACATTCCCTTGAGCGGCTGCCTTGATGGTTCAACTTTTCAACGGAGCATTCTCATGAACACCTTCACCGCACTGCTGCTGTCCGCCGCCCTGGCATCCCCGCTGGCCGTTTACGCCGCCGACGCACACAACCATGGCGGCAGTGCCGAAACCCACCAACTGCAGCTCAACGCCGGCAAGAAGTGGGAAACCGACGCGCCGCTGCGCAAGGCCATGACGGCCGTGCGCGGATCGGTCACGCAGATCCTGCCCACCGCCCACTCGGGCAAGGCCACTCCGGCCGATTACGACGCCTTCGCCAACACCGTCAACCAGCAGGTCGCCTACATGGTGGAGAACTGCAAGCTGCCGCCCGCCGCCGATGCACAGTTGCACATCGTCGTGGCCGACCTGATGGCCGGTGCCGAGGCCGCGCAAGGCAAGCATGGCGAGGACAAGCGCGCCGAGGGCGTGGTCAAGGTGGCCCAGGCCTCCAATGCCTACGGCAAGTACTTCAGCCACAGCGGCTGGAAGGCCATCCCGCTGTCCCACTAAGGGGCACAACGCAAGTACCGGAGGGGCGGCTGCACACCCCGGTGCATGCCAGCCCCCTTCCAAGCATTCATCTGCTGTGAGCGCCCCTTGCGCCCCCCTGCGCAAGGGCGGGATATGCACGCTCCGGCAAACCAACACGGGATATTGAACATGATGGGTCGCCGACCTCCTCTTTTCTCCGTGATCGCAAGCGTGGCTGCCGTCGCAGCACTCGGTCTGCCAACGATGGCATCTGCTGGCTACTGGCACCCCCAACAACGAAGCGGGCGTGGTCGTTCACCCCGAGCATTTCAAGAGTGATCGGACCCGTGAGCAAGTCAGGGCAGAAGCCGAGACCGCAGTGCAACAGGACCGCCTGTCCTACGGGGAAAGCAGCTTTCCGGAACCGGCACCCTCAACGGCTTCGACCAGGACCCGCCAGCAGGTGATCGATGAGATGCGCAACGAAACATCGGCACAACACAGGGAACGCCCCATCGCTATACCCGGCGGGCTGATGGGAAACACAACGCCCGCACGACGCGGGCGTTGCGTCTTCCGTACCGAGGGGCTTCAACCCAGGTACAGGTGGTTGGAGTGCTTGACCTCTTCCATCACCGCGTAGGTGCGCGTCTCGCGCACGCCGGGCAACTGCCACAACACGGCGCCGGCGAACTGGCGGTAGGCATTCATATCGGCGCAGCGCGTCTTGAGCAGGTAGTCGAAACCGCCGGCCACCATGTGGCATTCCATGACCTCGGGATGCACCTGCACCGCGGCCTTGAACTGGTCGAACACGTTGGGCGTGGTGCGGTCCAGCAGCACCTCCACGAACACCAGCATGCCCGCGCCCAGCTTGAGGGGATTGAGCCGCGCCTCATACCCCAGGATGTAGCCTTCGCGCGTGAGCCGCTGCACGCGCGCGAGCACAGCAGTGGGCGACAGCGCCACGGTTTCTGCCAGCTTGAGGTTGGAGATGCGCCCATCGTCTTGCAGGATCTTCAATATCCTGCGATCGATGCGATCCAGATCAGTGGGAAATTGGCCGGTCATTGAGCAAAAATTCGGTGGTGCTTGCCGATTTTAGTGATTCATTCGCCATTCACCCAAGGATGATGCGACCCCATGACAAACGCCGCCCCCCACGCCGCCCACTTTTCCCCTCGCCCCCGCGACACCGACCCGCTGCGCCTGGCGGTCACCCAGGCTTGCCGCCCGCCCGAGCCTGAGGCACTGGCGCCGCTGCTGGCGCAGGCGCGCCTGCCCGCTGCCATGGCGCAGGACATCCAGGCGCGTGCGCTGCGCCTGGCGCAAGGGCTGCGCCAGCGCGAACATGCCAGCGGGCGGTCCGGCCTGGTGCAGGGGCTGCTGCAGCGGTTCGCGCTGTCCTCGCAAGAAGGCGTGGCGCTGATGTGCCTGGCAGAAGCGCTGCTGCGCATCCCCGACGCCGCCACGCGCGACGCGCTGATCCGCGACAAGATCGGCACGGGCGACTGGGCCGCGCACCTGGGCAAGAGCCCGTCGCTGTTCGTCAATGCAGCCACCTGGGGCCTGCTGCTCACCGGACGGCTGGTGACCACGCACAGCGAAGGGGGCTTGAAGGATGCGCTGCGCCGCATCACCGCCCGCGGCGGAGAGCCGCTGATCCGCAAGGGCGTGGACGTCGCCATGCGCATGATGGGCGAGCAGTTCGTCACCGGCGAAACCATCGAACAGGCGCTAGGCAAGGCGCGCACCCTGGAGGCACGCGGCTTCCGCTATTCCTACGACATGTTGGGCGAGGCCGCGCTCACGGGGCACGACGCCGACCGCTACATGCAGTCCTATGTGGATGCCATCCACGCCATCGGCCGCGCCAGCGCGGGCCGCGGCGTGTACGAAGGGCCCGGCATTTCCATCAAGCTCAGCGCGCTGCACCCGCGCTACGCCCGCGCGCAGTGGCAGCGCGTGATGGACGAGCTGTACCCGCGCGTGCTGCAACTGGCGGAACTGGCGCGCGGCTACGACATCGGCCTGAACATCGACGCCGAAGAGGCCGACCGGCTGGAACTGTCGCTGGACCTGCTGGAACGCCTGTGCCATGCGCCGTCCCTCGCGGGCTTCAAGGGCATCGGCTTCGTGATCCAGGCCTACCAAAAGCGCTGCCCGCGCGTGATCGACTACTGCATCGATCTGGCGCGCCGCAGCGGCCACCGCCTGATGATCCGGCTGGTCAAGGGCGCGTACTGGGACAGCGAGATCAAGCGCGCCCAGGTCGATGGCCTGGCGGACTACCCCGTGTACACGCGCAAGGCGCACACCGATATTTCCTACATCGCCTGCGCACGCAAGCTGCTGGCCGCACCCGACGCGGTGTACCCCCAGTTCGCCACGCACAACGCGCAGACGCTGGCCACCATCTATGAGCTGGCGGGCCCCGCGGACTATCGCCCCGGCCAGTACGAGTTCCAGTGCCTGCACGGCATGGGCGAGCCGCTGTACGAGCAGGTGGTGCCCGAGCGCCCCTGCCGCATCTACGCCCCGGTGGGTACGCACGAGACGCTGCTGGCGTACCTGGTGCGCCGCCTGCTGGAAAACGGCGCCAACACCTCGTTCGTGAACCGCGTGGCCGACGCCACGCTGCCGCTGGAGGCGCTGATCGACAACCCCGTGGACACGGTGGATGCCGAGGCCCGCGCCGAAGGCGGCGCAGGCCTGCCGCACCCGCGCATCGCGCTGCCCCCGCAGCTCTACGGCCCGGCGCGTGCCAATTCGCAGGGCCTGGACCTGGCGGCCGAGCCCACGCTGCAGCGCGTGGCCGACGCGCTGGCCGCCAGCGCCGCCACGCCGCTGGAAGCCACACCCCTCATCGCCGCCGGCGTTCCCGCCGGCCCGCGCACCCCGGTGCGCAACCCTGCCGATGCCACCGATATGGTCGGGCAGGTGCAAGAAGCCACCACCGCCGATGTGGACGCCGCGCTGCAGGCTGCCGCCGCGGCGCAGCCCGCCTGGGCTGCCACGCCAACCGCAGAACGTGCACGGCTGCTGCGCGCCGCGGCCGATGGGCTGGAACGCGATATGCCCGCCCTGCTGGCCCTGCTGATGCGAGAAGCCGGCAAGACCTGCGCCAACGCCGTGGCCGAGGTGCGCGAGGCGGTGGACTTCCTGCGCTACTACGCGGCGCAGGTGGATGGGCACTTCGACAACGCCACCCACCCGCCGCTGGGGCCGCTCACCTGCATCAGCCCCTGGAACTTCCCGCTGGCCATCTTCATGGGCCAGGTGGCCGCCGCACTGGCCGCGGGCAACGTGGTGCTGGCCAAGCCGGCAGAGCAGACGCCCCTCATTGCCTGCCAGGCCGTGCGCCTGCTGCACCAGGCCGGCGTGCCCACCGCCGCCGTGCAGCTGCTGCCCGGCCGCGGCGAGACGGTGGGCGCGGCGCTGGTGGGCGACGCGCGGGTGATGGGCGTGATGTTCACCGGCTCCACCGAGGTGGCGCGGCTGCTGCAGCGCAGCCTGGCCGCACGGCTGGACGCCAGTGGCCGGCCCATTCCGCTGATCGCAGAGACCGGTGGACAGAACGCATTGATCGTGGACTCCTCCGCCCTGCTGGAGCAGGTGGTCGCGGACGTGCTCACTTCGGCCTTCGACAGCGCGGGCCAGCGCTGCTCCGCCCTGCGCGTGCTGTGCGTGCAGCGCGACTGCGCGGACCGCCTGCTGCAGATGCTGCGCGGCGCCATGCTGGAACTGCGCATGGGCAACCCCACGCAACTGGCGGTGGACGTAGGCCCGGTGATCGACGAGGAGGCGCGCGCCACGATCGCGCGCCACATCGAGCGCCTGCGCGCCAGCGGCCGGCCGGTGTTCCAAAGCCATGCCGGTGGGCAGGGCACGGCGCATGGCACCTTCGTGCCGCCCACGCTGATCGAGCTGAACAGCATCACCGAGCTGGAGCGCGAGGTCTTCGGCCCCGTGCTGCACGTGGTGCGCTACGAGCGCGGCGAGCTGGACGCGCTGCTCGCGCAGATCAGCGCCACGGGCTACGGCCTCACCCAGGGCCTGCACACCCGCATCGACGAAACCGTGGCCCAGGTGCTGGCCCACAGCACGGCCGGCAACGTCTATGTGAACCGCAACATGGTGGGCGCCGTGGTCGGCGTGCAGCCTTTCGGCGGCGAGGGCCTGTCGGGAACGGGCCCCAAGGCAGGCGGCCCGCTGTATCTGCTGCGCCTGCTGTCGCGCCACCCGGCCAACGCCACGCACGGCGCGCTGGCGGCGACGGCCGTGCAGGTGCCCGACGCCAGCGCACAGCCCGCGCTGCTCGCCCCGCTGTCGGCGCTGGAGCACTGGGCCCAGGCGCAAGGCAACGCAGCGCTGGCACAGGCCTGCGCGGCCCAGGCGCAGGCCAGTTGCGCGGGCCTGGCCTGCACCCTGCCCGGCCCCACCGGCGAGCGCAACACCTATCGGCTGCTGCCGCGCGAACGCGTGCTGTGCCTGGCCGATACGGACGAGGCGCTGCTGCTGCAGTTGAGCGCGGTGCTGGCCGCGGGCGCGCTTGCGCTCTGGCCGCAGGACGCGCAGGCCCTGTGCGCCACACTGCCGCGCGAGGTGCAGGCGCGCATCGCCCTGGTGTCCGACTGGCGCGGCGATGGCCTGGGCTACGACGCCGTGCTGCACAGCGGCAGCCCAGAAACGCGCCGCGTGGAATGCCAGCGCGTGGCCCTGCGCCCCGGCCCCATCGTGGGCGTGACGGCGGTGGACGGCGCCGCCGATGCGCTGCAGGCGTCCCTGCGCCTGTTGCTGGAGCGCGCGGTCAGCATCAACACCACGGCGGCAGGCGGCAATGCCAGCCTGATGACCATGGCGTGATGCCAGAGTAAATTGGCCTCCAGCGCTTATCCATCAAGCGCCAACAGCTATATAAACAATAGCAATCAATCCGCCAGCGGCCACTCGCCCAGCACCTCGTAAGGGCCGGGCGAGCCGCGCAGGTTGTGCAGCAGCACGAAGCGGCCCACCGTCCATTCCAGCGGCGGCACGGGTTGCTCGGGCACGGCCTGGCGGCTGTAGCACAGCGTCATGTGCGGGGTGATGTGCGGCGCATGGGGCACGCCGTCCAGCCCCCGCACCTGCGACCACAGCGCCGTATGCAGCGCCTCGTACAACGCGATGAAACCCTGCTGCCCGTCGGCGGGGCCGCAGAGCACGCAGGGCCGCTTGGCCTGCGGCGCGCGGCGAAAGCTCAACACCCGATCGAACCGCAACGAGAACGCCCTCGCCCGCACCTGCTGCGCCGCGTCGCGCGCCCACTGCAGATGCCGCGGCGACAGCGCAGGCTCCCACCCCAGCGACAGCAGCGTGGCGTGCAGGCGCTGCGCGCGTACCTGCGCCTGCAGGTCGTGCCGCGCAATCAGCGTCTGCGCCAGATCGGCCACAGCCTGCGCCGCTCGGGGCTCGGGCAGCACGGCAAAGAAAAGATGGTGGTTGGGGCGTGGCGCATCGGGCTCCACGCCGGCGAGCGGCAGTTGGTGAGCGTCCATGCGTCCCACTGTAGCGCCGCCCCTGGCCTTTGTGGGTAACAGGCACTCCGCCGGCGCGGGCAATAACCGATATTTTTAATCGGAATGGCGGCAATTGAGGCATATCGCCTCACCGCCCATTCATCGGCAATTTTCGGATTTTGGTACCCAGGATGGCATTCGTATCCCAAGCCCAGAAGGCTGACTTTCCGCGGGGCCCGGAACCCGCACGTATGGCCGTTTTGCGGCTGCTCCACATTCCATACGCAATTGCTCGGGATTATTTAATATTTCATTAATTTTCAATTAATAAAATAAAAAAGTTTAACCAAAATAATCCAATAAGAATATCAACAAAGTCATTTGACGTTAATCAAACAGATAATCGAGATGCGGGGAGAATAATGCATCTACGCAGTAAATATTCAAAGTATTTATGTCAAAAAGTACCCCATCCCCCACCGCCTGCGCCGCGCCGCAACCCGGCAAGCGCACCTTCCTGCAAGAACTCGTCGGCCTGGCCACCGCCTTTGGCCTGGCCGGCGCCAGCCAGGCCGCCACACCCTTTGCGCCGGGCCAGCCGCCGCGCCGCCCCGGCATGGAGGGCAAGCGCTTCGGCATGCTGGTGGATCTGCGCAAGTGCATCGGCTGCCAGGCCTGCACGGTGAGCTGCTCGGTGGAGAACCAGCCGCCCATCGGCCAGTTCCGCACCACGGTGCTGCAGTACGAGATCAACAAGGACGACGGCAGCGCGCCCGCCATGGTCAGCCTGCCGCGCCTGTGCAACCACTGCGACGAGCCGCCCTGCGTGCCCGTGTGCCCGGTGCAGGCCACCTTCCAGCGCACCGACGGCATCGTGCTGGTGGACAACGAGCGCTGCGTGGGCTGCGGCTACTGCGTGCAGGCCTGCCCGTACGACGCGCGCTTCATCAACCACGAGACGCAGACCGCCGACAAGTGCACCTTCTGCGAGCACCGCCTGGAGGCTGGCCTGCTGCCCGCCTGCGTGGAAAGCTGCGTGGGCGGCGCGCGCGTCATCGGCGACCTGAACGACCAGGGCAGCGAGATCAACCGCCGCATGGCCGAACACAAGGAAGACCTCAAGGTGCTCAAGCCCGGCATGAACACTTCGCCGCGCGTCTACTACATCGGCCTGCCCGATGCGTTCGTCAACGGCGTGGACGGCCAGGCCAGCGTGCGCCTGCTGTCCGACCACTGAACCCCAAGGAGCGCACCATGCAAATCATCGAACTCCTGACCCCGCACTACGAGGCGGCCTGGCTGCCCTGGGCCGTGCAGTACTTCTTTCTGGTCGGCGTGGCCACCGGCGCCGCCATCCTGGCCGCGCTGTGCGCCTGGGGCAAAGACGGCGGCACGCTGCAGCGCCTGCTGCCCGCGGCCGTGCTGACGCTGGCCGTCAGCGCCATCGCCGCCCCCGTGTCGCTGCTGGCCGACTTGCACCAGCCCGCGCGCTTCTGGCACTTCTATGCGCACTTCACGCCCTGGTCGTGGATGTCGGTCGGCGCGCTGCTGCTGCCCGTGTTTGTCACGCTCAGCGTGGCGATGTGCGCCGCCTGGTGGCTGGGCAAGACCGGCTGGATGCGCCTGCTGGCGCCGCTGCTCGTGCTCTCTGCGCTCACCATTTCGGTCTATACCGGCGCCGAGATGATGGTGGTGCGCTCGCGCCCGCTGTGGAACACGCTGTGGGTGCCCGTCAACCTGGCGCTGACCGGCTGGCTGGCCACCGTGGGCGCGGCCTTCGTGCTGGAGCGCTTCCTGCCCGCCACGCTGCGCCCCGGCGCTGAAGCGCTGCAGACGCTGCGCGGCATGGGCCTGGCGCTGGCCGGCGCGCTGCTGGTGGTGGCGCTGGCCTGGGCCGCGAGCGGCTTGGGCGGCGACAGCCCCTCGTTCAACGCCGCGCTGCGCCTGTGGAACGACTTCCCCGTGTGGCGCCTGACGATGGTCGGCTCGGCCGTCGGTGGCGCCGCCGTGCTGGGGGCGCTGCTGCGCGGGCGCCACCGCCTGCATGCCAAGGGCTACACGCTGGTGCTGGGTCTGGGGCTGGCCGCCGCCGCCTGGGCCTTCCGCTGGGCGCTGTTCATGGGTGTGCAGGGCGTGCCCAAGTTCGGCGCCGGCCTGTACCTGTACCACATGCCCCTGGGCGGCGACGGGCTGCTGGGCATGGTGGGTGTGGCAGGCCTGTGCGTGGCACTGGTCGGGCTGGCGAGCTGGGCGCTGGAGCTGTTCCCGGCCCGCAAGGCACCCACGGCCACTGCCGCCTGAAATTCATAGACAAATCGGCCTTTAACGCAATATCAGCAAGCGCGAGCAGCTATCAATACTGAAGTGATACCCGCTGGCGCTGCCCTTGAAGGTACAGACCATGACTGACAAGAAACCGCATTCCTCTCCCGAGACCGAGGCCCACCCCGACGCCAACCGCCGCCGCCTGCTGCTGCGCGGCGGCGCGGTGGCCGGTGGCCTGGCGGCCTTTGCCGCCGGCTACGGCGAAACCGTGGCCAAGGGCGCCAAGGGGCTGGTGACCGGCACGTCCGGCACCGCCACCAAGAGCGCCACGCGCGGCAATTCGCTCACGCCCGAGTTCCGCATCGACCCCGTGACCGGCCAGCTCACCACCCAGCCGGGCCAGGTGGTCAGCCCCAGCAGCTGCCTGGGCTGCTGGACGCAGTGCGGCGTGCGTGTGCGCGTGGATACCGAGCACAACAAAATCATCCGCATCGCCGGCAACCCCTACCACCCGCTGGCCACCACGCACCATGCGCCCATGGAGACGCCCGTGCGCGAGGTGTACGCCCTGCTGGGCGGCGACAACGGCCTGGAGGGCCGCGCCACCAGCTGCGCGCGCGGCTCGGCCATGCTGGAGCACCAGACTGCGGCCCACCGCGTGCTCACCCCGCTCAAGCGCGTGGGCCCGCGCGGCTCCGGCCAGTGGAAAAGCATCTCGCTGGAACAGCTGGTCAAGGAAATCTGCGAGGGCGGCGACCTGTTCGGCGAAGGCCACGTGGATGGCCTGGCCGCCATCCGCGACGTGCAAACGCTGATCGACCCCGAGAACCCCGAGTACGGCCCCAAGGCCAACCAGCTGCTGGTGACCGACGCCTCCAACGAAGGCCGCACGCCGCTCATCAACCGCTTTGCGCGCCAGTCCTTTGGCACGGTGAACGTGGCCAACCACGGCGCCTACTGCGGCCAGACCTACCGCGTGGGCACGGCGGCCGCCCTGGGCAACATCCCCGGCATGCCGCACGGCAAGCCGGACTGGAAGAACTCGCGCTTCGGCCTGTTTCTGGGCACGGCGCCGGCGCAGTCGGGCAACCCGTTCCAGCGCATGGGGCGCGAGCTGGCCGAGGCCCGCTCGCGCGACGACAACGCCTACCGCTACGTGGTGGTGTCGCCCGTGCTGCCCATGTCGTCCAGCCACGCGGCCGGCGACAACAACCGCTGGCTGCCCATCAAGCCCGCCACCGACCTGGCGCTGGCCATGGCGCTGATCCGCTGGATCATCGACAACGAGCGCTATGACGCCAAGTACCTCACCCAGCCCGGCCCGGCCGCCATGGCCGCCGCGGGTGAGGCGAGCTGGAGCAACGCCACCCACCTGCTCATCAACGACCCCAAGCACCCGCGCTACGGCCAGTTCCTGCGCGGCGCCGACCTGGGCCTGCCCATGCCCGAGCCGGTGGACGAGAAGACCCCGGCCGAAGACGTGTACGTGGTGCAGGTGGCCGACGGCAAGGGCGGCTTCAAGCTGGTGCCCCACACCGTGGCCCAGCCGGCCGAGCTGGTGGTGGAGCGCGAATTCATGCCCCTGAAGGCCGCGGGCGCCACCGAGGAGCCCGCGCCGATCGCCGTGTGCACATCGTTCGTCAAGCTGCGCGAGGAAGCGCGCCGCAAGACGCTGCAGGAGTATTCCGACCTGTGCGGCGTACCGGTGAAAGACATCGAAGACCTGGCGCGCGAATTCACCAGCCACGGCAAGCAGGCCGTGGCCAACTCGCACGGCGGCACCATGAGCGGCGCGGGCTTCTACACCGCCTACGCCATCGCCATGCTGAACAACCTGATCGGCAACCTGAACGTCAAGGGCGGCTGGGTGCTGGACGCCGGCCCGTTCGGCCCCTTTGGCCCCGGCCCGCGCTACAACTTCGCGCAGTTCGAGGGTGCGGTAAAAGCCACGGGCGTGGCGCTGTCGCGCACGCGCTTTCCGTACGAGAAGACCAGCGAGTTCAAGCGCAAGAAAGAAGCCGGCCAGAACCCCTACCCCGCCAAGGCACCGTGGTACCCGGCGCCCGGGGGCCTCTCCAGCGAAATGCTGGCTGCCGGCCTGCTGGGCTACCCCTACCCGGTGAAGGCGTGGATCAACCACATGAGCAACCCGGTGTACGCCATCTGCGGCTTTGAGAACACGCTGGTCAGCGCCCTCAAGGACCCGAAGAAGCTGCCGCTGTTCGTCTCGGTCGATCCGTTCATCAACGAGACCTCGGCCCTGGCCGACTACATCGTGCCCGACACCGTCACGTACGAAAGCTGGGGCATCGGCGCCCCCTGGGCCGACGTGATCGCCAAGAGCAGCACCGTGCGCTGGCCCACCGTGGAGCCCGCCACCGCCAAGACGGCCGACGGCAAGCCCGTGAGCTTTGAGAGCTTCGTCTTTGCCGTGGCCAAGCAGCTGCAGCTGCCCGGCTTTGGCAAGGGCGCGATGAGCACCAAGGACGGCGAGCCGCTCGACCTGGAAAGCGCCGAAGACTTCTACCTGCGCGGCATGTGCAACATCGCCTACCAGGCCGGCAAGCCCGTGCCCGAAGCCAGCGACGACGACATCGCCCTCACCGGCGTCACCCGCTGGATGCCCGAGGTGGAAAAGCGCCTCAAGCCCGAGGAAGTGCGCCGCGTGGCCATGGTGATGAGCCGTGGCGGGCGCTTCGACAAGATCGAAGACGCCTGGAAGGGCGAGCAGATCAAGGCCGCCTACAAGTTCCCCGTGCAGCTGTGGCACGAAGGCCTGGCCAAGATGCGCCACTCCATGACCGGCGAGCGCTACGTGGGCTGCCCCACCTGGTTCCCCACCCGCTTTGCCGACGGCAGCAGCATGCGCGAGCGCTTCACCGAGCAGGACTGGCCGCTGACCATGAGCAGCTACAAGTCCAACCTGATGAGCAGCATGTCGATTGCCGCCAGCCGTCTGCGCCAGGTGCACCCGCACAACCCCATCAGCCTGAACAAGGACGATGCGGCCAAACTGGGCATCGCCAACGGCGACCGCATCGAGGTCAGCACCCCCGGCGCCAAGCTGCAGGGCGTGGCCCTGGTGCGCAGCGGCATCGCCCAGGGCGCCCTGGCTATTGAGTACGGCTACGGCCACAAGCAGCTGGGCGCCGCCATCCACACCGTGGACGGCAAGCCCATGGCCCACAACCCGCAGCACGGCAACGGCGTGAACCTGAACGCGCTGGGCTTTGCCGACCCCACCCGGCCCGCCAAGGACAACGTGTGGATCGACTGGGTGTCGGGGGCCGTGGTGCGGCAGGGGTTGCCGGTGAAGGTGCGGAAGGTGTGATGCCTGCCAGGTGCTGAGCACTGGGCGCTTGCGGGCGCGGGTGCACTGAATGGAAAAGCCCATCGCAACTGCGATGGGCTTTTTTTATCAGCAGGGGCTTTCGACCCGTTGCTGTCGGCCAGCTTCGAAAAAAGCGAACTGTCGCGAAACTCGGCGATTGAGCAGAACGATCGCGTGACGCGTCACTGCAACCGGCAAGGCAGACTGATTCTCGCCGTTCGATTCAAGAGATGGGGTCTGCAAAGGGGGAGGACAATTGCGCGACCTTTTTCCATGATCTCAATCTACAGATCGTCATCTTCAAGGAGGACTTCATCGAACGGATCGTCGTCCGGCTCATCGAACAGTTCGTCGTCCGGCTCATCGAACAGTTCGTCATCCGGCTCATCGAACAGTTCGTCATCCGGCTCATCGAACAGTTCGTCATCCGGCTCGTCGAACAGTTCGTCGTCCGGCTCGTCGAACGGACTACCGTACATGTCTTCTTCGTCGTCGTACTCAAACACGTCGTCGAGATCATCCAGCTCGAGTAGCTCAGCGATTGTTTTGAAATTGTGCTGCTTCAACGCATTGGGTTTGGGAGTAAACAACGGCGCGATCGAGGCGGCAGGGTCGTAAAAACGCACATTGCGCTTTCGCATTTCCTCAAAATGCGGATCTGCCTTTATGTGAACGTCGGAAAGACCGCCCCAACCTCGCACCCCGGCCTCGTAGCTCAGCATCCAAAGGTCATCCCACAGCGCATTGGGGTCTTCAAGCGGCTTGAATCTCGCCGGCGGTGGCGCTTTGGGCAGCGATTCGGCAGAAGCAAGATCTAAAAGAATCAAACCGCAAACTGAAGAATTCATTGCGGCAACGAGATCTACGTTGGCGGACGTCAAAGTTAAGGAAAGCTCTTTGCAGAGCCACAGGCACCACGCAACTTCACTATGGTGCTCAAGGGGGGCATGCTCTTCGATGAGCGAATTCACGAGGCGTGATAGACGCTGTTTGCCGATAGGATAGCCCAGGCCAGAATACGTCGAGAAAAGACGCGTAACTGCCTGAAGCGTCACTGGATGCGCGGCTGCAGTTATGCACAGTTGTGCTTCAAAAGGGTCCCAATTTTCCTTTCGGAGTATGACTGAGCCGACTCGCCTAAGTGCGTAAACCATCACTCCGTCACTTGCGTGGCGCTTCGCAAGGTCGCGCGCAAGTTCGAAGAAATGATTGATATCGGAGCGTTGACGCTGACCTGTTGATGCAATGTCAAAACTTCTAAGCGCATGAGTCCAAGAATCTTCTTCTAACTCTTCAATCCGGCACACCTTTGTCTTCTCAAAATTGATCTGAAGCTCAAAATCTTTCAGGCAGCGAATAAGGTGCGCGAGCGCCTTCTGCGCAGAATCATGCGATTCAAAGAAGAGGTAGTAGTCATCAACATAACGGAAGCCAACGGGACGAGCGCGAAGCTTCTTGGTCAGCTCGACGTCGATCGAAGTAGCGATGCATTCAGCGATGATGTGTGAGGTATCAGGGCCAATGGGCAGTCCGAACGTCTGTTCGTCCTGACCTTGACGAACCGCTTGATCAAGGAGGTTTCCGAAGAACTTTGGCGTGATGGATCTGTTCTTCTTTGCTATCGCCTTGCCGTGAAGAGCCCATGGTATGGAATGCGTGTAAATGGTTGGAAAAAAACGCGAAATGTCTGAACGAAGTACGAATCTGTAGCCTGCTCCCTGCAGCAGCCGCCGCTCATAAAGGGTTTGCATTGCGGGTAGGCTTGCAGCGCGACTGGAATCGCGCCGAAATCTAGGGTGACTCGCACTCAATTTCGAGCGTCGAAAGTGCCCGATCAAGCTTGCCCAGTTGTCGATGATTGCCTTGCTGAGGTAAGTTTGGGCAATAGGATTCGGCAGACTGGTCGCCCGACGCTGATGCCCAGGGCGCGCGACGCTGAACAATTCGGACCTTGACTTGCGGGCCTTCGCAGTCTTCGTTGTCGGAGACAGTGCAATCCAAGCGGCGTAGAGAGCTGCGTGGTGCGCGGCGATATCGCTTGTCCTGAATGCGGGCGGCAACTGAGACGGGAGGTAGCCCAGCCGGAGTAGTCTTTCGATTCTGTCCATCAGAGAGGCATCCTAGGGATTTTTGATCGTTTCGCGTCAATTCGCGGTGTCTGTCGGCGCCGCGTGCTCCAGCACTTCTTGGTACCGCACAGGTTGGCTCATGGCCTGAAGCGTGGCGCAACGGCCGCTCTACGGCTGCAAACCGGATGTCGCATTCTGGCCGCAAGCTGCCCCCACAGCCTTTGAAACGCCGTTTTTGCTCAGCGCCTTCTGAGCATTTCACTGAAGAATCAACCTTCCCTTCAAGCCGGTTCGGGGAATCAAACCCTCCGGATTTATCAGCCAAATAGGCCGCTACGGCGCTTTAGATAAGCGCTAACAGCTACCACATTCATAGCATCTAGTGCCATTCGGTATCACGGGCACGCATGCTGCCCCACATCCGAACCCAGCCCCTCACCCCACCTGCCACCACTGTGGCAACAACGCGCGCACCTCGGCACGCTGAAAGCGGTCGTCCATCAGCACCACCACGCCCTGGTCGTGCTCGGTGCGGATCACGCGGCCAGCGGCCTGCACCACCTTGCGCAGGCCGGGGTACAGGTAGGTGCAGGCATAGCCCTGGCCGGGGCCCATCACCTCGTCCAGCGCACATTGCATGGCGTCGTTCACCGCATTCACTTGCGGCAGGCCCAGCGTGGCGATGAAGGCGCCGATGAGGCGGGTGCCCGGCAGGTCTACCCCTTCGGCAAAGGCGCCGCCCAGCACGGCCAGGCCCACGCCCTGGCCGCCCTCGGTAAAGCGGGCGAGGAAGGCGGCGCGGCTGGCGTCGTCCATCTCGCGCGTTTGCTGCCATTGGGGCACCTGTGGGTGGCGCTGGGCCAGCGTGGCGGCCACGCGCTGCAGGTAGTCGAAGCTGCTGGCAAAGCACAGGTAGTTGCCGGGCTGGTGCGCGTACTGCGCGGCCACCAGATCGGCGATGGGGGCGAGCGAGGCCTCGCGGTCGCGCCAGCGGGTGGAGATGTGCGGGGCCACGCGCACCTGCAGCTGGTGGGCGGCAAAGGGGGCGGCCACGTCCAGCCAGGCGGTGTCGGGCGGCAGGCCCAGCAGGTCGCGGTAGAACTGCGGCGGGCTGAGCGTGCCCGAGAACAGCACCGTGGCCTGCGCCGCGGCGTGGCGCGCGGCCAGGTGCGGCGCGGGCATGACGTTGCGGATGCACAGCGTGGTGGCGGGTGTGCGGGCCCGGCCGCTGCGGCTGCGCGGTGGCGTGGCGGTGCGCTGCAGATCGAACAGCGCATGCGGGCCGAACTGCTCGGCCAGGGCCTGGAAGTGCAGCAGCGACCAGTAGAACACCAGCACCGCGTCGCCCGGCGGCAGGGGCTGGTCGGCCTGGGCCTCGGCCATGGCGCCTACGGCGCGCTGCACGGCGCCCAGCAGCGCGGGCGGCACGGTGGTGTGGGCCTGGTAGCTGGGCGTGGCGGCGATGGGGAGCGCGGGTGCGGTGGCGCCGGTGTGCAGTGCGCCGGGTGCGCCCGGCGCGTCAGCGTCTTCTGCGGCCTGGCCCACGGTCTTGTTCAGCGCGTTCCACTGGCGGTGCAGCGCGTCGAGCGCCTTCTTCACGGGGCCGGTGGCGGCCTGGCGTGCGGCGGCCAGCTCGAAGGGCGAGAGCGGCGCGGTGTACATGCTGCGTGCGCGCTCCAGCAGGTTGTGGGCCTCGTCCACCAGCACGGCCACGCGCCAGCCCTGCTGCTGCGTGAGGGCGTAGAGCATCGCGGCGCTGTCGTAGTAGTAGTGGTAGTCGGCCACCACCACGTCGGCCCAACGCACCAGCTCTTGCGACAGGTAGTAGGGGCAGATGCCGTGCTGCAGCGCCACGCTGCGCACGGCGGGCGCATCCCAAGGCGCGGGCTGCTGCACGGCGGCGGCGCGGGCGGCGGGCAGCCGGTCAAAGAAGCCGCGCGCCAGCGGGCAGGCATCGCCATGGCAGGCGCTGCCGGGGTGTTCGCAGGTCTTGTCGCGCGCGTGCAGGTCCAGCACGCGCAGCGGCGTGCCTGGCGCGTGGGGTGCCAGCGCGCCCTGCAACTGGGCCAGCGCGTGCAGCGCCAGGCCGTGGCCCGTGCCCTTGGCGGTGAGGAAAAACAGCTTGTCCAGCCCGCTGGGCAAGCGTGGCGCGCTCTCTTTTTTGAGGGTTTCCGTATCCCCGTTGGGCACCGCATCGGCGGCGGCGCCGGATGCGGCAGCGGCCGGAGCAGGCCTGCCCTGCCCTGGCGCGGCTATCGCCGGGGGCACCGTGGCCGGGGGCGCCATCGCCGGGGGCGCCATCGCCTTGAGCAGCGGGAACAGCGTGCCCAGGGTCTTGCCGATGCCGGTGGGCGCCTGGGCCAGCAGGCAACGCCCGGCGGGGGCGCTGGCGCCCTCTGCGTTGGGGTGTGCGGTGCGGTACACGGCCACGGCCAGCTCGCGCTGCCCGGCGCGGAATGCGGGCAGCGGAAAGCGCAGCCGCACCAGGGCGGCGTTGCGCTGCTGGCGGTGCACGGCCTCGCTGTGCGCCCAGGCCAAATAGCGCTGGCACTGCGTGGCAAAGAACGCCTGCAGCGCGGCGGCGGTGTGTTCCTGCACCAGCACGGTCTCGGCATGGGTGGTGGCGTGCACGTAGACCAGCGCAAGCTTGAGCCCCGCCAGCCCGCGCGCCTGGCACAGCAGGTGGCCGTACACCTGGGCCTGGGCCCAGTGCAGCGCGCGGTGGTGGGGGCGCACGCTGTCCAGCGTGCCGCGGTAGGTCTTGATTTCTTCGAGCTGGCCCAGCGCCGCGTTCCAGCCATCGGCACGGCCGCGCACCGTCAGGTGGTCGTACGTGCCGGTCAGCGGCACCTCGGCCTCGTAGCCTGCGCCGCGGCGCTGCTGCACCGCACGGTGGCCCTCCATGCCTTCGAGCGCGCTGGGGGCGGGGGTGAAGCGCAGGTCCAGGTCACCCGTGCGGGCGGTGAACTCGCACAGCGCGCGCACGGCCACCACGTGGGGGCGCGGGGCGGGCGTCATGCCGGGGCGCACCACTGCACGTGGCACACCTGCACCGGAATGCCCTGCGCCACGCAGTAATCCAGCCAGCGGATCTGGTTGTCCTGCAGCTTGTCGCCGGGGGCCTTCACCTCCACCAGCGCATAGCGATCGGCCCCGGGCGGCCGGCCGGGCCAGAAGCGCACCAGGTCGGGCAGTCCGGTGCGGTTGGCCTGCACGTCGCGCAGCAGCCGGGCATACAGCCGCTCCAGGTGCGCGGGCGGAATGCAGTCCAGCGCCAGCGCCAGCAGCTCGGCGCTCAACGCGCCCCAGGCCACGAAGGGCGACTGGGTGCCGTGCTTCTCTTCAAAGCGCTGCAGGATGGTGGCGCGGTAGCGGCCGTCGTGCAGCTCGGCCAGGCAGGCGTTGAACAAGGCCTGGCGGCGGGCCACGAAGTCGGGCGCGCCCAGGTCGGCCGGGCCGCTCTGGAACGGGTGGAAGAACGCGCCCGGCAGCGGCGCAAAGATGGCCGGCCAGCACAGCAGGCCGAACAGCGCGTTGACGAGCGTGTTCTCCACATAAAACACCGGTGCCTCGGCGCAGTGCCAGTGCGCGCGCAGCGCGTGCTCCACCGACTGGGGCGGCGTGGGCGCGGGCAGTTCCACGTCCATGCGCAGCGCAGCCACGGCCGGGGCCAGTGCCGGCCGGCGCGGCCCGCCGCCCTGCCCCAGGCTGCGGCGCAGGCGCGGCAGCATGCGCGCCACGCGCTGGTGTTCTTCTTCACTTTCAGGAGCAGCCAGCGCTTGATGGGCAAGGGCTAGGGCCTGATCGGAGCATTGCATGCGCTCCAGCACGCGGATCTGGCGGTGGCGCGCACCGGGGGCGCGGCTGGCGGCGTAGGCCTGCGCGGCCAGCGGCCAGTCGTGCGCGCGCTCGCAGGCCTGGCCCACGCGCAGCAGGACCCGCGCGCGGCGCTGCTCCAGCCACGGCGTAGCGCTGTGCGCGGCGGCCAGCGCCTGCAGCAGCGCTGCGGCATCAGCGCCCTCCGCGTCCAGCGCCTGGCGGCAGGCGCTGAGGGCGAGGTAGGTGTCCACATCGGCTGGGCTCTGGAACGGGCGCGAGGCAGCGTCCAGCGGCACGGCCTCGTAGCGGAACACGCCCAGGTCGGCCAGCACGAACTCCGCCCAGCTCTGGTGCAGGTTGCCGAAGAACATGAGCCGCAGCCGCTCGCAGCGCGCGCCCACCGTCACCTGCCACACGGGCTCGTCGGCATGCGGGTGCCAGGCGGCGTAGGGCTGCCGCAGGTCAGCGCGGTCGGCCAGGGCCTGCAGCATCTCGGCCTTGCGCATGGTGGGGTGCAGCGCAGTGCCCTGCAAAATCTGTAGCAGCTCGCGCTTGGTGTGCAAGGCAAACAGCTCCGATAGACCCAGAGGCGCATCGGCGCACAGCCAGCCCCGCGACAGCAGCGGCGCGGCGGCGTCGCGCGTGTCGGGAATCTCGTCATAGGCCAGCTTGCTCGCGCGAAACCACGGCCCGCGCCGCATCACCATGCGCACCAGCAGGGCCTGTGCGGCCTGGGGTAGTTGCCGAAAGTCGGTGAGGAACTGCAGGTCGTCCACACCGAGCAGGTCGCCATAGCGCGTGTGCAGCCAGTCCAGCGCACGCTGGAAGTTGTGCAGGTAGTAAAAGCGGTGCGGTGCGGGCGCAGGGCCGGGCTGCGGCATACAAAAGACTGTGCGTTTATACAGTCAATGATACCGACGCAGCGGGTGCGCCGTTAATGTGGGGATAACGCGCCGTTCCTAGAATGCGGGCTTTTGCCAAGCGGGCCGCATGCACATCCTGATCGTCGAAGACAACGCGCTGGTGGCCAGCGGCATCCAGGCCGGGCTGGAGCTGCACGGCTTCACCAGCGACACCGCGGGCAGCGTGGCGCAGGCGCAGGCCCACATGACCAGCCGCCAGTTCGATGCCTGCGTGCTGGACTTAGGCCTGCCCGATAGCGACGGCATCAGCCTGCTGCGCCAGTGGCGCGCCAAGGGGTTGGCGCTGCCGGTGCTGATCCTTACCGCGCGCAGCACCATCGAGGACAAGGTGGCCGGCTTTCAGACCGGCACCGACGACTACCTGACCAAACCCTTCGACCTGCAGGAGCTGGTGCTGCGCCTGCGCGCCCTGCTGCGCCGCGCAGGCGGGCGCACCAGCGACCTGCTGGCGCTGGGCGACTGCCAGGTCAACATGGCCACCGGCGAAGTCACGCGCAACGGCGTGGCGATAGACATCTCGCGCCGCGAATGGGCGCTGCTGCAGGCCCTGCTGCAGGCGCACGGGCGCGTGCTGAGCGCGGCGCAGCTGCATGACAGCCTGTACGGCCTGGACCAGGACGTGGGCAGCAACACCGTGAACGTGCACGTGCACCATCTGCGCAAGAAGCTGGGCGCCGATGTGATCGACACCGTGCGCGGCCTGGGCTTTCGGCTGGGCACGCGGTACTGCGGCGGTGCGGCATGACGGCACGACCTATGCAAAGCCTGCGGGTTCGGCTGGTGCTGGGCCTGAGCCTGACCATTTGCCTGGTCTGGAGCGGCGTGGCGATCTGGCAGTTCATCAACATGCAGCGCGAGCTGCGCACGCTGCTGGACGACCGCCTCATCGCATCGGCCCGGATGGTGGTGGGCATCGTGCAGCAGTTCCAGCAGGCCGAGCTGGCGGCAGCGCCGCGCGCCAGCAACGATGCGCTGCTGTCGGTCATTGGCCGCGATGGCGTGGCCTGCGAGGTGAGCCTGGTGCGCAGCGAAGTGGACATCCTGCCCATCGCGCGCACTAACAACATCCCGGACATGGCCTCTGCCGGCAGCGCGGGCTTTGGCCAGATCACCAAGGGCGGCAAGCAGTGGCGCACCTATGTGCTGGAGGACAAGGGGGTGCGCGTGGCCACCGCCGACCGGCTGGATGTGCGCGACCAATTGGTGCAGACCTTCGTGCGCACGCTGGTGCTGCCCTTCGTGCTGGCGCTTGCCGTCATCCTGCTGCTGACCTGGTGGATGGGCACGCGCAGCCTGCGCCCGCTGCAGCGCCTGCGCGAGGAGCTGGTGCAGCGCCCACCCCACGACCCCACGCCCGTGCAGTCGGGCCGCGACGTCAAGGAACTGGCCCCGCTGGTGGACAGCCTGAACCAGTTGCTGGCGCGCATGGACGCCAGCATGGAACACGAGCGCCGCTGGACCGCCGACGCGGCGCATGAGCTGCGCACGCCGCTCACCGCCATCAAGACCCATGTGCAGGTGGCGCAGCTGACACTTGCCGCGGGCAACAACAACGCCAGCCCCGACAAGGCCGCCAACGCACTGCGCCAAGCGGGCGAAGGCATCGACCACATGCACGCCACGCTGGAGCAACTGCTGCAGCTTGCACGCGTGGAAAGCGCCAGCGCGGGAGAGGCGCGCGCCACCGTGGGCACCGGCATCGCGCAGGCCTTCCGCCTGGCCTGCAGCCAGTCCCTGCAGCGTGCCGAGAACGAGGGCATTCAGTTGCCCTCCCCACCGCTGGACGCGGCAGAAATACCCGCCGACCCGGCAGCCTGGCAGGCAATACAGCTACCGCTGCCCCCCGCGCTACTGGCCTGCGCCATCACCAACCTGATCGACAACGCGCTGCGCCATCACCAGGGCCCCACCCCTGTGAGTGCCACGCTGCGCTGGCAAGCCGATGCTGCCGGTCCGGGCACGGTGGAAGTCTGTGTGCGCGACGAAGGCTCCGGCCTGACCCCTGCGGAGTGCGAGCAAGCGCTGCGGCGTTTCTGGCGCAAGTCCAGCACCTCGCCCGGCAGCGGCCTGGGCCTGACGATCGTGCGCCGCATCGCCGAAAGCGCCCATGGCACGCTGACGCTGGAGCCGGCCGAGCCCGGCCTGCGGGCGCGGCTGTGCCTTCCGGCGCTGGTGGTGACCTCTTCGGCGGCAAAGGACTGACGCCGCCGTGGACCGCGTACTGCACCTGGGCCCACTGGTCCTGCCGTGGATGTTGCTGGTGCTCCTGGGCGCCTGGCAGTTGGGCACGATGGTGCATGAGCGACTGGCCGCACGGCGTGGCCTGCCGGGCGGCCCGCATGGCTGGCTGCTGCCCCTGGTCGCACTGATCGCGGCGCGGCTGGGCTTCGTGCTGCGCTATGCGGATCTGTATGCCAGCGCGCCGGTGGCTGTGCTCGACATCCGCGACGGCGGGTGGTCGCCCTGGGCGGGCCTGGGCGCCGCGCTGCTCTATGTCGCGCTGCTGTGGCTGCGGCGCAGCCCATGGCGGCAGAGCGCCACGGCAGGGCTGGCCACATTCGCCGGAGTATGGCTGCTGGGTTGGGGCGTGCTGCAGGCTACGGCACCGCGCGAGCAGGCCGCCCTGCCCTCATGGCAAGGCGTGGCGCTGGATGCGCGCACGGTCGCCCTGCCAGAGCTGAAGGGGCAGCCCGTGGTGGTAAACCTGTGGGCCAGTTGGTGCCCGCCCTGCCGGCGCGAGATGCCCGTCATGCTGCAGGCGCGCGAGGCACAGTCGCCCCAGTCACAGGTGCGTTTTCTGTGGGTGAACCAGGGGGAGCCTCCCGAGACAGTCGCCCGGTTTGCGGCGCAGCAGCGCCTGCCGGCCGCCGATGTGCTGCTGGACTCAGCGGGCCAGCTGGGTAGCGCGCTGGGCCACAAAGCCCTGCCCACCACCCTGTTCTATGACCGCCAGGGCCGTCTGGCCGCGGTGCGCGTGGGCGAGCTGTCGGCTGCCACGCTGGCCCAACACCTCGCGCTCATCAGCGGCCACTCCGCCCCTTAGCAACGCGGCCGCTGGCGCAAAGAGGTGCGCCGCCGACGTCACGACATGCCCTGCGGCGCGCCAGCCCCTTTCAGGAACGCATTGATGGGCAGCTGGATATAGGTACGCCCGTCGTCCTGCGCGGGCGGCAGCTTGCCGGCGCGCACATTGACCTGCACCGAAGGCAGGATGAGCGTGGGCATGGCCAGTGTGGCGTCCCGCGCGGTGCGCATCTGCACGAACGCGGCCTCGGTCACGCCCTCGTGCACATGGATGTTGCCGCTGCGTTGCTCTGCCACGGTGCTGACCCAGGCAGGTGCGCGGTTCTCGGGCGGATAGTCGTGGCACATGTGCAGTCGGGTGTGCGCGGGCAGCGCCAGCAGGCGCTGGATGGAGCGGTACAGCGTGACGGCGTCACCGCCCGGGAAGTCCGCGCGCGCCGTACCCACATCGGGCATGAACAGCGTGTCGCCCACAAACACGTCGTCGCCCACGCGGTAGGCCATGTCGGCAGGCGTGTGGCCGGGCACATGCAGCGCCGTCAGCTCCAGCCCGCCGACATGGAAGGTCTCGCCGTCCTCGAACAGGTGGTCGAACTGGCTGCCGTCGGGCAGGAAGCTGCGCTCGAAATGGAACACGCTGCGAAAGAGCTGCTGCACCGCGCGGATGTGCGCGCCGATGGCGACCTTGCCGCCGAGGTGGTGGCGTATGTGCTGCGCGCCCGAGAGATGGTCGGCGTGTGCGTGGGTTTCCAGAATCCACTGCACCTGCCAGCCCTGGCGGCGCACGTATTCAATGATGCGGTCCGATGACGCGCTGGTCAGCGTGCCGGACTTCGGCTCGAAATCCAGCACGGGGTCGATCACTGCCGCTTGGCCGGCGTCGGTGTCTGCGAGCACATAGCTCACGGTGCCCGTCACGGGGTCGAAGAAGGGCTCGATATGCATGGAGGCGTGGGGCATGAAGGTCCTTTCGCAATGAAGACGGAAGTGCCGAAGCAGCACCACCAACCAACAACAGTTTATTTTTTGATATATTATATGAAAACATATTGTTTTGCACCTCCATCATGATTAACGACGCCACGACCCTGGACCTGCCCGCCATGCGCGCCCATGCGGGCGAAGCCGTGACCATGCTCAAGCTGCTGGGCAACGAAGACCGGCTCATGCTGCTGTGCCAGCTGACCGAAGGCGAGCGCACCGTGGGCGAGCTGGAGCAGCTCACCGGCATCGGCCAGCCCACGCTGTCGCAGCAGTTGGGCGTATTGCGCCGCGACGGGCTGGTGCAAACCCGCCGTGAAGGCAAATTCATCTGGTACCAACTGGCGGACGACCGCGCACTGCAGCTGATGCAGGCCATCCATCGCCTTTTCTGCAAGCAAGGAGCTTGATCCCATGACCATCCTCTGGAATTCGTTCACCCCCTGGTCATCGCTGGCCGGCGGCATGCTGATCGGCCTGGCCGCGGCGCTGCTGATCGTGCTGTTGGGGCGCATCGCCGGCATCAGCGGCATCGTGGGCGCGCTGCTGCAGCGCAGCAGCTGGGCCAGCGTTGCCAACTGGGGCTGGCGTGCGGCCTTCGTGATCGGCATGGTGGTGGCGCCATTGGTCTGGCAGCTCATCGCCCCCCTGCCCCCCATGGAGATGCCCAGCAACCCGCTGGTCATCGTGCTGGCCGGCCTGCTGGTCGGCTTTGGCACCCGGCTGGGGTCGGGCTGTACCAGTGGGCACGGCGTGTGCGGACTCTCGCGCCTGTCGCTGCGCTCCCTGGCCGCCACCCTGACCTTCATCGGTGCCGGCGCCGCCACGGTGTTCGTGGTGCGTCACGTGCTGGCCTGACCCATCTCAAGGAGAAACACCATGGCTTCTGCCATCGCATCACTGCTCGCCGGTCTCGTCTTCGGACTGGGCCTGATCCTGTCGGGCATGGGCAATCCCGCAAAAGTACAGAACTTCCTGGACTTCTTCGGCGCATGGGACCCTTCGCTCGCCTTCGTCATGGGGGGCGCCATTCTTGTGGGGCTGGTGGCGTTCACCTGGGCCCGCAAGCGCAAGACCTCGCTGCTGGGAGACCCCATGCAGCTGCCCTCCTCCACCGCGGTGGACAAACGCCTGCTGACCGGCGCGGCGCTGTTCGGCATTGGCTGGGGATTGGCGGGGTTCTGCCCCGGCCCGGCCGTGATGAACCTGGGGACGCTGCGCGGCGAGGTCTGGCTGTTCGTGGCCGCCATGCTGGCGGGGATGCAGCTGCAACACTTCTGGGATCGCCGCACGCGCTCCTGAAAAAATAGCTGGCAGCGCTTGTCATTGGCCGAATTCATCGCAATAACGCATTGAAAACCAATACCAACAAGCGCTATAAGCTCCTTAATTCATAGCGATGCACATGGACTCCCTGTTGTTTCTCCTCACCGCCGCGCTGCCACTGCTGTACCTTGTGCGGCACTGGGCGTGGGCACCTTCCGCCACACGCGCCCATACACGGTTGCGGCAGGAATGGTTTACCGCCATTGCGCAGCACAAGGGCACCGAAGTGCTGGGGGTCCAGACGCTACGCAACTCGCTCATGTCCTGCACCATGACGGCGACCACGGCCACGCTGGCGTTCATGGGCGGGCTCACGCTCACCCAGGGACATTGGCCGTCGCAGTGGTGGCACCACGGTTTTCCACCGTTGGGCACCGACCAGGGCTTGGCCTTCTGGAACGCGTTCACCGTGCTGGTGCTGCTGGCACTGGCATTTCTGACCTCGATGCTGGCGGCGCGCAACTACCACCACGCCGGTTTCGTGGCGGGCATGCCCGTGGAGTCCGCTGCGCGCCGGTCATGGCAGACCCTTGGCGAGCTCAGTCTGATGCGCGCGGGCCTGTACTACAGCCAGTCGCTGCGCCTCATGATCTGGGCGGTGCCGCTGGCGCTGTTCTACATCCACAGCCTGCTGGGCGCTGCCGTTGCGGTGGCGCTGTTCCTGTCGATGTGGGACTGGCTGGACGTGGACCGCTGATGCCCTATTTGCCGCCGCCCAGGCGGTCCATCAAGCCGCCGCGAGAGCTGTCGGGGTTTGCCACCTGGCCGCTGGCGGACTCCACGGCAGTGACAAAGTAGCTCATCGCCTCGACGGCCTTGCTGCGCTCCTCACCGCTGTTGAGCGTCTCATCCACGCTGCGCCCATCCGCCGTATAGACCCGCACCCAGCTGCGCGGCGTGTAGGCGATCTGGTCCACCAGCCGCAACGGCACATCGAACGCCGTGGCGGGGTAGCCCAGCGCAGCGGCCTCGGCGCGCGAACGTGAACGCACGCGCACTGCCTGCCCGCCCCCCAAATGGAAGTCCGCGCCCGTGACCTCCGCCGCCTGATGGGGCAGGCCCACGGTGAGCACCGCCTGCGCCGGCTTCGCCGCGCTCCACGCCGCCGCCAGCACGGGGCACTGGGGCCGGGAGCACGCGGCACTCGCGGGCGCCACCGTCACGGTCTTTTTCCCTTCGGATTCGCCTTGCTGAATCTGCGGCACCAGCGTTTGCTGGCTGGCACAGCCCGCCAACACCAACGCTCCGAACGCACCCGCCCGCCAGAATTTCATGGATTCACTCCCACATAGAAAACCGCATGGTGCCATGCCCGCGGGCGAGATGCGGCAACCCTCGGGATCCTTCATGGGCCCGCTCCCGGAATAAGGCATCCGTGCCGACCGGCTCCGGCATCGCCATTGCACGCTCTGCGCCAACGCGACGGCACGCGATGCGGCGCGCGGCTTTCACCGAGGCGCGCAGGAGGCGATCCGCCACCGCACTGCCGGGCATTACCGCCCCAGCAGGTCCGCTGCCGGATTGCATGGCAGCCACCATGGCCGGGCTTACCACCAGTGCCCACCTTGATAGGTCAGGGCTTGGATCGTTTGCTGGCCAGCGCATCACCTGGCAGGCAACGCACTGAGGCCCGCCACCCCGCTCCGCGCATGGCCACAAGCCGGCCGGCCAAGGAGTTGCGGGTCACGATGTGGGGGACGTCGCCTCCCTCATGGCTTTGGCGAGCCCATGGTTGCCGCGGGACTCCAGTCCTTGAATCGCGCCCTCGCGGTCTTGCTCGCCGTGGTGCTGGTTCAGCTTGCGCTTTCCTTCCAGTCGCCCGAGACGGATCTCGATGCCCACGATATGCCGCAGTTGCTCATCCAAGTAGTCTGGCGGCGCATCACCCATCTTCCATGGCTGTGCCTGCCCCGCCTCATGCTGGCGCGTTAGCAAGGCGACCACCCTGCGAACGAATTTCACATCGTCGCGGACATGAATCGTTCCGTGGGCATGGACAACCTCGTAGTTCCAGGTAGGCACGCGCCGATGCGTCTCCTGTTTACCAGGATACCAGTTGGGAGAGATATAACCTTCGACGCCGCGGAAGACGACAAGCACTTGATCGCCGTCGCGTACCTCGCGCCAGATGGGATTGCCACGCGCCACATGCGCCAGCAGCATGTCGCCATCCAGAAAAAATGGAAGGTGGTTGGCCTCCAAACCGGCGGGAGTGTGTGTCACCAGCATGCCCAGCGCGTTCTCGCGGACGATGCGGTGAAGCTCCCCGATCCGGGACTCGGCGAATTGTGCAGGTAGGTACATAAAGCGCGTGGTGGAAAAAGTTGCCGGAAGCCTTTCAAGCCAGGCGCCCGTTTGGCGCCTATCCAAACCCGCTGCGCAAAGGATGGACAGGCCCCCTAAGGCTAGCAGCCTCATCGTCAGCACTAACGTGATGGGCGCTTCAAATGTGCGAGCGCCTGTCCAAATCCAGCGACTACGGGGCTAGCTGCTCCCGCAAGGTTGCCAATATTTCTTCAGACAGCGCCGGGTCGCCTGCCGCCGTGGCGCGGGCGAGAACCAATGCCCCAACCATGCTGCTGAGGGTCGCGATAGTCCGGGCACGCTTGGCCCCGTCATTACCCGGGAGCACGCTCATAAAGCGCTGGATGTTGCGCTCCACCCCCTGCGCAAAAACCTTTGACATCTCAGGCCCCGCTCTTGCAGCATCCGCTGCCAATGCCGCAGCAGGGCAACCCTCTCCAGGGTGATCGCGGTGGTTCACAGAAAGGTAGCCATGCACCAGCGCACGGAGTCTGGTTTCAGGCGCACCTTCCGCCTCCCGAGGCTCCCATCCGTCGAGCGGCGTGATCGTCCACTCAAATGCACGCAGGCACGCCTCTCGCGCGAGGGCATCCTTGGACTCAAAGTGCCGGTACAGCCCGCCGTGCGTCAAGCCTGCATCGCGTGTGATCTCGGCCACGCCCACGCCATCCAGGCCCTTTTCCCGATAAAGGCGCGCAGCGGCTTCCACGATTCCTTCGCGATTCTCGGCGGCCTGTGCTTTGCTCACTTTCATGCATTAGATGATATCCATCATCAAAACTCACTTATGATGACAACGATCATCAATAAATCACGCTCAACTCTTCGCAGGAGCTGGATTTCACAGTGGAAGGTGCAGCATGGATCGTCGGGTCGTCATCACTGGCTTGGGCTTGGTATCTCCTTTGGGGTGCAATGTGGAAGTGGCCTGGCAACGCCTGCTGGCAGGCCAGTCTGGGATCCGCACCCTAGATGCAGCCGTGGGTGAAGGCACGGGTGTCTCCATCGCTGGACGGGTGCCAAGCCAGGAAGAGGATCCGCAAGCCGGGTGGAACGCCGAAGCTGTCGTCTCGGCGAAGGAGCTACGTCGCATGGACCGCTTCATCGCCTTTGCGTTGGGCGCGGCAGACCAAGCTCTGGCACACGCACGGTGGACCCATCCAAGCGTTGAGCAGCAAGAGCGTGCGGCGACCATCATCGGCTCCGGCGTGGGCGGCTTTAGCACCATCGCAGAAGCGGTGCGCACGACGGATGGCAAGGGGCCACAACGCTTGTCGCCTTTCACCGTACCCGCTTTCCTGGCCAATTTGGCGGCCGGACAGGTGTCGATCCGGCACCGGCTGAAGGGTCCGTTGGGTGCTCCGGTGACGGCCTGTGCGGCCAGCATTCAAGCCATTGGCGATGCAGCACGGCTGATCCGCAATGACGAAGCGGATATGGCGCTCTGCGGCGGCAGCGAAGCCACCATTGACCGGGTTGCGCTGGGCAGCTTTGCCGCCGCGAAAGCAGTAACGACCTACAGTGACGGCGATCCCGCAAAGGCTTCGCGCCCCTTTGACCTGGCTCGGAACGGCTTTGTCATGGCCGAGGGTGCGGGCCTATTGGTGCTGGAGGTCCTGGATCATGCATTGGCGCGTGGTGCCACGCCGCTGGCCGAGATCGTGGGCTACGGCACCTCCGCCGATGCATACCATGTCACCTCCGGGCCGGAGGATGGCTCTGGCGCCGCACGATCAATGCGCGCCGCGTTGCACCAGGCACAGCTGCAGCCTTGGGATATTCAACACCTGAATGCGCACGCGACCTCCACTCTCGTGGGCGACCGAGGCGAGTTGGCAGCCATTCGACAAGTGTTTGGAGCCGGCTCTGGCCCATCCATCACAGCCACCAAATCCGCCGTGGGTCACATGCTGGGAGCCGCTGGCGGGGCCGCTGCGATCTTTACTGTATTGGCATTGCGCGACCAAATGGCGCCACCTGTGCTCAATCTAGAACATCCAGATCCATTGGCCGACGGCCTGGATCTGATCGCTGGGAGTGCGCGTGCCCATACCATGAAGCACGCCATGCTCAACGGATTTGGTTTTGGCGGTGTGAATGCGTCGCTGGTTCTGAAGAGATTTACAGCCTGACCCATATCTTGATCAAGCCTCAATTGACAACATCACACATGCCACGTCTATGAGGTTTTGCAGCACGTGCAAGTTGGTAAGTGCCTCTCCTGACCTGCCCGGATTCTCCGAGACATTGATATCTAGCAAGATGGCTCCAATCGGAAGAGGAGCCCATGAAGAAGAGTCGATTCTCAGAAGAGCAGATGGTGACGATCCTGCGCAAGGCAGATCGCACGACGGTGGCCGAGACCGCCAAGAAGCACAAAGTCAGCGATGCCACGATCTACGCCTGGCGTAAGCACTTCGGGCAGATGGAAGCGGCCGACGTCAAACGCCTGAAAGCCCTGGAACTGGAGAACAGTCGGCTCAAGAAGCTGCTGGCCAAGCGCGACCTCGACGTCGAGATCCTCAAGGAGATCAACGCAAAAAAATGGTGAGCCCGCTGGCGCGGCGCGAGCAACTGGACTTCGTGCGTGCACGGGGCCTGAGTCTGCGCCGCGCCTGCGGGCTCATCGGCATGTCACGGGCCACGCCCAGCTACCAGTTGCGTCTACCAGCCAAGGATGCGCCGGTACCGTAGACGAAAACAGGCTGCGTGGTGTTTGCGCCTTCCAGCGAACCCGCTGGCACGAAGTCAGTGCATGCTCATACGTCACGTGGGCGAACACGAAAACGTTACCAGGAGGACGGGCATAGGGATTCCGGTCAGAAGTCATACGGATCCTTTTCAGCCTTGCGCTTCGCGGTCATTTCAGTGGATTGCCCAGAATCAGACCTGAAGGTCGCCTTGGACCCGCTTTTGGTACCAAAAGTGGAGCCCACGACCTTGCGTCCAGAGCTTGCATTCGACTTATAGACGCGCTGGACGCGGGGAGCTTCATTGAAGACACGCACGGCGGCCGACTTGCCTGTCAGTAAGCCAGCCAAGGTCAGCTCGGGCTCCAGGCCGTGCAAGTAGCGCAGGACTTGCGAGAGCGTGCGGCTTTTATCCCCCTGCTCCAGCAGTACCGCGGTGGATCGAGAAACGCCTGCGCGCGCCGCCGCATCACTCTGTGTCATACCGCGCGCAATGCGCAGCGTGCGGAGCTGGGCGCCGATCTGCTCTGCCTCTTTAAGGCGGACATCAGGCGTGCGGAGTGATTCGTCGTACTTCATGGGCTTCTCGCAAAAAAAGGAGCACGTTGCTGCAAGGCGGCAGTAACCGGCCGGGTTGTGACGCAGCGCAGATGGCTGCGTCTGCAATCGCAGTCCTTGTCATGCATAAGGACTGTGATTACGGTCATTTTCTCACCGAACCCGATGGCAGCCCAGGCGAAATCAGTGCCTCAATGTCGCCAATAACAATCACTGTACCGGGCAATGACCACCAGTGGCGACATAGCGTCCATTGCCTACGGGGCTCCGCCAAAGTCCTAGCTACACCTAACAGGACAACAACGGAGCGTTTTGACCAAGGACGGACTAGTGTTTCGACACGGGGGTAGCCCAAGCTATCGAAGCAGCCAAAATCGGCTTCTGCTTTGAGGAAGGCGGATGTTGAGCGATGGAGGCAGCGCTGCACACGGTGTTCTCGGAAAGAGATAACCAAGTGGAGATGCGCTACCAAGCCGAAGACTTCGTACACGCCTGGGCTGTGGTGGATGGCATTGCCATTGACCACCCAGGCGTCATGCTGAACGAACGTGAGGGTCTTCCCATTGCGGACACGGATGAGATCGAGCGGTTTGCAGCCGAACAAAACGACCCTGAGCGGAGCCTCAACCGCGTTAAGCGACTAGCGGGTCTGCAGCGAAAAGCTGCCTTCCCTCCCCTCTCAACTTTCGTCCTGCAGCAGCGCTGCCGGCGATTCCAGGCCCCGCAGTAAAGCCGAGAGATGTGTATCCAACGCCGAGAGCGCGGATGCAGATAACACCGATACAAGCTGGCGCTCATTTTCGATGTGCGCTTCTACCGCACGATCAACCAGTAGGCGCCCTTTGCGACTCAGTTGGACGAGCATGCTGCGTGCATCCTGCTCATTGGATACCCGCTCGATCCAGCCCTTGGTCTCTAGGGTCTTAAGCCGATGCGTCATCGTGCCCGAGGTCACCATCAGAGCGGAAAATAACTCGGTCGGACTCAAACGGTAGGGTGCGCCAGAGCGTCGCAGCGTCGCAAGCATGTCGAACTCCCACAGGCTCAGGTCGAACTGCGCCAGATTGGACTCCACACGTTGTTGCAACAGGGCTGCGCACCGCTTTATCCGGCCGATCGGTCCCATCGGACTGGTGTCCAGGTCAGGGCGTTCTCGCGCCCATTGATCGAGGATGGCATCCACCGCGTCAGTTTGCCGCCGGATCGCTCTATTCATATGTCTTGACATCGAGATAATTGGTGGCCAGAATTGATATATCTTGAATTGAAGATATATGCCATGCCCACCGTTGTTTTACAGAACTACTGGCGCGAAGTCATGCTCACCGCGCTCGCGCCCATCATCTGGGGATCGACCTACATCGTAGCCTCGGAGCTGCTGCCGCCGGACCGCCCGTTCACCGCTGCCCTCCTCCGGGCCTTGCCTGCCGGGCTGCTGTTGTTGCTGTTCACGCGCCAAATGCCTGCCCGCCGGGACTGGTGGCGCTTGCTGGTGCTCGGTGCGTTGAACATCGGCGTCTTCCAGGCGCTTCTGTTTGTTGCGGCGTATCGTCTGCCGGGCGGCCTGGCGGCTGTCCTGGGCTCAATTCAGCCTTTGGTGGTCATAGCGTTGACGTGGGTGGCCGACAAGCGATCACCGGCACACGCCACGCTTTGGTCGGCGATCGCGGGCATCGTGGGCATGGCCATTCTGCTGCTTTCACCGCAGACGGTATTCGAGCCCGTTGGCATCCTGGCTGCGATGCTGGGTGCTGCATCCATGGCGACGGGTATGTGGCTGACGCGTCGCTGGGCGCTGGACATGCCGGTGCTTGCGCTGACTGGCTGGCAATTGCTCATCGGCGGTCTGATGCTGGCGCCGGTGGCGTGGCTGGCAGATGCACAGTTGCAGTCCGTCTCGATGACGCAATGGCTGGCTTACGCCTATCTCAGCCTGGCAGGGGCGGTACTCGCCTATGTGATCTTCTTTCGAGGCGTCGTCAGGCTGCCAACAGTTGCCGTCTCTTCACTGGGCTTACTCAGCCCTCTGACAGCCGTGGTTCTGGGCTGGACCGTCCTGTCGCAGTCCATGACCGGTATGGCATTCGTTGGACTGGTGATCGTGCTGACCAGCGTCTTTGCAGTTCAGTGGACCACGGCGCACGCGCAGTAATCCCTCACGGCGTTTTCTATTCCTTCAGTGATCGTTATGACCAATCCCGTACAGCGTGCCATCGAATCCAGGGCGTCCGTGAACCGCTTTCAGCCTGACCGACCATTGGGTGACGATGTCATCGGGGCTCTGGTCAACCAGGCTACGAAGGCACCCTCTGCGTACAACTTCCAAAACTGGCGGTTCATCGCCGTGCGATCAGCGAATGCCAAAGCTCGTCTGAAATCGGTTGCCTACGGTCAGCAAAAGGTTGTTGATGCCTCGGTGGTGTTTATTGTCTGCGGCAGGTTGGCAGCGCACACGCAATTGGCCACGGCGTTAAGACCTAGCGTGGAGGCACGCATCATGGAGCAACGTGCCGCCGATGGATGGGTGGCTCAAGCAGCCGCGGCGCACGAAGGGAACTCGGCCTTGCAGCGCGACGAGGCCATCCGTTCCGCGTCACTGGCAGCCATGACGCTGATGCTGGCGGCGCAAGGGATGGGGCTGGACTCGTGTGCGATGGGCGGGTTCGATGCGGCGCAGGTAAGCCGAGATTTTCATCTTGATGCTACAGAGTTGCCGGTGATGATTGTTGCGGTAGGTTATGCACAACCCGGAAACTGGCCACAGAAGCCACGCAAGCAGTTGGCGGAGGTTTTATCTATCGCTTAGGGCGCTCTAGGCTACCAGCGGTCGTTGAGGATGGGGATCCAAATGACCACTGCTATCGAAGGCAGCGTCAGCACGCGACTCGTTGCCGTCGCTGGTTGATTGCCGCCACTTGGCAGCTTTGCAGCGGTTGCTGCCACTCGCGCCCGCAATGTGGAAGCCAGCTGTAAGCCAGTCACCGGGCACTCGCGGGTTGTTCTGAGACAGTGGCCACAGAAACTGATTAGGCTGTCTGATCGGTTGATCCCGAATCGATCTCCCGGATACGATTGATCAGTAGGCCACGGATGCCCCTTCTGAGCTGCCTCTTGTGCGGCAAGGTGCTGCGCTTCTGGGTTGAGCTAATTTGCTACGTCGACACGCTGGGGAAGCCAGGAATGTTGTCATTGCTCTTCCCATGAGCTCAGCTTGGGCTTTGAGGTTTCGCTATTTGCGTTAACCCAAATAACTATTTAAGGCAACGCTGAACAAGCCGTCGTAATTTGCTATGCGGCACTGAACGACGCAGTTTTTCGGATGTTTTGGCCCCTCGCACCGCCCATTTGGGCAGTTCGCGGGGCCTTCAGGCCCGATTCCCGCCCTTACGGGCGCACCTGTCCCAACAGATGACTGCGGCACAGGTAAATGTTGGCCAGCGCCAGGGCCGTGAATGCGCGCGTGGCGTTCTTCTGCAGCCCGCGATAGCGCACCTTGCTGAACCCCCATAGCCGCTTGACCACGGCAAAGACATGTTCGACCCGAGCACGCACCCGCGACTTGTTGCGGTTCTTGGCCCGCTGCACTTCGTCCACCTCGCCAGCGCAGCGCGTGCGCTGGTTGGTGAAGTCCTTGGCCCTGGGCGCCTTGCTCGCGATCAGTGCCTTCTGGCTGGCATAGGCCGAGTCGCCATAGACCCGTTGCTCATTGCCGTGCAGCAAATCAGGCAGTGGATGCTTGTCATGCACGTTTGCCGCTGTGACCACCGCGCTATGGCTCAGCCCCGTTTGACTGTCCACACCGATGTGCAGCTTCATGCCGAAGTACCACTGCTGGCCCTTGCGGGTCTGGTGCATCTCGGGGTCTCTTGCCTTGTTAGCGTTCTTGGTCGAGCTGGGCGCACCGATGATGGTGGCGTCCACGATGGTTCCGGTATTGACCTTGATGCCGCGTGCCTGCAGCTCCTTGCCAACGCGTGCAAACAGGGCTTCGTTCAACCTGTTGTCGTTGAGCAGCCGACGGAACCTGAGCATCGTGGTCGCGTCGGGCACGGGTTCACAGCCCAAGTCAATGCCGACGAAGCGACGCAGACTGGCACTGTCGTAGAGGGCTTCCTCACACGCCAGGTCGGCGAGATTGAACCAATGCTGGATGAAGTGGATGCGCAGCATGCGCTCCAGGCCAATGGGAGGGCGCCCATTGCCGGCCTTGGGGTAGTGCGGTGCGATTTCTTCGCACAGCGCCGCCCAGGGCACCAGCGAATCCATAGTCTTGAGGAATTCGTCGCGCCGCGTAGGCTTACGGTGTTGTTCAAAGCCCAACTGCGCGTCGGCTGCCATAGCAAGGGTCTGCTGCTTCATGGCCCAGTAATTTACCCAGGCTGGAGCAGCAGCGGAGACTTTTTCAGCATTGCCTTAAGGTCAACCTCATGAAGAATCGAAATGTCACCCACCGAATGGTTGAGGCCTTCCAGGCTGCGATGCAGCATAACGGAATCAGCGCCGGAGCCGATGCGCTGGGAATCACCCAGCCGGCCATGAGTCGGCTGATAGCCGATCTCCAAAGATCCATGGGTATTTTGCTGTTCGCCAAAAACGGACGCAGCATCAAGCCCACGCAAGAGGCCCATGCTTTGATGGCAAAGGTTCAGCAGTCTTTTCTAGGGCTGGAGCAAATCGTCGATTTTTCCGATCAACTGCGAAAGCAGAAGCTTGGCCAGCTCTCGATCAGCGCAATCCCTTCCATCGGGCATTCCATCCTTCCAGCCGTCATCCGCCAATTGAGAGAAAAATTTCCCGACGTTTTCATCAGCCTTCGAGTTGCTTCGTACATTGAAGTGGCCAGGCACGTCAAAACCCGGCAGGCCGATATCGGGCTCACGGCAGATACGCTCTCGCTGGGAGACCTGGAGACGGTGGCAGAGTTTCCCTCGGAATGTGTATGCATCGGCAACGAGAAGTGGCTCGATCCGAAGGCCGACCACATTCACGTCGGCGAATTCGTCAACAAACCCTTCATCGCGTCATCCGGAACGTTCCAAACGCGCCTGAATGCCTGGCTCAGTGCCAACGGGGTTCAAGCCGATGCCATGATCGAAGCGTCGCTGTTCCAGTCCATCAGCGACCTCTGCCTGGAGGGGCTGGGCATTGCCGTGGTCGATCCCATGACGGCGGCAAAACACCAGAAGCGGGGCGGCGTGGCCTTGCCGCTGCGCCCTTCGATCGGCTACACGGTCTATGCCACGGCCATGAGCGACGCGAAGCTTTCAGTCCCGGCCAAGGAATTAATTCGTTTGGTCGCGGCGGCTTCATGCGCAGAAACATAACATCCATGTATGTATTGATGATCCAGCATCCATAGATATCGGCAGGATCCCTTCTTACCATGAGAACTCGTTCGTTCATCATGTCCAACGGAGAGTGTCCATGTCGTATCACAACCAGCGCCGGTTCCTTATGGCCGCGGCTGCTTTCACCACCCTGATTTCGCTCGGGTCTGCTGCACAGGCAGAGTGGCCGGAAAAACCGATCCGCTTCATCGTGAACGCCGCGGCAGGCGGCGCTGCGGACGGCACGGCGCGGGTTCTGGCGGACGGCCTCAGCAAGCGCCTGGGGCAGCCCATCGTGATCGACAACAAGCCGGGGGCATCGGGGGCCATCGGGCTGGATGCGGTGGCCAAGGCCGCGCCGGATGGGTACACGATCGGCAACTCCAATCTCGCGACCTACACCGTTACCGCGCTGACCGCGAAATCGCTGCCCTACGATCCTGCCAAGAGCTTCACGCCCATCGCGAAGCAGTGGACGCAGCCCAACCTGCTGGGCGTGAGCCCGGCCCTTCCCGTCAAGAGCGTCGCGGACTTGGTGAATTACGCCAAGGCCCATCCTGGCGAGATTTTCTACGGCTCCACTGGCAACGGCACCGCGCTGCATGTGCTCGGCGCATTGTTCGCCAACCTCTCCGGGGCTCAGATCACCCACGTCCCGTACAAGAGCGCCCCGGCGGCGGAGCTGGATCTGGCGGCGGGCCAGATCCAGATGATGTTCAGCAACTTCACGTCGATGGAGCCCCAGGTGAAGGCGGGCCGTATCAACGCGCTGGCCATTACAGGGCCTAACCGCTCCCCCCTGCTGCCGAACGTCCCCACCATCCGGGAAGCCGGTTACCCGGACCTGGAAATGGAAACCTGGGGCGGCGTCGTGGGGCCGGCCAACATGCCGCAGGCCATCGTTGAAAAGCTGCATCGGGAGATCAACGCCGTGCTCGCGGACCCCGAGGTCATCAAGAAGCACGAGCGGCTCGGCGCAAAGGTGGCCCCGGCTTCCATCGCCGAATACAGGCAAATGCTCAATGCCGACAGCGTGCGCTGGGGCGAGGTCGTGAAGCGCAACAACATCACGCTCAATTGAGAAAAGCTCTCCAGAGAGTTCTTCCCGGTAAACATCTATGTCTTCAAATGAAACAATCGTCGTCGGCGGGGGACTGGTGGGGGCCGCCATCGCGTATGGCGTGCTCAAGTCCGGCGGCCCGGTGACCCTGCTCGACCAGGGCGACGTGGCGCACCGCGCCTCGCGCGGCAACTTCGGCCTCGTCTGGCTGCAGAGCAAGGGCGCGGGGTTTCCCCGCTACGCCCGATGGAGCCGGGATGCCGTTGACCATTGGGGGCCGCTTGCCAGCGAACTCCGCGAGCTCACCGGGGTCGATGTGGATCTGCAGCAAAACGGCGGATTCTGGATTGGCTTCAGCGAAAAAGAAGTCGTCGAGCGGGAGGCAATGCTGGCAAAAATCAATGCCGACGGCCGCACGCCCTTCGAGATGCTCGACCACCAGGCGCTCAAGGCCCGGCTGCCCGCGATCGGCCCGAAGGTGGCCGGGGGCAGTTGGTGCCCTCTGGACGGCCACGCCAACCCGCTCAAGCTGCTGCATGCGCTGCATGCGGGCATCAAGGCGCTCGGCGGCCGCATCTGCAGCGCAGTTGACGTGGGCGAGGTGCGCTCGCTCGGCGAAGGACGGGGCTTTCAGGCCAAGAGCAGCGATGGCCGCCAGTGGAGCGGCGCAAAAATCGTGCTGGCCGCAGGCCTGAGCAACAGCGCCCTCGCCCCCCAACTGGGCCTTCACGCGCCCGTGCTGCCCAAGCGGGGCCAGGTGCTCATCACCGAGCGGCTGAAGAAATTCCTGCCGTACCCCACCAACAAGGCGCGCCAGACCACCGAGGGCACGGTTCAGCTCGGGTTCTCGGCGGAGGACGTGGGACTGGACGACGGGACGACGGTGGAGGCCATCGAGTCGATCGCCAAACGCTCGGTCGCCACCTTTCCCATCCTGTCGTCGGTCAAGCTCGTGCGGGCATGGGGATCGCTTCGCGTGCTCACCCCCGATGGCTCGCCGGTCTACCAGGAGTCGGCCCGATACCCCGGCGCATTCACCGCCACCAGCCACAGCGGGGTCTCCCTGGCAGGCTCCCATGCCTATGAAATCGCACCCTGGATCGCGGGGGTGAAACCAGCGCCGGATGGCATCGGGGAATTCGCTGGCGAGCGATTCCTGAACCCCAATAGGAAATTCAGCAGTGCATACTGAAACTCAAGCAACAAATGTTTCCCTGTTCATGCCCGAAGCCGGCTCGCAGGGAAAGAAAGTCCGCATTTACTTTGACGGCCAGCCGCTGGACGTTCCGCACGATGTGAGCGTGGCGTCGGCGCTGCTCATGTCGGGCGTGCGGACATTCCGCTCGACCCCGGTTTCCGGCTCTGCGCGCGCACCCTATTGCATGATGGGCGTCTGCTTTGAGTGCCTCGTGGAAATCGACGGCCGCCCCAGCCGCCAGTCATGCCTCACGCAGGTGAGGGACGGCATGGTCATCCAGCGCCAGGAGGGCGCATCCGGGCTGAACATGCAAAGTGCGGAGAACTGATATGGCAACCGGTGTTGAATTGTTTGACCTGGTGGTCATTGGTGCGGGCCCCGCAGGGCTTTCGGCGGCCATCGAGGCACGGTGCTTCGGGCTTTCAGTGGCCGTGCTCGATGAGCAGCGGCGGGTTGGCGGCCAGATCTACCGGGCCATCGAGGAGTCCAGCCCCCGCCGCCGCGAAGTGCTTGGCCCGGACTACGCCGCTGGCGCAAAACTGGCGCAGGATTTTGCAGCCTGCGGCGCCGTGCACGTGGGCGGCGCCGCCGTCTGGAACGTCGCCAAGGACAAGACGGTGTCCTACCTCCTCGACGGCGGCAGCAGGAAGATCCAGGGGCGCAGCCTGGTGCTTGCCAGCGGTGCGATGGAGCGGCCCTTTCCCGTGCCCGGCTGGACGCTGCCAGGCGTCATGGGCGCGGGCGCGGCCCAGATTCTGTACAAATCCTCGGGCGCCGTTCCTACTGAGCCCGTGGTGCTGGCAGGCTGCGGCCCCTTGCTGTTCCTGCTGGCGCAGCAGTATCTGGATGCGGGCGTCAAGATCAAGGCGCTGATCCACACCACAGGGACGGGCGACTATCTGCGCGCGGCCTCCCATGTCCTGGGCGCGCTGTGCGGCTGGAAAGACCTCTCCAAGGGCAGCCAGATGCTGAAGAAAATCCGCAGCCATGGCGTTCAGACGTTCGCGGGAGCCAGCGCGTTCGCCATCGAAGGTGCAGAGAAGGCCGAATCCATTACGTTCACCCACAACGGCCAGAGAAAGCGCGTCCAAGCCTCCCTGGTGCTGCTCCACCAGGGCGTGGTGCCGAATACCCAGCTCAGTTGGTCGCTGCGCGCCGAGCACCGCTGGGATGAACAGCAGCTGTGCTGGATTCCGGTGACCGATGCCTGCGGGCAAATCGAGGAAACCGGCATCTACATCGCGGGCGACAGCCGGGGCATCGTCGGTGCGAAAGCATCCGCGAGCCAGGGCCGGCTGGCTGGGCTGGCGATTGCCCGCCAGCTCCAAGCCATTTCGCCCGAGAAATTCAAGGCGCTTGAGCCAGCGATCCTGGAAGAGATCAGGGCCCATACGCAGATCCGCCCCTTTCTCGATACCTTGTATCGCCCGCAGGACGCACACCGCATCCCCACCGATGACGAGGTCACGGTATGCCGCTGCGAGGAAGTGAAAGCCGGGCAAATCAAAAAATACGTGGAGGTGGGCTGCCTCGGCCCCAACCAGACGAAGGCGTTCGGCCGCTGCGGCATGGGGCCATGCCAGGGGCGGCTGTGCGGACTGACGGTGACCGAAATCATCGCCAGCGAGAGAAAGGTCAGCCCGCAGGAGGTGGGCTACTACCGCATCCGCCCGCCCATCAAACCCATCACCCTGGGCGAACTCGCCTCATTTGGATAACGCATTTCCCATCAGCCAAGGAGTTTTTTCATGGAAATCAAGCGCATCGCCACCGACACCCGCCGCTCCCGTGCAGTCGTCTACAACCACATGGTCTTCGTCGGCGGCCAAACCGCCGACGACAGAAGCCAGGACATTCGCGGCCAAACCGCCCAAACCCTCGCGAAAATCGAGAAGTTCCTGGCGGAAGCAGGAACCGACAAGAGCCGCCTGCTCACTGCCCAGATCTGGATCAAGGACCTCGAACGCGACTTCGCGGGGATGAATGAAGTCTGGGATGCGTGGACCGCGCCCAACGCCGCGCCCACGCGCGCGACCGCGCAGTGCGAGATGGGGGCGAAGGACATTCTGGTAGAAATCATCGTCACGGCCGCGACCAAGTAGCCGTCCTGCTAGCCGCTGTCAGCACGCGAAGACGCCGGATCGGGGCTGACTCCACTTGATTTTGTCTTCGCTGAAAACAACCAAGCGGCACCTTTAGGCAAGGCAAAGCTGAGGTGCATTCATAGTTACTTCAATGGCTGATCGGCTGTCTCAGACCCACCTGTCTGTAGTGCTTCGGGAAATAGCGTGGAGACGTTGCTATTTTCAATTTTGAAAATAGCATCTGAAACCTTAGGCCTTGCCCCTTGGTGCTCAATGGCTGTAGCCTTGCCCGATTTGAAGGGAATTTGCAGCGCCCAGATGTCTTTGGGCTTGAAGGGTGCTTTCTGACCAACGATCTATCCCTTGTTGCAGGGCTCGCGATGAACGGCGGCTTTATTGGATTCCATGATGGTCTCCCATCGAGTGGGGGGACGAAGACCATGCGCCTTCTAGATGCCGTTGTCCACGAGTGACCACGGTAGCTATGTCAGTTTTTCGGTTCAGAAAACCGCCCGGTAATGTTGTTCAATGTCTGCTCTCGATCGCAGCAGTCGTTCGACGACTCTGGGCCGAACGCCAGCAATCAGCCTGAAGCCGTCACGCGTAGGTCTGTTCTGCAGCGGTTGCTGCCGACCGCAATGATTACCTCATGGGCTGCTCTTAGCGAGAAAGCGGACGCTCAAATCAAGCTTCTTGAAGAGTATTTTTGCGCCCAGCGACATGGCGCTGCTCCTGTTAGTGGAGCGACTTCCGCCAAGTTCGGCGCACTTGGTCCATCCCTTCTGCTCAGCACCCGACGGTGTCGGATCTCATTACTGCGCTTCTTGGAGCGTCGGGTCGATTTCCGTGGCTCGTTAGTGCGCATTGCAATCACCCCAGTGCGGAGTCGGCGGTGCTCCTGCAACTCTGTATGGATCCAAGAAGACTCAATACTTCTGACCTGCAACCCGCCACCCGTACCAAGGCAATAGAGAATCCGCGCAACCGAGAGGAAGCGCGATGCGCAAGAGCAGGTACACGGACGAACAGATCATTGGGTTCATCAAGCAGGCCGACGCTGGCATGAGCGTTGCGGACCTGTGCCGCCGAGAGGGTTTCAGCTCGGCCACGTTCTACAAGTGGCGAGCCAAGTTCGGCGGCATGGAAGCCAGCGACGCCAAACGGCTGCGCGACCTGGAAGCCGAGAACAACCGGCTCAAGAAGCTACTGGCCGAAGCGGTGTTGGACAACGAGGCGCTGAAGGTGGCCTTCGGCGTAAAGCGCTGAGCCCACCGGCGAAGCGACGCGCGGTGGGCAAGATGTTGGAAGAGACCTCGATCAGTGAACGGCGCGCCTGCGCTTTGGTGGGACTGTCGCGCGACAGCTGGCGGCACCCGCCCCAGCGCGCACAGCACGACCAGGCCACGAGTCAGCGCATCGTCGAGCTCGCGCACGAGCGGCGTCGCTTCGGCTACCGGCGCATTGCCGACCTGCTGCGGGCTGAAGGCACGAAGGTCAACGACAAACGCGTCTATAGGCTCTACAGGCTGGCTGAGCTGTCGGTGCGCAAGCGCCGCGGCAAGCAGCGCCTGAAGCTCGAACGCGTGCCGCTGCACCAATGCCAGAGCGTCAACGAGGTCTGGAGTATGGATTTCGTCAGCGACAGCTTGGCCAGTGGCCGGCGCATCAAGTGCCTGACCATCACCGATGACTTCAGCCACGAGTGCGTGGATATCGCCGTCGACCACGGCATCGGCGGCGAGTACGTAGTGCGCGTGCTGGAGCAGGTGGCGCGGTTTCGCGGTTACCCGCAGGCCGTGCGCACAGACCAGGGGCCCGAATTCACCAGCCGAGCCTTCATGGCGTGGGCGCAGGCCAGGGGCGTGCGCCATATCCTCAACCAGCCCGGCAAGCCCACGCAGAATGCCTACATCGAGAGCTTCAACGGCAAGTTCCGCGACGAGTGTCTGAACGAGCACTGGTTCCAGAGCCTGAAACAGGCCCGTGCCGAGATTGCGCGCTGGCGGGCTGACTACAACGAGATCAGACCGCACAGCAGCTGCGGCCGGATTCCCCCAGCAAAGTTCGCAGCGCGACATCGACAATCAACTGGCGGCGCCGTAACGGCGCCGCTTCAAACCCAGGAGTAATCTCCTTTAACCAGCGGATTTTCTCAAAACGACTGGTACGGGTATTGGGGGCAGGTCACTTCTTCCAGTGTGAGCTTCAATGGGTTAGCCATAAAGCATGGCCAACCAACGTTCTGATACGCTTGTAAGCAAAAGCGACTGTCGGAAGTGTATGACCGGACTCTTCATCGAACAGCGTAGGCTACCCGAAGACCGGCGCCCTCCAAGCATGCTGGTTAGTAAGACGGATACAGACCTTCCGGCATTTAGTTGCGCATCGTCTTTGAATACAACAACAGGAGCGCTTCTTGGCCAAATCTATTATTCGGGTAATGCTCTCCAGCCGGTGTGTGGACGCTTTTCCTGCAGGGAGCAAGACCAATCTAACCGATCTGCGAAAAGAGCTGAAAAGGGAGATCGAATCAGCCGAGGTGCTGGGACGAAAGCTGTTTGAGGTCTGGATCAACGAAGACGCACCGCCGGCCGAGGGCGCACAAGATAGCTGGGATGCCTGTCTGCAAGCCGTGCGCGATTGCGATGTACTTATCGTGCTATCCAACGGCAATGCAGGCTGGGCCGCAGGCGACCAGGACATCGGCATCTGCCACGCGGAATACATGGAGGGCCTTCGTTCTGCGCAAGCCAAGGTGCGCCTGGTGGTATTACCGACAGTGGCCGACGCTCAGGGCTCTGCAGGCGAGCGCAACCGGCGCTTTCAGGACTATCTCTCGCGGCAGAGCGCCTTCCGGGGCGGCGAGGTGAAGACCGCCGCCGATGCCAAAAAACGCGTGTTCGAGGCTCTCTCGGATGCCGTGGTTTCGCTGACGCAACGGGGCGTACAGGCTGCCGCGTCGACGCGTTTCGATGTCGGTGCCGCCCTGGACTGGTCCCGGCTCGACTTCCGTCAACGAAAAATGGCCATGGAGTCAACGCTCAAAACAGCCTTGGGAGGGCTCAAGGGCGCCAAGGCGGTGGACGGCGGTGTGGTGGTCAACCTGGATGGTAAGGACGTAGCGGTTGTAGTTCACGCGATTCCGGCCTCGTTCAGCGTGGCCGCGGCGCGCGAGCTAGTGGGGCGCCCCTTCCTGGAAGATCATCAACGCGTCAAGCTACTGGCTTTTGCACACGGGCCGCTGCACTTGATTGCCTGTCACCGCGGTGCGACAGAAACCCAGGCCACGTCGCTACTGGGATTTCCAGACGCGACGGTGGTAAGCGGGCCATTTGGGGTGTTCGTGGCCGATGACGTGCAAAAGGTGCAATTCGCCTTCTTGGCCAACTGCCGAGACGACTCACAGACGAGACACGCGAGTCAACGGTTTTTTGAATGGTTGCAACAAACCGGTGAAGCAGCGCTGGTGGCACGCAGGGCGGTATCTCGTGCCCGGATCGTTAAGGTGGTAGCGAAAGAAATGAATACGTGAGGAGGCTGAACATGAATGAAAAGGATCTGCTGCTGGGGCCGGTGCTGTCGTTCCGCGGTATCGGAAAAGGGGATGCGTGGCGAGTAACGGCACTGATTGGCCTCAAGACAGGTGCGGAGATCCCGGAGTTCCAAGTGGATGGCAGGACATGTCCTGCACCTAAGGAGCTCTTGTCAACGCGTGGCGAGCGCTATCTGCGCTACGACATTTCCTGCAAGGTCTTGAAGGATGAGCGCACGGTCAGCTACGGCATCCCGGATGGGCTAACCTGGAACATGACGGTGCCAGGCAAGAATTTTTCTCCGCGCATGGCGTACGTATCGTGCAACGGATTCTCTGACCCTGCGGTGATGAGGAAAATCATCCGCACGTCAGATGCGGTGTGGGAGGACCTGCTCTACAGCCATGATCGCAAACTGCGCAGAAAGCCTGGGGAGGGAGAAGTCAAGCTGCTGGACAAGGAGCAGTTGTGGCATGAAAAGCGTATTCACGACAAAGGTCTGCAGCGTTTTCACTTGATGCTCATGGGCGGCGATCAAATCTACTTTGACTCTATCTGGGAAGACATCAAAGCTCTGCGCCAATGGGTTGGGCTGCCTCGCCAGGCCCAGTTGAACTTTAAGGTCAGCAAGCCTCTCGAAAGCGAGATAGAAGCGTACTATTTCGGCCTGTACAAACAACGATGGCTCCCCATTGAGAGGCAGCCATGGTCGTCCGCGACGGCTGCGCTTGATGCAGGGGCAGCGATGGCGTCCATGCCAACCATCATGATGTGGGACGACCACGACATCTTTGACGGCTGGGGGTCATACAGCTGCGAGATGCAGAACTGCGAGCTATTTGAAACACTCTTTCGCCATGCGCGCAGAGCATTCTGGGTGTTCCAGATGCAACATGCGCTGGAAGATCTGCCTGAACTGGAGGACACAACGCCGGCAGGTTTCACCCGTCAGGATCCTCTGCTAAAGCCTATCCCCTGGAGCAAGGTGCTCGCTAAGGATGCGCTAGCGCTCCCGCTGCTCGACAATCAACCAGGATTTACGTCCGCCTATTCGATTGGACCAGTAGCTGTCGTTGCTGCCGACTTGCGCACGGAGCGTTCCCGAACCCAGGTCATGGGATCGGATACGTGGCGGCAAATCAAAGAATGGACTGGCAACCTGAAATCTGGAGGCGCTGGGCCGCAACCGAAGATTGGATGTCAACACCTGCTGTTCATGTCCTCCGTGCCGGTGGTGCACCCGAAGCTGCCATTGGCAGAGCTATTCTTGGATAAATTCGGGCAGGACCATGTCACCGACAGCAACGCCGACGACCTCAAAGATCACTGGTCCCATGATGACCATGAGGGAGAACGCAAGCGACTGCTTGAGGTGCTATCTAGTTTTGCTCGCGACAAGAAGATTCGGGTTTCCTTGGTCTCCGGGGATGTGCATGTTGCAGCGTGGGGAACGGCCTACCGCAAAGATTTGCCCGCCTCGGAAACATGGTCGCAGATGCACCAATTTACGTCGTCTGCCGTTGTTCACCCATCGTTGATGGGGGTGACAGAACGGTTGTTTCTTGCTTGGTTGAACTCCAATGCCAAGAAGCCTCAAAACATCGATGTTCAGTATGTCGCTGAAGTCATGACGTTTCCGGGGCATGACACTCATGTCATGGCAGCGCGCAACTGGCTTGCCTTAGAGCTAGATCTCGGGTCCGCCGAAGGGTGCAAGCTTTGGGCAACCTGGCGATGTGAGACCGAAACTAGTTTTTCTAACCACTTGATTGCAGTGGCTCCCATTGCCTAAGTTAGTGTAAGCGCGGCTAGATAGGCTTATAAAACAGAACCAGAAAAGCTATTGATGAACAGCACTGCAGAGTAGGTCCCTTGAAAAATAGTGGATTCCAGGGGGTAGTAGTTACGCCTGTTCGCAGAGTTGCTCACGTATCAAGAAATTATCACGAACGAGAAAAGTCTGCTTTAAGAAAACGAGCCGTGTCGTGAAACCCAACATACCACCCATCCGGGAAAGGTCGATTTCCGACAATGACAAAAGCGAACCCGTTCAAAACAGAAATGGCCGCGCGCGCATGATCTGCCGCAAGTCTCTCATCTGTGCCGGAGGGGGTGGGCATCGCTTCAGGGTGGGTATGCCAAAGGCCAATGCAATACAAACCTTCCTGAAGCAAATCCTGTCGTTGCCGCATCGCCTCGATAGGATCGAACGCCACGCTTGACCAAGACGCACGCCGCGCCTTGAGCGAGGTGGCCTTTGAGATCACG